>NZ_QKZN01000002.1:0-248317 GCF_003254285.1 Cupriavidus phytorum
AGCTCGGACTTCGTCGGCAGCTTGCCGTGCACCAGCAGGTGGGCGATTTCCTCGAACTCGCAGGTCTCGGCGATATCGAGGATGTCGTAGCCGCGATAGTGCAGGTCGTTGCCGGTGCGGCCGACGGTGCACAGCGCGGTGTTGCCGGCGGTCACGCCCGACAGCGCGACGGATTTCTTGACCCGCGGCGCGGCCGGCACGCTGGCCCCGGAGTCGGGTGCGGGATCGAGCGTGGGGTCGGTTGCGGCAAGCTTCGAGGCAGGCATCCGTGTCTCCTTGGGCACTGCGGATGAGGGTGGGGATGGGTTTGGGGGCTTCAGCCGAAGAACAGCGCTTCCACGTTGGCCGGCAGCGGCGTGCCGGTGGCCTGCGCGCGCTGCAGCAGCGACCAGTAATAGCGGTAGCTGGCGCGGTCGTGCAGCTGCCCTTCATGGCGGATCGGCGCCCAGTTGTTCTCGTGCGCGGCCAGCAGGATCTGGCTGGCGGCGCCGATCTCGTCAGCGCCGGGGCGGAACGCCGCCACGATCGGCGCGATCTGGCCCGGATGGATGCTCCACTTGCGCAGGTAGCCGAATTCGCAGCGCGCACGCAGCGCATCGTCGCCGGCGCGCTGCGGCGCCTGCACGTCGGTGCTGACGTTGTGCGACGGCACCTTGCCGTGGCGGTGGCAGGCCGCGGAAATTTCCAGCATGGCCCGGCGCACCAGCGGGTGTTCGAACTGCTGCGGCGAGCGCATGGCGTCGCCGGGAATCGCGCCGTGGTGGGCCGAGACAAAGTCCATCAGCCCGAAGCTCAGGCATTCCACCTGCACCAGCGCGGCGATATCGAAGGCCTGCTCCAGCGCGGCGTGGGTTTCGATCAGCACATGGATCGGGATATGGCGGGCAATGCCGGCGCTGCGCGCGACCTGGTTGACATGGTCGGTCACGCGCGCGACCTCGACCACGTCGGTGACCTTGGGCACCACCACATAGGCCAGCCGCGCCCCGGCGGCGCGGACCAGCACGTCGACGTCCTGGCGCCAGCTGGGGTGGGCCGGGTCATGGATGCGCACGCCCACGCGGTTGTGGGCATTGAGCGGGCCGTTGACCAGCTGCGCGCACAGTTCGGCGTGCTCGCGCTCATGGCCCACGGCGGCGCCGTCCTCGCAGTCGAAGGTGATGTCGAAGACCGGGCCAAGCTCTTGTTGCAGGGCCAGCGACTTGCGCATCAGCTTTTCGCTGCCCGCGTAATGGTCACACACCGGCAGCTGGACCGGGATGGCTTCGCCCTGGAACAAGACCTCGGAAGGATGCACGTGGATTCAGAAAGTTGAAGTTGGCGGACAGGCAGGGCCGCACGGCCGCTGCCTATGAAAAAACCGGGGTCCGCGCCGATTCATGAATCGTTGCGGAACCCCGGTCTTTCGTCGAGCGTTGGGAAGATCAGCCCAGCAGATGCTGCACGCCGGCCTTTTCTTCTTCCAGTTCCTTCAGGGTGATGTTGATCTTTTCCTGGCTGTAGGCGTCGATCTCCAGACCCTTGACGATTTCGTACTTGCCGTTGGCGGTGGTCACCGGGTAGCCGAACATGGTGTCGGCCGGGATGCCGTACTCACCGTTGGACGGGATGCCCATGGTGACGACCTTGCCGTTGCTGCCCAGCACCCAGTCGCGCACGTGGTCGATCGCGGCATTGGCGGCCGAGGCGGCCGACGACAGGCCACGCGCCTCGATGATGGCGGCGCCGCGCTTGCCGACGGTCGGCAGGAACACGTCGTTGTTCCACACCGGGTCGTTGATCAGGTCCTTGACGCTCTGGCCGTCGACGGTGGCGTAGCGGTAGTCGGCGTACATGGTCGGGCTGTGGTTGCCCCACACGAACAGCTTCTCGATCGACGACACCGGCTTGCCGGTCTTGGCGGCGATCTGCGACAGCGCGCGGTTGTGGTCCAGGCGCAGCATCGCGGTGAAGTTCTCGCGCGGCAGGTTCGGGGCCGACTTCATGGCGATGTAGGCATTGGTGTTGGCCGGGTTGCCGACCACCAGCACCTTGACATCGCGGCTGGCGACCTCGTCCAGCGCCTTGCCCTGCACCGTGAAGATCTGGGCGTTGGCTTCGAGCAGGTCCTTGCGCTCCATGCCCTTGCTGCGCGGACGGGCGCCCACCAGCAGGGCCACGTCGGCGTCCTTGAAGGCAACCTTGGGGTCATCGGTGATGACCACGCCGGCCAGCAGCGGGAACGCGCAGTCTTCCAGTTCCATCACCACGCCCTTGACGGCTTGCTGGGCTTGCGGGAGGTCGAGCAGTTGGAGGATGACCGGCTGGTCTTTGCCCAGCATGTCGCCATTGGCGATGCGGAACAGCAGGGAGTAGCCGATCTGGCCAGCGGCGCCGGTCACTGCGACGCGCATTGGGGCTTTAGCCATGAGTAAATCTCCAAACGATAGAAGGGGGGATGCCGGTCGGTGGCGCGCCGGCGCCATGCAGGGGCGCGCGGTGTGTCACCGGGTGCTGGTTGTCGCCACAGCGGGGAGCGGCCGTCCGCCGGAGCCAGGTGGCGGGGCCGGTGGGGGAGAGCCACAACGGGTCATGGTGATGCAACAAAGCGTTAGTCTACTGCGAAGCGAGGCGCCATTTCCAGACCGTGCCGCCGCGGGCGCGGTACATTTCCGTCCTGGGGCGGCAGCTGGCGGGCCTGGAGGCGGGCGATCGCGGGCGTGGACCAGCGCGAGTGTAGGCCCGGCTTCTCCATCCTGTCAATTCATATGTCTTATATAAGACATAAGACAATTAACGTAAGGCTGGACGTTACTCGCCCTTTTGTGGTGAAATCGCGCTATGTCCTCCCTGCCTACGTCCCTGACCGGCGCAGCCACACCCGGCGCGCAGGAATCTGGCGCCGCCACGCCTGGCGCCGGGACGCAGCCGCTTTCGCCGCCGGCGCCCGCGCCGGCCGCTGCGCCGCAGGCCGCTCCGCAAACTGGTGCCGCTTCAGGTGCCTCTCCTGGTCCCGCTTCTGGTCTGCAGTCAGTGCCATCGCCCACGTTCAGCCCGCTTTACCAGCAGATCAAGGCGCTGATCACGCGCAGCCTGCAATCCGGCGAATGGAAGCCGGGCGAGATGATTCCCAGCGAGATGGAGCTGGCGTCGCGCTACAAGGTCAGCCAGGGCACGGTGCGCAAGGCCATCGACGAACTCGCCGCCGAGAACCTGGTGGCGCGCCGCCAGGGCAAGGGCACCTTCGTGACCACGCACCATGAAGACGTGGTCAAGTTCCGCTTCCTGCGCCTCGTCCCGGACGAGGGCGAACCCCATTATGGCGCCAGCCGCGTGCTCGAATGCAAGCGCCTGCGCGCCCCCGCCGAAATCGCGCGGCTGCTCGATATCCGCACCGGCGACAGCGTGGTGCAGATCCGCCGCGTGCTGACTTTCTCCGGCGAGTCGACCGTGCTGGACGAAATCTGGCTGCTCGGCGCCAACTTCAAGGGCCTGACCGCGGAAAAGCTGACCGAATGGAAAGGGCCCATGTATGCATTGTTCGAGGCCGAATTCGGTACGCGCATGATTCGCGCCTCGGAAAAGATCCGCGCCGTGCCCGCCGACGAGACCGCCGCCGAGCTGCTGTCCGTGCCGGTGGGCGCGCCGCTGCTGTCGGTCGAGCGCGTGTCCTACACCTATGGCGACCGCCCGGTGGAAGTGCGCCGTGGGCTCTACGTCACCACCCGGCACTATTACCAGAACGACCTGAGCTGAAATGACGGCGCCGCGCCAGGTGCGCGCGCGCCGATTATTGTGGGCCTGGCCATGGTATTGCCGGCGGTTGCGTGACGCGCTGGTTGTCGCGTGAAGTGGCGCGCCGGATGTGCGAAGTGTGCGATTGTCGGGCGGCGCTTGTCGGGCCGTGATAGCAGAAAATTATTGGTGCAGCGCGCAACAAAGGCGCTAAAATCTCATGGATTTGCCCTAATGCATCCCGTTGCATGCAGGCAATGGCAGTTTCGTTTCTTTGTTTACCGCTAATGGGGTCTCGCATGGCTGAAGCCGTCAAACAAGCCAGGCCGGAGTTCCGGAATATCGGTATTTCGCAGATCGCGAAATACCGGTTGCCCTGGGCCGGCAAGGTATCCATCCTGCATCGCGTGAGCGGTGCACTGATGTTCCTCCTCCTTCCCTTCGTCCTGTATCTGTTTGAGCAGAGCATCACCTCCGAACTGAGCTTCGCAAAGTTCTCGGCCCTTCTGTCCGGCGGCTTTGTCAAGCTGGTTGTGCTGGCCCTGATCTGGGGTTATCTGCATCACTTCTGCGCCGGGATCCGCTTCCTGCTGCTGGACGTGCACGTTGGTGTCTCCAAGCCCGCCTCGGCCAAGTCTGCCGTCAGCGTGCTGGTTGTGAGCCTGCTGCTTACCCTGATTTTCGGCCTGAAGCTGTACGGCCTGTTCTGAGGAGAATCAAGGTGGCAAATAACAATATCGGTCCCAAGCGTCTTGTCGTCGGTGCGCACTACGGTCTGAAAGACTGGCTCGCGCAACGCGTCACCGCCGTGGTCATGGTGGTCTTCACCGTGATCCTGGCGATTGCCTTCCTGCTGTCGAACGGCGCTTCTTATGAAGCGTGGGCAGGGCTCTTCGCCAACCAGTGGATGAAGATCATCACGTTCCTGACCATCCTGTCGCTGCTGTATCACGCCTGGATCGGCGTGCGCGATATCTGGATGGACTATGTGAAGCCGATGGCGGTGCGCCTCGTGCTGCAAGTTCTTACGATTCTGTGGCTCGTCGGTTGCGCGGGCTACGCTGCTCAGATTCTCTGGAGGGTGTAATAAATGGTCGCAGTCAAGACTGGATTGCCGCGTCGCCGCTTTGACGTGGTCATCGTCGGTGCTGGCGGCGCCGGGATGCGCGCATCCCTCCAGCTCGCGGAAGCCGGCCTGAACGTGGCCGTGCTGTCCAAGGTGTTCCCGACCCGCTCGCACACGGTGGCGGCGCAGGGCGGCATCGGTGCCTCGCTCGGCAATATGAGCGAGGACAACTGGCACTATCACTTCTACGACACCATCAAGGGCTCGGACTGGCTGGGTGACCAGGACGCGATCGAGTTCATGTGCCGGGAAGCGCCGAAGGTCGTGTACGAGCTCGAACACTTCGGCATGCCGTTCGACCGCAACCCGGACGGCACCATCTATCAGCGTCCGTTCGGCGGCCACACCGCCAACTACGGTGAAAAGCCGGTGCAGCGCGCCTGCGCCGCGGCCGACCGTACCGGCCACGCGCTGCTGCACACGCTGTACCAGCGCAACGTGCGCGCCAAGACCCACTTCTTCGTCGAATGGATGGCGCTGGACCTGATCCGCGACCAGGACGGCGATGTGCTGGGCGTGACCGCGCTGGAAATGGAAACCGGCGAGGTCTACATCCTCGAGGCCAAGACCACGCTGTTCGCGACCGGCGGTGCCGGCCGCATCTACGCCGCTTCCACCAACGCCTTCATCAACACCGGTGACGGCCTGGGCATGGCCGCACGCGCCGGCGTGCCGCTGGAAGACATGGAGTTCTGGCAGTTCCACCCGACCGGCGTGGCCGGCGCGGGCGTGCTGATCACCGAAGGCGTGCGCGGCGAGGGCGGTATCCTGCGCAACAAGGACGGCGAGCGCTTCATGGAGCGCTACGCGCCGACGCTGAAGGACCTGGCGCCGCGCGACTTCGTCTCGCGCTCGATGGACCAGGAAATCAAGGAAGGCCGCGGCTGCGGCCCGAACGGCGACTACGTGCTGCTCGACCTGACCCACGTCGGTGCCGAGACCATCATGAAGCGCCTGCCGTCGATCCGCGAGATCGGCCTGAAGTTCGCCAACGTCGACGCGATCAAGGAACCGATCCCGGTGGTCCCGACCATCCACTACCAGATGGGCGGCATCCCGACCAACTACCACGGCCAGGTGGTGGTGCCGAAGAACGGCAACCCGAACGAAGTGCTCAACGGCTTCTACGCGATCGGCGAATGCTCGTGCGTGTCGGTGCACGGCGCCAACCGCCTGGGCACCAACTCGCTGCTCGACCTGGTGGTGTTCGGCCGCGCCGCCGGCAACCACATCATCGCGCAGAACCTGAAGCAGAAAGAGCACAAGCCGCTGCCGGCGGACGCCGCCGACCTGGCGCTGTCGCGCCTGGCCAAGCTGCAGGCCTCGTCGTCGGGCGAGTACACGCAGGACGTCGCCAACGACATCCGCAAGAACATGCAGTCGCATGCCGGCGTGTTCCGTACCCAGAAGCTGATGGACGAAGGCGTCGAGCGCATCCTGGAAGTGACCGAGCGTGCCGCCAACATCCACCTGAAGGACAAGTCCAAGGTCTTCAACACCGCGCTGGTGGAAGCCCTGGAAGTGGCCAACCTGGTGGAAGTGGCCAAGGCCACCATGATCTCGGCCGCGGCGCGCAAGGAATCGCGCGGCGCCCACGCGCACAGCGACTTCCCCAACCGCGACGACCAGAACTGGCTCAAGCACACGCTGTTCTACAGCGAAGGCAACCGCCTCGACTACAAGCCGGTGAAGATGGAACCGCTGACGGTGGAAAGCGTGCCGCCGAAGGCCCGTACGTTCTGAGCACCGCATCGTAGAGACAACAGGACCCACAGAAATGAAGCGTATTTTCGAAGTCTACCGCTACGATCCGGACAAGGATGCGGCGCCGCGCATGCAGACCTACGAGGTCGAGCTGGACGGCCACGAGCGCATGCTGCTGGACGCGCTGGTGAAGCTGAAGAAGCTGGACGAGACCATCTCGTTCCGCCGTTCGTGCCGCGAAGGCGTGTGCGGCTCGGACGCGATGAACATCAACGGCAAGAACGGCCTGGCCTGCCTGACCAACATGCGCGAGCTGCCGGACCGCATCGTGCTGCGTCCGCTGCCCGGCCTGCCGGTGGTGCGCGACCTGATCGTCGACATGACGAACTTCTTCAAGCAGTACAACTCGATCAAGCCGTTCCTGATCAACGACGAGCCGCCGCCCGAGAAAGAGCGCCTGCAGTCGCCGGAAGAGCGTGACGAGCTGGACGGCCTGTACGAGTGCATTCTCTGCGCCAGCTGCTCGACCTCGTGCCCGTCGTTCTGGTGGAACCCGGACAAGTTCGTCGGCCCGGCCGGCCTGCTGCAGGCTTACCGCTTCATCGCGGACAGCCGCGACCAGGCCACCAGCGAGCGTCTGGACAACCTGAACGACCCGTACCGCCTGTTCCGCTGCCACAGCATCATGAACTGCGTCGACGTGTGCCCGAAGGGTCTGAACCCGACCAAGGCCATCGGCAAGATCAAGGAGCTGATGGTCCGCCGCGCGGTGTGATCGCGCGGCTGTCTAAGTAGTAAGCGGCGCGTCAGCCAGAGCGGCTATATCTGGCGGGCGCGCCGAAAGTAGGAAGCCATGACTGAGAGTCCTGCCACCACCTTCTCCCATCAGGCCGATCCGCACAAGCGCGCCCGGTTGCGCTGGCGTGCCCGCCGCGGCCTCCTGGAGAACGACATCATCGTCGAACGTTTCTTCAACCGTTACGAGGAGAGCCTGTCCGACGAGGATGTGGCTGCGCTGAGCCAGCTGTTCGAGCTCAGCGACAACGAGTTGATGGACCTGCTCCTTGCGCGCAAGGAACTGGACGGTGAGCTCGACACGCCCCCGATGCAGCGAGTCATCGCCCTGCTGCGTACGGTCTGAGTTTTGGTCAACATTATTATTCACAGCATTTGAAGGATCCGACATGACGCCGTCCGATGTGAAAGCCACGCTATCGTTCTCCGATGGTTCCCCCAGCGTTGAGCTGCCGATCTACAAGGGTACGGTTGGCCCGGACGTGATCGACATTCGCAAGCTGTACGGACAAACCGGTAAGTTCACCTACGACCCCGGTTTCATGTCGACGGCTTCGTGCAATTCCAAGATCACCTATATCGACGGCGACAAGGGCGAGCTGCTGTACCGCGGCTACCCGATCGAGCAGCTGGCGCAGAAGTGCGACCACCTCGAGACCTGCTACCTGCTGCTGAAGGGCGAGCTGCCCAACGCCAAGCAGAAGGAAGAATTCGTCGGCCATGTGATGAACCACACCATGGTCCACGAGCAGATGCAGTTCTTCATGCGCGGTTTCCGCCGCGATGCGCACCCGATGGCCGTGCTGACCGGCATGGTCGGCGCCATGAGCGCGTTCTACCACGACGCCATGGACATCGACGATCCGCACCAGCGCGAGATCTCGGCCATCCGCCTGATCGCCAAGATGCCGACCCTGGTGGCGATGGCGTACAAGTACAACATCGGCCAGCCGTACATCTACCCGCAGAACGACCTGTCCTACTCGGGCAACTTCATGCGCATGATGTTTGCCACGCCGTGCGCCCCGTACACCGTGAACCCGGTGCTGGAGCGCGCGCTGGACCGCATCTTTATCCTGCACGCCGACCACGAGCAGAACGCGTCGACCTCGACCGTGCGCCTGGCCGGTTCGTCGGGCACCAACCCGTTCGCAGCGATCGCCGCGGGCGTGGCCTGCCTGTGGGGCCCGGCCCACGGCGGCGCCAACGAAGCCGCGCTGAAGATGCTGGAAGAAATCGGCAGCGTCGACAACATCAACGAGTTCATCAAGCAGGTCAAGGACAAGAACTCGGGCGTGCGCCTGATGGGCTTCGGCCACCGCGTGTACAAGAACTACGATCCGCGCGCCAAGCTGATGCGCGAAACCTGCCATGAAGTGCTGAACGAGCTGGGCCTGCACAACGACCCGCTGTTCAAGCTGGCCATGGAGCTGGAAAAGATCGCGCTGGAAGACGAGTACTTCGTCAGCCGCAAGCTGTACCCGAACGTCGACTTCTACTCGGGCATCGTGCAGCGCGCGCTGGGTATCCCGACCTCGCTGTTCACCTGCATCTTCGCGCTGGCCCGCACCCCGGGCTGGATCTCGCAGTGGGAAGAGATGATCACCGATCCGGAATACAAGATCGGCCGTCCGCGCCAGCTGTTCGTCGGCGCCGCCACCCGCGACGTGCCGGACGTGGCCAAGCGCTAAGCTGGTCCGCCGCTGCGCAGCGCAGCAATTCCAGACGCCCCGGCCCCGCCGGGGCGTTTGTCTTTGTGGCGCGGGCGCGGTTGTGCACTGCGGCGGCGGAAAGGGCAGGAAATTGCACCCTGAATGGTCCGGGGCGCAATTTGTGGAGGATTGTGTCGCGTTTTCCCAAATCCCTTCCGCATAAATTGTGCGATAGTCGCGTGCGGCAGGAAATTTGACCCTATAATGCGGGCTGCTTTGCCGACGGCAGCCGGGCCACCCTTCCGGCATGCGGTGCGGCAAGCGGGGCAGGCGAATCGCTTGCGCAATAGAGAACGCATCAAACGTTGTCTTTCCGAACCTTGGTCCCCATACCTCAGCGGGACTGACACTTGCCGGGCCCCGCATACGCTGTCTCTTCCTTGCTGGCCCGACTTCCGCGTCTCGGGTGGCGCTTTTCGCCAATCCCGATCCCAGTCGTCCGCGGGTGTTGTTCGATTGCGCAGGTCATACCGTTTCTGCCCGGATGACCCAAACATAAATCGAGGAGCTCCTGATGACGCTGTCCCGTCTTTCCACCATTTCGCTGGCTGCCATGCTGGCTACCTTTGGCGCCGCCGCCAATGCCGAAACCGTGAAGATCGCCATTGCCGGCCCGATGAGCGGCTCGGTGGCGCAGTATGGCGACATGGTCAAGGCCGGTGCGCTGACCGCCGTCGAACAGATCAATGCAGCCGGCGGCGCCGGCGGCAACAAGTTCGAGGTGGTGCTGATGGATGACGCCTGCGAGCCCAAGCAGGCGGTGGCGGTGGCCAACAAGATCGTCAGCCAGAACATCAAGTACGTGATCGGCCACGTGTGCTCGGGCTCGACCATTCCGGCCTCGGACATCTACGAGAACGAAGGCATCGTGATGGTCACGCCGTCGGCCACCGCGCCGCAGCTGACCGAAACCAAGAAGCGCAACTTCATCTTCCGCACCATCGGCCGCGACGACCAGCAGGGCCCGGCCGCCGCGCAATACATCATCGGCAAGGTCAAGCCGAAGAAGGTCGCGGTGCTGCACGACAAGCAGTCGTACGGCCAGGGCATCGCCAGCTCGGTGAAGAAGGACCTGGAAGCCGCCAAGATCCCGGTGGCCGTGTTCGAAGGCATCAACGCCGGCGACTCGGACTACTCGGCCGTGATCACCAAGCTCAAGTCGCAGGGCGTGGACTTCGTCTACTTCGGCGGCTACCACCCGGAAATGGGCCTGCTGCTGCGCCAGGCGCGCGAGCAGGGCGTGAAGGCCACCTTCATGGGCCCCGAGGGCGTGGGCAACAAGGACGTGACCGCGATCGCCGGCCCGTCGTCGGAAGGCATGCTGGTGACGCTGCCGGCCGACTTCTCGGCCGATCCCGCCAACGCCGGCCTGGTCAAGGCCTTTGCCGACAAGAAGCGTGACGCCAACGGCCCGTTCCAGATGCCGGCCTATGCCGCCGTCAAGATCATCGGCGACGCCATCGCCGGCGCCAAGAGCACCGATCCCACCAAGGTCGCGGCGTACATGCACAAGAACGCCTTCACCACGCCGATCGGCAAGGTCGAGTACGACGCCAAGGGCGACCTGAAGTCCTTCAAGTTCGTGGTCTACACCTGGCACAAGGACGCCAGCAAGACCGCCGCGAACTAAGGCGCTTGCTCTCCCGACGGGTTGCTCCCCTCTCCCGCTTGCGGGAGAGGGGCAGGGGGTGAGGGCGGGCGGGTCAAAGGCTGAGGCCGGCGGGTAAAACCGTTGGCCCCGCTTGATGTGGCTCCCCGCTAAACCACCCCTCACCCCGGCCCTCTCCCCATGCGGGGAGAGGGCGAACACCTTGCTTTGGCAAGTTCGAATGGTTTGGGCGCACCCCGCCTGGGCCAGTTCCGGCGCCTACGAGGCTTCCCCAATGAATGAATTCCTTCCACAGTTCACCCAGCAACTGGTCAACGGCCTGACGCTGGGTGCGATCTATGCGCTGATCGCCATCGGCTACACAATGGTCTACGGCATCATCGGCATGATCAATTTCGCGCACGGCGAGATTTACATGATCGGTGCCTATGTCGGGCTGGTCACGCTCACCGCCATCGGCGCCCAGGCAGGCTACCCCCTGCCACTGGTGCTCGGCGCCGCCTTGCTGGTGTCGGTGATGGTCACCGGCGTCTACGGCTATGCGGTCGAGCGGGTGGCATACCGCCCCTTGCGCGGCGGGCCGCGGCTGGTGCCGCTGATCTCGGCCATCGGCATGTCGATCTTCCTGCAGAACTATGTCCAGATCGGGCAGGGCGCGCGCGATGTGTCGGTGCCGGTGCTGATCTCGGGCGCCATCGAGTTCCAGATGGGCGGCGACTTCACCGTGACGGTGCCATACTCGCGCCTGCTGATCGTCGGCGTGACGCTGGCGCTGATGGTGGCGCTGACGCTGTTTATCGGCCGCTCGCGCATGGGCCGCGCCTGCCGCGCCTGCGCCGAGGACATGCGCATGGCCAACCTGCTGGGCATCGACACCAACAAGGTGATCTCGTTCACCTTCGTGCTGGGCGCGATGCTGGCGGCGGTGGGCGGCGTGCTGATCGGGCTGACCATCGGCAAGCTCAATCCCTTCATCGGCTTCATTGCCGGCATCAAGGCCTTTACCGCGGCGGTGCTGGGCGGCATCGGCAGCATCCCGGGCGCGATGCTCGGCGGCGTGCTGCTGGGCCTGGCGGAAACCTTCGCCTCGGGCTACATGCCGGCCGAATACAAGGACGTGGTCGCTTTCAGCCTGCTGGTGCTGGTGCTGCTGTTCCGTCCGACCGGGCTGCTGGGCAAGCCCGATGTCGAAAAGGTCTGAGGGGAGGGTGAGACCATGACCAACAATGTTTCCGCAATGCCGGCGGCAAAGGCCGCCGCGCGCGGCGCCACGCCGGGCCAGTCGCTCAAGAACGCGATCACGGCGGCGGTGGTGACCGCCATCCTGACCATTCCCATCCTGGGCCTGCAGCTGAAGCTGGAAGGCTATCAGGTAGTGCTCGAACCGCACTGGCGGCCGGTGTGGCTGGCGGTGGCGGCGGTGTTCCTGTTCCAGCTGTTCAAGCCGGTGCTGTCGCGCGCCGGCAGCGCGGTGCGCCTGCCGGCGCTGCCGCAGCTGGGTGCTCAGCAGCAGCGCGTGGCGGTGTGGGTGCTGCTGGCGGTGGGGCTGGTGTGGCCGTTCTTCGGCTCGCGCGGCGCCGTCGACGTGGCCACGCTGGCGCTGATCTACGTAATCCTGGGCCTCGGCCTCAACATCGTGGTCGGCTATGCCGGCCTGCTCGACCTGGGCTATGTCGGCTTCTATGCCGTGGGCGGCTACACCTACGCGCTGCTGAACCAGTACTTCGGCCTGAGCTTCTGGGAATGCCTGCCGATCGCGGCGGCGCTGTCGGCAGGCTTCGGTTTCCTGCTCGGCTTCCCGGTGCTGCGGCTGCGCGGCGACTACCTGGCGATCGTCACGCTCGGCTTCGGCGAGATCATCCGCCTGCTGCTGAACAACCTGACCAGCCTGACCGGCGGCCCGGACGGCGTCTCGGGCATTCCCAAGCCCAGCGTGTTCGGCCTCGAGATGGCGCGCAGCGCCAGCGTCGAGGGCACGCGCACCTTCCACGAGCTGATCGGCCTGGACTACGCCAGCCAGCACATGGTGATCTTCCTCTACCTGATCGCGCTGCTGCTGGTCGGCTTCACGCTGTTCGTCACCAGCCGCCTGATCCGCATGCCGATGGGCCGCGCCTGGGAGGCGCTGCGCGAGGATGAGATCGCGTGCCGCTCGCTGGGCCTGAACCCGACCCGCATCAAGCTGTCGGCGTTCACGCTGGGGGCATCGTTCGCCGGCCTGGGCGGCGCGTTCTTCGCCGCGCGCCAGGGCCTGGTCAATCCGGAATCGTTCACCTTCATCGAATCGGCGCTGGTGCTGGCCGTGGTGGTGCTGGGCGGCATGGGCTCGCAGCTGGGCGTGATCCTGGCGGCGATCCTGCTGACGGTGCTGCCCGAAGTGGCGCGCGGCTTTGCCGAATATCGCATGCTGATCTTCGGCCTGGTGATGGTGCTGATGATGATGTGGCGTCCGCAGGGCCTGCTGCCCGCGAGCCGCCCGCACGTGGAGCTGCCCCGATGAATGCGCCAATGAATGCTTCGATCAATACATCGGCCGAACTGCTCCGGGTGTCGGGCCTGCAGATGCGCTTCGGCGGCCTGCTGGCCGTCGACGGCATCGACTTCGATGTGCGCAAGGACGAGGTCTTCGCCATCATCGGCCCGAACGGCGCCGGCAAGACCACGGTGTTCAACTGCGTCGGCGGCTTCTACAAGCCGACCGCGGGCGACGTCACGCTCGACGGCCATGCCATCGCCGGCCTGCCCAGCCACATGGTGGCGCGCAAGGGCCTGGTGCGCACCTTCCAGAACATCCGCCTGTTCAAGAACCTGACCGTGGTCGAGAACCTGATGGTGGCGCAACACCTGCAGGTGCAGTCCGGCATCCTGCGCGGGCTGTTCGCAACCCCGGCCTACCGCCGCGCCGAACGCGAGGCGCTGCAGCGCGCCGCGCAATGGCTGGAGCGCATGGGCCTGACCAGCGTCGCCAACCGCGAGGCGGGCACGCTTTCCTACGGCCATCAGCGCCGGCTCGAGATCGCGCGTTGCATGATCACCCGGCCGCGCCTGCTGATGCTGGACGAGCCCGCCGCCGGCCTGAACCCCCAGGAAAAGCTCGAGCTGTCGCAGCTCATCGACCAGTTGCGCAAGGAGTTCGGCATTGCCGTGCTGCTGATCGAGCACGACATGAGCCTGGTGATGGGCGTGTCCGACCGCATCCTGGTGATGGAGCACGGCAAGCCCATCGTGATCGGCAAGCCCGAAGAAGTGCGCAACGACCCGCGCGTGATCAAGGCCTACCTGGGAGAGGACTGATGCTGAAGCTGGAACAGGTCCATACCCACTACGGCGCCGTCGAGGCGCTGTCGGGCGTATCGATCGAAGTCAACAAGGGGGAGATCGTCACCCTGATCGGCAGCAACGGCGCCGGCAAGACGACGCTGATGATGACCGTTTGCGGCACGCCGCGCGCCTCGAGCGGACGCGTGCTGTTCGAAGGGCAGGACATCACCCATCGCTCGACCCACGAGATCATGCGCCTGGGGCTCGCGATCTCGCCCGAGGGCCGGCGCGTGTTCCCGAGCCTGACGGTGCTGGAAAACCTGAAGATGGGTGCGTTCTTCGCCAGGCGCGATGAAATCGAGGCGGGCATCGAGCACGTGTTCAAGCTGTTCCCGCGCCTGAACCAGCGCGCCGGCCAGCGCGCCGGCACCATGTCGGGCGGCGAGCAGCAGATGCTGGCGATCGGCCGCGCGCTGATGAGCCGGCCGCGCCTGCTGCTGCTGGACGAGCCCACGCTCGGCCTGGCGCCGCTGATCATCGCGCAGATCTTCGACATCATCCGCACCATTCGTGACGAAGGCGTCACCGTGTTCCTGGTCGAGCAGAACGCCAACAAGGCGCTGCAGGTGGCGGACCGGGGCTATGTGCTGGAGACCGGCAAGGTGGTGCTGGCCGATACCGGCGCCAACCTGCTCGCCAACGACCGGATCAAGGCCGCCTACCTCGGCGGCTGATGCCGGCTGGCCGCCGCGCCCGGCGCGGCGGCCACTTTCTTCCCTTTCCGCCTTTTCGCCATCCGCGAAATCCCCCTTTCGTCAATCACATTACATTTCCACCCCGACCCGGCCCGGCCCGGCCCCCGAGCGGTGGCATAATCGATTGCCAAGTCAAGCATCGCAGCAACGCTTGAAATAACGCTCGCTTCAGGCGGCTTCCGGCGCGATCTCGTCGTCGTCCGGCTCGTCACCGCGACGAAGCGGAAAACTACCCCTGCAAACTACTGCGCGGTCCCCGCGGTCCGGCCTGCCAAGGCACGGTCATCGGTCCCGCCATCGCATCATGGCCAAGACGCTCTACGACAAACTCTGGGATGACCACACCGTCCACGTCGAGGAAGACGGCACCACGCTGCTCTATATCGACCGCCACCTGCTGCATGAAGTGACCAGCCCGCAGGCGTTCGAGGGCCTGAAGATGGCAGAGCGTCCGGTGTGGCGCATCAGCGCCAACCTGGCGGTGTCGGACCACAACGTGCCGACCACGGACCGCAGCCAGGGCATTGCCGATCCGGTGTCGAAGCTGCAGGTCGATACGCTCGATGCCAACTGCGACAGCTACGGCATTACCCAGTTCAAGATGAACGACCACCGCCAGGGCATCGTGCACGTGATCGGGCCGGAGCAGGGCGCGACGCTGCCGGGCATGACCGTGGTGTGCGGCGACTCGCATACCAGCACCCACGGCGCCTTCGGCGCGCTGGCGCACGGCATCGGCACCTCGGAAGTCGAGCACGTGCTGGCCACGCAGACGCTGCTGGGCAAGAAGGCCAAGAACATGCTGGTCCGGGTGGAAGGCAAGCTGCCGCGCGGCTGCACCGCCAAGGACATCGTGCTGGCCGTGATCGGCAAGATCGGCACCGCGGGCGGCACCGGCTACACCATCGAGTTCGCCGGCTCGGCCATCCGCGACCTGACCATGGAAGGCCGCATGACGGTCTGCAACATGGCGATCGAGGCCGGTGCGCGCGCCGGCCTGGTGGCCGTGGACGATGTCACGCTCGAATACGTCAAGGGGCGTCCGTACGCGCCGCAGGGCGTGGAGTGGGAGCAGGCCGTGGCCTACTGGCGCACGCTGCATTCGGATGCCGGTGCCAAGTTCGACCAGGTGGTCGAGCTGCGCGCGGAAGACGTGCGCCCGCAGGTGACCTGGGGCACCTCGCCGGAAATGGTGATCAGCATCGAAGACCGCGTGCCGGATCCGGAGAAGGAAAAGGACCCGAACAAGCGCAACGCGATGGAGCGCGCGCTCGAATACATGGGCCTGCAGCCCAACGTGCCGGTCGAGAGCATCAGCATCGACAAGGTCTTCATCGGTTCCTGCACCAACAGCCGCATCGAAGACATGCGCGCCGCCGCCTGGGTGGTGCAGAAGCTGGGCCGCAAGATTGCATCGAACGTAAAGCTGGCGATGGTGGTGCCGGGCTCGGGCCTGGTCAAGGAACAGGCCGAGCGCGAAGGCCTGGACCAGATCTTCAAGGCCGCCGGCTTCGAGTGGCGCGAGCCGGGCTGCTCGATGTGCCTGGCGATGAACGCCGACCGCCTCGATGCCGGCGAGCGCTGCGCCTCGACCTCGAACCGCAACTTCGAAGGCCGCCAGGGCGCGGGCGGGCGCACCCACCTGGTGAGCCCGGCGATGGCCGCCGCGGCCGCCATCGAGGGCCACTTCGTCGATATCCGCAAGCTGGGCTGAACAAGCAAGGACAGAGCACATGGAAAAGTTCACCGTACACAGCGGCCTGGTCGCGCCGCTCGACCGCGAGAACGTCGACACCGACGCCATCATCCCGAAGCAGTTCCTGAAGTCGATCAAGCGCACCGGCTTCGGTCCCAACCTGTTCGACGAGTGGCGCTACAAGGATGTGGGCGAGCCCGGCATGGACAACAGCAAGCGTCCGCTGAACCCGGACTTCGTGCTGAACCAGCCGCGCTACCAGGGCGCGTCGATCCTGCTGGCACGCCGCAACTTCGGCTGCGGCAGCTCGCGCGAGCACGCGCCGTGGGCGCTGACGCAGTACGGCTTCCGCGCCGTGATCGCGCCCAGCTTCGCCGACATCTTCTTCAACAACTGCTACAAGAACGGCCTGCTGCCGGTGGTGCTGAGCGAGCAGCAGGTCGAGCACCTGTTCAACGAGACCAATGCGTTCAACGGCTACCAGCTGACCATCGACCTCGACAAGCAGGTGGTGCTGACGCCGTCGGGGCAGGGCTACGAGTTCGACATCGCGCCGTTCCGCAAGTACTGCATGCTGAACGGCTTCGACGATATCGGCCTGACCCTGCGCCATGCCGACAAGATCAAGGCCTTCGAGGCCGAGCGCGTGGCGAAGATGCCGTGGCTGAACAACCGCCTGGTCGGATAAGGCTCTACGAGGAAAGACAACAATGAAGATCGCAGTCCTGCCGGGTGACGGCATCGGTCCCGAAATCGTTGCAGAGGCCGTCAAGGTCCTGAACGCGCTCGACGAGAAGTTCGAACTGGAAACCGCGCCGGTGGGCGGCGCCGGCTACGAGGCCGAAGGCCATCCGCTGCCGGAGAACACGCTCAAGCTGGCCAAGGAGGCCGACGCCATCCTGTTCGGCGCCGTCGGCGACTGGAAGTACGACAGCCTGGAGCGCTCGCTGCGCCCCGAGCAGGCCATCCTGGGCCTGCGCAAGCACCTGCAGCTGTTCGCCAACTTCCGCCCGGCGATCTGCTATCCGGAACTGACCGGTGCCTCGAGCCTGAAGCCCGAGCTGGTGGCCGGCCTCGACATCCTGATCGTGCGCGAGCTGAACGGCGACATCTACTTCGGCCAGCCGCGCGGCCTGCGCGAAGCGCCGGACGGCCTGTTCCAGGGCGCGCGCGAAGCCTTCGACACCATGCGCTACAGCGAGCCGGAAATCCGCCGCATCGCTCACGTGGCATTCCAGGCCGCGGCCAAGCGCGGCAAGAAGCTGTGCAGCGTCGACAAGGCCAACGTGCTCGAGACCTTCCAGTTCTGGAAGGACATCGTCATCGACGTCAGCAAGGAATATCCCGAGGTCGAGCTGTCGCACATGTACGTCGACAACGCGGCCATGCAGCTGGTCAAGGCGCCCAAGAGCTTCGACGTGATCGTCACCGGCAATATGTTCGGCGACATCCTGTCGGACGAGGCGGCGATGCTGACCGGCTCGATCGGCATGCTGCCGTCGGCGTCGCTGGATGCCAACAACAAGGGCCTGTACGAGCCCTCGCACGGCTCGGCGCCGGACATCGCCGGCAAGGGCATCGCCAATCCGCTGGCCACCATCCTGTCCGCGGCGATGATGCTGCGCTACTCGCTGAACAAGGCCGAGCAGGCCGACCGCATCGAGAACGCCGTCAAGAAGGTGCTGGCCCAGGGCTACCGCACCGGCGACATCCTGACGCCGGGTTGCAAGCAGGTCGGCACCCGCGAGATGGGCGAGGCCGTGCTGGCGGCACTGTAAGTCACACGCAAGCCACGCGCAAAAGGGCACCGCAATGCGCGGTGCCCTGCGTTTTATTTGTCCCCAATTTGCACGCTGCGGCAGCGCCGCAAAATCGTGTAGACTCTGCCGATGGCCCGATTTTCCCAGTCCACCCTGACTGCTGTTGTCGCCCTGACCGCTACCCGCGGCCCGGTTGGCACGATTTCGCTCGGCCAGACCGCAACGACGATTAAAACCACTATTAAAACCGCGATCGCCTAGATCCGTTCGTCGTGCCTGCCCGTCTTCCCCGCGCAGCCACGCCGGGCGAGGAAAATGGCGGGGAAGTAAAAATCACATCCGAGGTAAATCATGATTGTAGGTCTCGTCGGTTGGCGGGGAATGGTCGGCAGCGTCCTGATGCAGCGCATGCAGGAAGAGCGTGATTTCGACCATATCGAGCCCGTCTTCTTCAGCACGTCCAACGCCGGCGGCAAGGCGCCCGCCATGGCCAAGAACGAAACCACGCTCAAGGATGCCAACGACATCGAGGCACTGAAGAAGTGCGACGTGGTGCTGACCGCCCAGGGCGGCGACTACACCAACGAGGTCTTCCCCAAGCTGCGCGCGGCGGGCTGGAAGGGCTACTGGATCGACGCGGCGTCGTCGCTGCGGATGAAGGACGATGCCATCATCGTGCTCGATCCGGTCAACCAGGGTGTGATCAAGGACGCGCTGTCCAAGGGCGTCAAGAATTTCATCGGCGGCAATTGCACCGTCAGCTGCATGCTGATCGGTCTCGGCGGTCTGTTCCAGGCGGACATGGTCGAATGGATGACCTCGATGACCTACCAGGCGGCCTCTGGCGGCGGCGCGCAGCACATGCGCGAACTGCTGACCCAGTTCGGCACGCTCAACGCCTCGGTCAAGCCGCTGCTGGACAACCCGGCGTCGGCCATCCTGGAGATCGACCGCCAGATCCTGTCGACCCAGCACGGCCTGTCGGCGGAAGAAACCAAGCAGTTCGGCGTGCCGCTGGCGGGCAACCTGATTCCCTGGATCGACAAGGACCTGGGCAACGGCCAGTCCAAGGAAGAGTGGAAGGGCGGCGCCGAGACCAACAAGATCCTGGGTCGCGGCGAGGGCTTCCTGGGCGCGACCGGCGCCACGCCGATCGCCGTCGACGGCCTGTGCGTGCGCATCGGCGCGATGCGCTGCCACTCGCAGGCGCTGACCATCAAGCTGCGCAAGGATGTGCCGCTGGACGAGATCGAAGGCATGCTCGCCGCCCATAACCAGTGGGCCAAGGTGGTGCCGAACACGCGTGAGGCCAGCATGACCGGCCTGACCCCCGCGGCCGTGACCGGCACGCTGACCATCCCGGTCGGCCGCCTGCGCAAGATGCAGATGGGCGGCGAGTACCTGTCGGCCTTCACGGTCGGCGACCAGCTGCTGTGGGGCGCGGCCGAGCCGCTGCGCCGCATGCTGCGTATCCTGATCGAGTCCTGATCGCAGGCCGCCGCCTGAGGCCTGGTTGCGCCCGTTGCAGCCAGGCAACAGAATGCAGCGCTTTGCTTACGACGCCGCGCCCATGCGCGGCGTTGTTGTATCCGGGCGCCTATTTTGCTGGGCGATGCGTCACAATACGCCGGCATGCGCCCCGCGCCCGCAGGGACGGGCGCCTGCGCGCAGGCTGGCAAAGGGGCCGTTCAGAATGCCCCGCCGGCCGGGCGGACCTGGTTAATGGAGTCGGTTGTCGGGGTCGGTTTGTCGATTCATATCGCTACTAAAACATAACGGAGCACAAGGTGAGTGTGAGCCAACATCGCCGGAAAGATGCGCCTACTGCCCGTCAGCGCTGGTCAACGCTGGCCGTCACGGCACTGGGCCTGCTGCTTGCGCAGCCGGCCGCGTATGCCGCGGGGTTCGGGCAATTGCGGGTTCAGTCGAATCTGGGGCAGCCGCTGCAGGCTGAGATCGACATCAGCGGGGTCACCCCCGAAGAAGCTGCGGGGCTCAGCGTCAGGCTGGCGCCGCCCGGCGCCTATGCCGCGGCGGGGTTGACCTATCTGCCGAGCGTCGGCAACCTGCGCCTGGAACTGGAGCGCCGCGCCAATGGCAGCTACGTGGCACGGGTCCGCTCCAGCCAGCCGATCAGCGAGCCCTTCGTCGATATCCTGGTCGACATGAGCTGGGCCAGCGGCAAGGTC
Source organism: Cupriavidus phytorum (assembly GCF_003254285.1). NCBI lineage: Bacteria > Pseudomonadati > Pseudomonadota > Betaproteobacteria > Burkholderiales > Burkholderiaceae > Cupriavidus > Cupriavidus phytorum. The sequence continues at coordinate 20,322 of NZ_QKZN01000002.1, forward strand.
TCGCGCGCCTACACCTTCCTGCTCGACCCCGCCGGGGCCAGGGCATCCAGCCAGACTTTCTCGCCGGCACCGGTGGTGCAGGCCGCCACGCCCGACGCACCGGCCGCGCCGGCACCTGCCGCCGCGCCACCCGCGCCGGCGCAGGCCGCGCCCAGTGCCGAGGCGGAGCCGGCCCGGCCGGCCGCACCGGCCCGTCCCTCGCGCCGGCGCGCCGCGGCGACGCCGGCAGCAGGCACCGACATGGCCCCCGGCGGTGGCTATACCGTGCAGCGCGGCGACACGCTCTATGGCATCGCCGGCGAAGCCGTGCAGGGCCAGGAATCGGTCTCGCTCGACCAGATGCTGGTGGCGCTCTATCGCAACAATCCCAACGCCTTTATCGGCGGCAACATGAACCGGCTGCGTAGCGGCGCGGTGCTGCAAGTGCCGACCCAGCAGCAGGCGCAGGCGGTCACGCCCAGGGCGGCGCGCCGCGAAGTGGTGGCACGCACGCAGGGCTTCGACGCCTACCGCAGCCGGCTGGCCAGCGCCGCCGCGGCCAAATCGGTCGAACCCGACAGCGGCCGCCAGCAGTCCGGCAACGTGACCGCGCGCGTGCAGGAGCAGGCGGCGCCGAGCGACGGCCCGCGCGATGAGCTGAAGCTGAGCAAGGCTGCGCGTGGCGCGCAGGCCGACGCCGCGGCGAAGGCCGAAGCCGAGGTCGCGCGCGAGCGCCAGCTGAAGGAAGCGGAGGCGCGCCTGGCGCAGCTGCAAAAGAATGTCGGCGACATGCAGAAGCTGCTCGAGCTGAAGAACGCCGAGATCGCCAAGCTCAGCCAGTCCAACCAAGCGGCACTGGCCGACAAGGAAAAGGCCGACGCCGCCGCCAGGGCGGCAGCCGCCGCGCCCGCCGTGGTGCCGGCCGAGCCGCCCAAGGCCGACGCCGTGGCGGCCACCGCAGCGGCCGCGGCAACCGCAGCCGCTGCGGCGAATGCAGCGAGCGCACCTGCCGCGCCAGCGGCCGGCGCCAGTGCCGCGGCCGCCGTGGCGCCCGCGGCAGCCTCCGCCGTGGCCGCGGCCCCCGCCTCGCAGCCTGCCGCCGAGGTGGCAGCCAACGCGACACAGGGCGCCGCATCGATGCCTGCGGCCAAGCCTGTGCCGCCGGTGGTCGCGCAGCCCGAGCCGATGCCCGAGCCGTCGTTCCTCGATGGCCTGCTGGCCAACCCCATGCTGCTGCCGGGCGGCGGCCTGGTGGTGGCGCTGCTGGGCGTGTACGCGATCTATCGCCGCCGCCAGAAGCAGAAGGAGGGCGAGGCCACCGGCTTCGGCGACAGCATCCTGTCGCAGGAGAGCACGGTGATGGCCGGCGCCAACTCTTTGTTCGGCACCGCCGGTGGCCAGAGCGTCGACACCTCGCAGCACAGCGTGTTCGGCGCCGACTTCCGCATCGGCAACAACACCCCGGAAGCCAACGAGGTCGACCCGATCGCCGAGGCCGAGGTCTATATCGCCTACGGGCGCGATGTGCAGGCAGAGGAAATCCTGCGCGAAGCCCTGGAGAAACACCCGGAGCAGCAGCCGGTACGGCTCAAGCTCCTGGAGATTTACAGCAACAGACAGGATGTGGAAGGGTTCCGCGTGATTGCAGAGGAAATGTTCGCCCAGACCGGCGGACACGGAGCGGAATGGCTTAAGGCCGCGGAAATGGGGCGCGCGCTGGAGCCCGGCAACGCGCTGTTCATGGTGGTGACGCCGGAGGCGGCGGGCCCCGACACGGCATCGCCGGCGACCGACCAGTGGCGCACGCAGGATCCGTCGCAGAATCCCGCCTCGATCGCGCGGCTGGAGCCGTCGCTCGGCGACCTGTCGCTGCCGCTGGATGCCTTCCCGGCACCGGCCGCCGGCGACCCCATCGTCGCGCCGGCCTCGGCGGCGATGGTGTTCGGCGCCGAGACGCCGCAGCCGGGCGAGGCGGTGCGCCTCGACATGGGCCTGCCGGGCGCCGATCCGCTCGCCGACGACGACGTGCCGACGCTCGACACGCCGACCCGCGGCCGCCCGCTGGAGTTCGACATGTCCGGGCTGTCGCTGGACCTGGGCAGCGCGCCGCAAGGCAATGTCGCCGTCCCCGCCGCGCTGGACGAGGCCTCGGTGCCGCTTCCCGCTACCACCATGCTGCGCGACGGCAAGCTGGCCGAGCCGATCGACCTGTCGCGGGTGGCGCCGGATACTGCCGGCGGCCTGGGCCAGAGCGTGTCGCCGAGCACGCTGTCGACCGACGGCATGGACGGCGGGCGCGACATGCAGATCAAGCTGGACCTGGCGCGCGCCTATATCGAGATCGGCGACAAGGAGGGCGCGCGCGAACTGCTGCAGGAAGTGGTCGAGCAGTCGCAGGACCCGCTGCAGGCCGAGGCCCGCTCGCTGCTGCTGGAAGTGGCCTGAGCTATCATTGGCGGTCCGGCCGCGGCATGCGCTGCCGCGGCCCGAAGCGATGCGCCGGAAGCGTCCCTTCCGGCGCATTTGCTTTTTCGGCGCACATAGCCGGCGCGCCATGCTTTTTCCCCTGACATGAACCGCATCGCCCTTGGCCTGCACTACGACGGCGCCGCCTTTTCCGGGTGGCAGTCGCAGCCGCACCGCAATACCGTCCAGGACCACCTCGAAGACGCCATCGAGCGCTTTGCCGGCGTGCGCCTGCCGACCACGGTGGCGGGGCGCACCGATACCGGCGTGCACGCGCTGGGCCAGGTGATCCACCTGGATACCGAACTGGCGCGCGAGCCCTTTTCCTGGGTGCGCGGCGTCAACGCCTTCCTGCCGCCGTCGATCGCGCTGCAGTGGGCGCTGCCGGTCGACGATGGCTTCCATGCCCGCTTCCTGGCGTACGAGCGCATGTATTACTACGCGCTCTACACCGGTCCGCACCGGGTGCCGCTGGTGCATGGCCGCGCCGGCTACCAGATGCTGCCGCCGGGGCAACGGCTCGACGTGGACGCCATGCGCGCAGCCGCGGCGCACCTGATCGGCGAGCACGACTTTTCCGCGTTCCGCGCTGCCGAATGCCAGGCCAAGTCGCCGGTCAAGACCATGTATGACGTCACCATCCGCGACGACGGCAACTGGGTGTTCCTGCGCTTTCGCGCCAGCGCCTTCCTGCACCACATGGTGCGCAACCTGATGGGCTGCCTGGTGGCGGTGGGGCGCGGGCGCTACCCGCCGCAGTGGCTGGCGCAGGTGCTGGCCGGACGCGACCGCAAGCTGGCGGCGCCGACCTTTATGCCGGATGGCCTCTACCTGGTCGGGGTCAAGTATCCTGATGCTTACCCGATCCCCGCGGCCGACCCGTCCGCGAGCCTGTTCCATGGAGTGTTCGATGACGCACCCTGAGGGCAGTGCGGCGCACCTGCCGCAGCGCACCCGCATCAAGATCTGCGGCCTGACTCGCGAGGACGACGTCCGCGCCGCCGTCGACGCCGGCGCGGACGCGATCGGGCTGGTGTTCTACCCGAACAGCCCGCGCTACGTCGACGTGGCGCAGGCCGCGGCGCTGGCCGAGGCCGCCGGGCCGTTCGTCACGGTGACCGGCCTGTTCGTCAACGCCGACCTCGAAGACATCGCCCACGTCGCCGAGCGGGTGCCGCTGACGCTGCTGCAGCTGCACGGTGACGAAACCCCGCAGTTCTGCACCCAGGCCGCCCAGCGCTGCGCGTTGCCGTTCCTGCGCGCCGCCCGTGTCCGTGCGGGGCTCGATTTGGTAGAATTCGCCGATCAATACCGTGATGCCGCTGCCTTGCTGCTCGATGCCTTCGTCGAAGGCTATGGCGGTGGCGGCCACGTCTTCGACTGGACCCTGATTCCTCCGGCATGGCTTCCGCCCAATCCCCCGGTTATGGCAACCGGCAACCCGAACGCAAGCGGCGCTCCTCGCATCGTTTTGAGTGGTGGGTTGAACGCGCAAAACGTCGCTGGCGCGATTGAACGCGTGCGCCCCTACGCCGTCGATGTCAGCAGCGGGGTAGAGGCCGCCAAGGGCGTGAAGGACCACGCCCGCATTGCCGAGTTCGTGCGCGCTGTCCGCAGCGCCGAGGCCGGATGAGCCGGATCGAAGATCGACCCTTGTTCCCCACCGTGTCCCGCCGCTTCCCGGCGGCCGTCGCGCACCCAGTCAACCACGCGCCCTTGCCGGCTGAGGCAAGGCCGCTGTTCCGAAGAGCCTAGACATGTACGACCTGCCCGATTCCCGCGGCCATTTCGGCCCCTATGGCGGCACCTTCGTGTCCGAAACGCTGGTGCACGCGCTCGATGAGCTGCGCGACGCCTATGCGCACTACCAGAAGGATCCCGAGTTCGACGCCGAATTCCGCCGCGAGCTGAAGCACTTCGTCGGCCGCCCGTCGCCGATCTACCACGCGCAGCGCTGGAGCGAGACGCTCGGCGGCGCGCAGATCTACTTCAAGCGCGAGGACCTGAACCACACCGGCGCGCACAAGATCAACAACGTCATCGGCCAGGCGCTGCTGGCAAAGCGCATGGGCAAGCCGCGCGTGATCGCCGAGACCGGCGCAGGGCAGCACGGCGTGGCCACCGCCACCATCGCCGCGCGCTTCGGCATGGAGTGCGTGGTGTATATGGGGGCCGAGGACGTCAAGCGCCAGGCCGCCAACGTCTACCGCATGAAGCTGCTGGGCGCGACCGTGGTGCCGGTGGAAAGCGGCTCGCGCACGCTCAAGGACGCGCTCAACGAGGCCATGCGCGACTGGGTCACCAACGTCGAGAACACCTTCTACATCATCGGCACCGTGGCCGGCCCGCACCCGTACCCGATGATGGTGCGCGACTTCCAGTGCGTGATCGGCGAGGAAGCCAAGGTGCAGATGCCAGAAATGACCGGGCGCCAGCCGGATGCGGTGATCGCCTGCGTCGGCGGCGGCTCCAATGCCATGGGCATCTTCTACCCGTACATCGAGCACAACGATGTGCAGCTGATCGGCGTCGAAGCCGCCGGCGACGGACTGGACACCGGCCGCCACGCGGCCTCGCTGACCGGCGGCACGCCGGGTGTGCTGCATGGCAACCGCACCTACCTGCTGCAGGACGACAACGGCCAGATCATCGAGACCCATTCGGTCTCCGCCGGCCTCGACTACCCGGGCGTCGGCCCCGAGCATGCCTGGCTCAAGGACAGCGGCCGCGCGCAGTACGTGCCGGTCACCGACGAGGAAGCGCTCAAGGCCTTCCACGACTGCTGCCGCATCGAGGGCATCATCCCGGCGCTGGAATCGAGCCACGCCATCGCCTATGCCTGCAAGCTGGCGCCGACGCTGCCCAAGGACAAGCTCTTGCTGGTGAACCTGTCCGGCCGCGGCGACAAGGACATGCACACCGTCGCCGAGCGCGCGGGGCTCAAGCTCTGATGCGCGCGCTGCCTCCGACCGGACTTGCCGTGGGCGGCGCCGGCGCGCCGGATGCTGCCGGCGCCCCCGACTCCGCCGCGCTGCGCCTGTTCCAGGAAGACATGTTCGACGGCATTGCGCGCCTGCCGGACGGCTCGGTCGACCTGATCGTCGCCGATCCGCCGTACGGGCTGGGCAAGGACTACGGCAACGATTCCGACCTGCTGTCCGGCCAGGCCTACCTGGACTGGTCCGAGCGCTGGATGGACGCGGTGGTGCCCAAGCTCGCGCCCAGGGGCACGCTCTACCTGTTCTGCACCTGGCAGTACTCGCCCGAGCTGTTCGTAATGCTGAAGCGGCGCCTGACCATGATCAACGAGATCATCTGGGATCGCCGTGTGCCCAGCATGGGCGGCACCACGCGCAAGTTCTCGTCGGTGCACGACAACATCGGCTTCTTCGCCAGGGCGCGCGACTACTACTTCGATCTCGACCCGGTGCGCATCCCGTACGACCCCGAGACCAAGAAGGCGCGCAGCCGGCCGCGCTTCGAGGGCAAGAAGTGGCTGGAGGTGGGCTACAACCCGAAGGACCTGTGGAGCGTCTCGCGCATCCACCGCCAGGACCCGGAGCGCGCCAACCACCCGACGCAGAAGCCGCTCGAGATCGTCGAGCGCATGGTGCTGTCGAGCTGCCCGCCGGGCGGCCTGGTGCTGGATCCGTTCGCCGGCAGCGGCACCACCGCGGTGGCCTGCCTGCGCCATGGCCGGCGCTTTGTCGGCTACGAGATCAACCCCGAGTACGTGCAGGTGGCGTGCGGGCGCGTGGCCGCTGCTGCCGAGGCCATGCCCGCGATCGAGCCCGATGGTGCCCCAAGCCTCGCCACCCCAACCCTGGCCGCCGCCAACGACGATGTCTCGCCGGCGCCGCGGCCTCACCTGATTCCCTGATATGTCCCGTATCCAGAAGACGTTCGTGGCGCTGGCCGCGCAGCAGAAGAAGGGCCTGATTCCGTTTATCACCGCCGGCGATCCGGAGCCCGGCCTGACCGTGGCGCTGATGCACGCGCTGGTGGCGGGCGGCGCCGACGTGATCGAGCTGGGCGTGCCGTTCTCCGACCCGATGGCCGACGGCCCGGTGATCCAGCGCGCCTCCGAGCGCGCGCTCGCGCAGGGTGTGTCGCTGACCCAGGTGCTGCAATGGGTGCGCGAGTTCCGCCAGACCAATGCGGATACGCCGGTGGTGCTGATGGGCTATGCCAACCCGATCGAGCGCATGGGCGAGGACGCCTTCGCCAGGGCCGCCAGCGCCGCCGGCGTCGACGGCGTGCTGGTGGTCGACTATCCGCCCGAGGAGTGCGAGTCGTTTGCCGGGCTGATGCGCGACCACGGCATGGACCCGATCTTCCTGCTGGCGCCGACCTCGACCGATGCGCGCATCGAGGCGGTCGCGCGCGTCGCCAGCGGCTACTTGTACTACGTCTCGCTCAAGGGCGTGACCGGCTCGGCCGCGATCGACCTCGACAGCGTGGCGGCGCGCCTGCCGCTGATCAAGCAGCACGCCAACCTGCCGGTGGGGGTGGGCTTCGGCATCCGCGACGCGCAGACCGCGCGTGCGATCGGCAGCGTGGCCGATGCCGTGGTGATCGGCAGCCGCCTGGTGCAGTTGCTGGAAGACACGCCGCGCGAGCAGGCGGTGGCGGCGCTGCAATCGTTCATCGCCGAAATTCGCCAGGCGCTGGACGCCTGAAGTGACCCATTGCCGGCTTCGGGTGAGGCGGCAGGTGCGTTATCCTGCGCAATTCGTGCGTTGCGCTTCGAGCTCACCGGGCCGGCATGGTAAATTCGCGGGTTGATTCCCTGCCTTCCGCCAACCGGCGCCCCGACCATGGGCCTGCCGGCGGAGCGCAGTCATCCGAAAGGAGCTTTCATGAGCTGGTTGGATAAACTCCTGCCCCCCAAGATTCAACAGACCGACCCCAGCACCCGCAAGGGCATCCCCGAGGGGTTGTGGGTCAAGTGCCCGTCGTGCGAGTCCACCCTGTACCGGACCGACGTCGAGGCCAACCTGCACGTCTGCCCCAAGTGCGACCACCATATGCGCATCAGCGCGCGCGCGCGCCTGGACGCGCTGCTCGACGCCGAAGGCCGCTATGAGATCGGCCAGGAGATCGTGCCGGTCGACGCGCTCAAGTTCAAGGATTCCAAGAAGTACCCCGACCGCATCAAGGCCGCCATGGACGACACCGGCGAGACCGATGCCATGGTGGTGATGGGCGGTGCCATCCACACCATCCCGGTGGTGGCGAGCTGCTTCGAGTTCGAGTTCATGGGTGGCTCGATGGGCTCGGTGGTGGGCGAGCGCTTCGTGCGCGGCGCGCAGGCCGCGCTCGAGCAGAAGGTGCCGTTCATCTGCTTTACCGCGACCGGCGGCGCGCGCATGCAGGAAAGCCTGCTGTCGCTGCTGCAGATGGCCAAGACCACGGCGATGCTGAACCAGCTGAGCGCCGCCAAACTGCCGTTCATCAGCGTGCTGACCGACCCGACCATGGGCGGCGTGTCGGCCTCGTTCGCCTTCCTGGGCGACGTGGTGATCGCCGAGCCCAAGGCGCTGATCGGCTTCGCCGGCCCGCGCGTGATCGAGCAGACCGTGCGCGAGAAGCTGCCGGAAGGCTTCCAGCGCTCGGAATTCCTGCTGACCAAGGGCGCCGTCGACATGATCGTCGACCGCCGCAAGATGCGCGCCGAACTGGCGCAACTGCTGGCGCTGCTGCAGAAGCAGCCGGCCGACGCGGTGGCATAACGCCGCCCGTATCGCGGTACCGAAGGCGCGGGTGGTTGACGCGCCTTTCGCCTTTTCTGGACGCCCGCCGGCGCGCGCCCTTGACTTTGCGCGTGCCTGCCCGAATCTGGTAGCAAACGCTTCCAACGCTTCCCTCGCACACCCGAAATGCCTGTCTTCCACACGCTCCCCGAATGGCTCGCCCATCTCGAAACCGCCCATCCCGTGGGCATCGACATGGGCCTGACGCGCATCACGCGCGTGAAGGAGGCCCTCGGGCTGCGCATCGACGCCGCGGTCTTCACCGTGGGCGGCACCAACGGCAAGGGCTCGACCTGCGCCATGCTCGAGCGCATCCTGCTGGAAGCCGGCTACAAGGTAGGCTGCCATACCTCGCCGCACCTGATCTCGTTCAACGAGCGCGCGCGCCTGAACGGCGAGATCGCCACCGATGCGCAGCTGCTGCCGCACTTCGAGGCGGTCGAGCATGCGCGCAACAGCTTTGCCGACCCGGTCAGCCTGACCTACTTCGAGTTCACCACGCTGGCCATCCTCCATTTCTTCGCCGCGGCCGGCCTCGACGCGATCGTCCTCGAAGTGGGGCTGGGCGGCCGCCTCGATGCGACCAATGTGATCGATACCGACTGCGCCATCATCACCAGCGTCGACATCGACCATACCCAGTACCTGGGCAACACCCGCGAGGAAATCGGCTTCGAGAAGGCCGGCATCTTCCGCCCGGGCGTGCCGGCAATCTGCGGCGACCCGGTGCCGCCCAAGTCGCTGCTGGCGCATGCCGAAGCGGTCGGCGCCGAGCTGTGGCTGGTGGGGCGCGACTACCACTTCCAGGCCGCCAGGGGCCAGGAGCGCCAGCAATGGGACTGGAGCGGCGGCGGGCGCAAGCTCAACGGCCTGGGCTATCCGGCGCTGCGCGGCGCCAACCAGCTGCTGAATGCATCCGCCGCGCTGGCGGCGCTGCAGGCGCTGCGCGAGCGCCTCCCGGTGAGCGCGCAGGAAGTGCGCAACGGCCTGGCCTTCGTCGAGCTGCCGGGCCGGTTCCAGGTGCTGCCGGGCCGTCCGGCCGTGATCCTCGATGTGGCGCACAATCCGCATGCGGCGGCGACGTTGGGGCAGAATCTCGAGAACATGGGCTTCTTCCGCTACACCTATGCGGTGTTCGGCGCGATGCAGGACAAGGACATCGCCGGGGTGCTGCAGCATGTGGCCGACAAGGTCGACCACTGGTGCCTGTGCGACCTGCCGACCGAGCGCGCGGCCAGCGCCGCGGACCTGCTCGACAAGCTCGAAGCAGGGGGCTTCCAGCCCGGCCCGGATGCGACCGCGGCCTGCTTTTCCAGCCCCGAGGCGGCATTCCGCGACGCCATCGAGCGTGCCACCGAGAATGATAGAATTCTGGTCTTCGGATCGTTCTATACCGTCGCCGGCGTGATGGCCTACCGTGCCACGCAGGCTAACTGAAGCGGGCGTCCCGGCGCGCGCTGTGCTGGCAACCCCGGCGGCCTTGGCCGATCACTGAGCGGCAAACGCAACGAGCGGCCCACCGGGCCTTATCACCGCGTATCACCGAACCAATCTATGGGCCTGCTTTCGCTGTTTTCCTCCCGCAAGGGCAATGACCCGGCACCCGAGCGTGCCCGGCGCCAGCGCGCCGATACGGGTGCGGGCATCGCCTCGTCGCGCCGCCTGGCCGACGAGTATGCCGACGACACGCTGGACCCTGAATTCCCGCAGAAGCAGCGCGCGCGCCGCCGTCTGATCGGCGCCGTGGTGCTGATGGTGGCCGCCGTGATCGTGCTGCCGATCGTATTCGAGACCAAGCCGCGGCCGGTGTCCGACGATGTCTCGGTCAAGGTCGCCAATGGCGTCACCAGCTCGCAGAAGCCGCGCGTCGAGCCGCGCAAGGCCGATCCGCTGCCGCCCGCGCCGGCCTCGCGCAACGATGCCGCGGCGCTGGATGCCGGCGAGGAAATCGTCAATGCGCCGAAGGCCGCGGCGGTTGCCGCCGACAAGCCGGCGCAGCGTACCGAGGCCAAGGCCGAGCCGAAGCCCGAAACCAAGGCCGAAGCCAAGACCGGCAGCGGCAAGTACCTGATCCTGATCGGCGCGTTTTCTTCGGAAGAGCGCGCCAGGGGCTGGCTGGCCAAGCTCAAGGCGAGCAAGGTGCCGGCCTATGTCGAAAAGAAGGTGCTGGCCGATGGCGAGCGCATCCTGCTGCGTGCCGGTCCCTTCAACGACCGCGACGCCGCCGATGCCGCCGACAAGCGCGTGCGCGCCGTGGGGCTGACCTCGAAGGTCGTGGAACAGTAAGGGCGCCGCGGCCGGCGCATGTGCGCGGCCGCCAGCAACGATGCAGCCGACTTTCTTCGACTATGCCGTGGTCTTCATCCTGCTGGCCTCGGGCCTGCTGGGCGTGCTGCGGGGGCTGGTGCGCGAGGTGCTGTCGCTGATCGGCTGGGTGGTGGCGTTCTGGGTGGCATTCCGCTACGGCGCGGTGGCCGCGGGCTGGATGCCCGAGTCGCTGCCGGGCGGCGAACTGGCCCGCCATGCGCTGGGCTTCGTGGTGCTGCTGATCGGCACGGTGGTGGGGGCCTCACTGGCCGGCATGGTGGTCGGCCAATTGCTGGAGAGCACCGGCCTCAAGCCCGCCGACCGCGGCCTGGGACTGGTGTTCGGCCTGCTGCGCGGCGTGCTGCTGGTGATGGTGATGGTGACGCTGGCCAGCCTGACGAAATTGCCGGAAGAACCGTTCTGGCGCGATGCGGTAAGCCGCCCGTATGTGATGCAGGCCATGGAATCGATCAAGCCATGGCTGCCGCCGGAGCTGGCGAAGTACGTGAAGACATAAGGCCGGGCACGTCGCGCGGCTGGTAGTAACGCAGGCCTTCGGGCCCGGAGGATCCCGGGCCGGGCTGCGCCCCCTGAATCAAAGCCTTTCCTGGGAGCTTGGCATGTGCGGTATCGTCGGTGTGGTGTCATCCACGCCCGTCAACCAACTGATTTACGACAGCCTGCTGTTGTTGCAACACCGCGGACAGGATGCTGCCGGCATCGCCACCGCCAACGGCAGTACCTTCCACATGCACAAGGCCAACGGCCTGGTGCGCGATGTCTTCCGCACCCGCAACATGCGCGGCCTGCCGGGCACGGCGGGCATCGGCCAGGTGCGCTACCCGACCGCCGGCTCGGCGTCGAGCGAGGAAGAGGCGCAGCCGTTCTACGTCAACGCCCCCTACGGCATCATCCTGGCGCATAACGGCAACCTGACCAACTGGCAGCAGCTGCGCGAGGAAATGTTCCGCCGCGACCGCCGCCACATCAACACGCACTCGGATACCGAAGTGCTGCTGAACGTGCTGGCCGACGAGCTGCAGCGCGCCAGCAACGGCATGGCGCTCGATCCGGAAATGATCTTCAAGGCCGTCGCGGGCATGCACCGGCGCGTGCGCGGCTCGTACGCGATCGCGGCGCAGATCGCCGGCTACGGCATGCTGGCCGTGCGCGACCCGTTCGGCATCCGCCCGCTGTGCCTGGGCAGCGTCGAGACCCCCACCGGCAAGGAATGGATGGTGGCGTCCGAGTCCGTGGCGCTGGAAGGCATCGGCTACAAGTTCGAGCGCGACGTGGCAGCGGGCGAGGCGATCTTCATCGACCTCGACGGCAAGCTCCATAGCAAGCAGTGCGCCGACAACCCGGTGCTGACGCCCTGCATCTTCGAGTACGTCTACCTGGCCCGCCCGGATTCGTGCATCGACGGCGTGCCGGTCTATGACGCGCGCCTGCGCATGGGCGACTACCTGGCCGAGAAGATCCGCCAGGAAGTGTCGGCCGGCGATATCGACGTGGTCATGCCGATCCCGGACAGCAGTCGTCCGGCCGCGATGCAGGTGGCCAACCGCCTGGGCGTCAATTACCGCGAAGGCTTCTTCAAGAACCGCTACGTCGGCCGCACCTTCATCATGCCGGGCCAGGCGGTGCGCAAGAAGTCGGTGCGCCAGAAGCTCAATGCCATGGGCGTGGAGTTCAAGGGCAAGAACGTGCTGATCGTCGACGACTCGATCGTGCGCGGCACCACCTCGTTCGAGATCGTGCAGATGGCGCGCGACGCCGGCGCCAACAAGGTGATCTTCGCCTCGGCCGCGCCGCCGGTGAAGTTCCCCAACGTGTACGGCATCGACATGCCGACCCGCAGCGAACTGGTGGCGCATGGCCGCACGCACGAAGAGATCGCGAAGATCATCGGCGCTGACAAGCTGGTGTACCAGGACGTGGAAGCGATGAAGCAGGCGGTGCGCGACATCAACCCCGCGTTGAAGGACTTCGACGCGTCGTGCTTCGACGGCCGCTACATCACCGGCGATATCGACGAGGCCTACCTGGACCGCCTGGAAACCGCGCGCAGCCAGGCCGACCGCGACGGCACCGGCGGGGACACCGAGCGCTCGCAACTGCACCTGCAGCGCTCCGGCGGCAACGAGTAAGCTTCGCCACCGCGTTGGCGCGCGTTGACGAATGCGATGCCCGGCCGTAACATGGCCGGGCGTCGATTTGACAGTCAGCTTGCGGACGCGGGTACAGCCCGAAACAGCTAAAGAGATGGTGGCCAGCAACGATTCCCGCTGCGCAGCGCCTTGCCGGCGCGGCCAGGCCCGGAAGCCGGCCGCCACAGCCTGAAGCCCAAGGCCATACGCATACGCACACGCAGGACAGCAAGCCCGTCGATCCGACCATCCGATCGCACGGGCTTTTTTCATGGCCGCGCGCCGTCCGCCGGGCGGCGCGCAGCTTGTCGCAACCATCGCATTCGCGCGGGTACGACCGCGCCAACAGCATGAACCAACCGCTCAATCCCGATTCGCTTGGCATCGATACCCTCGGCGTGCGCGCCGGCACGCTGCGCAGCGAGTTCATGGAGCACTCCGAGGCCATGTACCTGACCTCGAGCTTCTGCTTCAACAGCGCCGCCGAGGCCGCCGAGCGCTTTGCCAACTCGGAAGAGGGCTACACCTATTCGCGCTTCACCAACCCGACCGTGTCGATGTTCCAGTCGCGGCTGGCCGCGCTGGAAGGGGCGCAGGCCTGCATGGCGACGGCCTCGGGCATGAGCGCGATCCTGTCGGTGGTGCTGTCGTCGATGCAGGCCGGCGACCACCTGGTCAGCTCGCGCGCGATCTTCGGCTCGACCATGACGCTGTTCAATAATATCTTCGGCAAGTTCGGGGTCGAGACCACCTTTGTCGATCCGACCGACCTGCAGGCGTGGCGCGCGGCGGTGCGGCCGAATACCAGGCTGTTCTTCCTGGAGACGCCGTCGAACCCGCTCACCGAGGTGGCCGACATCGCGGCGGTGGCGGATATCGCCCACGACGCCAACGCACTGCTGGTGGTCGACAACTGCTTCTGCTCGCCCGCGCTGCAGCAGCCGATGAAGTTCGGCGCCGACATCGTGGTGCACTCCGCCACCAAGCATATCGACGGCCAGGGCCGCGTGCTGGGCGGCGCGGTGCTGGGCACGCACGACTTCATCATGGGCAAGGTATTCCCGTTCGTGCGCACCGCCGGGCCGACGCTGTCGGCATTCAATGCATGGGTGCTGCTCAAGGGCATGGAGACACTGGCGATCCGCATGGAGCGTCATTCGGCCAGCGCGCTGGCGCTGGCGCAGTTCCTGGAAGCGCATCCGGCGGTGGCGCGCGTGTTCCACCCGGCGCTGGCGTCGCACCCGCAGCACCAGATCGCCATGCGCCAGCAAAGCGGCGGCGGCGCGATCGTGTCGTTCGAGCTCAAGGGCGCCACGCCCGAGCAGCAGCGCGCCAATGCCTGGCGCGTGATCGACAACACCCGGCTATGCTCGATCACCGGCAACCTGGGCGACACCCGCACCACCATCACGCACCCGTACACCACCACGCATGCGCGCGTCAGCCCCGAGGCCAAGGCGGCCGCGGGCGTCGGCGAAGGGCTGATCCGCCTGGCGGTGGGGCTGGAGTCGGTCGAAGACCTGAAGGCCGACCTGCTGCGCGGCCTGGGCGACTGAGGCGCTACTCGCTTGCCGCGACCACCGGGGCCGGTTCTTGCAGGACTGGCGCTTGCGGTGGCTGCGCTTGCGGCGCGGGCTCGTCGCTGCCGGCCATCGCCTTCACGCCGGCGGCGGTGACGTCGTAGGTGGCGCCGACCGCGGTCGAGGCCACGCTGACCGCGGCCGAGCCCACCGTCGCTACCGTCGACACCGCGGCGCTGCCGACGGCCACGGTGGCGCCGACCACCATGCAGCCGGACAGCGACGCGACGGCGCACGCGGCCGCCAGCATCAAGGCGATGCGCGGCAGGGTGGCGCAGGTTTCGCTATGGTTGCGCAGGTTGCCACGCAAGCGGGGAAATAAGGACGGCATGGAACTCTTGGTATTGGTTGAGCCTGGCATGGGGCCGAGTCAGCGCAGCAGCCGGCGGCGCAGCAGCACCAGGCACACCACCAGCGCAATGACCGCATAGGCGGCCAGCACCGCCAGGTGCAGGCCGGCGCCGTCGACCGGGCGGCCCAGCATCAGCGGCCGGATCAGCGCCACGGCGTGCGCCAGCGGCAGCGCCTTGGCGGCGGCCTGCACGCCTTCGGGCAGCTGTTCCAGCGGGAAGAACACGCCCGACAGTAGCAGCATCGGCGTCATCACCAGGGTCTGGTAGAACATGAAGAAGTCGTAGCTGGGCGCCAGCGCGGTGACGATCATCGCCAGCGCGGCGAAGGCGATCCCGGCCAGCACGATCACCGGCAGCGCCAGCAGCGCCCCCGGCATCTGCGCATAGCCGAGCAGGCCCGCCACCAGCATGATGGCCAGCCCCGACAGCACCGCCTTGCTGGCGGCCCAGGCGATCTCGCCCAGCACCACGTCGCCCAGCGTCAGCGGCGCATGCATGATCGCTTCCCAGGTGCGCTGCACATGCATGCGCGAGAACGCCGAATACATCGACTCGAAGCTGGCCGACATCATCACGCTCGACGCGGTGGTGCCGGCCGCCAGGAAGGCGATATACGACACCCCGTCGACCTGGCCCACCATCAGCCCGAGCCCGAGGCCGAGGCCGAACAGGTAGATCATCGGGTCGGCCAGGTTGCCGATCATCGACGGGATCGCCAGCTTCTTCCACACCATGTAGTTGCGGTACCAGACCATCATCCAGTTGCGCAGGTTGCGCGGCAGCAGCGGCTGCGGATAGGTCTGCCGCGCCGCCATGGCGACGGCGGGGGAGGCATCGGTGGCGTCCGCGCGGGGGTCCTGTTCGCTCATGTCGTCCCTTGGTTCAGTCCCGCATCTCGCGGCCGGTCAGCTTGAGGAATACGTCCTCGAGGTTGGCCGGGCGGTGCAGGTAGCGCACGCCGCTCCTGCCGTGCAGCGCCGCCAGCAGCGGGGCGGGCTCGCGCACGTAGCAGAACAGTGTCTCGCCGCTCATTTCGGTGCGCTGCGCCAGCGGCGTCAGCGTGCCGCGCAGCGTCTCAAGTTCATCGCCATAGACCTCGACCACGTCGCAGCCGATCTGGCTGTCGATCAGCTCGTGCGGCTTGCCTTCGGCGATCTTGCGGCCGCCGTCGATCACGCACAGGTAGTTGCACAGCCGCTCGGCTTCTTCCATGAAGTGCGTGGTCAGCAGGATGGTCTTGCCGCTGGCCATCAGCGACTTCAGCCGCTCCCAGATCAGGTGGCGCGCCTGCGGGTCGAGGCCGGTGGTGGGCTCGTCCATCACCAGCAGGTCCGGGTCGTTGATCAGCGCGCGCGCCACGGTCAGGCGCCGGCGCATGCCGCCGGAGAGGTCGCGCACCTGCGCGTCGGCGCGGTTTTCGAGCCGCGCGAATTCCAGCAGCTTCGGCACGCGCCGCTCGATCTCGGCCGACGACAGCCCGAAGTAGCGGCCGAAGATGCGCAGGTTCTCGATCACCGAGAAGTCGGGGTCGAGATTGTCGAACTGCGGCACCACGCCCACGCGCATGCGCGCCTGCGGCGCACGCTCGGGGATGGGCTCGGCGCACAGCGTCAGCGTGCCCGCCAGCGGCGTGGTCAGGCCCAGCAGCAGCCGCAGCGTGGTGGTCTTGCCGGCGCCGTTGGGGCCCAGCAGGCCGAAGCACTGGCCGCGGAAAACCTGCAGGTCGAGGTCGTCGACCACGACCGTGTCGCCGTATTGCTTGCGCACCTTGCGCAACTCGAGGATGGCAGTCAAGACAGGGTCCGGTGTGGCGCCGCAACGGCGCAATATCCGCCATTATGCCGGTCATCGGCGCCGGCCTCAGGTGGCGCGCTGCAGCAGGCGCGGGCCCCGGCGCACAGGCATAAAAAAAACCGCCAGCGAACTGGCGGTTTTTCTTGCCTGGCGAGGCCAGGCGGCGAAGCGTACCGGAATCAGTACATCTTCTTCGGCAGCATCTGCATGCGCAGGCGCTTGCGCAGGCGTGCTTCGGCGGCCTTCTTCTTGCGCTTGCGCTCGGTCGTCGGCTTCTCGTAAGCGGTACGGCTCTTGAGTTCAACGATCAGGCCAGTCTGCAGAATGGCACGACGGAAACGCCGCATTGCAACTTCAACGGGCTCACCGGGTTTCAAGACGATCTTAGTCAATTCAGTCCTTTAGGGGATTGCCGCCGGGGCGGCTGGTTCACACGGGGGGAAACTGCGGTCGCCGGAGCGACTGGTATTGCACGCCGGGCTGTTGCCCTGGTGCGCCCCCGCGAACCTGAAAGATGTGGACGTTTCAGTCCGTGCAACCAGTGTCAGGGGTGATAGCGCCAGGTCCGAACATAACTGGAGCCTGACAGTACCGGTTTCCATGAATGCTATACGCCCGTAACTATGGCATGTATACGACGGCGCTGTCAAGAATGCAGTGCAACGTACGCGCGGTGGTCGGCCTGAAGTTATCCCCGGGCCACTTCAAGCGCGCCGCGGCGTCTGCGGCCGTCCGCGAGCCGTCTTTATACCGTTTTTATAGCCGGCGCGGGCCTTTCTACCCCGTTTTTATCCCCGCATCCCTAATCTGGGTGACGTGTGCCACTCACGATTCTGCTCGTCATGGATGCGATGTTCCTGCTCGTTCTGATTGCCTTCGGCGCCGCAAGCGTCGCCCTGGTCGCGCTGTGCGCATGGCTGTGCGGCCCGGCGCGGCCGGTATCCGCCGCGGAGCGGCCGCAGCCGGACGCCGCCACCGGCGGAGACCGCTGATGGACTGGACCGAACTGCTGGCCGGCGTGCTTGCCGTGGCCATCTTCCTCTACCTGCTGATTGCGCTGTGCCGTCCGGAGAAGTTCTGATGCCGACCGATTTCCCGGGCCTGCTGGCCCTGTACCTGGCCATCCTGCTGGCCCTGGCCCCATTGCTGGGCCGCTACCTGCGCCGCGCGGTCGAAGACGAGCACTATCGCCTGACCGGCTGGGGCCGGCCGCTCGAGCGCGCGCTGTACCGGCTCGCCGGTGTGCATGGCGGCGAGCGGGGCGGCGCGCAGATGGGCTGGCGGCGCTATGCGCTGGCCGTGCTGGCCTTCAACCTGCTCGGCGCGGTAGCGGTCTATGCGCTGCAGCGCCTGCAGGGCTGGCTGCCGCTGAACCCGCAGGGTTTCGGCGCGGTGTCGCCGGATTCGGCCTTCAACACCGCGGTGAGCTTCGTCGCCAATACCAACTGGCAGGGCTATGCCGGCGAATCGACCATGAGCTACCTGACGCAGATGCTGGCGCTGACGGTGCAGAACTTTGTCTCGGCGGCCACCGGCATCGCCGTGGTGTTCGCGCTGATCCGCGGCTTCGCGCGCCAGCGCGCGGGCGGCATCGGCAACTTCTGGGTCGACCTGACGCGCATCACGCTGTACGTGCTGGTGCCGCTGGCATCGGTGATTGCGCTGGCGCTGGCGAGCCAGGGCGTGATCCAGAACTTCAGCGGCTATCGCGATGCCGCGCTGCTGCGACCGGTGGCCTACAGCCAGCCGGTCACGGACGCCGCCGGCAATCCGGTCGCCGATGCGCAAGGCCAGCCGCTGACCCGTGCGGCCACGGCGCACACGCAGACGTTGCCGATGGGGCCGGTGGCGTCGCAGGAAGCGATCAAGATGCTGGGCACCAACGGCGGTGGCTTCTTCAACGCCAACTCGGCGCATCCGTACGAGAACCCGACCGCGCTGTCCAACATGATCGAGATGCTGGCGATCTTCCTGATCCCCGCCGCGCTGTGCTTCACCTTCGGCGAGATGGTGCGGGACCGGCGCCAGGGCGTGGCGGTGCTGGCGGCGATGACGCTGCTGTTCGTGGCCATGGCGTGCCTGGCCGCGCTCGCCGAGCAGCGCGCCGGGACGGTGCTGTCAGCGCTGCCGCTGGATCACGCGGGCACTGCGCTGCAGGCGGGCGGCAATATGGAAGGCAAGGAGACGCGCTTCGGCGTGGCCGCCTCCGCGCTGTTCGCGGCCATCACCACGGCGGCGTCGTGCGGCGCGGTCAATGCCATGCACGATTCCTTCACCGCGCTGGGCGGCATGGTGCCGATGCTGCTGATGCAGCTGGGCGAGGTGGTGTTCGGCGGGGTCGGCTCCGGCCTGTACGGCATGCTGGTCTATGCGGTGCTTGCGGTGTTCATCGCCGGCCTGATGATCGGGCGCACGCCGGAATACCTCGGCAAGAAGATCGAGGCCTTCGAGATGAAGATGACCGTGATCGTGATCCTGGTCACGCCGCTGCTGGTGCTGCTGGGCACGGCGGTGGCGGTGATGGCAGGCGCGGGGCGCGCGGGCGTGCTCAACCCGGGCGCGCACGGCTTTTCCGAGATTCTCTACGCGCTGTCTTCGGCCGCCAACAACAACGGCAGCGCATTCGCGGGCCTGTCCGCTAACACCCCGTTCTACAACACGCTGCTGGCCGCGGCGATGTGGTTTGGCCGCTTCTGGATCGTGATCCCGGTGCTGGCGCTGGCGGGGTCGCTGGCGGCCAAGCCGAAGCTGCCGGCCACCGGCGGCACCATGCCCACGCACGGCGCGCTGTTCGTGGTGCTGCTGGCCGGCGCCGTGCTGATGGTGGGCGCGCTGACCTATGTCCCGGCGCTGGCGCTGGGCCCGGTCGCCGAACACCTGCAGGGCGTGCTGGCGGGCGCCGCGCGCTGATCGCCAGTCCTGACGAATCGCCACTCGCGAACCTGTATCCATGATGCAACCCGATACCCTGACCACGCGGCCCCAGGCCGCCCCGGAGCGCGCCGAGGACGGCGCCGCCCACGATCCAGCCCACGATGCCGCGCATGATCCGTCGCGCGCGCCGCGCGGCCTGCTGTCGCCCGAGCTGGTGCGCCCGGCGCTGCTCGCGGCGCTGCGCAAGCTGTCGCCGCGCGAGCAGCTGCGCAACCCGGTGATGTTCGTGGTCTATGCCGGCGCCGTGCTGACCACGCTGCTGGCGCTGCGCGCGCTGGTCGCGCCGCCGCCGCATGCCACCGAAAGCACCGGCTTTATCGTCGCGGTCACGATCTGGCTGTGGGTCACCGTGCTGTTTGCCAACTTTGCCGAGGCCCTGGCCGAAGGGCGCAGCCGCCAGCAGGCCGCGTCGCTGCGCGGACTCAAGCGCACCGCAAGCGCGCGCGTGCTGGCCGAGGGCCGCCGCGACGGTGCCATGCAGGTGCGCCCGGCCACCACGCTGCGCCGCGGCGACGTGGTGCTGGCCGAGGCCGGCGACATGATCCCCGGCGACGGCGAGGTCATCGAGGGCGTGGCCTCGGTCGACGAAAGCGCCATCACGGGCGAGTCGGCGCCGGTGATCCGCGAATCCGGCGGCGATTTCTCGTCCGTCACCGGCGGCACCCGCGTGCTGTCCGACTGGATCGTGGTGCGCATCACCACCAATCCCGGCGAGAGCTTTATCGACCGGATGATCTCGATGGTCGAAGGCGCGCGGCGCCAGAAGACCCCCAACGAGCTGGCGCTGACCATCCTGCTGGTCGGGCTGTCGATGGTGCTGCTGCTGGCCACGGCCACGCTGCTGCCGTTCTCCGCCTACAGCGTGCTGGCGACGGGCGCGGGGCTGCCGGTCACCGTGACGGTGCTGGTGGCGCTGCTGGTGTGCCTGATCCCGACCACCATCGGCGGGCTGCTGTCGGCGATCGGCGTGGCCGGCATGAGCCGCATGATGGCGGCCAACGTGATCGCGACCTCGGGCCGCGCGGTGGAAGCGGCCGGCGACGTCGACGTGCTGCTGCTCGACAAGACCGGCACGATCACGCTCGGCAACCGCCAGGCCGCACGGATGCTGCCGGCGCCCGGTGTGAGCGAACGCCAGCTGGCGGCCGCCGCGTGGCTGTCGTCGCTCGCCGATGAAACCCCCGAGGGCCGCAGCATCGTGGCGCTGGCGCGCCAGCAGGCCGGCGCCGACGCCCCGGGCATGGGTGCGGCACGGCCGGTGTTCGTGCCGTTCAGCGCGCAGACGCGCATGAGCGGCGTCGACCTCGACGACGGCGCGTCGCGGCGCAGCGTGCGCAAGGGCGCGGCCGATGCCGTGCGCCGCTACGTGGCCGAGCATGCGGGCAAGTTCCCGGATGCGGTCACGCGCGCGGTCGAGGACGTGGCGCGGGCCGGCAGCACGCCGCTGGTGGTGGCCGAGCTGGCCGGGACCGAGGTGCGCGTGCTGGGCGTGGTCGAGCTGAAGGACACGGTCAAGCGCGGCATCCGCGAGCGCTTCGGCGAACTGCGCCGCATGGGCATCCGCACCGTGATGATTACCGGCGACAACCGGCTGACCGCCGCCGCGATCGCCGCCGAGGCGGGCGTCGACGACTTCCTCGCCGAGGCCACGCCCGAAGCCAAGCTCGCGCTGATCCGCCAGTACCAGGCCGAAGGGCGGCTGGTGGCGATGACCGGCGACGGCACCAACGACGCCCCGGCGCTGGCGCAGGCCGACGTCGCGGTCGCCATGAACAGCGGCACGCAGGCCGCGCGCGAGGCCGGCAACATGGTCGACCTCGACAGCAACCCGACCAAGCTGATCGAGATCGTCGGCATCGGCAAGCAGATGCTGATGACCCGCGGCGCGCTCACCACTTTCAGCGTAGCCAACGACCTGGCCAAGTATTTCGCGATCATTCCCGCGGCCTTTGCCACCACCTATCCGCAGCTCGGCCTGCTCAACGTGATGGGGCTGGCCACGCCGGCATCGGCGATCCTGTCGGCGGTGATCTTCAACGCGCTGATCATCGTGGTACTGATCCCGCTGGCGCTGCGTGGCGTGCGCTACCGCGCGCTCGGCGCCGCCGCGCTGCTGCGCCGCAACCTGCTGGTGTACGGGCTGGGCGGCATCGCGGTGCCGTTTGCCGGCATCAAGCTGATCGACCTGGGCCTGGCCGCGATGGGCTGGGCCTGATCCGACCCGACCTCAAAACAATGTTCGGAGCAACCATGTCCAATCCAATCACCGCCGACACCGCGCACGCCGCACAAACCGAAGCGCAGGGCGGCGTGCTGCGTCCGGCGCTGGTGATCCTGCTGGCGCTGTCGCTGCTGACCGGCCTGCTGTACCCCGCGGCGATCACCATGATCGCCGGCGCGGCCTTCCCGCGCCAGGCGGCCGGCTCGCTGATCGTGCGCGACGGCAAGGTGCTGGGATCCGAGCTGATCGGCCAGCCATTCTCCGCGCCCGGCGACTTCTGGGGCCGGCCCTCGGCCACCGCGCCGATGCCTTATAACGGCGGAGCTTCCGGCGGCTCCAACCTGGGACCATCGAACCCGGCGCTGGCCGACGCGGCCCGCGCGCGCATCGACGCGCTGCGCGCGGCCGATCCCGGCAATACCGCGCCGGTGCCGGTGGACCTGGTGACCGCCTCCGGCAGCGGCCTGGACCCGCATATCAGCGTGGCCGCGGCCGAGTACCAGGCGGCGCGCGTGGCGCGGGCGCGGGGCTTGCCGCTCGCGCAGGTGCGCGCGCTGATCGCCGCGCATACCGACAAGCCGCTGCTGCCGGTGCTGGGCGAGGCCGGCGTCAACGTGCTGCGGCTGAACCTGGCACTGGATGCGCTGCCGGCGCGCTGAGGCGGGAGGCCACGTTGGGGGCCACGCGCCGGCCTGCATGGCACAATCTGGCTGCGCTTGCGCTGCCGCAACGTGAGCGCGCCCACCATGCCCGCGCGCCCAGCCGACGACCTCCGCCCCGATCCCGACCACCTGCTGCAACGCCTGCAGGCCGATGGCGAACGCGCCGCGCGCGGACGCTTGCGCATCTACTTCGGCGCCTCGGCCGGCGTCGGCAAGACCTTTGCCATGCTGGCGGCCGCGCGCGCGCTGCGCGAACAGGGCGGCGATGTCGTCGTGGGCGTGGTAGAAAGCCATGGACGCGCCGAGACCGAGGCGCTGGCCGAAGGGCTCGAGCAGCTGCCGCGGCGCGTGCTCGAGCACCGCGGCCGCGCGCTGCAGGAATTCGATCTCGACGCCGCGCTGGCGCGCCGGCCGGCGCTGGTGCTGGTGGACGAACTGGCCCACAGCAACGCGCCCGGCAGCCGCCATCCCAAGCGCTGGCAGGACATCGCCGAGCTGCGCTCGGCCGGCATCGACGTCTGGACCACCGTCAACGTCCAGCACCTCGACAGCCTGAACCAGGCGGTGGCCGGCATCACCGGCATCCGCGTGCGCGAGACCGTGCCCGACGCGGTCTTCGACGAGGCCGACGAAGTCGTGCTGGTCGACCTGCCCGCCGACGAACTGCTGCGCCGGCTGCGCGAAGGCCGGGTGTACGTGCCCGAACAGGCCCGCCACGCGGTGCAGCACTTTTTTCGCAAGGGCAACCTGATCGCGCTGCGCGAGCTGGCGCTGCGACGCACCGCCGACCGCGTCGACGACGATGTGCGCGCCTACCGCCAGCAGGCGTCGATCGAGCCGGTGTGGCGCACGCGCGAAGCGGTGCTGGCCTGCATCGGCCACGGCAGCGATGCCGCGCAGGTGGTGCGCAGCGCGCGCCGGCTGGCCGCGCAGCTCGATTGCGACTGCCATGTGGTGACGGTGTCGGTGCCGCGGCTGGCGCCGGTGCCCGACCCGCTGCGCGCGCAGCTGGACGAGGCCATGCGGCTGGCCGAGTCGCTGGGCGCGCGCACCGAGACCCTGGCCGGCAGCGACATGGTGACGGCGGTGGCCGGCTATGTGCGGCGGCACAACCTGACCAAGGTCTTGCTCGGCCGCACCCCGGCGCGCTGGCGTGACCGCGGCGGTGCGCTGCCCGGCCGCCTGCATGCCTGGCTGGCGCAGCTGCTGGCGCCGTGGCTGGGCGCGCGCGCCTGGCTGTTCGGGCGCAGCAGCTTTGCCGATGCGCTGGCGGCCGCGTGCCCGGAGGTCGACGTGATCCGCGTCGCCGCCGACGGGGTCCGGCATGAGGCGCCCGATGCCGCCCGAGGTGCGCATGGCATCGACCTGCAAGCTGAAGAGTCGCGTCCGGCGCAGTGGCCCGGCCTGCTGTGGGCAGCGGCCTGGTGCGCCGGCGCCACCGCGCTGTCGGCGCTGGCGCGGCCATGGTTCGACCTAGTCAATATCGCCATGCTGTTCCTGTTGG
Source organism: Cupriavidus phytorum (assembly GCF_003254285.1). Classification (NCBI taxonomy): domain Bacteria; kingdom Pseudomonadati; phylum Pseudomonadota; class Betaproteobacteria; order Burkholderiales; family Burkholderiaceae; genus Cupriavidus; species Cupriavidus phytorum. The sequence continues at coordinate 44,025 of NZ_QKZN01000002.1, forward strand.
CGGTGGCGGGCGTGGCGCTGCGCCACGGACGCACCGCCGGCGCCTTCGCCGCGCTGGTGGCGGTGGGGGCGTTCGACTTCTTCTTCGTGCCGCCGCAGCTGTCGTTCGCGGTCAGCGACGTGCAATACCTGGTGACCTTCCTGGTGATGCTGGCGGTGGGGCTGGTGATCGGGCAGCTCACCGCCGGGCTGCGCGAGCAGGCGCGCGTGTCGGTCCAGCGCGAGACCGATGCGCGCACGCTGTACGAGCTGGCGCGCGAACTGTCGGCGGCGCTGACCGATGCGCAGATCGTCGCCATCGGCAGCCGCTTCCTGCGGGCGGCGTTCGACGCGCGTGCGGCATTCTTCCTGGCCGGCCCGCAAGGGCGGCTGCTGCCTGCCGCCATCGATGCAGAGAGCAATGCGCAAGCCGGCGTCGCGGCGCAGAGCGACGCCATCGATCATGTGCTGGCGCAATGGGTGTTCGACCACGGCCAGCCGGCCGGCACCGGCACCGACACGCTGCCGGCGGGCACGGTGCTGTACCTGCCGCTGAAAGCGCCGATGCAGGTGCGCGGCGTGCTCGCGGTCGAGCCGCGCGCCTGGCGTGCCTTTGCGCAGCCCGCGCTGCGGCGCCAGGCCGATGTCTTTGCCACGCTGATCGCGATCGCGCTGGAGCGGCTGCATTACGTCGAGGTCGCGCAGCAGGCGCTGCTGACGATGGAGTCGGAGCGCCTGCGCAGCTCGCTGCTGGCGGCGGTGTCGCACGACCTGCGCACGCCGCTGACCAGCCTGATCGGCATGACCGAGACCTTGCAGCGCGGCACGCCGCCGCTGGCGCCGGGCGTGGCCGACACGGTCGGTGCCATGCGCGATCAGGCGCGGCGCATGCATGCGATGGTGGCCAACCTGCTCGACATGGCGCGGCTGCAGGGCCCCGACGTGGCGCTGCGCAAGACTTGGCAGTCGTTCGAAGAGCTGGCCGGCGCGGCGCTGGCATCGCTGCGCGATGCGCTGGCGCGGCACCGTGTGGTGGTGGCCGACCTGTCGGCGCTGCCGCTGGTCGAATGCGACGGCGTGCTGATCGAGCGCGTGCTGTGCAACCTGCTCGAGAACGCCGCCAAGTACACCGCGCCGGGCACCGAGATCCGGCTGCGCGGCGAGGTCACCGAAGCGTCGGTGCATCTGATCGTCGAGGACGACGGTCCCGGCGTGCCGGCCGCGATGGCGCGCCAGGTGTTCGAGAAATTCACGCGCGGCGAGCGCGAATCCGCCACCAGCGGCGTCGGCCTGGGCCTGGCCGTGTGCGAGGCGATCGTGCAGGCGCACGGCGGCAGCATCCGGGTCGAGCCGGTGCATCCGGCGCAGGCTGCGAAGGCCGATGAGGCCGGCGCGCGCTTCGTGGTCACGCTGCCGCGCGGCACCCCGCCGGTGCTGGAGCCCGAAGCGGCCGGCGTGCCGGCCTGAACCCGCCAACCTTGCAAGGAAGCAACGCGTCATGCCATTCGAGTTTTCGCCCACGGTGCTGCTGGTGGAAGACGAACCCCATATCCGCCGCTTCGTGCGCGCGGCGCTGCAGGACGAGGGCTGCACCGTGCACGAGGCCGATACGCTGCAGCGCGGCCTGATCGAGGCCGGCACGCGCCAGCCCGACCTGGTGATCCTGGACCTGGGCCTGCCGGACGGCGACGGCGTCTCGATGATCGGCGAGCTGCGCACCTGGACCGAGGTGCCGGTGCTGGTGCTGTCGGCGCGCACCGACGAGACCGAGAAGATCCGCGCGCTCGACGCCGGCGCCGACGACTACCTGACCAAGCCCTTCGGCGTCGGCGAGCTGGTGGCGCGGCTGCGTGTGCTGTTGCGCCGGCACGCGCGCGCCGGCGCGCAGGGGCGGGCGCAGGTGGCGTTCGGCGAGGTCGCCGTCGACCTCGCCAACCGGCAGGTCACGCGCGGCGGCGAGGCGGTGCACCTGACCCCGATCGAATACCGCCTGCTGGCGGTGCTGCTGGCGCACCGCGGCAAGGTCATGACGCACCGCGAGCTGCTGCGCGAAGTATGGGGGCCGTCCCATGCCGACAGCAGCCACTACCTGCGGGTCTACATGGGTCACCTGCGCCACAAGCTGGAGGCCGACCCGGCCCAGCCGGCGTGGTTGCTGACCGAGGTCGGCGTGGGATACCGCTTCGCCGGCTGAGCGCCGCAAGCCGTTTCACATCATCCGTTTCAGGTCGATCACGCGCCGCGTGAGGTGAGCGCTCGTCCATGCCGTCCGCTCCCGGTAAACCCGCACACGCGTCGAAATCGTTTGACGGACAAATTCATGTGTATAAACTATTATTCATAAACATGAATTCAGGCAGGAGACCCGCATGCCGGACCAACGCGTGTATTTCATCTCGACCGACGAGGTCGACGGCTACCACCCCGCCAACCATGTCGGCACGCTCAACCGCCGGCTGATCGCGCCCGAGACGGTTGGCTCGCGCCACCTGGAAGTGATCCACGGCACCATCGAGAAAGGCAAGGGCGCGCTGCCGCACGCGCATCCCGGCATCGAGCAGGTCTGCTACGTGCTGGAAGGACGCGCCATTGCCGAAGTCGGCGGCCAGCGCCGCGAGCTGGGTCCGGGCGACTGCTGCTTTTTCCCGCCGGACCAGATGCACGTCTTCACCGTGGTCAGCGACGAGCCGGCGAAGATTCTGGTGATCTATTCCCCGCCCTACGAGGAATCCCCTGAACGCGTGATACGGCCCGCCTGAGAGGCGGCGGTCGCGGGACACAAAACTACAGGAGACAACCACCGTGAAGTCCTTCAAGAACGCTTTTGCCAGCCTGGTGCTGGGTTGCAGCGCGGCGCTGGCTGCCACCCCGGTGCAGGCCGCCGATGAATTCCCTGCCAAGCCGCTGCGCCTGGTGGTGCCGTTTGCCGCCGGCAGCGGCACCGATGCGGTGGCGCGCCTAACCGCAAAGTACCTGGGCGAGTCGCTGCAACAGCCGGTGGTGGTCGACAACAAGCCCGGTGCCAACGGCACCATCGCCGCGGAGTTCGTCGCCAAGGCGCCCGCCGACGGCTATACGCTGTTCATGACCACCAACACCACGCATTCGGCCAACCCGTCGCTGATGAAGCAGTTGCGCTATGACCCGGTCAAGGATTTCACGCCGATCTCGCGCATGGGCAACCTGCCGTTCATGCTGGTGGTCAACCCGGCGCTGCCGGTCAAGACCCTGCGCGAGTTCGTCGACTACGCCAAGGCGCATCCCGGCCTGACCTATGCCAGCGGCAACAGCACCGGCATCGTCTCGGGCGCGACGCTGTCGAAGATGGCGGGGCTGAAGATGCTGCACGTGCCGTACAAGAGCACGCCGCCGGCGATGACCGACGTGATGGGCGGCCAGGTGCAGGCGATGTTCGTCGACTTCGCCGCCGGCATCGCCAACGTGCGCGCCGGCAAGCTGCGCGCGCTGGCGGTCACCACCGCGCAGCGCAGCGCGCTGCTGCCCGATCTGCCGCCGCTGGCAAGCGTGCCGGAACTGAAGGGCTTCGACGTGACCTCGTGGAACGGCGTGTTCGCGCCGGCCGGGGTGCCGGCCCCGATGGTCGAGCGCCTGAACCGCGAGCTGGTGGCGATCGCCACCAGCAAGCAGCATGCGGCGCAGTTCCACGCGCTCGGCTTCGAGCCGTTCGGCAGCACGCCGGCCGAGCTCAACCAGTTTGTCGTGGCCGAGTTGCAGAAGTGGGCGCGGCTGGTAAAGGACGCGGGCATCCAGCCGGAATAAGACACCATCGAACCGACAACGACAGCAGGCAGGTAACGCAATGAATTTCGATCTCTCCGAAGAACAGGCCTCCATCGTCGAGGCGGTGCAGCAGGTCTGCGGGCAATTCGACATGGAATACTGGGACCGACTCGACAAGTCCGGCACCTATCCGCACGAGTTCTACCAGACGCTGTGCGAAGGCGGCTGGCTTGGCGTGGCCATGCCCGAGGCCTTCGGCGGCGCCGGACTGGGCATCCTGGAAGCGGCGCTTGTGATGCAGACCATCTCGCAGTCGGGCGCGGGCATGACCGGCGCGTCGGCGGTGCACATGAACGTGTTCGGCCTGAACCCGGTGGTGGTGTTCGGCACCGACGCGCAGAAGGGCCGCTTCCTGCCGCCGCTGATCGCAGGCCAGGAGAAAGCCTGCTTTGGCGTGACCGAGCCCGACGCCGGGCTCGACACCACCAAGCTCAAGACCTTTGCGCGCAAGGTGCCGGGCGGCTATTCGGTGAGCGGGCGCAAGATCTGGATCTCGACCGCGCAGGTGGCCGACCGCATGCTGCTGCTGGCGCGCACCACGCCGCTGGAGTCGGTGAAGAAATCGACCGAGGGGCTGTCGCTGTTCTATACGAAAGTCGACCGCAGCAAGATCGAGATCCGCGAGATCGACAAGATGGGCCGCGCCGCCGTCGACACCAACATGCTGTTCATCGATGACCTGTTCATTCCCGACGAGGACCGCATCGGCGACGAGGGCAAGGGCTTCGAGTACATCCTGCACGGGCTCAACCCGGAGCGCATCCTGATCGCGGCCGAGGCCATCGGGCTGGGCCGCGCGGCGCTGGCCATCGCCACGCAGTACGCCAAGGAGCGCGTGGTGTTCGGCCGCCCCATCGGCATGAACCAGGGCGTGCAGCATCCGCTGGCGCAGGCGTGGATGCAGCTGGAGTCGGCCAACCTGATGATGCTCAAGGCCGCGGCGCGCTACGACGCGGGCCAGTCGTGCGGAGCCGAGGCCAACGCCGCCAAGTACCTCGCGGCCGAGGCGGGCCACAATGCCTGCCAGACCGCGATCCTGACGCTGGGCGGCATGGGTTACTCGCGCGAGTACCGCGTCGAGCGGCTGCTGCGCGAATCGTATATCCCGCGCATCGCGCCGGTCAGCCCGCAGCTGATCCTGTGCTTTATCGCCGAGCGCGTGCTGGGCTTGCCCAAGTCTTACTGAGCGGGAACGTCGATGCAAGAACAGCCTGCACAGCCGCTTGCGCCGACCGGGCCGCTGGCCGGGATCCGCGTGATCGACATGACCTCGGTGGCGATGGGGCCGTATGCCACGCAGATCCTCGGCGACATGGGCGCCGAGGTGATCAAGGTCGAGCCGCCCGCCGGCGACGTGTTCCGCCACGCCGAGCCGGCGCGGCACGCCGCCATGGGCGCCAGCTTCCTCAACCTGAACCGCAACAAGCAATTCGTGGTGCTGGACGTGAAGCAGCCCGACGACCTGGCGGCGCTGAAGGCGCTGATCGCCGGCGCCGATGTCTTCGTTTCCAACGTGCGGCCGCAGTCGTTGCGCAAGCTCGGGCTCGACTATGCCTCGCTGTGCGCGGACCATCCGCGGCTGATCTACTGCGGTGCCTATGGCTATTCGGAGTCGGGGCCGTACGCCGGCGCGCCCGCCTTCGACGACATCATCCAGGCGCGCAGCGGCATGGCACAGTTCCAGGGCGCCAACTCGAACGAAGGGCCGCAGTACGTCAACACCATCCTCGCCGACAAGGTCGCCGGGCTGACCGTGGCCTATGCGATTCCGATGGCGCTGTACGAGCGCGAGCGTTCCGGCCGCGGCCAGGCCATCGAGGTGCCGATGTTCGAGACGCTGGTGTCGTTCCTGGCCACGGAGCAGCTGGCCGGGCAGACCTTCGTGCCGCCGCTCGGGCCGGCCGGCTATCCGCGCGTGATGTCGCTGCACCGCAAGCCGTACCGCACCCGCGACGGACATATCGCGCTGCTGCCATACACCAGCGCGCAATGGCAGCGCTTCTTCGATGTCTCCGGCCATGCGCCGCTGGCCAGCGATCCGCGCTACGCGACGCCGGCCGCGCGCAGCGCCAATATCGACGCGCTCTATGCCACGCTGGCCGATATCGTCGCGCAGCGCACCACCGCCGAATGGCTGGCGCTGCTGCGCGATGCCGACATCCCGCACAGCGAAGTGCCGCACTTCGACAGCCTTGCCGACGACCCGCACCTGCGCGCCACCGGCATGATGTTCGAGTACGACCATCCGAGCGAAGGGCGCCTGCGCGGCGTCGGCATTCCCACGCGCTTCTCGCGCACGCCGGGCAATATCCGCAGCTGGCCGCAGGCCTTGCCGCCCGGCGCGCGTCAGGAGGACTGACCCGCGCTGCCGCCGCGTACAATCCCGGCCAACGGATACTGAAGTCGAGGAAGCCAAACGATGGCAGCAAACGAAGCGGCGGAGAAGTCCGGTTACGGCAGCGTCAAGACGGCGCTGCGCGTGATCGAGATCATGGAAATCTATGCGCGCGAAGGGCGCTCGCTGACGCTGACCGAGCTGGCCAAGCTGCTGGGCGCGCCGATGTCGAGCTGCCTGGGGTTGATCCGCACGCTGGCTTCGCTGGGCTATCTGTACGAGACCGGGCGCCGCCAGGGCTACTACCCGACGCGCCGGCTGCTCGATATCGCGCAACGCATCGCCCGCAACGACCCGCTGCTGGAGCGCGTGCAGCCGGTGCTGGAATCGCTGCGCGACACCACCGGCGAGACCGTGGTGTTCGGCAAGCTGCAGGAGGACGGGCGCGTGCTGTACCTCGAGGTGCGCGAGTCAGCCAATCCTGTGCGCTATATCGCTGCGCCGGGCGAACTGCGCGACGCGCATGTCAATTCGATCGGCCGCGCCATCCTCGGCACCATGACCATGGAAAGCCGCGCGGAACTGCTGGCCGGCGTTTCCTTTGCGTCGCGCACCGGCCGCACGGTGGACTCGCTGCGGGTATTCGAGGCGGCGATGCAGCAATGGCAGGCGCAGGGGTGGTATCCGAATTTCGGCGAGTCGTTCCCCGACCTGGGGGCCATCGCGATGCCGGTATCGCTCGGCGGCGTTGTCTACGGGATGTCGGTGGCTGGGCCGCTGCATCGGGTCGAAGCCAATGCGGAGGCGATCGTCGTGGCGCTGAAGGCCGCAAGCGCTGCGCTGCAGGGGTAAGACGAAGGGCGGGGCACTGCGGCAGCCCCGAACCAAACCGTTGCGACCCACAAATACGAACGGAAAACGAAAAAGCCCGGTGCGTTTGCACCGGGCTTCCGTATCGGTTGGCTCCCCGACCTGGGCTCGAACCAGGGACCTGCGGATTAACAGTCCGTCGCTCTACCGACTGAGCTATCGGGGAACAGCTGAGAAAGAAATTATAGCCAGTTTCTCTTTTCTTCGTCAACACCCTTTCGGCATTTAGTTCCCGGGGTGCGGGGAAGGCTGGCTTGCTGCCTGGCGTGCGATCCAGAAGGCTGGATGCCGGCTTTGCGGCCGTGGGCGCCGAACAGCGAGGCCGCATTATAGCGACGCTTCCGGCTTTGTGCCAGAAAAAAACCGCCTCGCGGCGGCTTTTTTCTGCGGGGACCCACAGCGGGTCAGTCGAACACCGGCGATTCCACGCCCAGCACCTTGTGCAGCTTCGGCGAGGTGGTGGTGTACTGCATGTGGATCTTCTTCTCGGGGAAGATATACGGCGCAGCACCGAACGCGGCCAGCGCGGCCTCGTGGAAGCCCGACAGGATCAGCTTCTTCTTGCCGGGGTAGGTGTTGATATCGCCGACCGCGAAGATGCCGGGGATATTGGTCTGGAATTTCTCCGTGTCCACCTTGATCTGCTTGCGCTCCAGGTCCAGGCCCCATTCGGCGATCGGGCCCAGCTTGGGCGACAGCCCGAAGAACACCAGCAGGTCGTCGAGCGGCAGGCGGCGGGTCACGCCGTCTGCGCCGGACACCTTGATCTCGGTGAGCACGCCGTCCTTCTCTTCATAGCCGCTGATCTGGCCGACCAGGAACTGCATTTCCATCTGCTCGCACAGTTCCTTCATCTTGGCGACCGACGCCGGCGCGGCGCGGAAGCCGTCGCGGCGGTGGATCATCACCACTGACTCGGCCTTGCCGACCAGGTCCAGGGTCCAGTCCAGCGCCGAGTCGCCGCCGCCGACGATCACCAGGTTGCGGCCGTGGAAGCGGCTCGGATCCTTGACGCGGTAGAACAGCTGCTTGCCGTCGAACTTGTCGATGCCATCGACCTTGAGCGTGCGCGGCTGGAACGAGCCCACGCCGGCGGCGATGAAGATGGTCTTGGTGATGAAGCGCGTGCCGAGCGAGGTCTCGACGAAGAAGCGGCCGTCGTCACGGCGCTCGACCACGGAGACTTCCTGGCCCAGGTGGAAGGTGGGCTCGAACGGCTCGATCTGCTTGAGCAGGTTGTCGGTCAGCTCCTGGCCGGTGCAGCTGGGCACGGCCGGGATGTCGTAGATGGGCTTGTCCGGATACAGCTCCACGCACTGGCCGCCAACGACCTTCAGGGAATCGATGACGTGGGCCTTGATTTCGAGCAGGCCCAGTTCGAACACCTGGAACAGACCGACCGGGCCGGCACCGACGATCAGCGCATCGATTTCGAGGGGCTGGCCGCCTGCGGGGCTGCCGCCCTCGACCTGCCTGGTCGTGTCGGCAACGGGATTTGGAATGCTCAAGTCCATATTCGTCCTGATACGTTGGTTGGGCACGCGGGGTGCCCGGCATTGCGGAAAGCGCGTGGGGACGGCTTTCTTTACTGCCCGGTGCGCTCAGCGCTCCAGGTACTGCAGCTTGTCGGTGGCGTCCTTCCACTCCTCGGCCTCGGCCAGCGGGGCCTTGGTCTTGGTGATGGAAGGCCAGGCGCGCGCCAGTTCGGCATTCAGTTCGATGAACTGCTGCTGGTCGCCCGGCACGTCTTCCTCGGCGTAAATGGCGTTCACCGGGCATTCGGCCACGCACACGGCGCAATCGATGCACTCATCCGGGTCGATGGCCAGGAAATTCGGGCCTTCGCGGAAACAATCGACCGGACACACGTCAACGCAGTCTGTGTAGCGGCAACGGATGCAGGATTCGGTGACAACGTGAGTCATTTCGGTTCCAGGAAAACGGGTCGGCTTTTAATGGGAAACTGTGGGGCCGCTTCTTGCCGGCGAGACGCGCCGCATTCATCACATGGGGTGCCCGCGTGCCGCAGGGCAGCATGGGCGGGGCGAGCGCCGGCCGAGGCCTTTCGGAAACCGGTATTGTAGCCGAGCCTTCTGGCAAGAATAGCTGGTCTATATAGCCGGATCAGATAGTTTTCTTATTTCTTTATGTACTTTTGATTTAACGCATGGTGGCCGGCTGGCGTCTTTGTCTGGTCGCCGGCATGCTGCGCGGCACCACCTGGCCAGCCGGCAGCGGCCGGACTTCAGGTAGCATGGCGTTCTGACCCGGCATCGCCGTCTGGCCCGCTATGATCATCCAGTCTCTGCTCGACACCGACCTGTACAAATTCACGATGATGCAGGTGGTGCTGCATCAGTTTCCACAGGCACAAGTGGAATACCGCTTCAAGTGCCGCAACGCGGGTATCGATCTGACCCCGTATATCGACGAGATCCGCGCCGAGGTGGCGCGCCTGTGCCAGCTGCGCTTCACCGAGGAAGAGCTGGCCTACCTGCGCGGCCTGCGCTTTATCAAGAGCGATTTCGTCGATTTTCTCGGGCTGTTCCACCTGAACGAGAAATATGTCTCGGTGCGCCCGTCGCCGCTGGGCAACGGCGAGATCGAGATTTCCATCACCGGCCCGTGGCTGCACACCATACTGTTCGAAGTGCCGGTGCTGGCCATCGTCAACGAAGTCTATTTCCGCCGCACCCAGCCCCAGCCCGACCTGGCCGAAGGCCGCCGCCGGCTGGAAACCAAGCTGGCGCTGCTACAGACGCCAGAGCTGGGCGATTGCGTGATCGCCGACTACGGCACGCGCCGGCGTTTCTCGCGCGACTGGCAGGAAGAGGTGCTGCTGACCATGCGGCGCCTGCTGGGGCCGCAGCTGGCCGGCACCAGCAATGTCCACTTCGCGCGCCTGCACAATATGGTGCCGCTGGGCACGATGGCGCATGAATACCTGCAGGCCTGCCAGGCGCTTGGGCCGCGGCTGCGTGACTCGCAGGTGTTTGCGCTGGAGCGCTGGGCGCGCGAATACCGTGGCGACCTGGGCATCGCGCTGTCGGATACCTATGGCTTCGACGCCTTCCTGCGCGACTTCGACCTGTATTTCTGCAAGCTCTTCGACGGCGTGCGCCATGATTCCGGCGATCCGGTGCTGTGGGGCGAGCGCATGGTGGCCCACTATGCCGCCAACCGTGTCGACCCGCGCACCAAGACGCTGATCTTCAGCGACAGCCTCGACATCCCGCGCGTGATCGAGCTGTACCAGCGCTTCCATGGCCGCTGCCGGCTGGCGTTCGGGGTCGGCACCAACCTGACCAACGACCTGGGCTACACGCCGCTGCAGATCGTGCTGAAGATGGTGCGCTGTAACGGGCAGCCGGTGGCCAAGCTGTCGGACACGCCGGAAAAGACCATGTGCGACGATCCCGGCTACCTGGCCTACCTGCGCCAGGTGTATTCGGTGCAGCCCGCCGCGTAGCAGGTTTTGGCACGGCGCGCCGCTGTATCGCCCCTATAATCGCCGCATCGCGCCCTTGCGCACTGCCATCACAAGCCAGGCCACATGGAAACCAACGACGCCCGCGACCGCATCTTTGCCCGCATCCGTGCCGCCCAGGGCAGGCCGGCCCGGCCAAGCGCGGGGGAGCGCGGCGCCGTCGCCGACTACCTGGCGCGCCACCCGCAGGGCCCGCGTCCGGCCGTCCCGCCCGACCTGGCCGAAGCCTTCCTGGCGCAGGCGCAGCGCATGGCCTCGACCGTTGAGCGCGTCGCGACCCTGGCCGACGTGCCCGCCGCCACGGTGCGCTATCTCGACAGCCTCGGCCTGGTGCGCCGCGCGGTCGCCTGGGATGAGTTCGACCCGTTGCCGTGGCAGGACGCGGGGCTGGCGGTGGAGTGCCGCCCGCCGGTGCGCGACGCCGCGGCCGACCGCGAGCATGGCGACCTGGTCGGCATCACCGGATGTTTCTGCGCGATTGCCGAGACCGGCTCGCTGATGCTGCTGTCCGGCCCCGCCACCTTCGCCTCGGCCGCGCTGCTCCCCGAGACCCATATCGCGGTGGTGCCGCGCTCGCGCATCGTCGCCGGCCTGGAAGATGCGTTCGCGCTGGTGCGCAGCGAGCGCGGCGAGCTGCCGCGCGCCACCAACATCATCAGCGGTCCGTCGCGCACCGGCGATATCGAGCAGACCATCGTGCTGGGCGCCCACGGCCCGTACCGCGTGCATGTGATCCTGGTCGACGCGGCCTGATCTGCGCGGCGCGACGCCAGCGCGCCGCAATCCGAAAATGCACGCCGCAAGGGGAAGCGCGGCAGGGCCTTGCATTACACTTGCAGGCTTGCCCGCGCGCTCTGGCATCGCGCCGCGCGCTCCCATGACCGCTGCATTGTTCGAGGAGATCCTGCCTGATGCGACGTGCCCCCGTGCTGTTGCCACTGCTGGCCATGCTGGCCGCCTTTCCCGCCGCCGGCCATGCCGCCGACCTCGACGGGGCGTCGCTGTCGCCGCTGTGGGGACTGCCCTTTGCCGGCATCCTGCTGTCGATCGCGCTGTGGCCGCTGCTGGGGCCGAAGTTCTGGCACCACCATTACGGCAAGATCGCCGCGGGCTGGGGCCTGCTGTTCCTGCTGCCGTTCGCTTTCGTGTTCGGCGCGCATGCCGCCGCCGTCAGCACCGTGCACGCGCTGCTGGCCGAGTACATTCCGTTCATAGCGCTGATCACCACGCTCTATATCGTTGCCGGCGGCATCTGCGTGCGCGGCAACCTGCACGGCACGCCGGGGCTCAATACCGGCATCCTGGCTTTGGGCACGGTCCTGGCCAGCTTCATGGGCACCACCGGCGCCGCCATGCTGCTGATCCGGCCGCTGCTGCGCGCCAATGACAACCGCCGCCACGTGGCGCACGTGGTGGTGTTCTTCATCTTCCTGGTGGCCAACGCCGGCGGCTCGCTGACGCCGCTGGGCGACCCGCCGCTGTTCCTGGGCTTCCTGAAGGGCGTCGACTTCTTCTGGACCCTGCGCAACATCTTCCCGGAAACGCTCTTTATCTGCGCGGTGCTGCTGCTGGTGTTCTACCTGGTCGACCGGCACTACTACCGCAACAAGGAAGAACAGCTGTCGGTCGATCCGACCCCGGATTCGGGCAGCATCGCCATCGAAGGCAAGTTCAACTTCGTGCTGCTGCTGGCGGTGGTCAGCCTGGTGCTGATGAGCGGGCTGTGGAAGCCGGGCATCTCGTTCGACATCCTGGGCACCGAGGTGCCGCTGCAGGCGGCGGTGCGCGACGCCCTGCTGGTGGTGGTGGCGGTGGTGTCGATGCTGGTCACGCCGCGGGCGGCGCGCGTGGGCAACGAGTTCAACTGGGAACCGATCCTCGAGGTGGGCAAGCTGTTCGCCGGCATCTTCCTGACCATCATCCCGGTCATCGCGATGCTGAAGGCGGGTACCGACGGCGCCTTCTCTGGGGTGATCCGCGCGGTCAGCGACGCCAACGGCCAGCCGGTCGACAGCATGTATTTCTGGGCGACCGGCGTGCTGTCCTCCTTCCTCGACAACGCGCCGACCTACCTGGTGTTCTTCAATACCGCCGGTGGCGACCCCGCCACGCTGATGACGCGCGATGCCTCGACGCTGGCCGCGATCTCGGCGGGGGCGGTGTTCATGGGCGCCAACACCTATATTGGCAATGCACCCAACCTGATGGTCAAGGCCATCGCCGAAAACCGCGGCGTGCGCATGCCGAGCTTCTTCGGCTACATGCTGTATTCGGGCATTTTCCTGATGCCGCTGTTCGTCATCATGACCTTCCTCTTCTTCCATATCTGATGCCATGAAGCCGTCCGTCCTGGTCACCCGCGCCATCTATCCCGAAGTCATCGCGCACCTGGCGCAGTATTTCGATGTCGACGACAACCAGCAGGACGCGGTGCTCGACGCCGCCGCGCTGAAGGCGCGGCTAGCGGGCAAGGCCGGCGTGCTGGCCAATGCCGCCGACCGCATCGACGCCGGCGTCGTTGCCGGGCTGCCGGCACTGCGCGCGGTGTGCAACATGGCGGTCGGCTACAACAACCTGGATCTGCCGGCGCTGACCGCCGCGGGCATCGTCGCCACCAATACGCCGGACGTGCTGACCGAAACCACCGCGGATTTCGGCTGGGCCCTGCTGATGGCAACCGCGCGCCGGGTCACCGAGGCCGAGCACTACCTGCGCGCCGGCAAGTGGCAGCGCTGGAGCTACGACATGCTGGTCGGCATGGACCTGTACGGCAGCACGCTGGGCATCCTCGGCATGGGCCGCATCGGCCAGGCGCTGGCGCGGCGTGCGGGCGGGTTTGGCATGAACGTGCTGTACCACAACCGCAGCCAGCTGCCAGCCGAGACCGAGCGCGCGCTCAACGCCCGCTATGTCGGCAAGGAAGACCTGCTGCGCCAGTCCGACCACCTGCTGCTGGTGCTGCCATACGGCCCGCAGAGCCACCATGCCATCGGCGCCGCCGAGCTGGCGCTGATGAAGCCCACCGCGACGCTGGTGAACCTGGCGCGCGGCGGCATCGTCGACGATGCCGCGCTGGCGCAGGCGCTGCGCGACAAGCGCATCTTCGGCGCCGGGCTGGATGTGTTCGAGGGCGAGCCATCGGTCCATCCGGACCTGCTGACGGTGCCCAACGTCGTGCTGACGCCGCATATCGCCAGCGCGTCCGAGAAAACCCGCCGCGCCATGGCCATGCTCGCGGCCGACAACCTGATCGCGGCGCTCGACCAGGGCCCGCAGGCCGGCCATCCGCCCACCGTGATCAACCCTGAAGTGATGGCGCATCGCCGCTGAGGTTTTCGCATGACCCTGATTCCGTTCCTGACGCTGGCCGCGGCGCTGCTCGCGGTCGTGCTGCTGGTGATCGTGTTGCTGCGCCAGCAGGCCGGCTCATCCGGGGCCGGCATGGCGCGGCAGCTCGACGAGATGCGGCTGGAGCAGGCACGCGGCATGGAGCGGCTGGAGCGCGAGGTGCGCACCGAGGTGGCCGAGGCAGCGCGCGGCAGCCGCGGCGAGTCGGCGCAGCAGATGCTGCGCTTCCAGCAGGCGCTGTCGTCGCAGCTGACCGGCATCGCCACGCTGCAGAACAACCAGATCGACACCTTCGCGCAGCAACTGGCCAAGCTGACCGAGACCAACACCCAGCAACTGGAACAGGTGCGCCAGCACCTGATGCTGCAGTCGCAGCAGGCGCGTGACGAGCAGGCCGGCACGCTGCGCCGCTTCGGCGACGGCCTGCAGCAGCAGCTGGCGCAACTGTCCGAGGCCAACGAGCGGCGCCTGGCCGAGGTCCGCGCCACGCTGGAGCAGAAGCTGCAGGACATCGAGGCCAACAACGCGGCCAAGCTCGAGGAAATGCGCCGCACCGTCGACGAAAAGCTGCACGCGACGCTGGAGCAGCGGCTGGGCGAATCGTTCCGGCTGGTGTCGGACCGCCTCGAGCAGGTGCATCGCGGCCTGGGCGAAATGCAGGTGCTGGCGCAGGGCGTGGGCGACCTGAAGAAGGTGCTGACCAACGTGAAGTCGCGCGGCACCTGGGGCGAGGTGCAGCTGGAGATGCTGCTGGAGCAGATGCTGACGCCGGAGCAGTACGGCAAGAATGTCGAGACCGTGCGCAACTCGGGCGCGCGCGTGGAGTTTGCCATCCGCCTGCCCGGCAAGGCGGCGGGCGCGGACCCAGCGCCGGTCTGGCTGCCCGTCGACGCCAAGTTTCCCAAGGAACAGTACGAGCGCCTGGTCGACGCGCAGGAACGCGGCGATCCCGATGGCGTGCTCGCGTTCGGCCGCGAACTGGAAACGGCGCTGCGGCGCGAGGCCCAGACCATTGCCGAAAAATACCTGGCGCCGCCGCAGACCACCGACTTTGCCATCCTGTTCCTGCCGACCGAAGGGCTTTACGCCGAGGTGCTGCGCCGTCCCGGCCTGACCGACCAGCTGCAGCGCGACTATCGCGTGACCGTGGCTGGTCCCACCACGCTGACCGCGCTGCTGAACAGCCTGCAGATGGGGTTCCGCACGCTGGCGCTGGAAAAGCGCTCGAGCGAGGTGTGGGAAGTGCTGGGCGCGGTCAAGACCGAATTCGGCAAGTTTGGCGACGTGCTGGCCAAGACCCGCGATACCCTCGAGCGTGCCGCGCGCAATATCGAGCAGGCGGAAGTGCGCACGCGGCAGATGGCGCGCAAGCTGCGCACGGTGGAAGCGTTGCCGGGTGAAGCCGCGCAGCAGCTGCTGGGCCTCGGCCTGGAAGCGGCGGCGGATGGCACGCCGGAAACTACCAATAACGCGGAAAACAGCCAGGCCTGAGCGCGCGGCAGGGCAGGTGAGGAGAAGCTGGAAAGGCGGCCGGCGTAGCGCCCGGCCGGAGATGACGGTGCGCCGTTCAGCGGTCTTCTTCGGGGGACAGCTCGCGCACGTGGACCTCGATGCCGCCGAAGCGGGCGGCCACCCAGTTGTAGGCCTTGCAGGCGAGCCACAGCAGGCCAAAGCCGATCAGCGCATTGAGAATGATCGCGCTGAAGACCGTGATCGCCGGCAGGTCACCATAGCGGACGAAGGTGACGAACAGGCCCAGCGACACGATCGGCAGGGAGAAGCACAGGTAGACCAGCACCAGCGCGCGGGCGGTCTTGACGGGGTGGAGGTACGCAATCTCCTGATTCATGACGGGGGATACTCGAATGTTTCTGAATCGTGCGCCAAGTGTAGCGATTGGCCGATGCCAAGCATAGCCCGGCGGCCGCGGGGCAGCCGAAAGCCCGGCGGCAACGGTGCCGCGGCGGCAAATGTGCAGCACAAAAACGACACATTGCTACGATCGTGTAGCGAATGGTTGCGCGCAGCCCCCGCCGTCCCGCTCAAACCAGCCCGTCGAACAGCATCACCTCGACCGCGTCGCCGGCCTTGACCGAATCCTGCTCGTGGCCGAGCACGATAAAGCAGTTGGCCTCGCTCATCGAGCGCAGCACGCCCGAGCCCTGCTGGCCGGTAATGCGTACTTCCCACTCGCCGTCGCCGGCGCGCGCCAGGATGCCGCGCTGGTACTCGGTGCGCCCCGGTTTCTTGCGGATCGCCTGCGCGCTGCGCACGCGCAGCAGCGGCAGCGGCGGCACCGTCGCGCCCATCAGCCGGTGCAGCGCCGCGCGCACGAAATGGTAGAAGGTGACCATCACCGCCACCGGATTGCCGGGCAGGCCGAACAGCAGCGCGGAGTGCGCGCCCGCGCCGTCGGCCTGGATGCGCCCGAAGGCCATCGGCCGGCCCGGGCGCATGGCGATCTTCCAGAACGTGACATCGCCCAGGCGCGCCATGATCTGCTTGGTGTAGTCGGCCTCGCCGACCGAGACCCCGCCCGAGGTGATGACCGCGTCGGCGCTTTCGCACGCGGTGCGGAAAGCGGCTTCGAGCGAGTCGGGATCGTCGCGCACCACGCCCATGTCGAGCAGGTCCACGTTCATCCGGCGCAGCATGCCGTGCAGCGTGTAGCGGTTGGAGTCGTAGACACAGCCGGGGTCGAGCGGCTCGCCGATCGAGCGCAGCTCGTCGCCGGTGGAGAAGAATGCCACGCGCAGGCGCCTGCGCACGCGCACCTCGGCCACGCCCAGCGACGCCAGCAGGCCGAGATCGGCCGGCTGCAGGATGCGCCCGGCTTGCAGCGCCGCCTGGCCGCGGGCCAGGTCCTCGCCGCGCAGGCGCCGGTTGTCGCCGATGCGGACGCAGTCAGCGGCAAAGCGGATGCGCGCGCCGTCGGCGCCGGTTTCGACGAACTCCTGTGGCACTACCGTATCGCAGCCGGCCGGCATCACCGCGCCGGTCATGATGCGCACCGCCTGCACCGCGGTCGGGGCCAGCGCGCCGGCACCGCCGGCCAGCGCGCTGCCGATCACCTCGAGCTCGACCGTGGCGGTCTGCGCCGCGGCCAGGGCCGCGCCCTGGAAGGCATAGCCGTCCATCGCCGAATTGTCGTGCGCGGGCACGTCGATGGTCGAGACGATGTCCTCGGCCAGCACCCGGTCCAGCGCGCTGCGGATCGGCAGCTGTTCGATGCCGCGCACCGGCTCGACCACCTCGCCGATGATGCGGTTGGCGTGGTCCACCGGCAGCGCGGTGGGATCGTAGTCGGACAGGCAGGAAATGACGGATTGCAGCGATGGCATGGCGGTCAGCGGTCGGCGGTGGCTGGGGCAGGGATTCAGCGCGCCTCGTGCGCGCGCAGTTCGTCCAGGGTGTTGATATTGGCAAAGGCCGCGGCGTCGTCGAACAACACTTCGGCCAGCCGGTGCGAGGCGGCCCAGGTTTCGATCTTGCGGCCGCCCCCGGAAAGATAAGCCACCAGGCTGTCGAGCGCACTGACCGGCATCAGGCAGAACACCGGCTGGGTCTGGCGCCGGCCGTCGGGGTCAAGCGTCACCGGAATCGCCAGCTCGGCGCCCTCGGCCTCGATCGCCTGTGCCAGGCGCGCCACCAGGTCGGTCGGCAGGAACGGCGAATCGCACGGTGCCGTCACCATCCAGGGGGTCGCACATTGTTCCAGGCCGGCCAGCATCCCGGCCAGCGGGCCGGCGAAGTCGGGCACGCTGTCGGTGTAGACCGGCACGCCGAAGGACTCATAGGCGGCCAGGTTGCGGTTGGCGTTGATCATCAGCCCGCCCACCTGCGGCGTCAGCCGCATCATCGTGTGCATGGCCATCGGCGTGCCCTGCAGCGGCTGCAGGCCCTTGTCGGTGCCGCCCATGCGGCTGCCCCTGCCGCCTGCGAGGATCAGGCCGGTGATGTCGTCGCGTGCAATCATGGAGTAGTTGTGCGGCGGGTTCAGCCGCCGATATAGGACATCTCGATCTTGCGCTCGGCGCGCCTGGCGCGCACTGCCGGGTCGCTGCGCTGCTCGGAATAGTTGTCGGTGCGGCCCTGCCAGACCTGCGCGATCGCGTTGGAGATTTCCAGGTCGCTGTAGCCGCCGCGCAGCAGCGCGCGCAGGTCGAAGCCTTCGGTGGCGAAGAGGCACAGGTAGAGCCGGCCTTCGGTGGAGAGCCGGATACGGCTGCAGTCGCCGCAGAAGGCGTGGGTGACGCTGGAGATCACGCCGACCTCGCCGGCGCCGTCGCGGTAGCGCCAGCGTTCGGCGGTTTCGCCGGCATAGTTGGCCTGCACCGGCTCGAGCGGGAATTCGGCGTCGATGCGCTTCACCACTTCGGCCGACGGCAGCACTTCGTCCATCTGCCAGTGGTTACTGGCGCCGACGTCCATGAACTCGATGAAGCGCAGGATGATACCGCTGTGGCGGAAGTGGCGCGCCATCGGCACGATTTCCTGGTCGTTGGTGCCGCGCTTGACCACCATGTTGACCTTGATCGGCGCCAGGCCCACGGCCTGCGCGGTCTCGATGCCGCGCAGCACGTCGGCGACGGCGAAGTCGACGTCATTCATGCGGCGGAAGGTGGCATCGTCGATCGCGTCCAGGCTGACGCTGACCCGCGTCAGGCCCGCGTCGCGCAGCGCGCGCGCCTTGCGCGCCAGCAGCGAGGCATTGGTGGTCAGGGTCAGGTCCAGCGGCTTGCCCGACACGGTCTCGATCTTCGCCAGCATCTCGACCAGGTGCTCGATGTTCTTGCGCAGCAGCGGCTCGCCGCCGGTCAGGCGGATCTTCTCGACGCCGTGGGCAACGAACAGGCGCGCGGTGCGCTCGATCTCCTCGAAGCTCAGCAGTTCGGAATGCGGCAGGAAGGTGTAGTCCTTGTCGAACACTTCCTTCGGCATGCAGTAGACGCAGCGGAAGTTGCAGCGGTCCGTCACCGAGATACGGAGGTCGTGCAGCGGCCGGCCGCGGCGGTCGGCCACCAGGCCGGTCGGCGCAACCAGGTTGCCGGGAATGCTGGGCGTCATCGAGCGGTAGCGATGGTCGCGCAGGTCGAAAATCGGGATGACGGATTCGGTCATGGCCTGTGGGTGGCACGGCGTCCGGGGAGCGCGACGGCAACGCAAGAAGCGAGTGGCGCGGGCGCTCGGGGGGACCGGATGCATTCTGCTGCCATTCTAGCCGAGGCCGGGGCGGGGCATCCGCATCCCGCGGTGATGACGGGGATTCACCGCGACCGCCGCCCATGAAAAAAGGGGACGGCCAGGCCGTCCCCTTCTTGCTTTGGCTGCAGCGCAGCGGCGTCGCTTACTGCTGCGATGCCATCTGCACTTCGCGGCTGCCGGTTTCCACCAGGATCATCGGACCCTGGGGCAGCGGCGGCAGCGGCTTGCGCTCGCGCGGCACGCGCGGGGCGGGCACGATGCGGGCAGCGGCTTCCTGGGCCGAGCGCAGCTTGTCGCTGTCGGTATGGACCCATTGCAGGCCGGCGGTGGCCAGCATCGGCTCCAGGTTCTCCAGCGACGCCGGCGCTGCGGCAGGGACCGACGCCTGGACCGGAGCCAGGGCAGGAGCCGAAGCGGCCGGCGCGGCCGCCGGAGCGGTTGCCGCGACCGGTGCCGGCACGGGCTCCGGTGCGGGTGCCGTGGCGGGGGCAGCGGCCGGCACGACCGGCGCAGCGGTTTCGACTGCGGCGCTGAGGGCCGGCTCGGAGACGGCTTCCGCGGCAACGGCCTCGGTCACCGCCACGGCCACCGGCGTGACAGTCTCGGCAGGTTCGGCAGCTTGTGCGGCCTCCGGCTGGACCGCCGGGGTGGCTTGCGCCGCCGGGGCCGGCGTCACGTCTGCCGGCACCGCGATGCGGACGGTTTCGACGGCTTCGGGCGCGGCTTGCGCGGCCACGGCCGGCTGCTGCGCGGGCTCGGCCGGTGCGCCGGCTTCAGTGCTGGCTTGGGCGCCGGCCTGGGCGAAGCCTTCGGCAGCAGCGCCTTCGCCTTCACCTGCCACGCCTTGCCCCGACTCGTCGCGTTCGCGGCGATAGCGGTTGCGGCCACGGCGGTTGCGGCGGCGGCGCTCTTCGCCCTCGGCGGTCTCCGCGCTTTCGGCGATACCTTCGGCGCCTTCCGGCAGTTCGGCGCGGGCCTGGGTCTCTTCGGTCAGGGCCTGCGGCAGCACGCCCAGGGCCTGGGCGGCAGCGATGGCTTCCGGCTGCGGCGCTTCGCCGGCTTCGGCTTCGCGCAGTTCGCTGCGCTCGCGCTGGCGTTCGCGCTGGCGCTCGCGGCGTTCCTGGTTGCGGTCGCGGCGGCCTTCCTGGCGCGCCTCGGCGCGTTCACCCTGGCCGCGCTCGGCGGGCACGGCCTCGGCCTGGCGCGCCACGGCCGGCGTCGCCTGGCCTTCACCTTGCTGGCGCGGCTGGCGGCCCTGGCGTTCGCCACGGCCCTCGCGCTGCTCGCCGCGCTCTGCGGCCTGGCGTTCGCCACGCTCGCCGCGTTCGGTGCGTTCGCCGCGCTCGGCACGTTCACCACGCTGGCCACGGCCCTGGCGCTCGCCACGCTCGGCGCGTTCGGTGCGTTCGCCGCGTTCGCCGCGTTCGGCGCGCTCGCCACGCTGGCCGCGGCCTTCGCCACGCGGACCGCGCTCACGACGGCCATCGGTGCTGCGGGTTTCCGCGGCGGCTGCCGGCTTGGCCGGCTCCACCACCGGCGCAGTGGCCGGACGCGCACCGAACAGGCCCTTCAGCCAGGCGATAAAGCCGCCGGCTTCCACCGGCTTGGTGGCCGGCACGGGCGGCGCCACCGGAGCGGCTTCCGGGCGCGGTGCGCGCTCGGGGCGCGGCACCGAGACCGGGGCCGGCTGCTCGGGCGTGATGCCCTTGACCGCGGCTTCCTGGCGCGGCTTGGCTTCTTCCTTGCGGCGGCTGCTGTAGCTGGTGTCGGCTTCCAGTTCCTTGGCGGCGGCCTCGGCCATCTTGTAGCTGGCGGTGCTGTCTTCCAGGCGCGGGTCGTCGTGGCGCAGGCGCTCCAGCTTGTAGTGCGGCGTTTCCAGGTGCTTGTTGGGAATCAGCAGCACGTTGACCTTGAAGCGCAGCTCGATCAGGTTGATCTCCTGGCGCTTCTCGTTCAGCAGGAAGGCGGCGACCTCCACCGGCACCTGGCAGTGGATGGCGGCGGTGTTTTCCTTCATCGCCTCTTCCTGGATGATGCGCAGCACCTGCAGGGCGGACGATTCGGTATCGCGGATATGGCCGGTGCCGTTGCAGCGCGGGCAGGTGATGTGCGAGCCCTCGGACAGCGACGGGCGCAGGCGCTGGCGCGACAGCTCCATCAGGCCGAAGCGGCTGATCTTGCCCATCTGCACGCGCGCGCGGTCATGGCGCAGCGCGTCCTTCAGGCGCGTTTCCACGTCCTTCTGGGCCTTGCCCGACTCCATGTCGATGAAGTCGATCACGATCAGGCCGCCCAGGTCGCGCAGGCGCAGCTGGCGGGCGATCTCGTCGGCGGCCTCGAGGTTGGTGCGCAGCGCGGTTTCCTCGATGTCGGCGCCCTTGGTGGCGCGGGCCGAGTTCACGTCGACCGAGACCAGCGCCTCGGTGTGGTCGATCACGATGGCGCCGCCCGACGGCAGCATCACCATGCGCGAGTAGGCGGATTCGATCTGGTGCTCGATCTGGAAGCGCGAGAACAGGGGTACGTCGTCGCGGTACTTCTTCACGCGGTTCATGTTGTCAGGCATCACCACGCTCATGAAGGCGCGGGCCTGTTCGTAGATCTCGTCGGTGTCGATCAGGATCTCGCCGATATCCGGCTGGAAGTAGTCGCGGATCGCACGGATCACCAGGCTGGATTCCAGGTAGATCAGCAGCGGCGCCTTGTTGTCGCCGGCGGCGCCGTCGATGGCCTTCCACAGTTGCAGCAGGTAGTTCAGGTCCCACTGCAGTTCCTCGGCCGAGCGGCCGATGCCGGCGGTGCGGGCGATGATGCTCATGCCTTCCGGCACGGTCAGCTGCGCCATGGTCTCGCGCAGCTCCTGGCGGTCTTCGCCCTCGATGCGGCGCGACACGCCGCCGCCGCGCGGGTTGTTCGGCATCAGCACCAGGTAGCGGCCGGCCAGCGAGATGAAGGTGGTCAGGGCCGCGCCCTTGTTGCCGCGCTCTTCCTTCTCGACCTGGACGATCAGTTCCTGGCCTTCATGCAGGGCGTCCTGGATGCGCGCGTTGCGCACGTCGATGCCTTCCTTGAAGAAGGCGCGCGCGACTTCCTTGAACGGCAGGAAGCCGTGGCGCTCTTCGCCGTAATTGACGAAGCAGGCTTCCAGCGAAGGTTCGATGCGGGTGATGACACCCTTGTAGATGTTGCCCTTGCGCTGTTCGCGCCCGGCAGTCTCGATGTCGATATCGATCAGCTTCTGACCGTCGACGATGGCGACGCGCAATTCCTCCTGTTGCGTCGCGTTGAACAGCATGCGTTTCATCGCAATACCTCACTCCAGTGTCGCGGGTGGCACCGTCTGGGCGGTGTCCGCGGCGATCCATGGAGCACGCGAGGGAGCGAGCGAGGCGCGAGAATTGCCGGAAAGCGCCGCTGCGCAAGACATGCGAGCGGCTGGGCGCGGGTGAAAGAGAGCGATGACGTCGGGGTAACGTCCGCGGACAGGAGAGAACACCGGAGGCTGCTCTTGCGCAGACATCCGGCGCATTCCCGTGCCGGAGGCGATGCTGGGCGCCGGCGCAACCAGCGCCGGCGGCATCGCGGCCGGCCGCGGAAGGCCTAGACGCGTCAAAGAGCAAATTTTTCGGACACGGCATGGTTGCCGTTGCAGCCTGACTTCTCCTGGCGGGCGCACCTACTACTTCTTGGAGTTCTGCGACCGGGCGCCGGTAACTTCCAGTCAGGCGGCAGGTCAACCTGCCGGCCGGCACCGTTTCCCGGTGCGGGCGGGACTTCTCTCACCGAAGCGGATGCCGGCTGCGGCATCCGCCTTTAAATTCTGTTTTACCTGAACACTCAGTTCCCACGTCACCGCCTGCCCGTGCCGAAGCCACCTTTGGGCGACTTCCTGCATGCCGGCGGCACCGTGCGTGCTGCTTTTTGCTGCCATTTGCCCGTCTGGCGCTTGGCGTAACGCGAATTGCGGGAGACGGGCGGGGTCGACGGCAACCCCAAGTGTAGAATGCGAAAAATCGAATAAAACTCGAAGATCCATCGCTTACACAGGTCTTGCGCTGCCGGCCACGAGCCGGAACAGCGAGGAAATTATATTGAAAATGAATGAGTTACGCCATCAAATTGAAAAGGCTGCCGAAGCTGCGCCGGCCAGCCCACAGGTGGCGTATGTCACGATTGACGAAGGCTCCGAAGGCCAGCGCATCGACAACTTCCTGCTGAAGGTGGCCAAGGGGGTACCCAAGAGCCATATTTACCGGGTGCTGCGCTCGGGCGAGGTGCGGGTCAATAAAGGACGTATCGACGCCACTTATCGCCTCCAGTCCGGGGACGTGGTGCGCATTCCGCCGATGCGGGTGGCGAGTGCGGCGCAATCCGGCGCGGCCCTGGTGCCGGCCGGGGAATTTCCGGTGTTGTTCGAGGACGCGCACCTGCTGGTCATCAACAAGCCGGCCGGCGTCGCCGTGCATGGCGGCTCGGGCGTCGCCTTCGGCGTAATCGAGCAGCTGCGCCGGTCGCGGCCGCAGGCCAAGTTCCTGGAACTGGTGCACCGGCTGGACCGCGAGACTTCCGGCATCCTGGTGCTGGCGAAGAAGCGCTCGGCGCTGGTCCACCTGCATGAGCAGATTCGCGGCAACACCATGGACAAGCGTTACTTCGCCTGCGTCGCCGGCGAATTCGTCAACGCCCGCCAGCACGTGAAGCTGCCGCTATATAAATACAGCACGCCGGACGGCGAGCGTCGGGTGCGAGTCCAGGCCGACGGGCTGGCCTCGCATACCGTGTTCAACCGGATCGAGGCCTTCCAGGGTTTCACGCTGCTGGAGGCGGAACTGAAGACCGGTCGCACGCACCAGATCCGCGTCCACCTGGCGCATTCGGGCTTTCCCATCGTCGGCGACGAAAAATACGGCGATTTCTCGCTGAACAAGTCGCTGGCGCGTTCCGGCGCCCGGCCGGGCATCAAGCGCATGTTCCTGCACGCGCACCGGCTGGTGTTTATTCACCCGGCCACCGGCGAGCCGCTGTCCGTGGAGGCGCCCCTGCCCGACGAGTGCGTCGGTTTCCTGCAACAATTGCGTGAACTGCACGCCCCGGAGTAGGGTAGTGCTTCAAAAGCCACAAGGACTTCCATGGCCAGGCAACAATTTGACCTGATCGTTTTCGACTGGGACGGGACGCTGATGGACTCGACCCCGACCATCGCCAAGTGTATCCAGCTCGCCAGCCGGGACCTGGGCCTGCCGGTGCCGGACGACAGCGCCGCCAGCCACGTGATCGGGCTGGGGCTCAAGGACGCGCTGTCATACGCCGTGCCGACGCTGGATCCCGCCGACTACCCGCGACTGGCCGAGCGCTACCGCTACCATTTCCTGACCCGCGACGCCGACCTGGTGCTGTTCGACGGCGTGCGCGAAATGCTCGAGACGCTGCGCGAGGAACACTATTTCCTTGGCGTGGCCACCGGCAAGACCCGCGTCGGCCTGCAGCGCGCGCTGGCGGCCAGCGGCCTGACCGCGCTGTTCGATGCCACGCGCTGCGCCGACGAGACCTTCTCCAAGCCGCATCCGGCCATGCTGCACGAGCTGACGCGCGAACTGGGCCAGGACGTGGAGCGCACGGTGATGGTCGGCGACACCACCCATGACCTGCAGATGGCGGTCAACGCCGGCGCCAAGGGCCTGGGGGTCTGTTACGGGGCGCATCCGGCCGAGTCGCTGCGCGCCATGGCGCCGGTGCACTGCGCCAGCTCGATCCCGGACCTGACCGAGTGGCTGCTGGCCCATGCCTGACGCGGCCTCCGGCCAGGCGCCGGTGCGGCTGTGCGCCGCCGATGCATTGCAGGAGGGCGGACTTGGCGTGCGCTTCTCGGTGGCGCTCGACCGGCGCGAGATCGGCGCCTTTGTGGTGCGTTTCGACGGCGTTGCCCATGCCTACCTGAACCGGTGCGCGCACGTGCCGATGGAGCTGGACTGGCAGGAGGGGCGGTTCTTCGATGCCTCGGGCCTATACTTGATGTGCGCCACTCATGGCGCGGTGTACGCGCCGGATAGCGGCGAGTGCGTCGGCGGTCCCTGCCGCGGGGCCGCGCTGGCCAAGCTGCAGGTCGAGGAACACGACGGCCAGGTCTACTGGCTGCCGCGGGCCCCGTACCGCGCGCCCGAGCCTTCGGGCGGCGCCTGAATGGATTTCCACGAGCGATTTGCATGACAGAACAACAGAAGCCGCCCTCGGATGAACCCAACGAACCGCGGCAGCCGGACCCGCGCAAGCCCGCTGGCGAGGCCGGAGATGCCGGGCCCGCCGCCGTGCCCGAGTCCGAGCGCCTGGTGACTGCGCCGCGTGCCGATTTTCCGCTGGAGGATGAACTCCGCGCGGGCGATGACGCCGCGCGGCGCGAAGCGCGCGAGCGCAAGGCGCGTCTGGAAGGCGCCACCAGTGGTGGACGGGTGGGCGGACAGGCGAGCGGCGGCTGGGAGCGGGATGTGCTGGAAAAGGTGTTGACCGCCTCGCTGCGCGAGCAACGCGCGGCGCGGCGCTGGCGCATTTTCTTCCGCCTGGTGACCCTCGGCCTGCTGGCGCTGATCCTGTTTGCCGTCTTCGACTTCAAGGGCGATGGCGCCATCAGCGCGTCGGGCCGCCACACCGCGATGGTCACGCTGGAGGGCGAAATCGCCGCCGGCACGCCGGCAAGCGCCGAAGCGATCAACGCCTCGCTGCAGGCGGCCTTTGCCGACAGCAATGCTGCCGGGGTGATCCTGAAGATCAATTCGCCCGGGGGCTCGCCCGTGCAGGCAGGCATCATCAACGACGAGATCCACCGGCTGCGCGGCCTCTACCCGTCCAAGCCGCTGTATGTGGTGGTCGAGGAAATCTGCGCTTCCGGCGGCTATTACGTGGCGGCGGCGGCCGACAAGATCTATGTCGACAAGGCCAGCATCGTCGGCTCGATCGGCGTGCTGATGGACGGCTTCGGCTTTACCGGGCTGATGGACAAGCTGGGCGTGGAGCGCCGGCTCTACACCTCGGGCGCCAACAAGGGCATGCTCGACCCGTTCTCGCCGCAGGTGCCGAAGCAGAAGGCCTTTGCCGAAGCCATGCTCAAGCAGATCCACCAGCAGTTCATCGACGTGGTCAAGGAAGGCCGTGGCGACCGGCTCAAGGACGACCCGGAACTGTTCTCCGGTCTGTTCTGGTCGGGCGAGCGCAGCGTCGCGCTGGGGTTGGCCGACGGGCTGGGCAGTGCCGAGTACGTGGCGCGCGACCTGTTCAAGGCCGAGGACATCGTCGACTACACGGTCAAGGAGAACATCGCCGAGCGCGTGGCCAAGCGCTTTGGCGCGGCCGTGGGCACCGCGGCGATGAAGACCATGCTGTGGAGCACCGGCATGCAAGGCATGCGCTGACGCCTGGCGCGGCAGCGCATGAACAAAGGGGGCGCAAGCGCCCCCTTTGTCATTTCCGCGCGGTGGTTTGTCCTAGAGGGCGAGCAGCGAGAAGATCGCCGGGCGCTTGTGCAGCGCGATCCGCTCGGGGCGCCAGTCCGACAGCGGCAGCGTGACGATGGTCTCGCCGGCGAGGGTCAGGTCCACCGCCACTGACAGCAGCGTGGTGCCGGCGCAATGCTGGCGCATGGCCTCCAGCAGCGCGCCGTTGCGGTACGGCGTTTCGATGAAGACCTGGGTCTGGCTGGCCTTGCGCGAGCGCTGTTCCAGTTCGCGCAGCCGCTGCGCGCGCTCGTTGGCATCGACCGGCAGGTAGCCGTTGAAGGCAAAGCTCTGGCCGTTCAGGCCCGAGCCCATTACCGCCAGCAGGATCGAACTGGGCCCCACCAGCGGCCGCACGCGGATGCCGCGCGCATGCGCCAGCCGCACCAGGTCGGCACCCGGGTCGGCCACTGCGGGCACGCCGGCTTCCGACAGCAGGCCGCCGTCGCGACCGGCCTGCAGCGGCGCCAGCAGTGCTGCCAGGGCGTCGGCACGCGTATTGACGTTCAGTTCCTGGATCTCGATCTGCTGGATCGGGCGCGCCAGCGGCGAGGTTTCGCCCAGTTTCTTCAGGAAGGCGCGCGCGGTCTTGGCGTTCTCGGCGACGAGGTAGTCCAGCCCGGCGGCGATCTGCTGTACGCCCGCCGGGATCACATCGGCCAGCGGGTCGGCTTCGTCGCGCTTGCCGAGGGTATTGGGAATCAGGTAGAGGGTGCCGCTCATCGTGGGTAGGTGCGGTGGATGCGGATCATGCGGAAAGGAGAGGGTAGCCGGCCTGGCGCAGCATGCTGGTCAGCGCGATCAGCGGCAGGCCGACCAGCGCGGTGGGATCGTCGGACTCGACCCGCGCCAGCAGCGTGATGCCGAGTCCCTCGGACTTGGCGCTGCCGGCCACGTCGTAGGGACGCTCAAGCTGCAGGTAGGTCTCGATTTCGGCGTCGCTGAGATCGCGCATCGTCACGCGGGTTTGCACGTCGGCCAGTTGCGCGGTTCCCGTGCGGGAATCCAGCAGGCACAGCGCCGAGTGAAAGGTGGCGGTGCGCCCGCGCATGCGGCGCAGCTGCGCCACGGCGTTGGCGTGCGTGCCCGGCTTGCCCATCTGGGCGCCATCCAGCATCAGCACCTGGTCCGAGCCGATCACCAGCGCGCCGGGGTGGCGCGCCGCGATGGCCTCGGCCTTGCGCTGCGACAGCCGCAGCGCCGTGGCCTCGGGCGCTTCGCCGGCATGAGGCGTTTCGTCGATGTCCGGCACCGCGACTTCGAAGGGAATGCGAAGCCGCTCCAGCAGTTCGCGGCGGTACGGAGAGCCGGAGCCGAGGATCAGCCGGGGGCGTGGGTCTTGAGACATAAGTAATAGAATCAGGGCAGGAAGCCGTGTGGCTTCCGGAGCAAGGC
The DNA here is from genome assembly GCF_003254285.1 of Cupriavidus phytorum. Taxonomy (NCBI): domain Bacteria; kingdom Pseudomonadati; phylum Pseudomonadota; class Betaproteobacteria; order Burkholderiales; family Burkholderiaceae; genus Cupriavidus; species Cupriavidus phytorum. Next base: position 71,928 of record NZ_QKZN01000002.1, read on the forward strand.
CTTTGACCTCGGGAAGGTTTACACCGTATAATCGCGCGTTTAGCCGCATCCGCACCCGGGCGCAGTGCCGCCAATGTGCGCGGCCCGCAATCCGTCAGGTAGGGAATGTGGCGAACCCGTCATTGATTTGCGACAGGAGCCACGCACATGACCCAGCCGATCGACCTGCGCGCGCTTGATCTCTTCGCCATGTGCCGAAAGGGTGAAAGCCTGGCCGGCGACGTGGCGGTGCGGGATTTGCCGCGCATCTTAGCCGAGACCGCCGCGCAAGCGCCAGCCTCGGCACCCGATGAGACCTTCGCCTATACGGCCACCGGCTTCGTGCGCGAAGAGGCGGCCGAGCCCGGCGCCCCGGTGGCGCAGCGGCTGTTTCTCGACGTGACGGTGCAGGGCCGGATGTGGCTGGATTGCCAGCGCTGCCTGGCGCCCTATGCCCAGCCGATCGATACGGCGACGCGTTTCGAGGTGGTGGAAAGCGAAGAAGCGGCCGACGCCGCGCCGATGGACGACGACGAAGTCGACGTGATCGCCGGCTCGAAGCGGTTCTCGCTGCTGGAACTGATTGAGGATGAAGTGCTGCTGGCGTTGCCGGTGGCACCCAAGCATGACGTTTGCCCGACGGTGCACGAAAGCCTCGTGACCGGATCGGACGGCGAGGCCCAGCCTGAAGCTGAGCCTGAGGAAGAAAAGCGGCCTTCGCCCTTCGCGGCGCTGGCCGGCCTGAAGACCCGGCACTGAAGCCGCCAGCGCGCGGCCTGCAGGGTCTTGCAGGTGAATCTGAAGCATCCGGCCGGGCCCCGGCTACGCCTTGGGCGGGATGCGTGTGTTAATATTGAAAAATTCTCGAAGGAGTCATCATGGCTGTTCAACAGAACAAGAAGTCGCCGTCCAAGCGCGGCATGCACCGTTCGCACGACCACCTGTCGGCCGCGCCGCTGGCAGTCGAGCCGACCACCGGCGAAACCCACCTGCGCCACCATGTGAGCCCGAACGGCTACTACCGTGGTCGCAAGGTCATCAAGACCAAGAACGACTGATAGCTTCGCTAGGCGTGACGTTGCGTCTCGCTCGCGCATGCCTGTGGGTCGGACAATAATCGGTCAGACACAAAAAAGCGGCAAGATCGTTGCCGCTTTTTTGTTGGGCGCTCGGGATTCCCGCCGGGCGTGGCGTGCGCCGCCGCGCTATCCGTACCAGGAACAATGACGATCAAAATCGCTATCGACTGCATGGGCGGCGATCACGGAGTTTCCGTGACGGTGCCCGCGGCGATCAGTTTTCTTTCCCGCCACGACGATGCCGAGATGGTGCTGGTCGGCTTGCCCGACGCCATCCGGGCGCAGCTGAAGAAGCTGCACGCGCTGGACCATCCGCGCGTCAGCATCGTCGAGGCCACCGAGGTCATCACCATGGATGACCCGGTCGAGGTGGCACTGCGCAAGAAGCGCGACTCCTCGATGCGCGTTGCCGTCACCCAGGTCAAGGAAGGGCTGGCCGGGGCCTGCATCTCCGCCGGCAACACCGGGGCGCTGATGGCGGTATCGCGCTACGTGCTTAAGACGCTCGAAGGCATCGAGCGGCCGGCCATCGCCACCACCATTCCCAACGAGCAGGGCTGGGGCACCACGGTGCTGGACCTCGGCGCCAACGCCGACTGCGAGCCCGAGCACCTGCTGCAGTTCGCGCGCATGGCCGAGGCCATGGTGGCCGTCGTCGATCACAAGGAACACCCCACGGTGGGCCTGCTGAACATCGGCGAGGAGGTCATCAAGGGCAACGAGGTGGTCAAGCGCGCCGGCGAACTGCTGCGCGCCTCGGAGCTGAATTTCTACGGCAACGTGGAAGGCAACGACATCTTCAAGGGCACCACCGACATCGTGGTCTGCGACGGCTTCGTCGGCAATGTGGCGCTCAAGAGCACCGAGGGCCTGGCCAAGATGATCGGCAGCATGATCAAGGAAGAATTCACCCGCTCGTGGTTCACCAAGCTGCTGGCTGCGGTCGCCATGCCGGTGCTGTCGCGCCTGGCCAAGCGGCTCGACCCGGCGCGCTACAACGGCGCGTCGCTGCTGGGCCTGCGCGGGCTGGTGATCAAGAGCCACGGCTCGGCCGATGCCCATTCTTTTGAGTGGGCCATCAAACGCGGGTATGATGCCGCCAAGAATGGCGTGATTGCCCGCATCACCCGGGCCTTTGCCGATAAATCCAGCGCCGCAGGCGGTGCCCAGCCCGCCCCGGAGACAGAGGCGCCTGGCGCGCATCCCAGCCCCCACGTCGCCTGAGCGCCACCGCGCGCCGGTCGAGCGTGCCGGCGGGCCATACGATCCGACAATACATGACCAAGTACGCAAAAATCATCGGTACCGGGAGCTACCTGCCTCCGCGGCGCGTGACCAACCATGAGCTGGCCGCGCAGCTTGCCGAGAAAGGCATCGAGACCAGCGACGAGTGGATCGTCTCGCGCAGCGGCATCTCGGCGCGCCACTGGGCCGAGCCCGATGTGACCAGCAGCACGCTGGCGGTCAAGGCCGCCGAGCAGGCCATCGAGGCCGCCGGCATCGACCGGCAGGACATCGACCTGATCATCGTCGCCACCTCGACGCCGGACTTCGTGTTCCCCAGCACCGCCTGCATCGTGCAGGAAAAGCTGGGCATCACCAATCACTGCCCGGCCTTCGACCTGCAGGCGGTGTGTTCCGGCTTTGTGTACGCACTGGCCACCGCCGACAAGTTCATCCGCAGCGGCTCGCACCGCAATGTGCTGGTGATCGGCACCGAAGTGTTCTCGCGCATCCTCGACTTCAACGACCGCACCACCTGCGTGCTGTTCGGCGACGGCGCCGGCGCGGTGGTGCTGTCGGCGTCCGACGAGCCGGGCATCCTGTCCAGCGCCATGCATTCGGACGGCAGCCATGTCGACATCCTGTGCGTGCCGGGCAACGTCGCCGGCGGCAACATCACCGGCAACCCGTTCCTGCACATGGACGGCCAGGCGGTGTTCAAGCTCGCCGTGAACGTGCTCGACAAGGTGGCGCGCGAAGCCATGGAAGCCGCCAGCGTGTCGCCCGACCAGGTCGACTGGCTGATTCCGCACCAGGCCAATATCCGCATCATGCAGGGCACGGCCAAGAAACTGGGCCTGCCGGCCGAGCGCATGGTCGCGACCGTGCACGAGCACGGCAACACCTCGGCCGCCTCGATCCCGCTGGCGCTGGACGTCGCCGTGCGCGACGGCCGCATCCGCCCGGGCCACACCGTGCTAATGGAAGGCGTGGGCGGCGGCTTCACCTGGGGCGCGGTGCTGCTGCGCATGTAATACGCGGCCGGTGCCCGGGCGTGCCGCGCAGGCACGATCTGCCGCGGCGCCGGCCCCCGATTTCTTGTTAGGGTTTCCATCCGATGAAATTCGCTTTCGTATTTCCCGGCCAGGGTTCGCAGTCGGTCGGCATGCTCAATGCCTTCGCCGACAACGCCGTGGTGCGTGCCACCGTGGAAGAAGCCTCGGCCGCGCTCGGCCAGGATCTCGGCCGCCTGATCGCCGAAGGCCCTGCCGAAGAACTGAACCTGACCACCAATACGCAGCCGGTGATGCTGACCGCCGCGGTCGCGATCTACCGTGCCTGGCTCGATGCCGGTGGTCCGGCGCCGGCGCTGGTCGCCGGCCACAGCCTGGGCGAGTACTCGGCGCTGGTGGCCGCCGGCGTGATCCCGTTTGCCGACGCCGTGCCGCTGGTGCGTTTCCGCGCGCAGGCGATGCAGGAAGCCGTGCCGGTGGGCGAAGGCGGCATGGCCGCGATCCTCGGCCTGTCGGATGACGACGTGCGCGCCGCGTGCGCCGAAGCGTCGGCCGCGGGCGTGGTCGAGGCCGTCAACTTCAACGCGCCGTCGCAGGTGGTGATCGCCGGCCACAAGGGCGCGGTCGAGAAGGCCTGTGAAATCGCCAAGGCCAAGGGCGCCAAGCGCGCGCTGCCGCTGCCGGTGTCGGCGCCGTTCCACTCGTCGCTGCTCAAGCCCGCTTCCGATCGCCTGCGCGAGCGCATGGCCGGCCTGGGTTTTGCGGCGCCGTCGATCCCGCTGGTGAACAACGTCGACGTCGCCATCGTCAACGATCCGGAGGCGATCAAGGATGCGCTGGTGCGCCAGGCCGCCGCGCCGGTGCGCTGGGTCGAGTGCGTGCAGAAGATGGCCGCCGAAGGCATCACCCACGTGATCGAATGCGGTCCGGGCAAGGTGCTGGCCGGCATGACCAAGCGCATCGACGGCAACCTGAGCGGCGGCGCGATCTTCGATCCGGCCTCGCTGCAGGACACGCTGGCACTGCTCAAGTAAGCAACAGGACAACCGCATGACCAAACTACTCGACAACCAGGTCGCGCTGGTCACCGGCGCCTCGCGCGGCATCGGCCGCGCCATCGCGCTGGAACTGGCCCGGCAGGGCGCCACCGTGATTGGCACCGCGACCAGCGAAGCCGGTGCGGCCGGCATTACCGACTACCTCGGCGCCGAAGGCCTGAAGGGCCAGGGCGCCGTGCTCAACGTCAACGACGCCGCGGCCTGCGACGCGCTCATCGACGAAATCGTCAAGAGCCATGGCGGCATCGGCGTGCTGGTCAATAACGCCGGCATCACGCAGGACCAGCTGGCGATGCGGATGAAGGACGAGGACTGGCTGGCCGTGATCCAGACCAACCTGACTTCGGTGTTCCGCCTGTCGCGCGCGGTGCTGCGCCCGATGATGAAGGCGCGCCAGGGCCGCATCATCAACATCACCTCGGTGGTGGGCTCGGTCGGCAATCCCGGCCAGATGAACTACTCCGCGGCCAAGGCCGGCGTGGCCGGCATGACCCGCTCGCTGGCCGCCGAGATCGGCAGCCGCAACGTGACCGTCAACTGCGTCGCGCCGGGCTTTATCGACACCGACATGACCAAGGCGCTGTCCGAAGAGCAGCATGCTTCGCTCAAGACGCAGATCCCGCTGGGCCGCCTCGGGCAGCCCGAGGATATCGCCAATGCGGTCGCCTTCCTGGCCGGTCCGCAAGCCGCCTACATCACCGGCACCACCCTGCATGTGAACGGCGGGATGTACATGAATTAATGGTTTTCCGGCGCGGTTTTTCGGCCAAGAAGCCGGAAGAAGCTGCCGGAAGTCGTAGTTTTCCGAACCAATCGGGCGCGATTCTTGCAAAGCTTGGCAGGCAGCATTTCTGTTGTCCCAAACCTGCTAAAATGCGCCCACTTTTTGTCGAACTTCCCTGGAGGGTTACATGGACAATATCGAACAACGCGTCAAGAAAATCGTGGCAGAACAGCTTGGCGTGGCCGAGGCAGACATCAAGAACGAATCCTCGTTCGTGAACGATCTCGGTGCGGACTCGCTGGACACGGTTGAACTCGTGATGGCGTTGGAAGATGAATTCGGCATGGAAATTCCCGATGAGGAAGCCGAAAAGATCACGACCGTGCAACAGGCTATCGACTACGCCACCGCGCACGTCAAGGCCTAAGCCCGTCGTCTCTGCATTCCGAGCCACAGAAGGCAGGTGGGCGGGCCGTTGCGGCCGCGCCTTGCTGTTTTCTGTGGCTTTCGTCTGTTCGAAGAAGCAGAATGGAATGAGCTTCGCCGCACGGCCAGCTGGGCCGGCGGCGGGCGACTCCGCGTTCCGTTCCCGTTTCACGCACCCGTAGGAAAACATAGTGAGCCGTCGTCGCGTCGTCGTCACTGGGCTTGGCCTTGTGTCTCCGGTCGGAAACACGGTTGCCGAAGGCTGGGCCAACCTGGTAGCCGGCAAGTCCGGCATCGCCACCATCACCAAATTCGATCACTCCGCGCTGTCCGTGCATTTCGCCGGCGAGGTGAAGGGTTTCAATGCCGAGGACTACATCCCGGCCAAGGAAGCCCGCAACATGGATACGTTTATCCATTACGGCATCGCGGCCGGGACCCAGGCGCTCAAGGACAGCGGCCTGGAAGTGACCGAAGCCAATGCCGAGCGCATCGGCGTGCTGGTCGGCTCGGGCATCGGCGGCCTGCCGATGATCGAGGATACCCATGCCGTGCTGAGCGAGCGGGGTCCGCGCCGGATTTCGCCGTTCTTCGTGCCCGGCTCGATCATCAACATGATCGCCGGCCACCTGTCGATCATCCACGGCATCAAGGGCCCGAACCTGGCCGCCGTGACGGCATGCACCACCGGGCTGCACAGCATCGGCCTGGCGGCCCGCCTGATCCAGGCCGGCGATGCCGACGCCATGCTGGCGGGCGGCGCTGAATCGACCGTGTCGCCGCTGGGCATCGGTGGCTTCGCGGCGGCTCGCGCGCTGTCGACCCGCAACGATGATCCGGCAGCGGCCTCGCGTCCGTGGGACAAGGACCGCGACGGCTTCGTGCTGGGCGAGGGCGCGGGCGTGATGATGCTGGAAGAGTACGAGTCGGCCAAGGCGCGCGGCGCCCGTATCTATGCCGAGCTGATCGGCTTCGGCATGAGCGGCGACGCCTACCACATGACCGCACCGAACATGGACGGCCCGCGCCGTTGCATGGTCAATGCGCTCAAGGATGCCGGCATCAACACCGACCAGGTGCACTACCTGAACGCGCACGGCACCTCCACGCCGCTGGGCGACAAGAACGAGTCCGACGCGATCAAGGCCGCGTTCGGCGACCAGGCCTACAAGATGGTGGTGAACTCGACCAAGTCGATGACCGGCCACCTGCTGGGCGGCGCCGGTGGCCTGGAATCGGTCTTCACCGTGCTGGCGCTGCACCACCAGGTCTCGCCCCCGACGATCAACCTCGACAACCAGGATCCCGAGTGCGACCTGGACTACGTGGCGAACACGGCGCGCGAGATGAAGATCGACGTGGCGGTGAAGAACAACTTCGGTTTCGGCGGCACCAACGGCACGCTTGTTTTCCGCCGCGCCTGATTCGTGGTTGAGGCGGGCCCTTAAGGGGTCCCTCAAGGGATTCCATAAGGGGCTGCGCCATGGCAGGGTCCACCCGCTGGGGTGGGCCCTGTTCGTGTTTTGTGCCGGCGAATTGCTGGCGCTCGTGCTGCTGGCGCGGACGCTGGCCGACGGCATCGCCGGCAGCCAGGCCGGATTCCTGTGGTGGCACCTCGCCGCGGGCATGGGCCTCGCGCTGGCCGCCGTGGCGACACTGCGCGCGTGGCCGGCATGGTGGCGCGGCCTACGCTGGACCTGTACGGCCGTGCAGGACGCCGACGCCGAAGGACCCCTGCGACTCTGGCTGGAAGCACCGGCCGGTGCGCGGCGCGAGGCCGTCGTGCGGCAGTGCTGGCAGATCGGAGGCGCCACGGTGGTGTGCCTTGCCCCCGGCGGCCCGGCCATGCCCGGCGTCATTCTTCTTCCCTGGCAGGCAGCCGGCCCCGAACTGGCGCGCTGGCTGCGACGGTCCGCGCGAGTTGCACTGCGGGTGCAACCTGATGTCCGGGCAGGGAACGATTTTGTTAGCTTGCGGTCACAGGATGCGCGTTGCTTCACCGGGCGGGCTGAGAATCGTAGGTAAAATACAACGTTTGTCGTGACGACCAAACCAAGAGATACACTGCAGGTGAGCCATACGTGAGCGAACGCGAAGCCGATCAGCTCCTAGTTGAACGCGTCCAGCAGGGCGACAAGCGGGCCTTTGAACTTCTGGTGACCAAATACCATCGGAAGATCATTCGCCTGATTTCGCGCCTGGTCAGGGATCCCGCTGAAGTCGAGGATGTGGCGCAGGATGCCTTCATCAAGGCATACCGCGCCTTGCCCCAGTTCCGCGGGGAGTCGGCCTTCTACACGTGGCTGTACCGGATCGCCGTCAACACCGCCAAGAACTACCTGGCCACCCAGGGCCGCCGCCCGGAAGCGTCCAGCGATATCGATGCGGAAGAGGCTGAAACTTTTGCGGACGGTGAACAACTAAGGGATATCAATACGCCGGAGTCGATGCTCCACACGCGGCAAGTCGCCGAGACGGTGAACCGCGCAATGGAAGCACTTCCGGAAGAATTGCGGACCGCCATCACGCTGCGCGAGATCGAGGGCCTCAGCTACGAGGAAATCGCCGAAGCGATGGGATGCCCGATCGGCACGGTGCGCTCGCGGATCTTCCGCGCGCGCGAGGCGATTGCCGAACGCTTGCGCCCGCTGCTGGGAACGGCAGAGGGAAAGCGGTGGTAAATCAGTGGTAAGTGGCGGTCCAGGTGGTAGAGAAGAATGTCGTGCGGCCAGCGTTGCAGCCTATTCCTGCATCGATAAGCGACAGCAGTAACGGGATTATCGGTGTTCAATGGAATGTCTTGGGGTGGGAAATGGGTCAGGCTCATAAGCAGTCGGTTCATGTAGTGGAAGCAGCGGAGCAGATCTCCGTATTGATGGATGGCGAACTGGCGCCGCACGAAGTCGATGCCGTGCTGGATCTCGCGAAGAGCGAGGCCGGTATTTCCGACTGGACCACATACCAGTTGATCGGCGACGCGCTGCGGTCCGAAGACCTGACGCAGGCCGGCTCCACCTCCGATTTCCTCTCGCGTTTCTCCGCGCGCCTGGAAGCCGAGCCGCACGTGCTGGTGCCGGCGGTGGCGCAGGCCAGCGCCCGCCATCGCCTGCTGGTCAGGCCATCGTGGGTGCGCCGCGTGATGCCGGGCACCGCGATCGCCGCCGCCGTGGCCGCGGTCAGCTGGGTGGTGGTGCCGCAGTTGCGCGGTCCGGTCACGGTCGGAACGCCCGACGCCGTGGTGGCCCGTGCCGAGCAGCCGGCCGCCGGCCAGGCCGCCGGCATCGTCACGGTTGCCGCGGACGCGCCGCAGATGATCCGCGACCCGCGCCTGGACGAATACCTGCGTGCGCATCGCACTTCAGTGGCAACGGATGCTTTCGTGCCGTCCATGCGCACGGTTGCCAACGGTGCAAACTTCACTCAGGAAAATACGCAGGAATAATGCCGGACATGCATAAAGGAGGTTCGTCCGCCTATGTAGCGGGCGCGCAGAGAATTAGGGCCCTGCGTAGGTCCTTTTTTCTGGCCTTGTGTCTGAGCGCTGCAGCGGCTACCGCGCAGCCTGTGGACAATACGCTGAACCGACGCGACGCCACTGCCTGGCTCAACAAGATCCACAAAGCCGCACAGCGCGAGAACTATGTCGGCACCCTGATCTATCAGCGCGGCAGCGTCATGCACGCCTCGCGTATCCAGCATTACAGCGACCTCGTCCACAACGAATACGAGCGGCTGGAAACCCTCGACGGCAAGCCGCGCGAAGTGCTGCGGCAGAACGACGTGGTGCACAGCCTGATCCCCGAAGCCAAGCTGGTGGTGGTTGAGAAGCAGGAAGCGAAGGACCGCTTCCCGGCGCTGCTCGCCAACAACAAGAATGACGTGCTGGACCTGTACGACATGCGCAAGATGCCCGCCGAACGCGTGGCGGGCATGGAGTGCGAGGTCTTTGCGCTGGAACCGCACGATGCCGCGCGTTACGCGGTGCGCCTGTGGGCGGAAAAGAACTCCGGCCTGCTGATGCGCGCGCAAACCATCGGCGACGGCGGCAAGGTGCTGGAGCAGGTGGCGTTCTCGCAGGTGCAGATCGGCGTGCCGTCCGAGAAGCAGCGCATCCTTGGCGCGATCAAGAATTCCAGCAACTGGAACCACTATGAGGTGACCTACCAGCCCACCAATATCGCCGACGAGGGTTGGTCGATCGGGGTGCCGCTCAAGGGCTTCCAGAAGATCCGCGAGGTGCGCCGCCCGCTCGGCGAACTGCGCGCGCCCAACCCGGGCAATGCCCGCGGGCAGGTGTTCGAAGTGCTGCAGGTCGTCTACAGTGACGGGCTGACCGGCCTGTCGGTCTTCATTGAGCCGGTTTCCGAGCAACGTGCGCGCCGCGAAGGCGTGGCCGCGCTCGGCGCGACCCAGGTCGTGGTGCGCCGGGTTGCCGATTTCTGGATCACCGTGGTGGGCGAGGTGCCGGCGAGCACCGTGCGCCAGTTTGCGACGGCCGTAGAGTACCGTCCGCCCAAGACGGTACACTGAGCGTGAGCCGGTGCGGCCGGCGCCCGGATTCCGTCCGGGGCCGGCTCCATGAAACCTGCGCAGGGGTCCCCGCCACGGGATCACATCCAGTCGGTTTTTCTTCTTTTCGCTGAATCCCGGGAGTTGTCGATGATGTTCAGATCTCCAGCCCTGGCGCGGGCCGTGGTCATGGCTGCCATGATGCTGCTCGGCCCGACCGTTGCCGAAGTCAGCCACGCCCAGGCCGCTGCCTCCAGTTACAACCTGCCCGACTTCACCGACCTGGTGGAGAAGGCCAGCCCGGCCGTGGTCAATATCCGCACCACCGAACTGGTGCGCCAGCGCGGCGTGCCGGGCGGCGACGACGAGATGGCGGAGTTCTTCCGCCGCTTCTTCGGCGTGCCGATGCCCGGCGCCCCGGCACCCGGCACCCCGCCGCGTCGCGGCCAGCCGCCGCAGCAGGAAGAGCAGAGCCGCGGCGTGGGCTCGGGCTTCATCATCAGCCAGGACGGCTATGTGATGACCAACGCGCACGTGGTGGCCGACGCCGAAACCATCTACGTGACGCTGCCGGACAAGCGCGAATTCAAGGCCAAGCTGATCGGCTCGGACAAGCGCACCGACGTGGCGTTGCTCAAGGTCGAGGCCAGCGGGCTGCCGCGCCTGCCGCTGGGCGATTCCAACAAGGTCCGCGCCGGCGAGTGGGTGCTGGCGATCGGCTCGCCGTTCGGCCTGGACAACAGCGTGACCGCCGGCATCGTCTCGGCCAAGGGCCGTGACACCGGCGACTACCTGCCGTTCATCCAGACCGACGTGGCGGTCAATCCCGGCAACTCCGGCGGGCCGCTGATCAACCTGCGCGGCGAAGTGATCGGCATCAACTCGCAGATCTACAGCCGCAGCGGCGGCTACATGGGAATCTCGTTCGCGATTCCGATCGACGAGGCCATGCGCGTGTCGGAACAGCTCAAGTCCTCCGGCCGCGTGACGCGCGGCCGCATTGCGGTGGCGATCGGCGACGTCACCAAGGAAGTCGCCGATTCGCTGGGCCTGGGCCGTGCGCGCGGTGCGCTGGTCGGCAGCGTCGAGCCGGGCGGTCCTGCCGAAAAGGCCGGCATCGAGGCGGGCGACATCATCCTGAAGTTCAACGGCCGCGACATCGAGCGGGCCTCGGACCTGCCGCGCATGGTCGGCGAGACCAAGCCTGGCACGCGCGTGCCGCTGCAGCTGTGGCGCAAGGGCGCGACCCGCGAGGTCAGTATCACCGTCACCGAACTGGAGCCCGATGGCAAGGCCCGCGCCCGCAGCGGGGCGACGCCGAAGGACGACAGCGCGCCGCAGGCCGGCAAGCCCAACGCGCTGGGCCTGGTGGTCAGCGACCTGTCCGAGGCGCGCCTGAAGGAGCTCAAGCTCAAGTCCGGCGTCGAAGTCGAAGTGGCCGACGGCCCGGCGTTGCGTGCCGGCATCCGTCCGGGCGACATCATCCTGCGCCTGGGCGACACCGACGTGACCAACGCGCGCCAGTTCAACGAGCTGGTGCGCGGGCTGGACAAGAGCCGGATCGCCGCGGTGTTCGTACGGCGCGGCGACGCCACCCAGGTGCTGACGCTGCGACCGGGCGCCGCCTCGGCGCGTTGATCCGCCATGGCTGCCACGCCCGCGCTGACGCTGTACGGCCGGGCGTACTGCCATCTTTGCGAAGACATGAAAGTCGCGCTGGAGCCGCTCCGGCGCGATTTTTCTTTCATCCTGCATGAGGTCGATGTCGACGCCGATGCCGCGCTGGAGGCGCGCTTTGGCGAACTGGTACCGGTGCTGATGCCCGGTACGCCGGCGGACTTGCGCGCAGACTCGTCGGCGCATGCCGCGCCCCTTTGCCACTATTTCCTGGATGAAGCGGCGACAAGGGTATGGCTTGCCGCACATGGCGCCGCGCGCACCGGCCGCTGAACGCCGCCGGCATCTGCGCCACGCCACCATATGACGACCCGGAAGTCATTGAAAATCCGGTAAAATTGCGGATTGGCGCAAAAATTGCACCCCCGAACCCGCGGTACGCCCGCGCCCGCCTTGCGGTGCGCGGCGCCGGGCCGCTTCACTGCTTGTTGCCGCCCGGGCTGTCAGCCGGCGCTTCCCTGAACACTAGATGGACCATATCCGTAATTTCTCGATCATTGCCCACATCGACCATGGGAAGTCCACCCTGGCCGACCGGATCATTCAGCTTTGTGGAGGGCTGTCGGATCGGGAGATGGAAGCGCAGGTTCTCGATTCGATGGATATCGAAAAAGAGCGCGGCATCACCATCAAGGCGCAGACCGCCGCGCTGAGCTACAAGGCGCGCGACGGCCAGGTCTACAACCTGAACCTGATCGACACCCCGGGACACGTCGACTTCAGCTATGAAGTCAGCCGCTCGCTGTCCGCCTGCGAAGGCGCGCTGCTGGTGGTCGACGCCTCGCAGGGTGTCGAGGCGCAGACCGTGGCCAACTGCTACACCGCGATCGAGCTGGGCGTGGAAGTGGTGCCGGTGCTGAACAAGATCGACCTGCCGCAGGCCGACCCGGACAGCGCGATCCAGGAGATCGAGGACGTCATCGGCATCGACGCGCAGGATGCCACGCCGTGCTCGGCCAAGACCGGCCAGGGCGTGCAGGACGTGATCGAGGCGCTGATCGCCAAGGTGCCGCCGCCCAAGGGCGACGCCGACGCGCCGCTGCAGGCGCTGATCATCGACTCGTGGTTCGACAACTACGTCGGCGTGGTGATGCTGGTGCGCGTGGTCAACGGCACGCTGCGAACCAAGGACAAGGTGCTGCTGATGGCCACCGGCGCGCAGCACCTGGTCGAGCAGGTCGGCGTGTTCACGCCCAAGTCGATCCAGCGCGACGCGCTGACCGCCGGCCAGGTGGGATTCGTCATTGCCGGCATCAAGGAACTGAAGGCCGCCAAGGTGGGCGATACCATCACCACCGTGCAGCGCAAGGCCGAAGCGCCGCTGCCGGGCTTCAAGGAAGTCAAGCCGCAGGTGTTCGCCGGCCTGTATCCGGTCGAAGCCAACCAGTACGAGGCGCTGCGCGAGTCGCTGGAAAAGCTGCGGCTCAACGATGCCTCGCTGATGTTCGAGCCTGAAGTCTCGCAGGCGCTGGGTTTCGGCTTCCGCTGCGGCTTCCTGGGCCTGCTGCACATGGAAATCGTGCAGGAGCGCCTGGAGCGCGAGTTCGACATGGACCTGATCACCACCGCGCCGACGGTGGTCTACCAGGTGCAGATGCGCGACGGCTCCACCGTGACCGTGGAAAACCCGGCCAAGATGCCGGACCCGAGCAAGATCGACGCCATCCTGGAGCCGATCGTCACCGTCAACCTGTACATGCCGCAGGAGTATGTCGGCTCGGTGATCACGCTGTGCACGCAGAAGCGCGGCACGCAGATCAACATGAGCTACCACGGCAAGCAGGTGCAGCTGACCTACGAAATTCCGATGGCGGAAATCGTGCTCGATTTCTTCGACCGCCTGAAGTCGGTGTCGCGCGGCTATGCGTCGATGGACTACGAGTTCAAGGAATATCGCCCGTCCGACGTGGTCAAGGTCGATATCCTGATCAACAGCGACAAGGTCGATGCGCTGTCGGTGATCGTGCACCGCTCCAATTCGCAATACCGCGGGCGCGAAGTCGCCGCCAAGATGCGCGAGATCATTCCGCGCCAGATGTACGACGTGGCGATCCAGGCCGCCATCGGCTCCAATATCATCGCGCGCGAAAACGTCAAGGCGCTGCGCAAGAACGTGCTGGCCAAGTGCTACGGCGGTGATATCTCGCGCAAGAAGAAGCTGCTGGAAAAGCAGAAGGCGGGCAAGAAGCGGATGAAGCAGGTCGGTACCGTCGAGATTCCGCAGGAGGCCTTCCTGGCCATCCTGCAAGTCGACGACAAATAATTGCCGCGCGCAGGGGCAGGGGCAGGGCCATGCCCGGCAGCCTTGCCGGCGTGGTGACAGAACAGGCTGTACCAGGATTTCCAAGAACCAGAAGCCGTCATGAATTTTGCACTGATCCTTTTTGTGCTGGTGGTGATCACGGGCGTGGCGTGGGTGGCCGACAAGCTCGTGTTCGAGCGGCAGCGCCGCTCTTCGGCGCGGCTCGCGCTGGCCGAGTTCGATTCGCAGCAGGGCCGCCTGCAAGGCAGCTTCGGCACGGCCGATGCCGACGCCACGCGCAAGCGGCTGGCCGAGGAAAAGCTGCGCCAGCCGTGGTGGCTGGAATATTCGGCCAGCTTCTTCCCGGTGATCCTGGCGGTGTTCGTGCTGCGTTCGTTCGTGGTCGAGCCGTTCAAGATCCCGTCCGGCTCGATGATCCCGACGCTGCTGATCGGCGACTTCATCCTCGTCAACAAATACGAGTACGGCATTCGCCTGCCGGTGGTGAACAAGAAGATCATGGACATGGGCGAGCCCCAGCGCGGCGACGTGATGGTGTTCCGCTACCCGAAGGACCCGTCGCTCGACTACATCAAGCGCGTGATCGGCGTGCCGGGCGATGTGGTGCAGTACGCCAACAAGCGCCTGACCATCAACGGCAAGCCGGCCGAATACACCGCGCTGCCGGACTTCCTAGACGAAGAGCGCCTGGCCTATTCGCGTCATTTCCGCGAAAAGCTCCCGGGGGGCGTCGACCATGGCATCCTGAACGACGCCGACCGCCCGGCCTTTATCGCCGGCGCGGATCCGGATTTTCCGTACCGGGACAACTGCACCTACAATCAACAGGGTGTGACTTGCAAGGTACCTGCAGGTCACTATTTCGTCATGGGCGACAACCGCGACAACAGCCTCGATTCCCGTTACTGGGGCTTCGTGCCGGACCAGAACATCGTCGGCAAGGCCTTCGTGATCTGGATGAACCTGGGCAATTTCGGACGCGTGGGATCGTTCAAGTAAGCATCTCCGCGGCGCAAGAACACTCAACAAAACGAGGGCAGGCGCGATGGGTCGATTTGGGAAGGTGGGGACAGCAAACCATCCGGCAGGACGCCGGGGCGCCGCCGGCGGGTTTTCCGTATGGACGCTGCTGGTGATCGTGGTGTTCGTGGTCGGCGTGGCCTTGCCGGCCCTGCGCGCGATCCCGAGCCTGGTGGAATATTTTTCGGTCAAGCGCGCCGCCGGCTATGCCAAGCAGCGCGCCGCCAACAAACGTGAAGTGGTCGAATTCTTCGAGAAGCAGGCCGCCATCGACCGCATTACCGCGGTCAAGGGCGAAGACCTGCTGATCCGGGAAGACGATAACGGCACCATCCAGTCGGTCGATTTCTCGTACCGCACCGAGGTGCCTGTCTACGGACCCCTGAGCCTGTTGATTACCTATTCAGGAACGCAGCACTGATATGAACCTCGACGCCTTGCAGCAACGACTCGGCTACCGATTCAGCAAGCCCGAATTGCTGCAACAGGCGCTGACGCACCGCAGCCACAGCGCCCAGCACAACGAACGCCTCGAATTCCTCGGCGACTCGGTGCTCAACTGCGCCGTGGCCGACATGCTCTATGGCATGTTCGGCAAGCTCGACGAGGGCGACCTGTCGCGGGTGCGGGCCAACCTGGTCAAGCAGCAGGCGCTGTACGAGATCGCCCAGATGCTGCAGCTGTCCGACACCCTGCGCCTGGGCGAGGGCGAGCTGAAGAGCGGCGGCTTCCGCCGCCCGTCGATCCTGGCCGATGCGCTCGAGGCCATCGTCGGCGCGGTGTTCCTCGACGCCGGCTTCGACGCCGCGCGCGCGCTGATCCGCAAGCTCTATATCCCGATCCTGGAGCAGGTGGACCCGCGCACGCTGGGCAAGGATGCCAAGACCCTGCTGCAGGAATACCTGCAGGGCCACAAGATTGCCCTGCCGCAATATAACGTAATCGCCACACACGGTGCCGCGCACAGCCAGCAGTTTGAAGTCGAGTGCACCGTGCCTAAACTGGAAGTCCGGGTGTTCGGCACCGGCGCGTCGCGGCGCGCCGCCGAGCAGGCCGCCGCCAAGCTGGCCCTGGATGAAGTCCAGAAGCTGGTGCCGCAGCTGCTCAAGCGCAGCCGCGCCGAGCGTACCGGCAAGACCCGCAAGCAACCCCAGCCGCAGGACCCGCAGCTGTCTCTCAGGTTGAAGGAATGACCGAATCTACCCATCCGCAGCAAGACGCGGCGGATACCCCGGCCGCGGCGTTCCGCTGCGGCACCGTGGCCATCGTCGGCCGCCCCAACGTGGGCAAGTCCACGCTGATGAACGCGCTGGTCGGCCAGAAGATCAGCATCACCTCGCGCAAGGCGCAGACCACGCGGCATCGCATCGTCGGCATCCAGACCACCGATGACGCGCAGTATGTGTTCGTCGACACGCCGGGCTTCCAGACCCGCCACGCCAGTGCGCTGAACCGTTCGCTGAACCGCGCGGTCACCTCGACGCTGTCGTCGGTGGACCTGGTGCTGTTCGTGGTCGAGGCCGGCTACTACGGCGCCGACGACGAGAAGGTGCTGTCGCTGCTGCCGAAGAACACGCCGGTGCTGCTGGTGGCCAACAAGCTCGACCGCATCGGCGAGAACCGCTCGGAAGTGATGATGCCCTTCCTGGAAAAGATGGGGCAGCTGTTCCCGTTCCGCGAAGTGGTGCCGATGTCGGCCAAGACCCGTGACCATATCGCGCGGCTGTTCGACATCATCCGGCCCTACCTGCCGGAAGGCGAGCCGATGTACGACGCCGACGCCATGACCGACCGCAGCGAGCGCTTCCTGGCTTCGGAAATCATCCGCGAGAAGGTGTTCCGCTGGACCGGCGACGAGCTGCCGTACACCAGCACGGTGATCATCGACAAGTTCGAGACCGAAGGCCGCCTGCGCCGTGTCTTTGCCACCATCCTGGTCGAGCGCGATGCGCACAAGGCCATGATCATCGGCAACAAGGGCAGCAAGCTCAAGCAGATCTCGACCGAGGCGCGCCTGGACATGGAAAAGCTGTTCGACGGCAAGGTCTACCTGGAAATGTGGATCAAGGTGAAGAGCGGCTGGGCCGACAACGAAGCCGGCCTGCGCGCATACGGCTACGAGTGAGCCCGGCAACGGTCCCGACGCCCAACCTGACAGCGAGCCCCCAGCGAGCGCCCCGTGAGCAAGACCGCTGACATCGCGCGCGCGCCCGCGCCCAAGGCCCGGCGCGCCGACCCCGTGGTCGACGAGGCCGCCGAACTGCTCGACAGCGGCGCGCTGCCCGGCATGGCCGACGCCGCCGCGCGCGCGATGATGGATCGCGCCATGCGCATCGTGCCGGCGCGGCCCGAGTCGCGCGTGGCCGAGCAGCCCGGCTTCGTGCTGCACGCCTGGCCCTATCGCGAGACCAGCCTGATCCTGGACCTGTTCACGCGCGACTACGGCCGCATCTCGATGGTGGCCAAGGGCGCCAAGCGCCCGCACTCGGCGCTGCGCGCGGTGCTGCAGCATTTCCATCCGGTCTCGGTGTCATGGAGCGGCCGCGGCGAGGTCAAGACCCTGACCAAGGCCGAGTGGGTCGGCGGCATGCCGCCGCTCGCCGGCGACGCGCTGCTGTCGGCGTTCTACCTGAACGAACTGCTGATGCGCTTCTGCCCGCGCGAGGACGCGCATCCGGTGCTGTTCCGACATTACCTGTCGACGCTGACGCGGCTGGCGCACGGCGAGCCGGCCGGGCTGGTGCTGCGCGGCTTCGAGCGCGTGCTGCTGCAGGAAACCGGTTTCGCGGTGGCGTTCGACCAGTGCCTGAGCACCGGCGAGCGGGTGCTGCCGGGCCTCGACTATGTCTACCAGCCCGAGCGCGGCGTGCGCCGGGCCCAGCCCAGCGATCCGTCGACGTGGCCGGTGGTGTCGGGGCAGACCCTGCTGGACATGGCGCAGGACGACTACAGCCGCGCGCAGACCGCCGCGCAAAGCCGCGCGCTGATGCGGTTCCTGCTGCATTATTATCTGCAAGGCGCGCCGCTGAAGACGCGCCAGATACTGATCGACCTGCAGTATCTGTGACCATATCTGTGACCGACAAGAACCTCCGACTTACTCCTGCACCTGCTCGCATGATCTTCCACGCAAATCCGGGCGTCATCGACCTTGGCGTCAATATCGACCACGTGGCCACGCTGCGCAATGCGCGCGGCACGGTGTACCCCGATCCCATTCGCGCCGCGCTGCTGGCGGAGCAGGCCGGCGCCGACCTGATCACGCTGCACCTGCGCGAAGACCGGCGCCATATCCGCGATGCGGACGTGCGCGCGCTGCGCCCGCAACTGGCCACGCGCATGAACCTGGAATGCGCGATCACGCAGGAGATGCTCGACATCGCCTGCGAGATCCGCCCGCAGGACGTGTGCCTGGTGCCGGAACGCCGCGAAGAGGTGACCACCGAGGGCGGCCTGGACGTGGCCGGCCGCTTCGAGCAGGTGAAAGCGGCGTGCGCGCAGCTGGCCGGCGCCGGCATCCGCGTGTCGCTGTTCATCGATCCGGACGTGGACCAGATCGCCGCGGCCGCGGCCTGCGGCGCGCCCGTGATCGAGCTGCACACCGGCCGCTATGCCGACGCGCATACCGCTGACGGGCAGGCAACCGAGTTCCGCCGCATCGCCGACGGCGCCGATGCCGGGCAGAAGCACGGCCTGGTAGTCAATGCCGGCCACGGGCTGCACTACACCAACGTGCAGCCGATCGCGGCGCTGCCGGGCATCAAGGAGCTGAACATCGGCCACGCCATCGTCGCGCATGCGGTATTCGCGGGCTGGGAGAACGCGGTGCGCGAGATGAAGGCGATCATGGTGGCCGCGCGCCTCGGCACGCAATATCCTGCCGCGAGCACCCCGGCGTGATTTACGGCATCGGCACCGACATCATCCAGATCGCGCGCGTGCAGGGCGTGATGACGCGCACCAACGGCCGTTTCGCCGAAAAGGTGCTGGGCCCCGACGAGCTGGCCAAGTACCATGCGCGCAAGGCGCGTTCGGAAAAGCGCGGCCTGGCGTTCCTGGCGACGCGCTTCGCCGCCAAGGAGGCGTTCTCCAAGGCGATCGGCCTGGGCATGCGCTGGCCGATGACGTGGCGCGCGATGGAGCTGATGAACCTTCCGTCCGGCGAGCCCACCGCGGTGTGCCATGGCGAACTGGCTGCATGGCTGGCGGAACGCGGGCTGGTCGTGCGGGTCAGTGTCAGTGACGAACATGATTACGCAGTCGCCTTCGCCATTGCCGAGCGCAGCGGCGCGGCGGCGTCTCAACCTACAGCCTTGTGAACCCAACCCCTTCCATGTCCAAGAAGAATTCCGGCAAGCGGCCGGGCCCGGTGGTCCTCGATGTCGTCGGCAAGCAGCTCGACGCGGAAGACGCGCGCCGCATCGCGCATCCGCTCACCGGCGGCGTGATCCTGTTCGCGCGCAATTTCGAGTCGCGCGCGCAGCTGCAGGCACTGACCCGCGCGATCCGCGCGGTGCGCGACGACGTGCTGATCTGCATCGACCATGAAGGCGGTCGCGTGCAGCGCTGCAAGACCGACGGCTTTACCCACCTGCCGGCGATGCACCGCCTGGGCGAACTGTGGGAACGCGACGTGCTGGCCGCGACCAAGGCGGCGGTCGCGTGCGGCTACGTGCTGGCCGCCGAGCTGCGCGCCTGCGATATCGACCTGAGCTTCACCCCGGTGCTGGACCTCGACTACGGCCGCAGCGCCGTGATCGGCGACCGCGCCTTCCACGCCGACCCGCGCGTGGTGTCGATGCTGGCCGGCCACCTCAACCATGGCCTGCTGCTCGCGGGCATGAGCAACTGCGGCAAGCACTTTCCCGGCCACGGCTACGTCGAGGCGGATTCGCACGTGGCGATCCCGGTCGACGAACGCACGCTTGACCAGATCCTGGGCCAGGACGCGCGCCCGTATGAATGGCTGGGCCTGTCGCTGTCGTCGGTGATGCCGGCGCACGTGATCTATCCCAAGGTCGATCCCAGCCCGGCCGGCTTCTCGCGCTACTGGCTGCAGGACGTGCTGCGCGCGCAGCTGGGCTTCGAGGGCGTGATCTTCAGCGACGACCTGAGCATGGAAGGCGCCAGCGTCGCCGGCACCGTCACCGAGGCCGCGCGCGCCGCGCTGGCCGCGGGCTGCGACATGGTGCTGATTTGCAACCACCCGGAGCGCGCCGACCAGTTGCTGAGCGAGCTCGACGTCGAGATCGGCAAGCCCTCGCAGCGCCGCATCCGCAAGCTGTTCGCGCGCCGCAAGCCGCTGGACTGGAACAAGCTGCAGCAGGAGGGCGAATACCGCGCCGCGCTGCGCACGCTGAAGGAGCATGAGCTGATCGCCTGAACGCGTGCGGCGCGCGTCGTGCGCAAACAAAAATGGCAGCCGAGGCTGCCATTTTTTATTGCGCGCCCCGCGTTGAAGCGGGGCCAGACCAGCGCCTTAGTTGGCGCGGCTGCGGTATTCGCCAGTGCGGGTGTCGATTTCGATCTTGTCGCCAATGTTGCAGAACAGCGGCACTTGCAGCTCGAAGCCGGTGTTGATCTTGGCGCCCTTGAGCACCTTGCCCGACGAGGTGTCGCCCTTGACGGCCGGCTCGGTGTAGACGATTTCGCGGACCAGCGTGGTCGGCATTTCGACCGAGATGGCCTTGTCGTTGTAGAACACGACTTCAACGTTCATGCCGTCCTCGAGGTAGTTCAGCGAGTCACCCATGCTGTCCTTCTCGACTTCGTACTGGTTGTAGTCGGCGTCCATGAACACGTACATCGGGTCAGCGAAGTACGAGTAGGTGCATTCGCGGCGCTCGAGCACCACCACTTCGAACTTGTCGTCGGCCTTGAACACCGACTCGCCCGGTGCGTCCGTCAGCAGGTTCTTGTACTTCATCTTGACCACAGCGGCGTTGCGGCCCGACTTGTTGTACTCGGCCTTCTGCACGACCATCGGATCGCCGCCGATCATGAACACGTTACCGACGCGGAGTTCCTGTGCGATTTTCATCTGAACTGATTTCCTGAAAAATAAAGTCTAGGAATTTGGAATGGCGAAGGCGCGCTGCCGGCGTGCCCGCGGTAAGCCCGCGAGAGCCCGGATCCACGCGCTCGCGACCCCGTGCCCAGCTTGCTTTAGGCCATTGCCTGCGTGGTGGTTCACGCCCGGCAAGACCCTGGTTCTCCGGCCCGGTCGCCATTTGGATCAACCGGTTATTTTACCTGATTTTCGCAAAACGCCACCAGGTTGGCGGCAAGATCGCCTGGATGCTGCAAGCGCCGCTCCCAACGCGGCGCGATCGCCGCAAGTGCCGGGAGCTGCGCCCGCAGGCGTGGCCAATCGGGCGCATTGCCGTAGCCGTTCCAGGCGTGCCAGAAATTGGCGAGCGCAGCCGCCGCGTCCGGTGCCACGCCGCTCTGCGCGAAAAGGTCCAGCCAGGCATCGAGTTTGACCCGGTGGGCCTCGTCGTCCTGAGGATAGATGTGCCAGACCAGCGGCCGCGCCGCCCACTGCGCGCGCACGAAGGAGTCCTCGCCGCGCACGAAATTGAGGTCGCAGGCCCACAGCAGTTCGTCATAGTGTTCCTGCCGCACGAAGGGAATCGCCTGCACGCACAGGCTGCCGCGCGCGACCGGCCGGTGCGGCTCCAGCGGGGCGCCGAGCCACTCCGCCACTTGCCGGGCCGCCAGGCCGGCCGGCACCAGGCAATGGACGGCCTCGCTGCCGTCACGCCATTGCTCCAGCAGCGCCGGCAGCACGGGGTTGCGGTAGGCGAACAGGCTCACGCGCAGCGCATCGGTCAGCGGCGTCACGCCCAGCCGGTGCCACAGTGATGCCTGCGCCGCCGCGCCGTCGAGGAACGCGGCACGCTGCGCGCCCAGCATCGATTCACGCAGCAGCCCGCCGGTGCCCGGTTCGAAGCCGGGAAAGAAGAAGTGCTTGACCAGCGGCAGGCGCGGATGGGGCGAGGGCATCGCATGATGTTCGCGCACCCACGCTTCGGCGCTCAGGTACTCCAGGTTGAGCCACGCGGGTTTGGGCGCGCGCGCCGCCATGCGCTCGAGGAACGCCGGCGGCAGGTGGCAGGCGAAGGCTTCGATGACGGCATCGTGCGGCATTGCGCCGGCGGTGCCGTCCGCTTTGCTGTCCGCTTCCGCGGCCGCGGCGGCCGGATGCCAGGGGCGGATTTCCACCCCGGCGAGGTGCTGGACCGCGGCGGCTGTGTCGAGCTCCGGCGCCAGCCGCGCGAAGCTGGCCAGGTCATCGACCCACAGCCGCACCGCGTGCCCGTGCTCCTGCGCCAGCTGGCGGGCCAGCCGCCAGCAGACGCCGATGTCGCCGAAGTTGTCGATCACGGTGCAGAAGATGTCCCAGGAACGGATAGGCATGAGAGGTGGTGGTCGGCGGGACGCGCCGTTGAATTGCTCTAAACTTGCGATTTTAGAGGCCGCGCGGCATTGACGCGCGCCGGTCCGCAGCGGTCACCGTCCCCACATGTCAGACCAGCAATCCGATTCCCCGAAACCCGCCGACGAGGTACCGGCCGAGGCGCACGCCGAGATGCCCGCTGCGCCAGCGGAAACGCAGGCTGAAACGCCGGCTCAAGCGCCCGCTGAAGCCCTGGCCGAGGCTCCGGCCGAGCCCTTCGACGCGCGCCCTGTCATCTCGCGCCTGCCCGGCTTGCCGGGTGTCTACCGCTATTTCGACGCGAACGGCAACGTGCTCTACGTGGGCAAGGCGCGCGACCTGAAGAAGCGGGTGGCGAGCTACTTCAACAAGACCCAGCTGTCGCCGCGCATTGCGATGATGGTATCGCGCATCGCGCGCATCGAGACCACGGTGGTGCGCACCGAAGCCGAAGCGCTGCTGCTCGAGAACAACCTGATCAAGGCGCTGGCGCCGCGCTACAACATCCTGTTCCGCGACGACAAGTCGTACCCGTTCCTGAAGCTGACCGGGCACCGCTTCCCGCGCATGGCGTACTACCGCGGCGCCACCGACCGCAAGCACCAGTACTTCGGCCCGTTCCCCAGCGCCTATGCGGTGCGCGAGAGCATGCAGATCCTGCAGAAGGTGTTCCAGCTGCGCACCTGCGAGGACACGGTCTTCAACAACCGCACGCGGCCGTGCCTGCTGCACCAGATCCACCGCTGCACCGGGCCATGCGTCAACGCCATCAGCGAGGACGACTACGCACGCGATGTCGCCAACGCGGCGCGCTTCCTGCAAGGCCGCCAGAGCGAGGTGCTGGAGGGCCTGCAGGGCAAGATGGAGCAGCACGCCGAGCGGCTGGAATTCGAGCAGGCGGCGGCGGTGCGCGACCAGATCGCGGCGCTGTCGACCGTGCTCAAGCGCCAGGCGGTGGAAGAGGTGGGCGGGCAGGCGCGCGACATCGACGTGCTGGCCGTCGCGGTCGAGGGTGGACGCGCCTGCGTCAACCTGGCGATGGTGCGCGGCGGGCGCCACCTGGGCGACAAGGCCTACTTCCCGGCCCATGCGGATGAAGCGGCGATGATCGTCGAGGACGCCGACGAGCGCGCCGAGGATGGCGTCGACGAGGGGACCGACGAGCCCGGCGCCGGGGCCGCCGCGTTGCCACTGACGGTGGACCGCATCGCCACGCGCGTGCTGTCGGCCTTCATGGTGCAGCACTACCTGGAGCAGCCGGCGCCGCCCATCGTCGTGGTCAGCCATGTGCCGGACGACGGCGCGGTGCTGGAGGCGCTGGCGCTGCACGCCGGGCGCAAGGTCACGCTGGTGCGCCAGCCGCAGGGCCAGCGCAAGATCTGGCTGGAGATGGCGCAGCAGGGCGCGGCGCTGGCGCTGTCGCGCCGCCTGGCCGAGCAGGGCAGCCAGGAAGCGCGCACGCGCGCACTGGCGGAAACCATCGGGCTGGACCTGGAAGACCTGGCGCTGCTGCGCGTCGAGTGCTTCGACATCAGCCATACCGCCGGCGAGGCCACGCAGGCGTCGTGCGTGGTGTACCACCACCACGACATGCAGAACAGCGAATACCGGCGCTATAACATCCAGGACATCATCCCCGGCGACGACTACGCGGCGATGCGGCAGGTGCTGACGCGGCGCTACCAGAAGCTGGTCGAGCAGATCCAGGAAGGCGGCGGCACGGAAGGTGGCATGGAGGGCGGCAGCGAAGCCGCGGCACTGGTGCCGCAGATCGTGCTGATCGACGGCGGCAAGGGCCAGGTCGAGGTGGCGCGGCAGGTGTTCGAGGAGCTGGGCCTGGATATCGGCCTGCTGGTCGGCGTGGCCAAGGGCGAGGGCCGCAAGGTGGGACTGGAGACGCTGGTGTTTGCCGATGGCCGCCCCGCGCTGGAACTGGGCCAGGGCAGTGCGGCGCTGATGCTGGTGGCGCAGATCCGCGACGAGGCGCACCGCTTTGCCATCACCGGCATGCGCGCGCGCCGCGCCAAGGCGCGCACCACCTCGCGCCTGGAAGAGATCGAGGGCATCGGCGCGCGCCGGCGCCAGAAGCTGCTGACCCGCTTCGGCGGCCTGCGCGGCGTGATGGCCGCGAGCGTCGACGAACTGGCCAGCGTCGAGGGCATTTCGCGCGGGCTTGCCGAGGAAATCTACCGGCAACTGCACTGAGTGCGCCGGCCCCGGTCGGCGGCGGGCCGGCACGCCAATCGCCGGAAATGCTCGATTGGCCCCGAAATCGGCGACAATCGCAGGATTGGTTACCGTCCCCCCGCCGTCCGAGTTCCATGCCCTTCAATATCCCGATCCTGCTGACCTGGCTTCGCGTCGCCATGATTCCACTGGTGGTAGGGGTCTTCTACCTGCCCGACGCCTGGCTGCCGATGCACACCAAGAACCTGACCGCGGCGGCGTTTTTCATCATCGCCGCGGTGACGGACTGGCTGGACGGCTTCCTCGCGCGGCGCTGGAACCAGACCTCGTCGTTCGGCGCGTTCCTGGACCCGGTTGCCGACAAGCTGATGGTGACCGCGGCGCTGCTGTCGCTGCTGGCGCTGGACCGGGTCACCGACCTGATCGCGCTGGTCATCATCGGGCGCGAGATCACCATTTCGGCGCTGCGCGAGTGGATGGCGCAGATCGGCGCCTCCAAGAGCGTCGCGGTGAATTTCCTCGGCAAGCTCAAGACCACCGTGCAGATGGTGGCGATTCCGCTGCTGTTGTTCAGCGACCGGCTGTTCGGCTTCGATGCCCATTTGCTCGGCACCTGGATGATCTACGTGGCGGCGGTGCTGACGCTGTGGTCGATGATTTACTACATGAAGCTGGCGTGGCCGCAGATCCGCGAGCGCAGCAACGTGGTGGCGCGCGCAGGGGCGCCCAAATGAAAAGAAAATCGAAAAAGTGGTTGACGGGGAGGGTAGTTCTTTGCATAATCTCATTCTCGTTGCTGACGACGCAAACGAAAGCAGCGAGATAAGGTGGGTTTGGCGCAAGATGTTGTGAAATATCGGCGTTTTGCGGCATAAAACACCTTGATTCGATTTCAGCAGTGCCCTGCGGGAGTAGCTCAGTTGGTAGAGCGCAACCTTGCCAAGGTTGAGGTCGCGAGTTCGAGACTCGTCTCCCGCTCCAGGTCAAATCAGGTCCGGCAGCGTGGTCATCGCGGTGCGGGGCTGGCAGTCAAAGTTGTATGCGGGAGTAGCTCAGTTGGTAGAGCGCAACCTTGCCAAGGTTGAGGTCGCGAGTTCGAGACTCGTCTCCCGCTCCAATCCCCAAAGGGAAGCCACGCTTCCCTTTTTGTTTGGGTTGAATCGCCGCGCCGCGGCGGCCGCGGCTGAATGCGGATACAATCCAGCAGCACGTCACCTGGCGGGGTGGCAGAGTGGTTATGCAGCGGCCTGCAAAGCCGTGTACGCCGGTTCGATTCCGACCTCCGCCTCCAGTTGCAAGCAGAACGGCGCCTCTTGGCGCCGTTTTTGTTTTCCCGGGCCGCTTTCATGGCCCGGCTGCGCCGCCCCGACGTGGCGGGCATGTTACATTACTCCTGTCGTACGCTTTTCGGGGGGCTCCGCGGCTTGGCTCGCGGGGCAGCATGTCAATCGCCATCCCCGATCCGTGACGCGCCGCCGGCGTGTCCGGGGCCGCTGCGGCATTTCCCGTTCTTCCCCGTTCCGATGCTGCTGCCGAGGGTTGCGGCGACTGTCCCGCGCTGACCGCTGGTGCGCGCCGGATGCGCTGTGCCACTCGCCAGGGCAAGGGAGCGGGTTAGCCGTTCAGCCCTGACACGAGGAACCCCGCACGCATGCATCACGCCACCCCGCTTATCAGTACCATCGTCGGCGGTATCGTCCTGGCCTTTATCCTTGGCGCGGTCGCCAGCCGGCTGCGCCTGCCGCCGTTGATCGGCTACCTGTGCGCGGGCATCGTGGTGGGGCCGCATACCCCCGGCTACACCGCCGACCAGGCGCTGGCGCCGGAACTGGCCGAGCTGGGCGTGATCCTGCTGATGTTCGGCGTGGGCCTGCACTTCTCGATCAAGGACCTGATGGCGGTCAAGCGCATCGCCATTCCGGGCGCGGTGGTGCAGATAGGCATCGCCACGCTGATGGGCATGCTGGTGTCGTGGGGCTTCGGCTGGTCGTGGGGGCAGGGGCTGGTGTACGGGCTGGCGCTGTCGGTGGCCAGCACCGTGGTGCTGCTCAAGGCGCTGCAGGAGCGCGACCTGGTTGAATCGCCGCAGGGGCGCATCGCCGTCGGCTGGCTGATTGTCGAAGACCTGGCGATGGTGCTGGCGCTGGTGCTGCTGCCGGCGATGGCGGGCCTGCTGGCCGGCGCGGACGCGGCTGCCGGCGACGCCGGCCCGGGCACGGGCGAGGTGGTGCTGGCGATCTTCGCCACGCTGGGCAAGGTCGCGGCCTTTGTCGCGGTGATGCTGGTGATCGGCCGCCGCTTTATCCCGTGGATGCTCGAGCGCATCGTCTGGACCGGCAACCGCGAGATGTTCCGCCTGGGCGTGCTGGCGACGGCGCTGGGCGTGGCCTATGGCGCCTATGCGCTGTTCGGCGTGTCGTTTGCGCTGGGCGCCTTCTTCGCGGGCATGGTGCTGGCGGAATCCGAATTCAGCCATCGCGCGGCCGAGGAATCGCTGCCCCTGCGCGACGCCTTCGCCGTGCTGTTCTTCGTTTCGGTGGGCATGCTGTTCGACCCGATGG
The DNA here is from genome assembly GCF_003254285.1 of Cupriavidus phytorum. NCBI lineage: Bacteria > Pseudomonadati > Pseudomonadota > Betaproteobacteria > Burkholderiales > Burkholderiaceae > Cupriavidus > Cupriavidus phytorum. The sequence continues at coordinate 99,086 of NZ_QKZN01000002.1, forward strand.
TGCTGGTGAACGACCCCTGGGGCGTGCTGGCGACGGTGTTTATCATCGTGGTCGGCAAGTCGCTGGCGGCGCTCGGCATCGTGCGCGCCTTCGGGCATTCGGGGCAGACCGGCATGACCATTGCCGTCAGCCTGGCGCAGATCGGCGAGTTCTCGTTCATCCTCGCCAGCCTGGGCGTCTATCTGAAGATCCTGCCGGAGCGCGGCCAGGCGCTGATCCTGGCCGGCGCGCTGCTGTCGATCATGCTCAATCCCGTGCTGTTCCACATGCTCGACCTGTACACCGCGCGCCGCAGCCGCGGCGCGGACCCCCAGCCGGCCTGAGGGGTTTTCCAAGGGGCGTCCTTCAGGCGCCGATGCGCGGCGCCATGGTGCGCAGGTATTCGGTGAACGCCAGCAGGCCCTGGGTCGGGAACTTGTCCTGGTGCACCACCAGCTGCAGCGGCCGCACGATGCGCGGCAGGCCGTCGCGGATCGCCACCAGCGTGCCGCGCTCGAGTTCGTCGCGCACCACGTGCAGCGACAGGCAGCTGACGCCAAAGCCGCTCATCACCGCGCGCTTGATGGCCTCGGCATTGCCCAGCTCCAGCGCGAAGCGCAGTTCTCCCAGTAGCGGCACCAGCCGCTCCTCGATCACCTCGCGCGTGCCCGAGCCGGGCTCGCGCACGATCCATTCGGCATCGCGCAGGGCCACCAGGTCATGGGGTGCCGAGGCAAGCGGATGGGATGGGCCGACGATCACCACCATCTCGTCGTCGCACCAGCGCACGCTGCGCAGGTCGCGTTCATGGCTGGCGCCCTCGACCAGGCCGATATCGGCTTCGAACTGCAACAGCGACTGCAGCACCTCGCGGGTGTTGCCGATGCGCAGGTCGAGCGTGCATGGCCCGCTGCGCGAGTGGCGGAAACCCGCCAGCAGCGGCGGCAGCATATAGCTGCCGATGGTGTTGCTGGCGGCGATGCGCAACTGGACCCCGGTCTGGCCGGCAAAGCGCTCCAGCTCTTGCGCCTGGTCCAGCAGCGACAGCGCGCGCGGAAAAAATTGCCGACCGGTCTCGTTGATGCTGAGGCGGCGCGCAATGCGGTCGAACAGCGGGCTTTCCAACGCGCGCTCGAGTTCGGCCAGCGATGCGCTGACCGCGGACTGCGACATTGCCAGCGCCTGAGCCGCCGCCATGGTGCTGCCATGCTGGGCCACTGCCACGAACACGGACAACTGGCGCAGCGTCAGGCGCAGCGGGCGCTGCTCCGGCCGCGGGGCGGCTGGCGGGTGGGGGTGGAGGTCCATATCGAAAATATCAATAACGCATAACGATATTACCCGTTTTACGGGTTAGGTGCGCGCCATTACGCTGGAGTCACTAAAGCACACCAACCCGAGCTTGCCATGTCTTCCGTCTCCAGCCCCCGCACCACTCCGGTCACCGCGCCAGCCGCCGCGGCGGCCTTGCCGCCGCCCTGGTCGCAGCGCCTGCTGACGCTGCTCCCGCTGGGCGGCATCGCCTGGCTGGCGATTGCGCTGGCCGAGCATCCGGCGGTATCGCGCTACGGACTCAGCGCGCTGACGCTGGCCATGTGCGCCGGCATGGTCGCGGCCAATACGCTGCCGCGCCATTGGCTGGCGCCACTGGCTCCCGGCATGCAAGTGGCGCGGCACTACCTGCTGCGGCTGGGCGTGGCGTTGTACGGGCTGCGCCTGACCTTCGCCTCGATCGTCGCGCTCGGCCTCCCCGGCATCGCCGTGCCGCTGACCATGCTGGTCGCCACGCTGCTGTTCGGCACCTGGGTCGGCACAAGTTTCTTCGGCCTGAGCCGCCGCGAGGCGATCCTGGTCAGTTCCGGCAGCGCCATCTGCGGCGCGGCCGCGGCCATCGCGGTGTCGTCGGTGGTGCGCACCGACGACAAGCAGACCGCCGTGGCGGTGGCGACGGTGGTGCTGTTCGGTACCGTCGGCATGCTGCTCTATCCCTACCTGTACGAACTGGCCACCGGCCACTGGCACTGGGCCATCAGCGAGCGCATGTTCGGCATCTTCACCGGGGCGACGCTGCACGAGGTGGCGCAGGTGATCGCCGCCGGCAAGATGGTCAGCGAACCGACCGCCGACGCCGCTGTGGTGGCCAAGATGGTGCGCGTGCTGGCCCTGGGCCCGCTGCTGCTGGTGATGGCGCTGTGGCCGCAGGGTGGGTCGCAAGCGGCCCAGTCCGGTGCCGGCGCCGGGCGCCTGCGCGGCATCATGAAATCGGTGCCGTGGTTCGCGGTGGGCTTTGTCGCGGTGATGGCGGTGAACTCGGCCGGGGCCGTGCCCGCTGCCTGGAAGGCGCCGCTGATTGCGCTGGACAACTGGCTGCTGGCCTGCGCGATGCTGGCGATCGGCCTGCACACCCGCATCGGCGACCTGGTGCGCGCCGGCCGCAAGCCGCTGGCGCTGGCCGGGGTGCTGTTCGTGTTCCTGATGGGGGTGGGGGCGCTGATGTGCTACGCCATGGCGTGACGGCGCAGTCAGCAGCCAAGTTAAAAAGGGGGCGTTGGCCCCCTTTTTGTCTTGGTCGCCGCCACGCAAACGGCGGCAACCGTGGATTGGTGCCCGAGGCCGGAATCGAACCGGCACGCCTTGCGGCGAGGGATTTTCTTCCCACTTCGGCTTTCGCCGCCAGCGCGGGCGCTGTTCGTGGGCTGGAGCACGCCTTCACCATAGCCTCGCGGCCGTAGGTGCCCGCCGTCTGCTCTCTACACCTTCCCAGCCATACGGTTGGGCTTGGCTCGGCGTTGGCTCGGATGCCATGCATCCAGGGCGTTCGCCGACTTTGACGGGCGTCACTTCGGGCGTTTCCCCCCGAAGGCTCAAATTTTCAAGTCCCTTGTGTCTACCGATTTCACCACTCGGGCGCGAGCGCTGCGTCTGTTTCCGGTTGGCGCCGACTGGCTCCGGTCGCTGCAGCGCGCGGCAAGCCCGATATTGTGGTGGCTCCGCATCCCGGATGCAAGCTGCGGCTAGGACGAAAGGGCAGGCCGCGAGCGCGCCGACACCTCAGACCAGCCTCGGGTGAAAAGTGACGACACTGTTACGGCTGGTAACAATGTCGTGTGCGCCGTTGCACCTGGAAATTTCCGAACCCCTACAATACCAGTTACGAGAAATCCCACTTTGAGAGGCGGATATGAAACGTTGGTGGCTTGCAGCATTCGGTATTGCCGCCGGGTTGGCGTCTGGCGCAGCCATGGCCCATGTCAGCGTTGGCGTGTCCGTCGGCGTTCCGGGCGTGGTGATCGGTGCGCCGGCGTATTATCCGCCCGCTCCGGCCTATTATGGCCCACCGCCCGTCGTGGTGGCGCCGGCTCCGGTCTATTACGGTCCGCCGCCGGTGGTGGTTCGCCCGCGCCCGGTCTACTACGGTCCTGGCTATTACGGTCCGCCGCGCTATTACGGCGGCCACCGCGGCTACTATGGACCGCCGGGCTATCACCGCGGCCATGGCCACGGGCATGGTCATGGTCACGGCAGGTGGCGCGATTAAGCGCGTTCTACGATCCAGCTTGTCCTGAAGAAAGGGCCCGATTGCGGGCCCTTTTCCTTTTGGCGCTGCATTGCGACATAGCGGTGCCGGGCTGGTTCCGGGTCGACTGGCGCAATTTGATCGAGGTCAAAATATTTGAACGGACTGCTCAAAGCATCACCTGCATCATCGTAAGGGTTTTCCCTAAACTACTTATGTGACATCGCGATGACGCTGGTTCATCTGGCGTGCGATGCCGTGACCAACCAAGAAGCAAGGGGAATCTCATGAAGATCAAACAAGCCGTGATTGCCGCCGCCGCACTGGCGTTCCTGGGCACTGCGTCCACCGCATCGTTCGCCGCGGTCGGCAAGGTTGACCCGTATCTCGACGGCGCCAAGGTCGGCGCAGTCGACCCGTACACCGATGGCGCCAAGGTCGGCAAGCCGGATCCGTTCACCGATGGCGCGCGTGTCGGCAAGACCGACCCGTACACCGACGGCGCCCGCCTGGGCAAGCCCGATCCCTTCACCGACGGCGCCTGACCGCACCGCTGCAGTGATCGCATGACGAATGGCCCGCTCGCGGGCCATTTTGCCGTGGCGCGCACGGTGGGCACGGCACGGCAGGGCGGCTGCCATGACGGTGGCGCAGGTGCGGCGCTATACTTCGGCCTCAATCCAAATCAATGACCAGGAGAGTGGCATGCAGCAAAAGACGGTTCTGACGGCAGACGATGTGAAGAAGATCATGGCCGCAGCGGAAACCGAGGCAAAGAACCATCACTGGGCCGTGTCGATCGTCGTGGTCGACGACGGCGGCCATATGCTGGCCATGCAGCGCCTGGACGGCGCCGCGCCGATCTCGGCCTATATCGCCGGCGAAAAGGCCCGTACCTCGGCGCTGGGCCGCCGTGAGTCGAAGGTCTACGAAGACATGATCAACAACGGCCGCTACTCGTTCATGACGGCGCCGGTGCTGCAGGGCATGCTGGAGGGCGGCGTGCCCATCGTCTGCAACGAGCAGGTGGTTGGCGCCGTCGGCGTGTCGGGCGTGAAGTCGACCGAGGACGCGCAGGTCGCGCGTGCCGGCATCGCCGCGCTGGGCCTGTAAGGCGCATGAAAAAGCCCCGCAGGCACGGCCTGCGGGGCGGCATAAAAGAGGGCATGGCTGGGTACGGCCGGCCTGGCGTGGGGTCTGACTCCCGTCTGCGGCGCGCATACCTGGCTACTGCCCAACACCTCGTTCCGAGGTGGTCCCCACAAAAGTCTTTACGGCCACGTTCGTGGCGCCCGCGCCTGGCGCGGGTTTCGAATGGCTTCCCCCTGGCTGTCTCCCTGCGGAATCGCCGTGGGGCTGCATCATTTGGTCAGTATCAGCTTCCCATAGCGCGTCACGCGCAGCGTGTAGACCTCGCCGTTGTGCAGGATCGGCAGCGTGCTGGCGCCGCGCATGATGGCTTCCAGCGCCACCGGCTCGCCGGCGGGTGCGGAGCTCAGGCTGTCGCGCACCAGCGCTTCCAGGCGCGCGGGCAGGGCGGCCACGGCGGACTTGACCGAGGCGATCGCCGACGGGGCGGTCTTGGCGCCGGCGTCCCGGCGCGGCTGAGCGGCCACGTCCACGCGGCGCAGCGACAGGCGGCGGCGGGTGACTTCACGGGGTTGCGACAGCGGCAGGGAAAGGGTGCTCATGATCTGGCTCCGTTCTGCAATAGGAGGGTAAGGGGAGTGCGATCCGGGGCGGCGATGCCACGCCTGGCGCAGTCAATGAATGGATATTAAATGAGAATTGTTATCATTACAATAGTCTTCCGCTAAGATTCAGGCAACGGCTACGGGCGGCGCTGCGGCACAAAAAGGCGCCCCTGTGCAAGCTGGGCGGCACCATGACAAAAAGGGCACCCGAAGGTGCCCTTTGTCGTTCCCGGAAGCGCCGGCAGGCGCCGGCTTACTGCTTGGGTTCGGTGATGAAGCCGATCTTGCCCAGGCCGCCATGCTGCGCGGCGGCCATGACCTCGGCCACGCGCTCGTAGCGCACCTCGCGGTCGGCACGCAGGTGCAGCTCAGGCTGCGGCTGCTGCTGCGCGGCCAGCGCGATATTGCTTTCCAGCGTGGCCTGGTCCACTTCCACCTGATTCCAGAAGACCTTGCCGCTAGCGTCGATCGAGACGTTGATGTTCTGCGGCTTGGGGTCGTTCGGCGTGTTGGTGGCGCGCGGCAGGTCGATCTTCACCGCGTGGTTGATCACGGGGATGGTGATGATGAAGATGATCAGCAGCACCAGCATGACGTCGACCAGCGGCGTCATGTTGATTTCGCTCATCACCTCGTCGTCGTCCCCTTCGAGAGTGCCGAATGCCATGATGACTTCCTTGCTAGCGGTTTAGCGCTGGGCCGTGGCCAGGCGCACGGTGCCGTCCTCGGCGCGGGCGCCGGTGGGGCGCACGCGAGCACCGGTGACGAAGTAGGCGTGCAGGTCGTGGGCAAAGCGGTTGAGCTTCGAGATCACCGACTTGTTGCCGCGGGTGAGGGCGTTATAGCCCAGCACGGCGGGGATTGCCACGGCCAGGCCGAAGGCGGTCATGATCAGCGCCTCGCCCACCGGGCCGGCAACCTTGTCGATGGTCGGCACGCCCGAGGCGCCGATGCCGATCAGCGCGTGGTAGATGCCCCACACGGTGCCGAACAGGCCGACGAACGGGGCGGTCGAGCCCACCGAGGCCAGCACGGCCAGGCCCGACTGCATGCGCGCCACCGATTCATCGATGGAGCTCTTCAGCGAGCGGGTCAGCCAGTCGGAGATATCCATCACGTCGTGCAGCTGCGGCTGGCTGGCGCGGTGGTGCTGGGCGGCTTCCTTGCCGGCGATGGCGAGCGTGCGGAACGGGTTGGAATCGCCGGCGCCCAGGGTTTCCAGCGCGTGGTCGAAATCGTCCGAGTGCCAGAAGCGCTTTTCCGCGCCTTGCGCCATCTTCTTCAGGCGCACCAGATCCCACGCCTTGGTCAGGATCACGATCCATGAGGCGAGCGACATGATCAGCAGAATGATGGCGGTCGCACGCATGACGAAGTCGCCTTGCGACCAGAGGTGGGTGAGTCCGAGGTCCTGCATGTGTTGGTTTCCTGGTGAGTTCGCTTGGTTTAGGTCAGATCAGAGATCGGAAATCGGGGGGCGGTCAGTTCAGCTCGAAGCCGATCGGCTGCTGCGCCGTGACGGCGACGGCGCGGCCGTTGTCCATATAGGGCTTGCAGCGCATGGCCTGCACGGCTTCGACCGCGGCCTGGTCAAGGCGCGACGAGCCGCTCGACGACACCACGGCGGTCTTCACGACCTTGCCGCTTTCATCGGTGGTCAGCCGCACCACGGTCTTGCCGGTCTCGCCCATGCGGCGCGACTGGGAAGGATACTTCGGTTGCGGCGGCGTGCACTGGATCTCGCCGATGCCGACGGCACGCGGCGCGGCCGATACCGGCGCCGGAGCGGGCTCGGGCGGTGCCGGAGGCGCCGGCGGGGCCGGCGGCGCTTCAGGCGCCGAAGGCGTCGGCGGCAGGTCGGCGACCGGCTGCGGCGCCGGCTTGGGCTGCGGCGGTGTCGGCTTGGGCGTGGTCACCTTGACCTGCTTGGGCGGGGTTTCCTGCTTGGGCTTAGGCTTGGGCGGCTCCGGTGGGGCCTCCTGCTTGGGCGGCTCGAGCGGAATGATGCGCGCGATGATTTCCGGCGCGATCACGGCCTCGGTGAGCTTGCGGGCCAGGCCGCTCTGGATCAGGTAAAGCAGGCCGGCGTGGAACAGCAGCACGGCGAGCGTAATCTTTAAGAAGCGTTGGTCGAACATGTGTCAACAACAAAAGTCTGCCGGCGGCGACACCTCGGCGGCCGTGCGCCGTCACTTGCGGTAGAACAGGATCAGCGAGATGCCGCAACCGACCAGCAGGCTAAGCAGCAATTCCATGATAAACGCTCCTTCAACTGGGTTGCCGTGGGAGCGCCACTCTGGGGCAGCGTGTCAGCTGCTGAGTATAAACGATAATGATTCTTATTTGTTGTGATTTGTGCGTCGCAACTGGAATTTTCCGCCCGCGCGCGTTATACCGGCAAGTCCCGGCAGCAAATCGGGAGGGGCCAATACAGTTGAGTCAAGCGCGCTGGCACGCCATCGCACCGCGCCGCACCGTACCGCGCCTCGGTGCCCCAGGCCACTCTGGCCGGCGCCGGCGGCGCACGGGCGCGCCCGCGGGGCGGGAAAGCGCGCTAGCATAGAAAGACACTGCAGACGTGGCGGTGCGCCTGTCGCGGCCCGCCATTGCGCATCGCGCGCTCGGGGACCCGTTCATGGACTTCACACGTTTTGCTGAAGATGACCGATCGACGCTGCTGCGCTCCATGCCCGGCGCATCGTCCAGCTCGGCGCTGGACTGGATGTGCGCGCAGTTCGCGTTGCGCGTGGTCTGCGCGCTGGGCCCGCGCTTCAACCTGCGCAGCAATATCAACGATGTCCTGACCGTCAGCGCGCAGGAGATGGTGTGGCCGTACGGCGTGGTGCTGCGGGTGCAGCGCTTCCTCGCCGCGCGCTGCGCCGACATGCCCGCCTGGAAGGGCGCGGCGCGCCTGACCCCCGAAGAATTCCTCGACCGCCACGGCCAGTGGAACAGCGCCTTCGACGAAAGCGCGCTGTTCTATTACCTCGACGAGTACGTCAAGCACCACGCCAAGGATATGTTTGCCGTGTTCGACGCGTCGGCCGCGGCCATTGCCCAGCGGCTCGAGGGCGAGCGCGTGCTGCTGGTGCGCAATATCGACATGCTCAGCCACGTGCTGGACCTGCCCGACCATGAGCGCAAGCTGCTGCTGTATGCCGCGCTGGCCAAGTACAAGCGCGACCTGCGCGCGGTGATGGTCGACTGCAAGGTGGCGCACAGCCAGGAGGCGTTCCAGATCCTGGCCGGCCTGACCGGCGCCGGCGCGGCCGACGTGGCGGCGTCGCTGCGGCCCGGCTCGCGGCTGGAGACGCTCAACCTGATCGAGCAGCCGCTGCCGGAAAACAGCGTGACCGACCTGGGCGACCTGATGCGGCTGTCGGACCGGCTGCTGCACGTGCTGCTCGGCAACTACGCCAACGAGGCCGAGATGATGGCGGTCTTCACCCGCCCGGCCGCGCCGCCCACGCTGACCACCGCCGACTATCCGCATGTGGAGACCGATGCCCGCTACCTGCGCGCGCTGCTGGCGAATGCCACGCGCCAGCACGCCAGCGGCGTCAACGTGCTGATCTACGGCCCGCCCGGCACCGGCAAGACCGAATTCGCGCGGCTGCTGGCGCGCGAGGCCGGCTGCGAGCTGTATGAGGTCGATTGCCTGGATCGCGACGGCAACAGCCTGTCGGGCAAGGATCGCTACCGCTCGCTGCAGGTGTCGCAGGCGTTCCTGCGCGGGCGCGCCCATACCGCGCTGCTGTTCGATGAAGTCGAAGACGTGTTCCCGGGCAGCGCGCGCGAGCTGATGAGCCTGTTCGGCCAGGAGGACACGCGCGCGTCGGTCAACGGCAAGGCCTGGGTCAACCAGACGCTGGAGCAGAACCCGGTGCCGGTGATCTGGATCTCCAATTCGATCCGGCAGATCGACCCGGCCTACCTGCGCCGCTTCCAGTTCCACCTTGAGCTGAAGATCCCGCCGCCGCTGGTGCGCGAGAACATCATCCGCAAGCACCTGGGCGGGCTCGATGTCAGCGATGCGTTTATCGCCGGGCTGGCCGCGCGCAAGACGCTGACGCCGGCGCAGGTGCAGTCGGCGGCGCGCTTTGTCGAACTGGCGCGGCCCAATCTGGAAGACCCGGTGAAAGAACCGGTGGAGGCGCTGATCCTGCGCCAGCTCGAACATGCCGACCGCGCCATGGGCCTTCGCCCGGAGGCCGAGGCGCGCCCGGTGGTCACGCACTACCGGCTCGAGAACCTGCACCTCGAGACTCGCTACGACGTGGTCAAGATCGTCGACGCGCTGCGCGTGCGCCAGCGCGGCACGCTGTGCTTCTATGGCCCGCCCGGCACCGGCAAGACCGCGCTGGCCGAGCATATCGCGGCCGAGCTGGACCTGCCGCTGATGATCCGGCGCGCCTCGGACCTGATGAGCAAGTACGTGGGCGAGACCGAGCAGCAGATCGCCGCGATGTTCGCGCGCGCGGAAGAGGACGGCGCGGTGCTGCTGCTGGACGAGGCCGACAGCTTCATGCAGAGCCGCCAGCAGGCGGTGCGCAATTACGAGATCTCCGAGGTCAACGAGATGCTGCAGGGCATGGAGCGCTTCAACGGCATCTTTATCTGCACCACCAACCTGTTCGACCGCATCGACGAGGCCGCGCTGCGCCGCTTCTCGTTCAAGATCCGCTTCCTGGCGCTCAAGCCCGCGCAACGCGTGGCGATGTTTGTCGACGAGGCGCTCGACGGCGACGCCGCCGGCCTGACCGACGCCATGCGCGCGGACCTGGCCGCGATGGACTGCCTGACGCCCGGCGACTTTGCCACGGTCAAGCGCCAGTGCGTGCTGCTGGGCGAGGCGCTGACGCCCGATGAATTCCTGGCGCAGCTGCGCCAGGAGCATGCGATCAAGCCCGAGGTGCGCGAGCACCGGCCGCTGGGCTTCCTGCGCTGACCGAAGGGGTCACCGAGGGCGCCGGTCAGAACGCCGGCGCCGGCTCGATCACCACGGTTTCCGCATCGACTTGCCGCTGCAGCAGCGCGGCCACCATCGCGCGCAGGTGCGCGGCGTCCTTGGTCGAGACAAAGCGGTCATGGCCCGCGGCATCGGGCGGCGCCGCCAGGGCATGCTCATCGAGCTTGCGCGCCAGCCGGCGCGCGACCGCGCTGCCGGTATCGACCAGCGCCAGCCGGTTGCCGGCGATGGCGCGGATCGCGCCTTCCAGAAAGGGGTAGTGGGTGCAGCCCAGCACCAGGGTATCGGCGCCGGCCTCCAGCATCGGCGTGAGATAGGCCTCCAGGCGCTCGCGCACGGCGGGCCCGACGGTCTGGCCTTGCTCGACCAGCGTCACCAGCCCCAGCCCCGCCTGGCACAGGAAGCGGCTTTCACCCTCCAGCGATGCCAGCAGCCGCGCGAACTTCGCGCTCTTGAGCGTATTGGCGGTCGCCAGCACGCCGACCACCTTGCTGCGGCTGGCTGCGGCGGCGGGCTTCAGGCCGGGTTCGACGCCGATGATCGGCACCGGCAGGCGCTCGCGCAGCAACGCCACGGCATGGCCGGTGGCCGTGTTGCAGGCGATCACCAGCGCCTTGCAGCCCTGGCCGATCATCCACTCGCAGGCCTGCAGCGTGCGCGCTTCGACAAAACGTTCGGGCTTTTCGCCGTAGGGCGCGTACTTCGAGTCGGCAAGGTACAGCAGCGGCTCGTGCGGCAGCAGGGCGCGGATCTCGCGCAGCACCGACAGGCCGCCGAGGCCGGAATCGAAGACGCCGATGGGTGCGGGGTTCACGGGGTGGGGGGTAGGAGGGTTTTCTCCCCTCTCCCGCCAGGCGGGAGAGGGGCCGGGGGAGAGGGCGGGAGCCTCGACGAAGTCAAGGCCGTCGCCTCTGCCTGGGCCGGCCCTCTCCCCCAACCCCTCTCCCGCAAGCGGGAGAGGGGAGTACTGCTTGCGGTCGGTTAAAGCGGCGAATTACAGCGCGGCAACCGGAATCTTGCCGATCTTCGCCTGCCATTCCGCCGGGCCGGTCTTGTGCACCGAGGTGCCTTCGCTGTCCACGGCCACCGTCACCGGCATGTCCTTGACCTCGAACTCGTAGATCGCTTCCATGCCCAGGTCTTCGAAGCCGACCACCTTTGCCTGCTTGATCGCCTTGGCCACCAGGTAGGCGGCGCCGCCCACGGCCATCAGGTAGGCCGACTTGTGCTTCTTGATGGCCTCGATCGCCACCGGGCCGCGCTCGGCCTTGCCGATCATCGAGATCAGGCCGGTCTCGGCCAGCATCATCTCGGTGAACTTGTCCATGCGCGTGGCGGTGGTGGGGCCGGCGGGGCCGACGGCTTCGTCGCGCACCGGATCGACCGGGCCGACGTAGTAGATCACGCGGTTCTTGAAGTCCACCGGCAGCTTCTCGCCCTTGGCCAGCATGTCGGCGATGCGCTTGTGCGCAGCGTCGCGGCCGGTCAGCATCTTGCCGTTGAGCAGCAGGGTCTGGCCCGGCTTCCACGAGGCAACTTCTTCCGGCGTCAGCGTGTCCAGGTCGACCCGCTTGGAGGTCTCGGTGTTCGGCGCCCACTCAACCTTCGGCCATTGCGACAGGTCCGGCGCTTCCAGCCTGGCCGGGCCGCTGCCGTCGAGCGTGAAGTGTACGTGGCGGGTGGCCGCGCAGTTCGGGATCATCGCCACCGGCTTGGACGCGGCGTGCGTCGGGCAGGCCATGATCTTGACGTCGAGCACGGTGGCCAGGCCGCCCAGGCCCTGCGCGCCGATGCCCAGCGCGTTGACCTTCTCGTACAGCTCGACGCGCAGTTCCTCGACCCAGTCCTTCGGGCCGCGCGCGATGATGTCCTGGATGTCGATGGATTCCATCAGCGATTCCTTGGCCATCACCATCGCCTTCTCGGCGGTGCCGCCGATGCCGATGCCCAGCATGCCCGGCGGGCACCAGCCGGCGCCCATGGTCGGCACGGTCTTCAGCACCCAGTCGACGATCGAGTCCGACGGGTTCAGCATCACGAACTTCGACTTGTTCTCCGAGCCGCCGCCCTTGGCCGCGACCTGGATGTCGACGGTGTTGCCGGGTACCACTTCATAGTGGATCACGGCCGGGGTGTTGTCCTTGGTGTTCTTGCGGCCGCCTTCCGGCGGGCTGACGATCGACGCGCGCAGCACGTTGTCGGGGTGCGTGTAGCCGCGGCGCACACCCTCGTTGATCATGTCGGTCAGGCCCATGGTGGCACCGTCCCAGCGCACGTCCATCCCCACCTTGACGAAGACCGTGACGATGCCGGTGTCCTGGCAGATCGGACGCTTGCCTTCCGCGCACATGCGGCTGTTGGTCAGGATCTGGGCGATCGCGTCCTTGGCCGCCGGGCTCTGCTCCAGCTCATAGGCGCGGCCCAGGCTGGTGATGTAGTCCATCGGGTGGTAGTAGCTGATGTACTGCAGGGAGTCGGCGACGCTCTGGATGAGGTCTTCTTGCTTGATGACGGTCATTTTGTGGGGTGGGCAGCGGTGAAACACAGCCCGAAATCATACACTGTGCCGCGGCGCTCTGCCCGGCTGCATACAGTCGTCCACAGCCGGTAATGTGCGGCAAGCGCCGCTGCCGGCGATTGCGCCGGCCCAAAAGCAAAAACCGCGGCACATGGCCGCGGTCGTTGGCGAAGCAAGAAGGTCGGCCCTGTGGGTCGCGCTCAATGCTTGGCGTGCGCGCCGGCGGGGTGGGTGACCATGCGGTCTACCCATGCCATCGCCACGGCCGACAGCAGGAACGCCAGGTGGATCGCCACCTGCCACATGATGGTATGGGTCGAGCGCTGCTCGGCGTCGATAAAGGTCTTGAGCAAATGGATCGACGAGATCCCGATCAGTGCCATCGACAGCTTGACCTTCAGCACGCCGGCGTTGACGTGGTCGAGCCATTCGGGCTCGTCGGGATGGTTGTCGATGCCAAGCCGCGAGACGAAGGTCTCGTAGCCGCCCACGATCACCATGATCAGCAGGTTGGAGATCATCACCACGTCGATCAGCCCCAGCACCACCAGCATGATCTTGTTCTCGTCGAACTCGGTCACATGGGCGAGCAGATGCCAGACCTCGATCAGGAAATGGTAGACGTAGACGCCCTGGGCCACGATCAGGCCCAGGTACAGCGGCAGCTGCAGCCAGCGCGACGCGAAGATGATGCTCGGGATCGGCCGCAGGGTCTGGGGCTGCTGCTCGGGAATCGGGTTGGAAGCCATGGCGGGGCGGGGTCGGCGAGTTGAAAATCGGCGTGGATTGTACCAAGCGCCAGTGGCACCGCTGTGTTACCAGCGGTAACCGCGGCCACGCCGCAGCGCTCAGGCCCGCGCCTGCGGCTCGGCGCCGGCTGCCTTGCCGCGCCACGCGCCGCGGGTGATCCGGCCCGGCCAGCTGGCCAGCACGATCCCCGCCAGCACGCATGCCAGCGCCACGCCGTGCGGCCAGCCCGGCTGCTCGCCCAGGAAGACGATGCCGTAGGTGGCCGCAGCCACCGGCAGCACCGAGGTGAAGACCCCGGCCAGCTGCGCCGGCACATGGCGGATCCCCTTCATCCACAGCCAGAACGAGAACACGCTGGCCGACAGCGCGTACCACAGCACCATCAGCCAGGTCTGCGCCGGCACCGCGGCGGCGTCGAAGTTCAGCAGCGGCACCAGTCCCAGCGGCAGCATCAGCAGTCCGCCGATCAGGTGCGTGTAGGCGCAGATCTCGATCGCGGCCAGTGTCTGCGTGAGCCGGCGCGACAGGATCACGTAGATCGACTCGCACACCACCGCGCCCATGATCATCAGGTTGCCCAGCCAGGCCTGGCTGCCTGTGCCGGCGCCGTGGGCATCGCCGCGGGCGATGTTGAGCACCGCGATGCCGGCCACTGCCAGCAGCACCGACACCAGCGTGCGCCGCGACAGCCGTTCGCGCAGCAGCAGCCAGGACAGCAGCGCCACGGTGGCCGGGATGGTGCTGGTGATCACGCCCGCGGCCATGGCGCTGGTCAGGCGCACGCCGTTGAGCATCAGCAGCGTAAACAGGAAGGTGCCGAAGAACGCCTGCAGGAACAGGTTCAGCCATTCCCCGCGCGACACCCGACGCATGCGCGCGGGCCGGTACCAGGGCGCCAGGCAGACGATGGCGATGACAAAGCGCAGCAGCGCGAACAGCAGCACCGGCACATGCGCGATGATCGACTTGCCGAGTCCGACGTTGCTGCCGACCAGCGCCATAGAGGCAGTCAGGAACAGCACATAGACGGGAGCAAAGACAGGAGCGTTGGCGGGCACGGGGTACTTGCCTTGGGGATGTTCCGGTCGACAGGCCGGCGGGATGCACGGGCCAGTGTCCGCGCTGGTCGGTGCGGCGCCGCGCGGCAAGGGCCGGCGTCGCATTCAGGTATCAGGCTCGCGGCATTATAGCTGTGCTAGCCTAATGGAGAAGGCTGCACTTTCGCGGCGCGCCCCCCGATTCTTCCCGCTGCAATGCAACACGTTGCAGCGCCTGATCCTGCCGGCCGCAGGGATTTATCGTCAGGTTTAAGTAAGCCGTCGGGCGTAACGTGGCAGCCAAAGCCAGTCCAAAATCAGGAGACGAGTCCATGTCCGCCATCGAATCGGTGATGCAGGAGCATCGCGTGTTCAACCCGCCCGAGGCGTTTGCCAGCCAGGCCGCCATCCCCAGCATGGACGCCTACCGCGCGCTGTGCGACGAGGCCGAGCGCGACTACGAGGGCTTCTGGGCCCGCCACGCGCGCGAGCTGCTGCACTGGAACAAGCCCTTCACCAAGGTGCTGGACGAGAGCAACGCGCCGTTCTACAAGTGGTTCGAGGACGGCGAGCTCAACGCCTCGTACAACTGCCTGGACCGCAACCTGCAGAATGGCAATGCCGACAAGGTCGCGATCGTGTTCGAGGCGGATGACGGCACCGTCAGCCGCGTCACCTACCGCGAGCTGCATGCCAAGGTGTGCCGCTTCGCCAACGGCCTGAAGTCGCTCGGCATCAGGAAGGGCGACCGCGTGGTGATCTACATGCCGATGTCGGTCGAGGGCGTGGTCGCGATGCAGGCCTGCGCGCGCCTGGGCGCGACGCACTCGGTGGTGTTCGGCGGCTTCTCGGCCAAGTCGCTGCAGGAGCGGCTGGTCGACGTGGGCGCGGTGGCGCTGATCACCGCCGACGAGCAGATGCGCGGCGGCAAGGCACTGCCGCTGAAGGCCATCGCCGACGACGCGCTGGCGCTGGGCGGATGCGAGGCCGTCAAGAACGTGATCGTCTACCGCCGCACCGGCGGCAACGTCGGCTGGACCGAAGGCCGCGACCGCTGGCTCGACGACGTCTGCGCCAACCAGCCGGATACCTGCGAGGCCGAGCCCGTCGGTGCCGAGCATCCGCTGTTCGTGCTCTACACCTCCGGCTCCACCGGCAAGCCCAAGGGCGTGCAGCACAGCACCGGCGGCTACCTGCTGTGGGCGCTGATGACGATGAAATGGTCGTTCGACATCAAGCCCGACGACCTGTTCTGGTGTACCGCCGACATCGGCTGGGTCACCGGCCACACCTACATCGCCTACGGCCCGCTGGCCGCCGGCGCGACCCAGGTGGTGTTCGAGGGCGTGCCGACCTACCCGAACGCCGGCCGCTTCTGGGACATGATCGCGCGCCACAAGGTCAGTATCTTCTACACCGCGCCGACCGCGATCCGCTCGCTGATCAAGGCTGCCGAGGCCGACGAGAAGATCCACCCGAAGCAGTACGACCTGTCCAGCCTTCGCCTGCTCGGCACCGTGGGCGAGCCGATCAACCCCGAAGCGTGGATGTGGTACTACAAGAACGTCGGCAACGAGAACTGCCCGATTGTCGACACCTTCTGGCAGACCGAGACCGGCGGTCACATGATCACGCCGCTGCCGGGCGCGACGCCGCTGGTGCCGGGCTCGTGCACGCTGCCGCTGCCGGGCATCATGGCCGCCATCGTCGACGAGACCGGGCAGGATGTGCCCAACGGCAGCGGTGGCATCCTGGTGGTCAAGCGCCCGTGGCCGGCGATGATCCGCACCATCTGGGGCGATCCCGAGCGCTTCAAGAAGAGTTATTTCCCCGAAGAGCTGGGCGGCAAGCTCTACCTTGCCGGCGATGGCTCGATTCGCGACAAGGACACCGGCTACTTCACCATCATGGGCCGCATCGACGACGTGCTGAACGTGTCGGGCCACCGCATGGGCACGATGGAGATCGAGTCGGCGCTGGTGGCCAACCCGCTGGTGGCCGAAGCCGCGGTGGTGGGCCGCCCGGACGACATGACCGGGGAAGCGATCTGCGCCTTCGTCGTGCTCAAGCGCGCGCGCCCGAGCGGGGACGAGGCCGTGAAGATCGCGACCGAACTGCGCAACTGGGTCGGCAAGGAGATCGGCCCGATCGCCAAGCCCAAGGACATCCGCTTTGGCGACAACCTGCCCAAGACGCGCTCGGGCAAGATCATGCGCCGCCTGCTGCGGTCACTGGCCAAGGGCGAGGAGATTACGCAGGACACCTCGACGCTTGAGAACCCCGCCATCCTCGAGCAGCTCAAGCAGGCGCAGTAACCCGCTGGTGATCCGGCAAGCCGGAGCCGAAACCTGAACCCGCCGCCGCGCACCCGCGCGCCGGCGGGTTTGTTACGATAGCTTCCCACCGACACGGACTGTCCCCTCATGCCCGAAGCCCAGGCGCGCTTTCGCCGACGGTTGCTGCTCTACTACGGCCTGTTCACGCTAGGGCTGTTCGGCTTCGTGGGGATGATGGGATTGCTCGAACGCTCCAACGCCGATGCGCTGTGGCTGGGCTACGTCTTCCTGTTCATCACCATCGCGATCTATGCCTGCATCGGGCTGATCTGCCGCACCTCGGACCTGAACGAGTACTACGTCGCGTCGCGGCGCGTGCCGGCGATGTTCAACGGCATGGCGATTGCCGCCGACTGGATGAGCGCGGCATCGTTCATCGGCCTGGCCGGCATCCTGTTTTCCTCGGGCTACGAAGGGCTGGCCTATGTGATGGGGTGGACCGGCGGCTATTGCCTGGTGGCCTTCCTGCTGGCGCCCTACCTGCGCAAGTACGGCGGCTATACCATCCCTGACTTTCTCGCCGCGCGCTACGGCAACGGCAAGCCCGGCGGCAACCTGCCGGTGCGCGCGATCGCGGTGCTGGCCGCCTCGCTTTGCTCGTTCGTCTACCTGGTGGCGCAGATCCAGGGCGTGGGGCTGGTGGTGACGCGCTTCATCGGCGTCGAGTTTGCCGTCGGCATCTTCTTCGGGCTGGCGGGCATCCTGGTCTGCTCCTTCCTTGGCGGCATGCGCGCGGTCACCTGGACGCAGGTGGCGCAGTACATCATGATGATCGTGGCGTTCCTGGTCACGGTGTCGATGATCGCGTGGAAGCACCACCAGGAACCGCTGCCGCAACTGAGCTACGGCACGCTGCTGACGCAGCTGGATGCCCGGGAACAGCAGCTGGAGCGCGAGCCCGCCGAACAGGCGGTGCGCGACTACTACCGGCAGCAGGCCATCCTGCTGCAGGAACGCATCGCCCGCCTGCCGGAGTCCTTCGCGCAGGAACGCGACGCGCTCGATGCGCGCCTGCAGGACTTGCGCACGCGCAATGCGCCGCTGCGCGAGATCAAGGCGCTCGAGCGCGAACGGCTGGAATTCCCGCGCGATGCCGCCGCCGCGCAGCAGCAATGGCACCAGCAACGAGAAGACGCGCTGGCACGCAGCCGCCATTCGATGTCGTCCACCGAACCCTATCCCGCGGCATCCGAGCAGGAGCGCAAGACCAAGCGCCTCAATTTCGTGCTGCTGGTGTTCTGCCTGATGGTGGGCACCGCCAGCCTGCCGCATATCCTGACGCGGCTCTACACCACGCCCTCGGTCAGGGAAACGCGCAACTCCGTGGCGTGGGCCGTGTTCTGCATCGCCTTGCTCTATGTTTCGGCACCCACGCTCGCGGCGCTGGTGAAATACGAGTTCTTCGAGCACCTGGTCGGCACCCCGTACGCCGACCTGCCGCAGTGGGTAGTGCAATGGCGCAAGGTCGATCCACCGGTGTTCGGCATCCGCGACGTCAACGGCGACGGCATCGTGCAATGGGCAGAAATCCTGCTGCAGCCCGACATGATCGTGCTCGCCGCCCCGGAAATCGCCGGCCTGCCGTACGTCATCTCGGGGCTGATCGCCGCCGGCGCACTGGCCGCCGCGCTATCGACGGCGGACGGCCTGCTGCTGACCATCGCCAACGCGCTCTCGCACGACGTCTTCTATCACATGGTCGACCGCCAGGCGAGCCACCAGCGGCGCGTCACCACCGCCAAGATCGTGCTGCTGGGCGTGGCACTGTTCGCCTCGTACGTCACATCGCTGCGGCCCGGCAATATCCTGTTCCTGGTCGGCGCCGCCTTCTCGCTGGCGGCCTCCAGCTTCTTCCCGGTGCTGATCCTGGGCATCTTCTGGCGCCGCACCACCGCCGCCGGCGCCGTCGCCGGCATGGTCGCCGGGCTCGGCGTGGCGGTGTACTACATCTTCGTCAACTATCCCTTCTTCACCCGCATGACCGGCATCTTCGGCAACCGCTGGTTCGGCGTCGACCCCATCGCCTCCGGCGCCTTCGGGGTCCCGGCCGGCTTCGCGGTCGCTATCGTGGTCAGCCTGCTGACGCCGCGCAACGCGCCGGTGATCGACCGGCTGGTAACCTACCTGCGCAAAGGGTAGGGCAGGGTGGTGACGAGGTACTGGATTCAACCTGCAACTCTGCTATAATCGCGGACTTCCCGGAGAGATGGATGAGTGGTTTAAGTCGCACGCCTGGAAAGCGTGTATGGGTTAATAGCCCATCGGGGGTTCGAATCCCCCTCTCTCCGCCAGAACACTGCGCAAGACCATGCAAAGCCGTCCGTTTTTCGGGCGGCTTTTTTGTTTCCGGGTGGTCAGCGGCTTAGAGCGTGTCTGAGCAAGGGCTGCCGATTTACACCCGTCCCGGTTATGCTCTCGCCTCATGACCGACCTCACCCCCCGTTTTGAAATCCGCCCCGCCTTGCCCTCCGACGCGCAAGCCGTGGAAGCGATCCTGATCGACACCTACCTCGGCACCTGGAAGCCGCAACTGACGCCGGCCGCCGCCGACGCCTTCGAGCAGCAAGGCAAGACCCGCAGTTACGTCGAAGCACGCTTGCAGGAATTCCACGTTGCCTGCGTGAACGGTGTGCCGGCCGCGATGGTGGATTGGGAAAACAATTTCATCTGGGCGCTGCATGTCGGCCCGGCCTGGCAGCGGATGGGGCTGGGCGGGGCGCTGCTGGCGCATGCGGAAGCCGGGATTGCCCGCGCCGGGCATCGCGAGGCGAGGCTGGAGACGGATACGTTCAACCAGCAGAGCCGCGCCTTCTATCGGCGTCAGGGCTATGCCGAGATCGATTTCTATCCCGACGAAAGCTGGGACAGCGGTTTTACCACGGTGCTGCTGTCCAAGGCGCTGGCGCCAGTCTGAGCCACGGGCGACGGGCGCCTTGCCGGGCTCATGCGTAGATTGCATGACCTTGCCGGGCGGCCCGTGAAAGAATCGGGCATCTCTTTCGAACTGCCCCCAGGCATCCCATGTCCGACCCCATCGTCCACCTCAACGGCACCCTGACCCCGCTCTCCGAGGCCCGCATCCCAGTGCTGGACCGCGGCTTTATCTTTGGCGACGGCATTTATGAGGTGATCCCGTACTACCACGGCAAGCCTTTCCGCGGCGCGCAGCACCTGGCGCGGCTGCACCGGAGCCTGGAGGGCATCGGCATCCCCGACCCGTACAGCGCCGCGCAGTGGCTGGAGCGGGTCGGCGAGGTGGTCAAGGCCAACGGCCTGTCGGATCAGCTGGTCTATATCCAGGTAACCCGCGGCGTGGCCAAGCGCACGCATGCGTTCCCGAAGGAGGTGGTGCCGACGGTACTGATCATGACCAATCCGATGGCGCTGCCGTCGGCGCAGATGGTCGAGCAGGGGGTTGCGTGCGTGACCATGGAAGACCGGCGCTGGCTGAATTGCCAGATCAAGTCGACCTCGCTGCTTGGCAACGTGCTGGCGGCGCAGCATGCGGTGGAGCAGGGGGTGACCGAGGCGATCCAGTTCCGCGACGGCTGGCTGACCGAGGCCTCGGCGTCGAACGTGTGGGTGGTGCGCGATGGCCGCGTGTCGGCGCCGCCCAAGGACAACCTGATCCTGGAGGGCATCCGCTACGGCTTCATGGAGGAAATCTGCGAGGCGATGGGGATTGCGCTGGAGTCGAGCCGGATCGCCAGGGATGAAGTCTTCGCCGCCGACGAGGTGCTGCTGTCGTCGGCCAGCAAGGAGTTGCTGCCGGTGGTCAGCATCGACGGCCGCCCGATCGGCAAGGGCGTGCCGGGGCCGGTGTTCACGCGCCTGTACGCCGCTTACCAGGCGGCCAAGGCGGCGTTGTAAGGGCCTGCAAGGCTTTCCCGTCGCGTGCTAGGATGCGTTGGGATTCAGCCAGGAGTCAGTCATGGCCAAGCGTGACCGCGGCCGGCGTGCCTTGCAGGACGAGGTCGGCCGGCGTATCCAGCAGATCGATGAAATCGGCGAAGACGGTGCCAGGATCCGCGTGCCGTCACCGCAGCCCCATCCACGCGACGCGCGCGGCCGCAACTGGGACATGGCCTTCGACAATCTGCACGGCTATGCCGCCAGTGTGCGCGCGGTGGTCGACAAGGTGCGCGACGAGTTCGACCTGAACGAGGCGCTGGAGAATCGCGCACCCAATCCCTTCGGTGACTGAGCCGGCGCGCTAGTCCACCGCGCTAGTCAACCGAAACGATGATGGCGACGCGCCGGTTCTCGGCGCGTCCCGCGGCGGTGCGGTTGTCCGCCACCGGGCGGCTCTTGCCCAGCCCGCGTACTTCGATATTGTCCCGCGCAAAGCCGGCATCGGCCAGCAGCCTGGCCACGGCCTCGGCGCGCCGCACCGACAGCGACTGGTTGTATTCCGCCGGGCCGGCATCATCGGTATGGCCGTCGACGCGCAGGCGCTCGATTCCCACGCCGCTCAGCGCCCGGCCGAGCCGCTGCACGTTGGCGGCGCGGTCCCCTTCGATCAGGTCCTCGTTGAAACCGAACAGCACCTTGTCGGTGAGGCCCAGTTCCCAACCCTCGCTGGTCTGCATGAAACCCTCCTGCTGCAGTACCGCCAGCTGTGCCGGCGACAGGCGGCCGGCGGGCGGCGTGGTCTGGCAGCCGGCCAGCGCCAGGCTGGCAAGCGTGACAGCCGCCAGCCAGGCTTTCCATCTGATTGTGTGTGTTGTCGGGGGACTGCTTGCAAACATGTGGATCCTCACTGCTTGGCGTCGAGGCGCAGGTCCAGGCGCGGCTCGGCACTTTGCCAGATGCCGCCGGAGCGCCGCTTGGCGCCGTACATGGCGGCGTCGGCGGCGTGCAGCAGGGCCTGGCTGCCTTGCGCGTGGACCGGGAAGACCGCCAGCCCGATGCTGAGCGAAGCCTGCACCGAGCCGCCGTCGGGAAGGTCGATGGGGCACGCCATGGCGTGCAGGATATGCTCGGCGATCTGGATCGCATCGGCGGGGGCACGCAGCGCGGTGGCCAGCACCGCGAATTCGTCGCCGCCGATGCGCGCCACGGTGTCGCGGCCGCGCAGGCTGGCGCGGATGCGCTGGGCCACCGCGACCAGCACCGCGTCGCCGGCGGCATGGCCGTGGCGGTCGTTGACGTGCTTGAAATCGTCGCTGTCCAGGTACAGCACCGCGGCATATTCGTCGTTGGCGGCGGCGTGGCGCACCGCGTGCTCCAGCGCTTCGACGAAGGCGGCGCGGTTCAGCAGCCCGGTCAGGGCATCGTGGTTGGCGCGGTGGGCGAGCGAACGGTTTTCGTGCTGCATCTGGTTCTGCCAGGTCTGCAGCTCGTCGAGGAGGCCGTTGAAGTCATCGCTGAGGGCATTGAGCTCGGCGATGCTGGCCGGCGGCGTGCGCTGCGCGAAATCGCGCTGCGAACGCACTGCGTGCGCCACCCGCATCAGGTTGCGCAACGGCTCGATGATCTGCACCAGCAGCCGGCTGGCCAGGTAGTGGGCGCCGACCGCGGTCAGCAGCAGGCAGGCCAGCAGCCCCAGCGCGCCCTGCAGCAGGAAGTGCAGCAGGTTGCGCGGGTCGCCGCTGACGCGCAGCGTGCCCACCTGCTGCGCCTGGTGCAGGATGGGCTGCTCGACCGCATCGGTGCCCAGCCATTCGACCAGCGCGTGGCGCAGGCCGGTCAGCGGGGCCTGGCCGGGGCGCTGCCATACCGCCAGCACATGGTGGTCGCGGTCATAGACGGTGGCGCGGGCGATGTCTTCCGAGGCCGCGATCGCGGCCAGCGTTTCGGCGGTGGCGGCCTGGTCGCGGAACACCACCGGCGCTTCCAGCGTATAGGCGATCGAGCGTGCCACCAGCCGCACGTTGTGGTCGGCGTAGACACGCAGCGCGGTGACGCCGATCGCGGTCAGCGCCAGGCCCGCGGTGCATACCGCGATCAGCGCCACGCCCAGGTGGATGCGGCGCAGCACGCTGTAGAGGGTGGGGCGCGCGCCTTGCCCGCGCACCGGCTGGCGCGGGCTCATGACGGTGCTCCCTTGCGGCGGCCGAGCTGCAGCACGCCGGGATGCATATGCACGCCGCTGCGGGCGAGGGTATCGAGGTTGACGCGGAACGAGACCTGGTTGTCGCGGATGTTGAGGCAGAACATGCTGCCCACCTCGCACTCGAAGTCTTCTTCGGCGATGACCAGCACCGGGCGGCCGGTCAACTCGGCCGACAGGCGCTTGCGGCGCGGTTCGTTCATGGTGCCCACGTACAGCGCATCGCACGCCGGGTGCAGCATGTCGGCCAGCACGTCGACCTGGCGGGTCTGCACGGTGCGGCCATTGGCGAGCGTGCCGCCTTCCTTGAGCCGTGCCGCGTAGCGGCTGGCGTGATCGACGCACAGCCGCACCGGATCGCGCTCCACCGGCCAGCGCGCGTAGCCGAGCAGGCTGATGACGACGCGCGCCACCAGGTCGGCGCGCTGCGGAGCGGGCTGCGCGGTGACCGCGGGGGGCAGCATGGCCGGCAGCACTGCCAGCGTCACCGCCAGCAACAGCGCGGTCAGGCCCCGGCGCAGCAGCGGTCGTGCGCGGGCAGCGGGCGGAGTCGGCGGGGGGCTGGCTGGGGCAGGCGCCATGGTCTGGAACGAAGAGGGCGGGGCGGCCGGTGGCGGTGTTGTTGTCTGGCCGCGGGTATTGTCTGTGGCCGGGTTCCGGGCGGTCAAGCGTGCGGCCTTGCGGTGGATCGGGCAAAAACGGGCGGCACGAGCGGGATTCTTCGCAGACCGACTCGTGGCGCGGCGTGATACGAAATGTTTATCGGCCCCGCTGTTGTTTTCCTGAACCCCGCCGTGACCGCTGTTGTGCGCATGCCAGACTTCGCCGTGGCGGACACAACACTTAGAATGTGGCCATCGCCCCAACTCGCCCCCTGCCGCCCATGATCGCCGATCCTGTTCTCCGCCTGCTGCACCTGACCGGCGTCGCCGTCTGGGTCGGCGGCATGTTCTTCGCCTACCTGTGCCTGCGGCCGGTGGCCGGCAGCCTGCTGGAGCCGCCGCCGCGCCTGCGCCTGTGGCGCGGCGTGTTGGCCCGGTTCTTCCCGTGGGTATGGGCGTCGGTGGTGGCGATCCTGCTGAGCGGTGGCGCGATGATGGCGGCAACTGGCATGGCGGGCGCACCACGCAACTGGCACCTGATGCTGGGCATCGGCGTCGTCATGGCGGGGATCTTCTGCTACGTCTGGTTCGGCCCCTACCGGGTGCTGGGCCGGGCCGTGGATGCGCAGGACTGGCCAGCCGCCGGTGCCGCCCTGAACCGCATCCGGCAGGCGGTAGGCACCAACCTCGCGCTGGGGCTGGCCAATATCGCCGTGGCGACGCTGGGCCGCTGGCTTGCCTGAGCGCGCCGCGCAACGCCGGGATCCGGCTCGACTTGTCACAACCACGCAAACGGAGAGCTGCTATGCGCGTCCTCGCATGTGTTGCCGTCGTTGGTCTGGCCGTGGCGGCCAGCCCCGTCGCCGCCGCGGAAAATGGCACGCAGAATGGTGGGCTGAGCGCCGACTATGAGCGCTGCATGGGCAAGGCCGTATCGACCGCCGACATGCTCAACTGCGCGGCGCTGGAGTCGCGGGTCCAGGATACGGCGTTGAACCGCGCCTACCAGTCGCTGCTGCGGCGGCTGGAGGCGCCGCGCACCGGACAGTTGCGGGTGGCGCAGCGGGCCTGGCTCGAGTACCGCCAGGCCAATTGCGCCTATGTCTCCAATCCCGCCGGCGGCAGCGCGGCGCGCGTGGCCGGCGCGTCGTGCCTGCTGGAGATGACCGCCGCGCGCGTGCGCGAATTGCGCGACTTCGCCACCGAGGCCGCCGGCCGGTGAGCGCGCGGGCCTTGTGCTAGAGTTGGCTGACCCCTGTGCTGCGGCACGTCTCAACCGGAGATGGATCATGGCAAACGAATCGCGCCACAACCTCAAGGCTTTCGTGCAGACCGCACCCCAGTCGGGGCGCTATGTGTGGGTCATCGCGCTGGTGGATTTCAGCGCGCAGCAGGTCAGGCGCGCGATCGTGTCGGACGATACCTTCACCACCTCCGATGCCGCGCGCGTTGCCGGCGAGGCCCAGCTCAAGGCGATGGCCGAGGATCACTAGCATCGCCCGCGCGCAAGCGGGGCTTGCACCGGGCTGTTGCGCGCCGGCATCCATGGCCGGCCGATATCGACTCTTTCCTTGCGGGAGGCCCACGGCGCACTAGACTATGCGCATGTTCCTCCACAAGAAAGGACTCCCATGACGGATTGCGCGCTTCGCCCGGCCAGGGCCTTGCTGCTGGCCGCGTTGCTCGGTTCGGGCCTGACCCTCAGTGCGGGGTCGCTGGCCCAGGTCTCGGTCAATATCGCCATTGGCGTGCCGCCGCCGGCGCCGATCTACGAGGCCGTGCCCGCGCCGCGCGCCGGCTATGTGTGGATGCCCGGCTACTGGGACTGGGACGATAGCCACCGCAAGCACGCCTGGAAGAAGGGCCGCTGGGAGCGCGAGCGCCCGGGCTATGTCTATGAGTCGCCGCGCTGGATCCAGTCGCGCGACGGCTGGGTGCTGGTGCCGGGCCGCTGGGACCAGGGCGGGTACAAGGACAAGGACAAGGGCAAAAGCAACGGCAATCAAGGCCACGGCAACAAGGGCAACAAAGGCGGCCATTGCCCGCCCGGCCAGGCCAAGAAGGGCGAATGCTGACCGGCGCGCTGCCACGCGCCGCGCGGTAACGCCGGCCACCCCTGCCATGCTACGATCCCCGCCATGACAACCGCGCCCGCGCGGCGCATCGGCAGCGGATTCCGGAGGTAGCGATGGCAAGGCACGTTTTCACGCGCGCGCAGTATCTCGACATCCTCAACGACAGCCTGCGCAAGCATCCCGGCTGGCAACCGGGCATGGCCTTTGTGTTCCTGCCGCCCGGCGCCGATGCCAGCCAGGCCACGGCGGTGGGCTGCACCGGCCCGATGGACGCGATACCGGTCTATGCGGAAATCCAGCGGGTGGCGGCCGAGCTGATCGAAGTCAGCGACGCATGATGCCGCCGGAGCGGCCGCCGCGGGTGCGTACAATACCGCCCTCTACAGACTTTCGGATATTGCCGTGAAGAAAACCGACCTGGAAAAAAACAAGGGGCTGAAGATCGCCAACAGCCTGAAGCAAGCGGCGGCAGGGCGGGGCGGAATGCCCGGCGCCGCGCCGCGCCCGGACCGGCGCGAGCAGCGCCGGCTGGACCAGGAGCAGGGTCTGGTGCCGTTCGCGTGCAAGCTCGACGGCACGCTGGTGAAGCGCCTGCAGGCGCTGGCCGCCGATCACCCGGGCGGCATGACCGGGTTGCTCAATGAAGTGCTGGCCGGCGCCCTGCCGCCGGAACAAAGCCAGGCCTGACGGCAGTGCGGCGGCCGTGCCGCCGCTTTGCCAGGGGGATCAGTCCTCTTCCTCTTCGTCGAGGAACTCGCGGCGCAGCATCCAGTTGGCGATGGCTTCGTCGCAGATGCGCTTGAATTTCTGCTTGTCCGGCATCTTGTCGAACAACTGGAAATTGACCAGCGCCATGCCGGCATCGGTGATGTAGAACATGCGGCTCGGGTCGTCATCGTGGACGATGCGGCCGTCGATGGCGTCTTCTTCGCTTTCGGCCGGCATGTCCTCCAGCTCGACCACGCGGCAGGTGAAGCGCGGGCTGCGGGTGTGGGTCAGGTACTCGAATTCGTCGTGCATGACCTCGCCGCCCTTGCCCGCGATCACGGCGAAGCCCCAGATAAAGCGGGGCATCGGCAGATCGGACAGATCTTCAATCTCGTCCATGGTGTTCTCCCTGATTCAATCCCCGCATTATCGCCCGGAACGCCGCGGCTTCAAAAGATGGCGCGGCACGGCCGTGCCGCGACCGTGCCCGCTACGTCCCGGCGTGGCAGTTGGCCAGCACCGGCGCGGCGCCTTCCGCCTGCATCAGGTCGCGCAGCGTGCCTGACTCGCCCTTGGTCCACCACTCGTAGCGGCCGCCGACATAGCGCGCGCCGGACGCCGCCACCGTGCTGACCGCCAGCACCGGCTTGCCGTCGATGCGGAACACCGCGGCCTGGTTGTCCGGGCTGTTGAAGTAGCGCACCGTCAGCGTCTTGCCGCCGTCGCACTGGTAGCGCAGGGTGCGCACCTCGGGAAAGCGCACGCCGTCGATGCCCGGCGCGCGGGCGGCCTGAACCGTGGCGCTGGCGCAGAGGAACGCGAGCAGGGCAACGGTGCGAGTCCGCGACGGGATCAAGTGACGGGACATGGTATAGGGCTGTTCGAAGGTTGGAGTTCGGTGGATAGCGCCGGATCGCGGCAGCGCAGCTGCACCCCGGCGATCAGCCGAGCATGTAGCCGGCCGCGAGCGTGCGGAAGCTCTCCACCTCGCGCGCCTGCCAGGCTGCATCCTCGGCAAGCTCTTCGGCCAGGATCGCGGCCACCGCCGGTGCCGCCTCGACGGCCGCGCGCGCGTCCAGGAACAGCGCGCGATTGCGGCGCGCCAGCACGTCCTCGACCCGGCGCGCCAGTTCATGCCGGGCGGCAAAGCGCACATGGGCCTCGGTCAGCCCCGATGCGCCCGCGAGCATCCGGTCGTGTCCCGGCAGCGCGCGCAGCAGGCCCAGCTCGTTGCCGTAGTAGCGGTCCGGCGAACCCGAATCCGGGGGCGGCAGGTCGGCCGGCAAGCCGGCGGCGCCATGCAGCGGCAGCTCCGCGGTCACGCACGGCGCGGCGCGCACCATCTGGCGCTGGATCGCGGTCTCGATCACGTCTTCGGCCATCTTGCGGTAGGTGGTCCATTTGCCGCCGGTGACGGTGATCAGCCCGGCCCTGGACACCAGGATCGTATGCTCGCGCGACAGCGACGCGGTGGAGGCCTCGCCGGTGGCCCGCACCAGCGGCCGCAGGCCGGCCCAGACGCTGGTGACGTCGGCGCGGGTGGGGTCCTTGGCCAGGTAGCGCGACGCCGTTTCCAGGATGAAATCGACATCGTCGGCGCCGGCGTCGGGCTCCAGCGGCAGGTCGCGGCGCGGCGTGTCGGTGGTGCCGACGATGGTGTGGCCGTTCCATGGCACCACGAACAGCACCCGCCCGTCATCGGTCTTGGGTATCAGGATGGCGCGGTCGCCCGGCAGGAAGCTGCGCGGCAGCGTCAGGTGCACGCCCTGGCTGGGCGCGACCATGGTTCGGGCATGCCCGTCTTCCATCTGGCGGATGGCATCGACCCACACGCCGGTGGCATTGATCACGCAGTCGGCGCGCAGCCGAAAGGTGGCGCCGCCGAGCACGTCCTGCACCGTCACGCCGCTGATCACGCCGCCTTGCTGGCTCAGCCCGGTCGCGCGCATGTAGTTGAGCGCGGTGCCGCCGACGTCGAACAGCGTCCGCATCAGCGCCACCGCCAGCCGGGCATCGTCGAACTGGCCGTCGAAGTAAAGGTTGCCGCCGCGCAGCGGGCGTCCGCCGACGTGTTCGGCCAGGTTGGGCGCGGCTGCCAGCACCTCGCGGTGGTTCAGCCAGCGGCTGCCGGACAGGTTGAGGCTGCCGGCCAGCATGTCATAGAGCTTGAGGCCGATGCCGTAGAAGGGCTGGTCGAACATCTGGTAGGCCGGTACCACGAAGCCCAGCGGCCACACCAGGTGCGGCGCGTTGCGCGCCAGCAGGCCGCGCTCGTGCAGTGCCTCGCGCACCAGGCTGATATTGCCCTGCGCCAGGTAGCGCACGCCGCCATGCACCAGCTTGGTGGCCTTGCTCGAGGTGCCCTTGGCAAAGTCGGCGGCTTCGACCAGCAGCGTGCGGTAGCCGCGCGAGGCGGCGTCGACCGCGGTGCCCAGGCCGGTGGCGCCGCCGCCGATGACGATCACGTCCCAGCGCGGCTCGCGCTCCAGGGTGGCGAGCAGGGCGGCGCGGCCGGGCGGCTGGATCGGGGTGGGAAGGCTGTGCATGACGCTGGTGTGTGGTGGATGCTGGCTGAAGAGGTTCGGGTGGTCCGGACGTGGCGCTGGACGGGTTTGATCGACGCTCAGCCGTGGCCGGCGCCGGCGTCGTCCTCGCGCGCCCAGTCGCGGGCGCGCTCGACCGCCCGGTGCCAGCGCGCGAGCCGGTGGCCGCGCTGGTCGGCCGACAGGTTGGGCTCGAAGCGCCGCTCCACCTGCCATTGCTGCGCGATCTGCACCGGGTCGCTCCAGTAGCCGGTGGCCAGGCCGGCCAGGTAGGCGGCGCCCAGCGCGGTGGTCTCGGTCACGCGCGGGCGTACCACCGGGGTGCCGAGCAGGTCGGCCTGCATCTGCATCAGCAGGTCGCTGCGCGAGGCGCCGCCGTCCACGCGCAGCTCGGCCAGCGCGATGCCGGCGTCCTTCTGCATGGCCTCGAGCACGTCCACGCTTTGCAGCGCAATCGATTCCAGCGCCGCCCGCGCGATCTGCGGCCTGCCGGTGCCGCGCGTCATGCCGACCAGCGTGCCGCGCGCAAAGGCGTCCCAGTGCGGCGCGCCGAGCCCGGCAAAGGCCGGCACCAGCACCACGCCGCCACTGTCGTCGCACTGGCGCGCCAGCGCCTCGGCCTCGGGCGCGCTCTGGATGATCTTGAGGCCGTCGCGCAGCCACTGGATGGTGGCGCCGCCCATGAACACGCCGCCCTCCAGGCAATACTGGGTCTGGCCGCGGTACTGCCAGCCGATGGTGGTCAGCAGCCGGTTGCGCGACGTGACCGGCTGCGCGCCGGTATTCATCAGCAGGAAGCAGCCCGTGCCGTAAGTGTTCTTGGCCATGCCCGGCACCAGGCAGGCCTGGCCGAAGGTGGCGGCCTGCTGGTCGCCGGCGATGCCGGCAATCGGGATCGGCATGCCGAACAGGCGCGCCGCGGTACGCGCGACCTCGCCGCTGGAGGGCACCACCTCGGGCAGCAGCGCGTGCGGGATGTCGAGGAGCGCCAGCAGCGCGTCGTCCCACTCGAAGCTGTGGATGTTGAACAGCATCGTGCGCGAGGCGTTGGAGACGTCGGTGACATGGCGCGCGCCATCGGTCAGCTGCCAGATCAGCCAGCTGTCGACGGTGCCGAAGGCCAGTTCGCCGCGCTGCGCGCGCTCGCGCGCGCCTTCGATGTTGTCGAGCATCCAGCGCAGCTTGGTGCCGGAAAAATAGGCATCGATGACCAGGCCCGTCTTCTCGCGGAACAGCTCGCCATGGCCGGCCGCCTGCAGCGCCTCGCACATCGGCGCGGTGCGGCGGTCCTGCCAGACCAGCGCGCGGCCGACCGGCTCGCCGGTCTTGCGGTCCCACAGCACGGTGGTCTCGCGCTGGTTGGTGATGCCGATGGCGCGCACCTGCGAGGCGCCGATGCCGGCGTCGGCCAGCACCGTGTGCGCCACTGCCAGCTGCGATTGCCAGATCTCGTAAGGGTCATGCTCGACGTGGCCGGGATGTGGGTAATATTGGCGGAACTCGCGCTGCGCCAGGCGCACCACGTTGCCGGCATGGTCGAACAGGATGGCGCGCGAGCTGCTGGTGCCCTGGTCGAGCGCCAGCACGTATTGCGGCTCGGCGGGAAGCTGGGACGGGGCAGGGCGCTGCGCCTGCGCGGCGGGCTGGTTCATGCGTTCGATCCTGACAATGACAAGGCGCGCCGGCGTGGCCGGTGCATGGAATCCTGATGGCTGAAACCTCTTCTTTGCCGGCGGGCGGGGCCACGGCACGGATCGCCGCCTCGCTGGCGGCGCGCAGCGGCTTCGATGCCGCCGCCAAGCTGCGCCTGATGGCCGACGGCCGGCAGGTCGGCTGGCTGCCGCGCACGCATGCCGGCATCCTGCGCGATATCGACATCGGCCTTGGCGCCGTGCTGGGCCCGGAGCACGCGCTCGGCGACGGCTCCGTGGCCGTGGCCTTGCTGCCCGGCCGCGACGATTTCGATGCGCGCAGCGCCGCGCTGCAGGCACTGGCCCGCCAGCTGGCAGACGCCGGCCATGTGCGCGGCTGGCGCGACGAGCTGTTCGCCGTCACCGCCGCGCTCGACGCGCCCGCGGTCGCGGTGGTGGAGCGCGCCGCGGCGCGCTTCCTCGGGCTGCTGACCTTTGCCTCGCACATGAACGGCATCGTCGACGGCGCCGCGGGCGACCCGCCGGCGCTGTGGATCTCGCGCCGCAGCCCGGCCAAGGCGGTCGACCCCGGCATGTGGGACAACCTGGTGGCCGGCGGCATGCCCCACGGCAGCGACCCGCTGGCGACGCTGGTGCGCGAGTGCGAAGAAGAGTCCGGCATCCCGCCCGAACTGGCGCGGGGCGTGCAGGCGCACGGCATGATCGAAGTGCTGCGCGACCTGCCCGAAGGCGTGCAGTGGGAGCAGGTCTATGTCTACGACCTGCTGTTGCCGCCGGACTTCATTCCGCACAACCAGGACGGCGAGGTCAGCGAGCACCGGCGCGTCGAGGTGGCGCCATTGCTTGCTATCATGTCGGCCGGCGCCATGACGGTCGATGCGACACTGGTGACGCTGGATGCCCTTGGACGGCGTGGCTGGCTCGAGGCCGGCGATCACGGCTGAGCCGCTGCGTGATCCGGCGCCACCGGTCCCGGAATTGCCCGCTGTAATGACCTTTGCACTGACCGAGCCCCCCTGGCTTTCCCGGCCTTGCGCCGCGCCACCCAGACAGAACCACACACCATGAGCAACACCGGATTCATCCTGACCCTCTCGTGCCCTGACCAGCCGGGCATCGTCCACGCTGTCTCGGGCCTGCTGTTCCAGCACGGCTGCAATATCGTCGATTCCGACCAGTACGGGGACGAGTACGCCGGCCGCTTCTTCATGCGCGTGCATTTCACCCCGGCCGCCGGTGGTCCCGACCTGACCACGCTGAAGGCCGCGTTCGCGCCG
Organism: Cupriavidus phytorum; assembly: GCF_003254285.1. Classification (NCBI taxonomy): domain Bacteria; kingdom Pseudomonadati; phylum Pseudomonadota; class Betaproteobacteria; order Burkholderiales; family Burkholderiaceae; genus Cupriavidus; species Cupriavidus phytorum. Next base: position 130,795 of record NZ_QKZN01000002.1, read on the forward strand.
GTGGGCGACCAGTTCGGCATGCAGTGGGAACTGAACGATGCCACGGTGAAGCCGCGCGTGATGATCATGGTGTCGAAGATCGGCCATTGCCTGAACGACCTGCTGTTCCGTGCCAAGGCGGGCGGGCTGCCGGTGGAGATCGCGGCCATCGTGTCGAACCACCGCGACTTCTACCAGCTGGCGGCGTCGTACGACGTGCCGTTCTTCCACCTGCCGCTGATGAACGCGTCGGCCGAGCAGAAGGCCGCGCAGGAAGCGCGCGTGTTCGACGTGGTGCAGGAGCAGAAGATCGACCTGGTGGTGCTGGCGCGCTACATGCAGGTGCTGTCGGACGACCTGTGCCGCAAGCTGGCCGGCCGCGCGATCAATATCCACCATTCGTTCCTGCCCAGCTTCAAGGGCGCCAAACCGTACTACCAGGCGCACGACCGCGGCGTGAAGCTGATCGGCGCCACCGCGCACTACGTCACGGCCGACCTCGACGAAGGCCCGATCATCGAGCAGGAGATCGAGCGCGTCGATCACAGCATGGACCCCGACCAGCTCACCGCGGTCGGCCGCGACGTCGAATGCGTGGCGCTGGCGCGCGCGGTCAAGTGGCATGCCGAACACCGCATCCTGCTGAACGGCCACAAGACCGTGGTGTTCAAGTAATCCTTTCCTGTGCCCTCGGTTTGCTCCCCTCGCCCGCGTGCGGGAGAGGGGCCGCGGGAGAGGGCAGGCCTGCGCCAGAACTGACGCGCCAGGCACTGCCGGCACGCGCAGCCGTGCCACTGCCGACACGGCGGCAGCAGGGCATGTCCCGCAATCACTCCCGCTCCGCCACCACACACTTCACCCCACTGTCGGCCAGGATCTGGTCGAACGGCGCCGCCAGCGGCGCGTCGGTAAACAGCCGGTCCACCTGCGACACATGCGCCAGCTCCACCATGGCCTGGCGGTTGAACTTGCTGGCGTCCGCCGCCAGCCAGACCTCGCGTGAATGTTCGATGATGGTCCGCGCCACCTTGACCTCGCGGAAGTCGTAGTCGCGCAGCGTGCCGTCGGCCTCGATCCCCGAGATGCCGATCAGCCCGATATCGACCTTGAACTGGCGGATGAACTCCACCGTGGCCTCGCCGACGATGCCGCGGTCGCGCGAGCGCAGCACGCCGCCGGCGACGATGACTTCGCAATCGGGGTTGTCGGCCAGGATATTGGCCACGTGCAGGTTGTTGGTGATCACGCGCAGGCCGCGATGGTGCACCAGCCCGCGCGCGATCTCTTCCACCGTGGTGCCGATGTTCAGGATCAGCGAGCAGCCCTCGGGCACCGCCGCCGCCACCGCGCGCGCGATGCGCGCCTTGCCCTCGGCGTTGAGCACCTGCCGCTGCCGGTAGGCGATGTTCTCGGTGGTGGAGTCCTCCACCCGCACCCCGCCATGGAAGCGCGCCAGCATGCCGTTCTCGGCCAGCATGTTGACATCGCGGCGCACCGTCTGGAGCGTGACGCCGAACTTGCGCGCAAGTTCGTCGATGGAGGCAAAGCCCTGGGTGCGGACTTCTTCGAGCAGTGCCGTCTGGCGGGGATTGAGGGTCATGCGGGGATTCTAGTTCAAACACAAACGAAAACAAAATGATGCGGTGCACTATTGTTTTATGTTCGTTTTGTTGCTAAAACGAGCGTGAAGCCAAGATTGGTGCGCCTGCATCGAACGCAAGCCGTGATGCCGGCAGCATATCGAACATGGAGACCGGATGCAGCTACGTTTGGAAGGCGTCGCACAGCAGGCAGGTTCGCAGGCGTATCTCTATCCGATGACGCTGGCCCCGGTTCCCGGCGCGGTCACCATCCTGCTGGGCGCGACGCAGGCGGGCAAGACTTCGCTGATGCGGGTCATGGCAGGGCTGGACCGGCCCAGCGCCGGCCGCGTGCTGGTCGACGGCGACGACGTCACCGGCACGCCGGTGCGCGAGCGCAATGTGTCGATGGTCTACCAGCAGTTCATCAACTACCCGTCGCTCAGGGTCTTCGACAACATTGCTTCGCCGCTGCGGCTGCGGCGCAAGGCCGCCGCCGGCGAGATCGCCGCGCGCGTGCGCGAGCTGGCCGCGCGGCTGCATATCGACCATCTGCTCGAGCGCTATCCGGCCGAGCTTTCCGGCGGCCAGCAGCAGCGCGTGGCGCTGGCCCGCGCGCTGGCCAAGGAAGCGCCGCTGATGCTGCTGGACGAGCCGCTGGTCAACCTGGACTACAAGCTGCGCGAGGAGCTGCGCGAAGAGCTGACCCAGCTGTTCGCGCACGGCGACGCCACCGTGATCTACGCCACCACCGAGCCCGGCGAGGCCCTGCTGCTGGGCGGGCACACGGCGGTGCTCGATGCCGGCGAGCTGCTGCAGTACGGCCCGACGCCGCAGGTCTTCCACTATCCCGATTCGCTGCGCGTTGCGCGCGCCTTCAACGATCCGCCAATGAACCTGGTCGAGGGCAGGCTGGCGGGCGGCAAGGTGGCTTTGCCGGGAGGGATCGAGGTGCCCGTGCCCGGCGTGGCGGCGCAGGACGGGCCGGTGACGCTGGGCGTGCGCGCCTCCGCGTTGCGCCTGGCGGGCGAGGCCGGCGCGGTCGCCGTGCCGGGCCGCGTGGCGCTGGCGGAGTTGTCGGGGTCGGACACCTTCGTCCACGCCGATACCGCGGTGGGCAACCTGGTGGCGCAGTTCGCGGGCGTGCTCGACCTGCAGCTGGGCGAGCCGGTGACGCTGCACTTGCTGCCTGAACAGCTCTACCTGTTCGACGCGGACGGCCGCCGCATCCATGCGCCGCGCCGGCCCGGCGGGCTCGCGGCCGAGGTGCCGGGCGGCGCGGCAGCGGCAACGGCAGGGGGCTGAGATGGCACGCATCGACCTGGACCTGGCGCACTCGTACGTGCCCGATCCGCACACCGACGAGGACTATGCGCTGCTGCCGCTGCGCTTCACCTTTGAAGACGGCGGCGCCTATGCGCTGCTGGGCCCGTCCGGCTGCGGCAAGACCACGCTGCTGAACTGCATTTCCGGGCTGCTGCGTCCGTCGCACGGCACCATTACCTTCGACGGCCGCGACGTCACCGGCGCCACGCCGCAGGCGCGCAATATCGCCCAGGTGTTCCAGTTCCCGGTGATCTACGACACCATGACCGTCGGCGAAAACCTGGCCTTCCCGCTGCGCAACCGCGGCGTGCCCGAGGCGCAGGTGCGCGAGCGGGTCGGGCGCGTCGCCGAGATGCTGGACCTGTCGTCGACGCTCGGGCGCCGCGCCAGCGGCCTGGCCGCCGATGCCAAGCAGAAGATCTCGCTCGGGCGCGGGCTGGTGCGCCAGGACGTGTCGGCCATCCTGTTCGACGAGCCGCTGACGGTGATCGACCCGCAGCTCAAATGGCAGCTGCGGCGCAAGCTCAAGGAAATCCACCACGAGTTTCGCCTGACGCTGATCTACGTGACCCATGATCAGACCGAGGCGCTGACCTTTGCCGACCAGGTGGTGGTGATGTCGCGCGGCAAGGCGGTGCAGGTGGGACCGGCCGACGCGCTGTTCGAGCGGCCCGCGCACACCTTCGTCGGGCACTTCATCGGCTCGCCGGGCATGAACTTCCTGTCCGGGCAATGGCGCGACGGCGCCATCGACGTGGCCGGGCGGCGCTATATGCCGCCGCTGTCGCCGCCGGTGGAAGCGGCGCTGCGCGCGGCCGGCAGCTTCCGCATCGGGGTGCGCCCCGAATACCTGCAGCTGGCGCCCGAGCGCGACACGCAGGCGGTGCCGGTGCAGGTGCAGCGCGCGCAGGACATCGGCACCTACTGGCTGCTGACCGGCGCGGTGCAGGAGGCGGGCGCGCAGGCCGGGACGCTGCGCGCGCGGCTGGGCGCCGAGGCCGCGGGCCTGCGCGCGGGCGATACCGCGTGGCTGTCGGTGTTCAACCGGCATACCTGCTACTACGTCAACGAGGAGCTGGTGACATGAAACCGGTCAACCAGAAGGCCTGGCTGCTGGTGCTGCCGGTGGTGGTGTGCGTGGCGTTCTCCGCCATCCTGCCGCTGATGACCATCGTCAACTACTCGGTGCAGGACATCATCTCGCCCGAGCGGCGCGTGTTCGTCGGCACCGAATGGTTCCGCACCGTGCTGCGCGACGGCGAGCTGCACGACGCGCTGCTGCGCCAGCTCGGCTTCTCGCTGGCGGTGCTGCTGGTGGAGATCCCGCTCGGCATCCTGCTGGCGTTGTCGATGCCGGCGCGGGGCTGGAAGGCGTCGGCGGTGCTGGTGATCATCGCGCTGTCGCTGCTGATCCCGTGGAACGTGGTCGGCACCATCTGGCAGATCTTCGGGCGCACCGACATCGGCCTGCTCGGCGCCGCGCTGGCCGGGCTGGGCTTCGACTACAACTACACCGGCAGCGCCTTCGACGCCTGGATCACGGTGCTGGTGATGGACGTCTGGCACTGGACGCCGCTGGTGGCGCTGCTGTGCTATGCCGGCCTGCGCGCGATCCCCGACGCCTATTACCAGGCCGCGCAGATCGACGGCGCCTCGCGCCTGGCGGTGTTCCGCCATATCCAGCTGCCCAAGCTGCGCGGCGTGCTGATGATCGCGGTGCTGCTGCGCTTCATGGACAGCTTCATGATCTACACCGAGCCGTTCGTGCTGACCGGCGGCGGACCCGGCAACGCCACCACCTTCCTGTCGCAATACCTGACGCAGAAGGCGGTCGGCCAGTTCGACCTGGGCCCGGCGGCGGCGTTCTCCATCGTCTACTTCCTGATCATCCTGCTCATGTGTTTCATCCTCTACAACTGGATGCAGCGCGCGGGCACCGCCGGCAGCGAGGACATGCCCCATGGCTGAGATCTCTTCGGCAGTCCCTGCGGTGGTCCCCGCCGCGATCCCCGCGCAGGCCAGCCGCGCCGCCTGGTGGCGCGCCGGCTTCCTGCTGGCCTACCTGGTGTTCGCGATCGTGCCGATCTACTGGATGGTCAACATGTCGTTCAAGACCAACGAGGAGATCGTCTCGACGCTGTCGCTGTGGCCGGGCCAGTTCACGCTCGAGCACTACAAGACCATCTTCACCGATCCGTCGTGGTATTCGGGTTATCTCAACTCGATGATCTACGTGGTGATGAACACCGTGATCTCGATCGGCGTGGCGCTGCCGGCCGCCTACGCCTTCTCGCGCTACCAGTTCATCGGCGACAAGCACGTGTTCTTCTGGCTGCTGACCAACCGCATGACGCCGCCGGCGGTGTTCCTGCTGCCGTTCTTCCAGCTCTACAGCACCATCGGGGTGATGGATACGCACCTGGGCGTGGCGCTGGCGCACCTGGTCTTCAACGTGCCGCTGGCGGTGTGGATCCTCGAGGGCTTCATGTCGGGCGTGCCGCGCGAGATCGACGAGACCGCCTATGTCGACGGCTACTCGTTCCCGCGCTTCTTCCTGACCATCTTCCTGCCGCTGATCAAGGCCGGCGTGGGCGTGGCCGCGTTCTTCTGCTTCATGTTCAGCTGGGTCGAGCTGCTGCTGGCGCGCACGCTGACCTCAGTCAACGCCAAGCCCATCGTCGCCACCATGACGCGCACGGTGTCGGCATCGGGCATGGACTGGGGCGTGCTGGCCGCGGCCGGCGTGCTGACCATCGTGCCCGGCGGCATCGTGATCTGGTTCGTGCGGCACTACATCGCGAAGGGCTTCGCGATGGGCCGCGTTTAACGCAGCGCTTCGCAAGGAGACGGCGCCAATGCTGAGCTGGATGGTATGGACGACACCGGTGGCGGTGTTCTTTGGCTGCATCGTGGTGATGTTGATCGGCATGACGATCCTGGAGATCCGCTCGCCGTCGGTGCTGCGCAAGGGCTTCCTGCCGATCGCCACTACCCGCGGCGACCGGCTCTTCATCGGGCTGATGTGCGCGGCGTGGATCAACCTGGCGTGGGTCGGGCTGGGCGAGAAGGTTGCAGCCTGGCTGGCGCTGCCGGAAGAGCCGTCGGTGTGGATCAGCTTCGTGGCGTCGATGCTGGTGCTGGCGCTGATCCTGCGCAAGGGCTAGCGCCGCGCCGGCCGGCATCGGCCAGCAATCAAAAGCAACAACGGGAAACGCGGCTTGTCCCCACCCCCGGGGCCGCCACCCAGACCAAGACCGGGGCAGGGGATTCTTGAGGAGACACCGATGAAAGTGCACGTGACGTTGGGGATGTCAGCCCTTGCCTGCGCGGCCGCGCTGGCTTGCGGTTCCGCCTGGGCGGGCGAAGCGGAAGCGAAGAAGTGGATCGACAACGAGTTCCAGCCTTCGTCGCTGTCCAGGGACAAGCAGGCCGCCGAAATGAAGTGGTTCATCGACGCCGCCGCCAGGCTCAAGGCCAAGGGCGTCACGCAGATCAACGTGGTGTCGGAGACCATCACCACGCACGAGTACGAATCCAAGACCCTGGCCAAGGCGTTCGAGGAGATCACCGGCATCAAGGTCAATCACGACCTGATCCAGGAAGGCGATGTGGTTGAGAAGCTGCAGACTTCGATGCAGTCCGGCAAGTCGATCTATGACGGCTGGATCTCCGACTCCGACCTGATCGGCACGCACTACCGCTATGGCTCGATCCTGCCGCTGACCGACTACATGAACGGCGCCGGCAAGGAATGGACCAATCCCGGGCTGGATGTGAAGGACTTCATCGGCACCAAGTTCACCACCGCGCCGGATGGCAAGCTGTACCAGCTGCCTGACCAGCAGTTCGCCAACCTGTACTGGTTCCGCGCCGACTGGTTCGCGCGCAAGGACCTGCAGGACAAGTTCAAGGCCAAGTACGGCTACGACCTGGGCGTGCCGACCAACTGGTCCGCCTATGAGGACATCGCCAACTTCTTCACCAACGACGTCAAGGAAATCGATGGCAAGAAGGTCTACGGCCACATGGACTACGGCAAGAAGGATCCGTCGCTGGGCTGGCGCTTCACCGACGCCTGGCTGTCGATGGCCGGCACCGCCGACAAGGGCCTGCCCAACGGCATGCCGGTGGACGAGTGGGGCATCCGCGTGGCCGAGGACAAGTGCACGCCGGTCGGCGCCTCGGTGGCGCGCGGCGGCGCCACCAACAGCCCGGCGGCGGTCTATGCGCTGACCAAGTACATCGACTGGATGAAGAAGTACGCCCCGCCGCAGGCGATGGGCATGACTTTCTCTGAGGCCGGCCCGGTGCCGGCGCAGGGCCAGGTGGCGCAGCAGATCTTCTGGTACACGGCCTTTACCGCCGACATGACCAAGAAGGGCCTGCCGGTCGTCAATGCCGACGGCTCGCCCAAGTGGCGCATGGCGCCGTCGCCGTATGGCCCGTACTGGAAGCAGGGCATGCAGAACGGCTACCAGGACGTGGGTTCGTGGACCTTCTTCAAGAACACCGACCCCAACAAACTGGCCGGCGCCTGGCTGTACGCACAGTTCGTGACCTCGAAGACGGTATCGCTGAAAAAGTCGCTGACCGGGCTCACCTTTATCCGCGACAGCGACATCCATCACGACTACCTGACCAAGAACGCGGCCAAGTATGGCGGCCTGGTCGAGTTCTACCGCAGCCCCGCGCGCGTGGCTTGGACCCCGACCGGCACCAACGTGCCGGATTATCCGAAGCTGGCCCAGCTGTGGTGGAAGAACGTGGCCACCGCGGTGACCGGCGAGAAGACGCCGCAAGCCGCGATGGACACCCTCGCCGAAGAGATGGACCAGGTCATGGCCCGGCTGCAGCGCGCCGGCATGAGCCACTGCGCGCCCAAGCTGAACGCGAAGGGCGATCCAGGCAAGTGGCTGTCCAGCGACCACGCGCCGTGGAAGAAGCTCGCCAACGAGAAACCGAAGGGCGAGACCATTCCGTACGACAAGCTGCTGCAGGCGTGGAAGGAAGGGCAGGTGCGCTGAAGCACCGGGGCGAGGCGGGCGTGCTGGTTTGGTTGGAACGCCCGCCTCGCCCGGTCCGATCCTATGTCGTGAGGCCGGAGCTTTCGGCCGCCGGCGCTGCCGTCGATTGCGAGGCATAACGCGCCTTGCCATTCCGCTTGGCTTGATACAGCGCCATGTCGGCGTGCAGGAACAGCTCGCTCACGGTCATCGCGTGCCGCGCATCGCGCAGGGCCGCGCCGACGCTGGCCGACGCCGCCAGCGTATGGCCATCGATTACGAAGGGCATGCGCGCGGCCTGCACGATGGTGTTGGCCACCGATGCCATGGCATGGCGGTCGGCAATGCCGTCAAGGATCACCGCGAATTCGTCGCCGCCGATGCGCGCGACCGCATCGCCCTTGCGCACGCAGGCGCGCAGGCGCTGCGCGAACGCCACCAGCAGCTGGTCGCCGACCGGGTGGCCGTAGGTGTCGTTGACTGCCTTGAAGTCGTCCAGGTCCACCAGCAGCAGCGCCAGCGGGCACGCAGTGGCGCCGGTTCGCGCCATGGCTTCGGCCAGGCGCCGGTCGAAGCCCTTGCGGTTGAGCAGGCCGGTCAGGTAGTCGGAGACGGTCTGCGCTTCCAGGCTGCGCAGCTTTTCGCGCTCGTGCGTGACGTTGCGCCCGAACATGTGCAGGCCGACCACGGTGTCCTGGGCATCGTTCCACGCCGGCTGGCAAGTGATCTCGATGCATTCGGTGCCGTCCGCGCTTTCGCGGGTAAAGGTCACGGCCTGGCCGGTGCCGGCCTGCTGCAGGTAGGGCTGGCAGGCCAGGTATTCCTGCGTGCCCCACAGCTCGCGCAGCGACAGCCCGACGATCTGCTGCGCCGGCAAGCCGTACCGCCGCGCATACGCCTCGTTGACGAAGACGTAGCGCTGCTGCATGTCGATGAACGAGATAAAGTCCGGCACATGGTTGGCAATCGCCTCGATGCGCTTCTCGCTGGCGGCGGCACGGTCCTTGGCGGCCTGCAGCGCGGCCTCGCGCTCCGACAGCCGGGCCACGACCTCGGCGAAGCTCGACGCCAGTTCGCCGATCTCGTCGGCGCGGCCAACCGGCAGGTCCGCCACCGCTGCCGGGTGGGTGCCGAGCTGGCGCACTGCGCGGTGCAGCCGCTGCAGCGGCGCCAGCAGCCGCCACATCACCAGCCACATCAGCCCGGCCGCGATCACCATGGTGATGGCCCCCATCACCAGCGTCCGCTTGCGCACCGTGAGCAGCGGCGCATAGGCTTCGGCCGCGGGCAGCACCGCCACCACCTCCCAGCCGTTGGCGGCCAGCAGGTAGCGGGCGACGATCGGCTGGGTCGGCGTCAGGATCTCCAGCAGCGCGGGCGGCCGCTCGGCGCCGCAGGCTTCGCCGATGGCGCGCGCCGGCGCCAGCAGGCGCGACACGTCAGGATGCATTGCGTAGCGCGGGTTGGTGCCGGAAGACACCAGGCAGAAGCTGCCGGTAGTGCCGACCCGGCTGTGCGACAGCTCGCGCAGGAAGTTGCTGTCCGCCAGGTTCAGCACGCCGCCGACCACGCCGCGCAGTTCGCCGGCGGGCCCCAGCATCGGCACCGCCAGCACCACGCCCGGTGCATTGGTCTGCTTGCCCTGGATCAGGTCCGACACCGCGAACGACTGCCCGTGCAGGAGATCGCGGAAATAGTCGCGGTCGTTGACGCGCAGGTGCACGCCATCGGGCACGGCGGTGCTGAACGTCAGTTCGCCATCGGGCGAAGCCAGGAACACGGCATTGAAGGTTTCGGGAATCTCCACCAGCCCGTGCGCCGCCCTGCGCAAATCGGCCGGTTTGGCGCCATGGAGCGCGGATAACTGACGCGCCACCCGCTGCAGCACGGCGGCGCGGCCCTGCAGCTTTTCATCGAGCTGCTCGGCGACCATCTCGACCAGCGTGTCCTGCTGCGCCTGCAGCAGGTTCTTCAGGCTGTCATAGGCGTAATACTGTGCGTAGAGCGCGCGCAGCACGATGATCAGCGTTACCACCCCCGCCGTGGCCAACGCCATCCGATACTTCAAAGAGTGCTGCATGATTGACTTCTTTCTTGTGCGCACTGACCCGGTGTTCCCGTCCAGCGACCCGCTCGCGAGCACGATCGCCGGCCGGGTGACGTGATAAGAAGGTTAGCAGAAGTCAAGCGGCATTTCGAAACTGTTTGCAACAGCGGCGGAGGGCAATTCGGCCAAGGTGAGGTGCGTCGAAAAGGGCGGGGGAGTTGGATGCGGAAATGAAAAAAGCCAGCGCGAGGCTGGCTTTCCGTGTTCTGGTGGGTGGTACAGGGATTGAACCTGTGACCCCTGCCGTGTGAAGGCAGTGCTCTACCGCTGAGCTAACCACCCCTGTCTGCGCCGTCGTTGGCGTTGTATCGTTGCCGTCGTGCAGCAGAGAAATGAGATTATGCAGAGGTTCTTGTATCTTGTAAAGCCCTTTTTTGAATTTTCTTACGCGGCCAGCGTTCCCGGGGCTTCGGCAGGATCTTCCTGCCAGACCGTCTTACCGCCGCTGGCCTTGTCCAGTCCTTTCAGCAGGGCCAGATGGGCCTGCTGCTCGTCGTCCGTGGCGCGCAGCACCGGCAGGGCCAGCCGCGACAGGTCGGCGGTGGTGACCACGCCGCCCTGGCCGCTGCCGCTGTCGAGTGTGTCGATCACCAGCGAATCCTGGCCACGCGTCATGGCCAGGTAGACCTCGGCCAGCAGTTCGGCGTCCAGCAGTGCGCCGTGCAGCGTGCGATGGGCATTGCTGATGCCGAGGCGCTCGCACAGCGCGTCCAGCGAGTTGCGCTTGCCGGGGAACATCTGCCGCGCTTCGCGCAGAGTATCGATCACGTTGCCGACATGCTGGCGGAACGGCGGCAGGCCCAACAGCTGGAATTCCATGTCGAGGAAGCCCAGGTCGAACTGCGCGTTGTGGATGATCAGCTCGGCGTCCTGCACGAACTCGCGGATGTCGTGGACGACCTCGGCAAAGCGGGGCTTGTCGGCCAGGAACTCGACGGTGATGCCGTGCACCGCGATTGCGCCCTCGTCGATATCGCGCTCGGGGTTGACGTAGAAGTGCAGGTGGCGCCCCGTCAGGCGGCGGTTCATCAGCTCGACGCAGCCGATTTCGATCAGGCGGTCGCCGGTGGCGGCATTCAGGCCGGTGGTTTCGGTATCGAGAACGATTTGTCGCATGGCGGGCATTCTAGCGGAGCGGGGCGGGCGTTCCGCGCTTGTTGTTGGTGGTGCTGCAGGTTCCGGTCAGCGGCCGATCGATTCGACGCCGCGGTTGGCCAGCGCGTCGGCGCGCTCGTTGCCTGGGTGGCCGTTATGGCCGCGCACCCAGTGCCAGGAGATCTGGTGCGGCTGCGCCAGGGTGTCCAGCGCCTGCCACAGGTCGGCGTTCTTGACCGGCTTCTTGTCGGCGGTTTTCCAGCCGCGCGCCTTCCAGCCGGGCAGCCATTCGCTGATGCCTTTCTGCACGTACTGGGAGTCGGTATAGACACGCACCACGCACGGCCGCTTGAGCGCGCGCAGCGCTTCGATCACGGCGGTCATTTCCATGCGGTTGTTGGTGGTGTTCGGCTCGCCGCCGAACAGCTCTTTTTCGCTGGTGCCGGCGACCAGCACTGCGCCCCAGCCGCCGCGGCCGGGATTGCCCTTGCAGGCGCCGTCGGAGTAGATCGTGACTTCTTGCATGTGATTCCGTGGTGGCCGCCCGCGGGTCGGGCGGCGCATTGAAAGCCGATAGGGCAGAGCGCGCGCGGCCGCACCGCGTCAGCGTTGCTTGCCCGGGGTCTTGCCGTGAGTGCCGGTGGGCGTGGCCACCGGTGCCGACACCGGCGCCAGCGCCGGCTTGGTCTTCCACGCGGGGCCCACCAGGCGGATATTGCGCACGCGCTTGATCGCCGAAATCATATAGACCGCGCCGAAAATCGGCCACCAGCGGTCGCCGGCCTTTTCCATGAAGGCGGCGCGCTGCAGCCAGCGGTCGGTGCGGTACGGCGGGCAATAGCAGCCGAAGCGGCCGCGGATGATATCGAAGCCGAGCAGCTTGAGCCAGTCCTTGATGCGCACGAAGCCGATCTGCTGGGCGTCGGTCGGCAGGAACGGCGTGGCGCCGAGCCGGTTCATGCTCTGGCGCGCACCCCACAGGCTCATCGGGTTGAAGCAGGTCACCACCACGCGGCCCTCGGGCATCAGCACCCGCGAGACTTCGCGCAGCACCTCGTGCGGGTCTTCGGCGAATTCCAGGATGTGGGGCAGGGTGACCAGGTCGATGCTCTGGGTGTCGAACGGCAGTTCGTCGAAGCGGCACAGCAGCTGGCGCGCGTCCGGATGTGCGGCACGGGGCCCGTGCGGGCCGCTGGACGGGTCCAGCGCCAGCGCCGAGAACGGCATCCGGTTCTCGCGCAGGGTGTCGATATAGGGCAGTCCCAGCTGGACCGCGTGATAGCCGAAGATGTCGGCCACGGTCCGGTCGTACTGCTGCGCCTCCCAGCGCAGCATGTACTCGCCGGGCGGCGAGGCCAGCCAGTCTTCCCAGCTTACAATCGGGTGATTGGGACGATTGGACATAGGAGCATGCGCATGTTGAAGGTTGAGCCGATCCCGGCGTTCCAGGATAACTATATCTGGGCCATCCACGACGGGCACTGCGCCGCCGTGGTCGATCCTGGCGAGGCCGCGCCGGTGGAGCGCTTCCTGGCGCAAAGCGGTCTGGCTCTGGGCGCTATTGTAATCACCCATCACCACGGCGATCACCAGGGCGGCGTGGCCGAACTGCTGGCGGTGCATCCGCGCGCGCCGTCCGGCGAACCGCTGCCGGTGCTGGGGCCGGCGGGCGAGCGTATCGGCGGGCGCACCCGGGCGCTGCGCGAGGGCGACGTGGCGACCCTGGAGGCGCCGGCGCTGACGCTGCGCGTGCTGGACGTGCCCGGCCACACCGCCGGCCATATCGCCTACGTCGCCGATCTCGGCGAAGCCGGCCCGGCGGTGTTCTGCGGCGATACCCTGTTCGCCAGCGGCTGTGGGCGCCTGTTCGAAGGCACGCCGGCGCAGATGCTGGCGTCGCTGGACAAGCTGGCTGCACTGCCCGGCGATACCCGCGTCTATTGCGCGCACGAATACACGCGCAGCAACGTGCGCTTTGCGCGCGCGGTGGAGCCTGGCAATGCCGCGCTCGAGGCATGGGAGCAGCGCGTCGAGGCGCTGCGCGCCGCGGACCGGCCGACGCTGCCGACCACCATCGCCCACGAGCGCCAGGTTAACCCCTTCCTGCGCTCGCGCGAACCGGCGGTGCGCGCCGCGGTGTCGGCCCATGGCGGCGCCACCGCGGGGGATGCGCAGGCGTTCGGCGCCTTGCGCGGCTGGAAGGACAATTTCCGCTGACCGCGCGCCGGTCGCCATGGCTTGCGCCACAAGGCATGGCGGCCGGCGGCCGGATACTGGCTATGTGGAAAATCTGATTGACGCGATACGCGGTTTTTTTTAGCATCACGCAACCTTTTAGCGTCACGATTTGAGAACTTAATGAAAATTGGTCGATTACTGGCGGTGGTCGTGTGCGCCGCGCTGCTTGCAGCGTGCGCCAGCACCCCCACGCCGCCTGAAGGCGCCGACGGTGCCGCGACCGCCCAGACTGCCAAGCGGGACCCGCTCAACACCCTCAGCGACAAGTCCGCGCTCTCTTCCACTTCCACCATCAATGTCGACCAGGGCGGCCTGGACTGGCTGCGCGGCCCGTCCAACGATATCTGGGACCGGATCCGGCGCGGCTTTGCCATGACCGACCTGGAGGGCACGCTGGTCGACGATCGCACCCAGTGGTATGCGCAGCGGCCGGAGTATATGGAACGGATGGTCGGGCGCTCGAGCCGCTACCTCTATCACATCGTCGAGGAGCTGGAACAGCGCAAGATGCCGACCGAGCTGGCGCTGCTGCCGTTCGTCGAGAGCGCCTTCAACCCGCAGGCGCAGTCCACCGCCAAGGCGGCGGGGATGTGGCAATTCATTCCGAGCACGGGCAAGTTCTATAACCTGAAGCAGAACATGTTCCGCGACGAGCGCCGCGACGTGCTGGCCTCGACCGACGCCGCGCTCGACTACCTGGCGCGGCTCTACGACATGTTCGGCGACTGGCACCTCGCGCTGGCGGCGTACAACTGGGGCGAGGGCGCGGTGTCGCGGGCGATCGCGCGCAACCAGGCGCGCGGGCTGCCGACCGACTACGCCAGCCTGCCGATGCCCAACGAGACCCGCTACTACGTGCCCAAGCTGCAGGCGGTCAAGAACATCATCGCCAACCCGGCCGCGTACGGCGTCAAGCTGCCCGAGATCCCGGACCACCCGTACTTCGTCACGGTGACCACCTCGCGCGATATCGACGTCAACCTGGCCGCCAAGCTGGCCGACATGTCGGTGGAGGAATTCAAGGCGCTGAACCCGTCGTTCAACCGGCCGGTGATCCTGGGCGCGTCGAACCCGCAGATCCTGCTGCCGTTCGATAACGCCGAGCGCTTCCAGTACAACCTGAACACCTATCGCGGCGGGCTGTCGAGCTGGGCCGCGGTGACGGTGGACAGCCGCGAGCGCGTCGAGTCGCTGGCGGCGCGGCTGAATGTCGATGCCGACACCCTGCGCGAGATCAACAGCATCCCCAAGGGCATGCGCCTGAAGGCGGGCTCCACCGTGATGATCCCGCGCTCGGGCCGGCATGACCAGGACATCAGCGCTACGCTCGCCGACAGCGCCATGCTGGCGATGGAGCCGGACTTGCCCGATGCGCGCCGCGTGGTGGTGCGCGCCGGCCGGCGCGATACCGTGACCTCGGTGGCGCGGCGCTATGGCGTCTCGGCGGGGCAGGTGCAGTCGTGGAACAAGCTCTCCGGCACCAAGCTGGTGGCCGGGCAGAGCCTGGTGCTGATGGTGCCGGTGCGCGGCGCCGGCGCCGTGCGCGCGGCCCGTGCCGAACGCGCGGACCGGGCCGAGCGGGCCGAGCGCAGCGAACAGGCCAGCCGCAAGGAACCGGCGGGCAAGGGAGGCAAGGGCGGCAAGGTGGTCCGGGTTTCCGCCAAGGGCAAGGCCGACACGCGCCAGCGCGTGGTGGTCGAGGCCTCGCCGCGGCGCGCTGGCAAGGCGCCGGCCGTGGCCAAGGTGTCGGCCAAGACCACCACCAAGGCCAGCGCCAAGGGCGTCAAGACGCGCTGACTGCCGGGGCGACGCCGGGACAGCAAAAAAAGGGGGCGATGCCGGCGGCACGCCCCTTTTTTCATGTGTCGATCCCGCCCCGTGCGGCAGCGCGCGGAAACCGGGGCCACGAGCGCCCGGGCCGGTGGCAAACTACGGTCAGATACCAACGACCGCAGACGCGGAGGAGACAGACATGACGGCAAGCCATGCCGTGCATGCCCGTTCGCTGGCCGACCCCGAGGGGTTCTGGGCCGAACAGGCGGCACGCATCGACTGGGAAACCCCGTTCAGCCAGGTGCTCGACAACAGCCGCGCACCCTTCACGCGCTGGTTCGTCGGCGGGCGCACCAACCTGTGCCACAACGCGGTCGACCGCCACCTGGCGGCCCGCGCCAGCCAGCCGGCGCTGCACTGGGTCTCGACCGAGACCGACCAGGCCCGCAGCTACACCTATGCCGAGCTGCACGACGAGGTCAGCCGCATGGCCGCGATCCTGCAGCAACTGGGCGTGCAGCGGGGCGACCGCGTGCTGATCTACATGCCGATGATCCCCGAAGCCGCCTTCGCCATGCTCGCATGCGCGCGCATCGGCGCGATCCATTCGGTGGTGTTCGGCGGCTTTGCCTCGGTCAGCCTGGCCGCGCGCATCGAGGATGCCCGGCCGCGCGTGGTGGTCAGCGCCGACGCCGGATCGCGCGCGGGCAAGGTGGTGCCGTACAAGCCGCTGCTGGACGAGGCCATCCGGCTGTCTTCGCACCAGCCCGAGAAGGTGTTGCTGGTGGACCGGCAGCTGGCGGACATGCCCCGCACCGCAGGCCGCGATGAAGACTACGCGGCATGGCGCGAGCGTGTCGCCGGCGTGCAGGTGCCGTGCGTGTGGCTGGAGTCGGGCGAGCCGTCCTATGTGCTCTATACCTCGGGCACCACCGGCAAGCCCAAGGGCGTGCAGCGCGATACCGGCGGCTATGCGGTGGCGCTGGCCACGTCGATGGAATACATCTTCTGCGGCAAGGCCGGCGACACCATGTTCACCGCGTCGGACATCGGCTGGGTGGTGGGGCACAGCTATATCGTCTATGGGCCGCTGCTGGCCGGCATGGCCACGCTGATGTACGAGGGCACGCCGATCCGGCCTGACGGCGGCATCCTGTGGCGCCTGGTCGAGCAATACCGGGTCAACCTGATGTTCAGCGCCCCGACCGCGATCCGCGTGCTGAAGAAGCAGGACCCGGCATGGCTCACCCGCTATGACCTGTCCAGCCTGCGCCTGCTGTTCCTGGCCGGCGAGCCGCTCGACGAGCCGACCGCGCGCTGGATCCAGGATGGCCTGGGCAAGCCGGTGGTCGACAACTACTGGCAGACCGAATCCGGCTGGCCCATCATCGCGATCCAGCGCGGCCTGGAGGCGCTGCCGCCGAAGCTGGGCTCGCCCGGGGTGCCGGCCTACGGCTACGACCTGAAGATCGTCGACGAAAACACCGGCGCCGAATGCCCGCCCGGGCACAAGGGCGTGGTCGCCATCGACGGCCCGCTGCCGCCGGGGTGCATGAGCACGATCTGGGGCGACGATGACCGCTTCGTGCGCACCTACTGGCAGGCGGTGCCGAACCGACTGTGCTATTCGACCTTCGACTGGGGCGTGCGCGACGCCGACGGCTACGTCTTTATCCTGGGTCGCACCGATGACGTGATCAACGTCGCCGGCCACCGGCTGGGCACGCGCGAGATCGAGGAAAGCCTGTCGTCCAGCGCCGCCGTGGCCGAGGTGGCCGTGGTGGGCGTGCAGGACGCGCTGAAGGGGCAGGTGGCGATGGCATTCTGCATCGCCCGCGACCCGGCGCGCACGGCCACGCCGGAGGCGCGGCTGGCGCTGGAGGGCGAGCTGATGAAAACGGTCGAGCAGCAACTGGGCGCGGTGGCGCGCCCGGCGCGGGTGCTGTTCGTCAATGCGCTGCCGAAGACGCGCTCCGGCAAGCTGCTGCGGCGCGCCATGCAGGCCGTGGCCGAGGGCCGCGACCCGGGCGACCTGACCACGATCGAAGATCCGGGCGCGCTGGAACAACTGCAGGCCGCGTTGAAGGGCTAGCGGGAGAGGGCGATACGGGTGTCGCACACGGTACACCGCATCGCCGCCTTGCCATCGGTCGTGATGCAGTCTAATATTTGAAGCATAAAATATTTAATCTTGATCTAGATGGCGGTGTAGTCCGGGACGGTGCGCGATATGCGGTGCGTCCGGCACAGCCGGCAGGAGGCAACAGATGCGCGTGCTTTGTATTGGCGGA
This sequence comes from Cupriavidus phytorum, assembly GCF_003254285.1. Classification (NCBI taxonomy): domain Bacteria; kingdom Pseudomonadati; phylum Pseudomonadota; class Betaproteobacteria; order Burkholderiales; family Burkholderiaceae; genus Cupriavidus; species Cupriavidus phytorum. The sequence continues at coordinate 148,187 of NZ_QKZN01000002.1, forward strand.
GGCCCCGCCGGCCTGTACTTCGGCCTGCTGATGAAACTGCAGGATCCGGCCAACGAGGTCATCGTGGTCGAGCGCAACCGGCCCTACGATACCTTCGGCTGGGGCGTGGTGTTTTCGGACGCCACCATGGATAACCTGAAGCAAGCCGACCCGGCCAGCGCCAGCGAGATCAACGCCGCCTTCAACCACTGGGACGATATCGACATCCATATCGGTGGACGCACCATTCGCTCGGGCGGCCATGGCTTTATCGGCATCGGTCGCAAGCGCCTGCTCAACATCCTGCAGGCGCGCTGCGAAGCGCTCGGGGTGAAGCTGGTGTTCGAGACCGATGTGTCCGACGACCAGGCGCTGGCGATGCAATACCAGGCCGACCTGGTGATCGCCTCGGACGGCCTGAACAGCCGCATCCGCACCCGCTATGCCGACACCTTCCGGCCGGATATCGATACGCGCCAGTGCCGCTTTGTCTGGCTGGGCACGCACAAGCTGTTCGACGCCTTCACCTTTGCCTTTGAAAAGACCGAGCACGGCTGGTTCCAGGCGCATGCCTACCGCTTCGACGACAACACCTCGACCTTTATCGTCGAGACGCCGGAAGCGGTCTGGCGCGCGGCCGGCATCGAGCAGATGAGCCAGGAAGAGGGCGTGGCGTATTGCGAGAAGCTGTTCGCGCGCTACCTCGACGGCAACAAGCTGATCAGCAACGCGGCGCACCTGCGCGGCTCGGCGATCTGGATCCGCTTCCCGCGCGTGATCTGCCGGCAATGGGTGCACTGGAACACCTTGCCCGACGGCCGCCGCGTGCCGGTAGTGCTGATGGGCGATGCCGCGCACACCGCGCATTTCTCGATCGGCTCGGGTACCAAGCTGGCGCTCGAGGATGCCATCGACCTGGCCGAGGAGATCCGTGGCAGCGGCCACGACGGCCTGCCCGATGCGCTGGCGCGCTACGAAGCCACGCGCGGCGTGGAAGTGCTGAAGATCCAGAACGCGGCGCGCAACTCGACCGAGTGGTTCGAGAACGTCGAGCGCTATGCCGGCAGCCTGCCGCCCGAACAGTTCGCCTATTCGCTGCTGACACGTTCGCAACGGATCTCGCACGAGAACCTGCGCGTGCGCGATGCCGGCTATGTCGCGCAGTTCGAGCACTGGCTGGCGCAGCAGGCCGGGGTGCCGGCCGACAGCCTGAAGCTGCAGGCGCACCAGCCGCTGCCGCCAATGTTCACGCCGTTCCGGCTGCGCGGCGTCACGCTGAAGAACCGCGTGGTGGTGTCGCCGATGGCGATGTATTCGTGCACGGATGGCGTGCCGGGCGACTTCCACCTGGTGCACCTGGGCTCGCGCGCGCTCGGCGGCGCCGGCATGGTGGTGGCGGAGATGACCTGCGTGTCGCCCGATGCGCGCATCACGCCGGGATGCCCGGGCCTGTGGAACGATGCGCAGCGCGACGCCTGGAAGCGCATCGTCGATTTCGTGCACGCCAACAGCGATGCGCGCATCGCCATGCAGATCGGCCACGCAGGCCGCAAGGGCTCGACCCAGCTCGGCTGGGAAGCCATGGATCATCCGCTGGCACAGGGCAACTGGCCGGTGATCTCGGCGTCGCCGCTGCCTTACCTGCCTGGCGAATCGCAGACGCCGCGCGCGATGACGCGCGCCGACATGGATCGCGTGCGCGATGACTTCGTCGCCAGCGCGCGGCGCGCGGCCGAGGCCGGCTTCGACTGGCTCGAGCTGCACTGCGCGCACGGGTACTTGCTGTCGAGCTTTATCTCGCCGCTGACCAATACGCGCGACGACGAATATGGCGGGTCGCTGGCCGCGCGCTTGCGCTATCCGCTCGAGGTGTTTGCCGCGGTGCGCGCGGTATGGCCGCAGGACAAGCCGATGTCGGTGCGTATCTCCGCGCATGACTGGGTCGAGGGCGGCATCACGCCCGATGATGCGGTCGAGATCGCGCGCGCCTTCAAGGCGGCGGGCGCCGACATGATCGACTGCTCGTCGGGCCAGGTCAGCCCCGACCAGGCGCCGGTCTACGGCCGCATGTACCAGACCCCGTTCGCCGACCGCATCCGCAACGAGGCCGGCATCGCCACCATCGCGGTCGGCGCCATCTTTGAAGCGGACCACGTCGACTCGATCATCGCCGCCGGCCGCGCCGACCTGTGCGCGATCGCACGGCCGCACCTGGCCAACCCGGCGTGGACGCTGCAGGAAGCCGCGCGCATCGGCTATCGCGACATCGCCTGGCCCAAGCAGTACCTGGCCGGCAAGCGGCAGCTGGAAACCAATCTCGAACGCGCCGCAGCGCAGGAGAAGCAGGCATGACGGGCAGCACGGCGACATTGGCCGGCCGGCACGCGCTGGTCACCGGCGGCGGGCGCGGCATCGGCGCGGCGATCGCGCGGCGGCTGCTGGCCGATGGCGCCAGCGTCACGCTGCTGGGGCGCGATGCCGGCACGCTGCAAGCGACGGTGCAGGCGCTGCGCGCGCAGGCGCCGGCAGGCGCCATGGTCTCATTCGTCACGGCCGACATTGCCGATGCCGGCAGCGTGGCGCGTGCCTTTGCCGCCGCTACGGAACAGGCCGGCCCGGTTGCGATGCTGGTCAACAACGCCGGGCAGGCGCACAGTGCACCGTTCCTGAAGACCGATGCCGAGCTATGGCAGCGCATGCTCGACGTCAACCTGACCGGCACCTTCCTGTGCACGCAGGCGGCGCTGCCGGCGATGCTCGACGCGGGCTGGGGGCGCATCGTCAACGTCGCCAGCACCGCGGGGCTGATCGGCTATGGCTATGTCAGCGCCTACTGCGCGGCCAAGCACGGCGTGATCGGGCTGACCCGCGCGCTGGCGCTGGAGACCGCGGCCAGGGGCGTGACCGTCAACGCGGTATGCCCGGGCTATACCGAGACCGACATCGTGCGCGACGCCGTCGCCAATATCGTCGGCAAGACCGGCCGCAGCGAGGAGCAGGCGCGCGCCGAACTGGCCGCGCGCAATCCGCAGCGCCGGCTGGTGCAGCCCGACGAAGTGGCCGACGCGGTGGCGTGGCTGTGCCAGCCTTCCGCGGCGGCGATCACCGGGCAGGCGATCCCCGTCGCCGGCGGCGAAGTGATGGCGGGCTGAACTGACTGCAGCAGACAACGAGAGAACCCATGACAGAGATCGCACTCGACATGCGCCACCACAAGCGCAGCTTTGCCGGCTACCAGCCTCAGCATTTCCTGTGGTCGGTGTCCGCCGACGGCAAGGTCGGCACCGTGACGCTGAACCGGCCCGAACGCAAGAACCCGCTGACCTTCGATTCCTACGCCGAGCTGCGCGACCTGTTCCGCGGCCTGTGCTACGCCAGCGACATCAAGGCGGTGGTGGTGACCGGCGCCGGCGGCAACTACTGCTCGGGCGGCGACGTGCATGAGATCATCGGCCCGCTGACGCGCATGTCGATGCCCGAGCTGCTCGACTTCACGCGCATGACCGGCGACCTGGTCAAGGCAATGCGCGCGTGCCCGCAGCCGGTGGTGAGCGCGGTCGACGGCATCTGCGCCGGCGCCGGCGCGATGATGGCGCTGGCTTCCGACATGCGCCTGGGCACGGCGCAGGCCAAGACCGCATTCCTGTTCACGCGCGTCGGCCTGGCCGGTGCCGACATGGGCGCGTGCACGCTGCTGCCGCGCGTGATCGGGCAGGGCCGTGCCAGCGAGCTGCTCTACACCGGCCGCTCGATGAGCGCCGAGGAAGGGCTGCAGTGGGGCTTCTTCAACGCGCTGCACCCGTCCGAAGCGGTGCTGGCGCAGGCGCAGGCGCTGGCCGCGCAACTGGCCGCCGGCCCCACCTTCGCCCACGGCGTGACCAAGAAGCTGCTGCACCAGGAATGGAACATGGGCCTGGACGAGGCGATCGAGGCCGAGGCCGAGGCGCAGGCAATCTGCATGCAGACGCGCGATTTCCGCCGCGCCTACGAGGCCTTCGTCGCCAAGACCAGACCGGTGTTCGAAGGGGACTGAGCCGCCATGTCCGACAAGACCTACCTGGATCTGCCGCTGTTCGACGACGCCCACCGCGCGCTGGAGCGCGAACTCGATGCATGGTGCGGGCAACACCTCCATGTCGACCACAGCGATACAGACGCCGCATGCCGCGCGCTGGTGCGGCAGCTGGGCGAGGCCGGCTGGCTGCGCTACTGCGTGCCGGCCGCGCATGGCGGCGCACTGCCGGCGCTGGATTCGCGCTCGCTGTGCCTGCTGCGCGAGACGCTGGCGCGCCATGACGGCCTGGCCGATTTTGCCTTTGCCATGCAGGGGCTGGGCTCGGGAGCGATCTCGCTGGCGGGCAGCGACGCGCTGCGCGCGCGCTACCTGCCGCGCGTGGCGCGCGGCGAGGCGATTGCCGCGTTCGCGCTGTCGGAGCCCGAGGCCGGCTCGGATGTCGCCGCGATGCAATGCAGCGCGCGGCTGTCCGAAGACGGCAGTCACTATGTGATCGATGGTGATAAGACCTGGATCTCGAACGGCGGCATCGCCGACTTCTATTGCGTGTTCGTGCGCACCGGCGAAGCCCCGGGTGCGCGCGGCATTACGGCTTTGGTGGTCGACGCCGACACGCCCGGACTTGCCATCGCCGAGCGCATCGACGTGATCGCGCCGCATCCGCTGGCGACGCTGCGCTTCGACCAGTGCCGCGTGCCGGTGGGCAACCGGCTGGGCGAGGCGGGGCAGGGCTTCAAGGTGGCGATGATGACGCTCGATATCTTCCGCGCGTCGGTGGCGGCGGCGGCGCTGGGCTTCGGCCGTGCCGCGCTGGAAGATGCGCTGGCGCGTGCGCGCACGCGGCCGATGTTCGGCGGCGTGCTGGCCGACCTGCAACTGACCCAGGCCGCCATCGGCGACATGGCCACCGCCATCGACGCCGCGGCGCTGCTGACCTACCGCGCGGCCTGGCTGCGCGATGTAAAGGGGCAGCGCACCACGCGCGAGGCGGCCATGGCCAAGATGGTTGCCACCGAGAACGCGCAGCAGGTGATCGACCGCGCGGTGCAGATATTCGGCGGCCTCGGCGTCAAGGTCGGCACGCGCGTGGAAAGCCTGTACCGCGAGATCCGCTCGCTGCGGATCTATGAAGGCGCCACCGAAGTGCAGAAGCTGATCATCGCGCGCGAGACGCTGGCCGGGCAGCAGGCCTGAGCCCGGACCGCGCGCCCCCGCGCCACCCACGAACTGCCGTACCGAGACAGAGCAGACAGGAGACAAGCCATGGCGACCACAGCCCACCTCGACACCTTCGCGCGCGACCGCCTGCCGCCGCGGGACCAGTGGCCGGTGTTCCGCTTCAATGCCGACACCGACTACCCCGAGCGCATCAATGCCGCGGTGGAGCTGGTCGACCGCCACGTGCGCGAAGGACGCGGCGAGCGCATCGCCATCCGCTATCGTCGCGACGGCCGCGACGGCGGCATCGCGACGGTCACCTATGCGCAGTTGGCGGCGCTGGTGAACCGCATCGCCCATGTGCTGGTCGAGGACATGCGGCTGGTCCCCGGCAACCGTGTGCTGCTGCGCGGCCCCAACAACCTGATGATGGCGGCCAGCTGGCTGGCGACGCTGAAGGCCGGTCTGGTGGCGGTGCCGACCATGCCGCTGCTGCGCGCCAGGGAACTCAAGCAGATCATCGACAAGGCGCAGGTCAGCGCCGCGCTATGCGATGCGCGTCTGCGCGACGAGCTCGACGCCAACCAGCAGGCCGGCGGCGAATGCCATTGCCCGAGCCTGGCGCAGACGCTCCATTTCAACGGCGAAGGCGAGGGCTCGCTGGAGGCGGCGCTGGCCGGCAAGCCGGACACCTTCGACGCCTGCGACACCGCCAGCGACGATGTCTGCCTGATCGCCTTTACCAGCGGCACCACCGGCCAGCCCAAGGGCACCATGCATTTCCACCGCGACGTGCTGGCCATGTGCGACCTGTTCCCGCGCCATGTGCTGCGATCCGTGCCTGACGATATCTTCTGCGGTACGCCGCCGATCGCCTTCACCTTCGGGCTCGGCGGCATGCTGTGCTTCCCGTTGCGCATCGGCGCCAGCACGGTGCTGGCGGAGAAGCTCACGCCCGAAACGCTGCTCGAGCTGATCCACGACTTCCGCGCCACCATCGTCTTCACCGCGCCCACCTTCTACCGGCAGATGGCGACGCTGGCGCCACGCTTCGATATCTCCAGCCTGCGCCACAGCGTGTCGGCCGGCGAGGCGCTGCCCGACGCCACGCGGCAGAGCTGGAAGGCGGCCACCGGCATCGAGATGACCGATGGCATCGGCGGCACCGAGATGATGCACATCTTTATCTCGAGCGCCGGCGCCGAGGTCAGGCCAGGCGCGATCGGCAAGGTGGTGCCTGGCTACGTGGCGCAGATCGTCGACGAGGAGATGCGGCCGCTGCCGCCGGGCCAGGTCGGCAAGCTCGCGGTGCAGGGCCCGACCGGCTGCCGCTACCTGGACGATCCGCGCCAGGCCAACTATGTGAAGGCCGGCTGGAACCTGCCGGGCGATACTTTCGTCGCCGACGCGGACGGCTATTACTTCTACCAGGCGCGCTCCGACGACATGATCATCTCGGCCGGCTACAACATCGCCGGGCCGGAGGTGGAGAGTGCCCTGATGCAGCACGAGGCGGTGGCCGAATGCGGCGTGGTCGGCGCGCCGGACGACGGCCGCGGCCAGGTGGTGATGGCCTACGTGGTGCTGCGCGCGGGCGTGGCCGCCGACGACGCCACCCGCACCGCGCTGCAGGACCACGTCAAGCGCCAGATCGCGCCGTACAAGTATCCGCGCCGCATCGAGTTCGTGCCGGCGCTGCCGCGTACCGAGACCGGCAAGCTGCAGCGCTTCCGGCTGCGCCAGATGGCGGAGCAGGGGCCGGCTGCAGGCAATGGCGGCAAGGCAAACCAGGGGCAGCCATGAGCGACGTGTTCCGCAATACCGTGCTGGTGCGCTTCAAGCACTGCGATGCCGCCGGCATCGTGTTCTACCCACGCTACTTCGAGATGCTCAACGACCTGATCGAGGACTGGTTCGGCGAAGCGCTGGGCTGGCCGTTCGATGCCATGCACGGCGAGGGCCGCGCCGGCGTGCCGACGGCCGAGCTGGAGTGCCGCTTCCTGGCGCCGAGCCGGCTGGGCGAGGTGCTGACGCGCGAATTGCGCGTGCTGAAGCTGGGCCAGTCCAGCTTCACGCTGGCGATCCGCTTTGCCGGCCCGCATGACGATACCCGCATGGAAGTGACGCAACGGCTGGTCTGCGTCGATACCGGCGCAATCGCGCCTCAGCCGCTGCCCGAAGCCGTGCGCGAGGCCATGGCGCGCTACCTGGTCGCCGCGGCCTGAACCCGGATTTCGATCCACCCGTATTCCATCCAACATACCAAGCAACCACAGGGAAACGACATGAAGATCCTGCAGCCGCCCGACTGGGCGCCGCCGCGCGGCTACGCCAACGGCATGATGACCGAGATGCAGGCCGGCAGCCGGCTGCTGTTCATCAGCGGGCAGATCGGCTGGAACAGCCAGTGCGAATTCGAGACCGACGACTTCGGCCTGCAGGTGGCGCAGACGCTGCGCAACGTGGTCGCGGTGCTGGCGGCCGGCGATGCGCGGCCCGAACATATCGCGCGCATGACCTGGTATGTGAAGGACAAGGCCGAATATGTCGGCGCCTATGGGGCGATCGGCGAACATTACCGCGCCATCATCGGTCGCCACTTCCCGGCGATGACCGCGGTCGAGGTGGCCGACCTGGTCGAGCCGCGCGCCAAGGTGGAAATCGAGGTCACGGCGGTGGTGCCGCCGCCGAGGTAATCCGCCGGCGACAGGTGCAACCGGGCATGGGGGAACGGGCAGCGCGACGGCGGCCGGCGCGGCGGGATTGCCGCCTGCCGCGCGCAAGTCCTTGAAAACTTGAGAAATTGGGTGGCTCGGGATATAATTCGAAAGTTTCGCTTTCAGAACCCTTCACCCTAGCGCCTACCGCTTTCCACCTTCCGCCGCCCCCATCCGCGCCGCCGTTGCCGTCTGCATCAGATGTGACGCAACGAGCATGGCGCGACCGGATCCGACCGCATCGGCGCAATGCCGCTGCCGCCGTCACGGATCTAGCCTGGGAGGCACGAGGCGTCGATTGGTCGGTCACGGGGTGAGTCCAGCAGGAGCCTACCCGTGTTACCGTCTTTTCCGTCCGCCATTCTCGCGCTAGCAGACGGCACGGTCTTTCGTGGCTATTCCATTGGCGCTTCCGGCCATACCATCGGCGAAGTGGTGTTCAACACCGCCATCACCGGTTACCAGGAAATCCTCACCGACCCGAGCTATTCGCGGCAGATCGTCACGCTGACGTATCCGCATATCGGCAACTACGGTGTCAATCCTGAGGATGTCGAAGCCACGAAAGTCCATGCCGCCGGCCTGATCATCAAGGATCTGCCGATCCTGGCCTCCAACTTCCGCAAGGAACACACCCTGGCCCACTACCTGAAGCAGGAAAAGGTGGTGGCGATCGCCGGCATCGATACGCGCAAGCTGACGCGTATCCTGCGCGAGAAGGGTGCCCAGAACGGCTGCATCCTGGCCGGCGAGGACAACGTCCAGAAGGCCATCGACCTGGCCCGCTCGTTCCCCGGCCTGGCCGGCATGGACCTGGCCAAGGTGGTATCGGTCAAGGAACCGTACGAGTGGACCCAGTCCGAATGGAAGCTGGGCGAAGGCTACGGCAAGCAGCAGCAGCCGCAGTTCCACGTGGTCGCCTATGACTACGGCGTCAAGTACAACATCCTGCGCATGCTGGCCGAGCGCGGCTGCAAGGTCACGGTGCTGCCGGCCCAGGCCAGCGCGGCCGACGCGCTGGCGCTGAATCCGGACGGCGTGTTCCTGTCCAACGGCCCCGGCGACCCCGAGCCGTGCGACTATGCCATCGCCGCCACGCGCGAGTTCATCGAGCGCGGCATCCCGACGTTCGGCATCTGCCTGGGCCACCAGATCATGGCCCTGGCAGTCGGCGCCAAGACTCTGAAGATGAAGTTCGGCCACCACGGCGCCAACCATCCGGTCAAGGACCTGGACGACGGCCGCGTGGTAATCACCTCGCAGAACCACGGTTTCGCGGTCGACGCCGACACGCTGCCGGCGAACGTGCGCGTCACGCACAAGTCGCTGTTCGACGGCTCGCTGCAGGGTTTCGCGCTGACCGACAAGCCGGCGTTCTGCTTCCAGGGACACCCGGAAGCGTCGCCCGGCCCCAACGACGTGGCTTACCTGTTCGACCGTTTCATCCAGCTGATGACCGACGCGCGCAAATAAGCGCGCGGGCACAGCGAGTGAGATACAGGGACATCCCATGAACGCCTTCATGCATACCGCTTTCGGCATCACCGACTTCTGGACCTATGTGCTGGGCACGATCTTCATCGTGCTGCTGCCGGGGCCGAACTCGATGTACGTGCTGTCGGTGGCGGCGCAGCGCGGCGTGCGCGCCGGCTACAAGGGCGCGTGCGGGGTGTTCCTGGGCGACGCGGTGCTGATGGTGCTGTCGGCGGCGGGCGTGGCCTCGCTGCTCAAGGCCAGCCCGGCGCTGTTCTACGTGGTGAAGTACGTCGGCGCGGCCTACCTGGCGTGGATCGGCTTCAACATGCTGCGTGGCGCGCTGCGCAGCTGGGCCGCGCGCGGCGATGCCGCCGGCGCGGCGGTGCCTGCAGCCACGCCGGACCAGTCCGACCCGTTCCGCAAGGCGCTGCTGATCAGCCTGCTGAACCCGAAGGCGATCCTGTTCTTCATCTCGTTCTTCATCCAGTTCGTCGACCCGGCCTTCGCTTATCCGGTGCTGTCGTTCGGCGTGCTGGGGCTGGTGTGCCAGATCTGCAGCTTTGCCTACCTGACCACGATCATCTTCGTGGGCGCGAAGCTGGCCGAGGCGTTCCGGCGCCGCCGCCGGCTGTCGGCCGGCATGGCCAGCGGGGTAGGGGCGATGTTCATCGGCTTCGGCGCCAAGCTGGCCACGGCCACGATGAACTGAGCCAGACCACATTTTCGAATCCGGACGGATTCCCTGATTACCGGCGCGGTCCGCAGGCAAGGCGGGCCGGCCCATAAAGAGAGCGTGCAATGCCAAAACGCACAGACATCAAGAGCATCCTGATCATCGGCGCGGGCCCCATCATCATCGGCCAGGCGTGCGAGTTCGACTACTCCGGCGCCCAGGCCTGCAAGGCCCTGCGCGAGGAAGGCTTCAAGGTCATCCTGGTCAACTCCAACCCGGCGACCATCATGACCGACCCGGCCACGGCCGATGTCACCTACATCGAGCCCATCACCTGGGAAGTGGTCGAGCGCATCATCGAGAAGGAGCGCCCGGATGCGATCCTGCCGACCATGGGCGGCCAGACCGCGCTGAACTGCGCGCTGGACCTGCATCGCCATGGCGTGCTGGACAAGTACAAGGTGGAACTGATCGGCGCGTCGCCCGAAGCCATCGACAAGGCCGAGGACCGCCAGAAGTTCAAGGACGCGATGACCAAGATCGGCCTGGGCTCGGCCAAGTCCGGCATCGCCCACTCGATGGACGAGGCCGTGGCCGTGCAGGCCCACATCGCCCAGGAGACCGGCACCAGCGGCTACCCGATCGTGATCCGCCCCTCGTTCACCCTGGGCGGCACCGGCGGCGGCATCGCCTACAACCGCGAAGAGTTCGAAGAGATCTGCAAGCGCGGCCTGGACCTGTCGCCGACGCGCGAGCTGCTGATCGAGGAATCGCTGCTGGGCTGGAAAGAGTACGAGATGGAAGTGGTCCGCGACAAGCAGGACAACTGCATCATCATCTGCTCGATCGAGAACCTGGACCCGATGGGCATCCACACCGGCGACTCGATCACCGTGGCCCCGGCGCAGACCCTGACCGACAAGGAATACCAGATCCTGCGCAACGCCTCGCTGGCGGTGCTGCGCGAGATCGGCGTCGATACCGGCGGCTCCAACGTGCAGTTCTCGATCAACCCGAAGGACGGTCGCATGATCGTCATCGAGATGAACCCGCGCGTGTCGCGCTCGTCGGCGCTGGCCTCCAAGGCCACCGGCTTCCCGATCGCCAAGGTCGCGGCCAAGCTGGCGGTCGGCTACACGCTGGACGAGCTGAAGAACGAGATCACCGGCGGCGCCACCCCGGCCTCGTTCGAGCCCTCGATCGACTACGTGGTCACCAAGGTGCCGCGCTTCGCCTTCGAGAAATTCCCGCAGGCCGACAGCCACCTGACCACCCAGATGAAGTCGGTGGGCGAGGTGATGGCGATGGGCCGCACCTTCCAGGAGTCGTTCCAGAAGGCCCTGCGCGGGCTGGAAGTGGGCGTCGATGGCCTGGACGAGAAGTCCACCGACCGCGACGAGATCGTCGAGGAGATCGGCGAGCCGGGCCCGGACCGCATCTGGTACGTGGGTGACGCGTTCCGCCTGGGCATGTCGCTGGAAGAGGTCTATCACGAGACCGCCATCGATCCGTGGTTCCTGGCCCAGATCGAGGACATCGTCCGCACCGAAGGCCTGGTCAAGTCGCGCACGCTCGACAGCCTGTCGACCGCCGAACTGCGCTTCCTGAAGCAGAAGGGCTTCTCCGACCGCCGCCTGGCGCGGCTGCTGAAGACCGACGCCAAGGCCGTGCGCGAGGCGCGCATCGCCCAGAACGTGCGCCCGGTCTACAAGCGCGTCGACACCTGCGCAGCCGAATTCGCCACCAACACTGCCTACATGTACTCGACCTACGAGGCCGAGCATGGCGAGTGCGAGGCGGCGCCGACCGACAAGAAGAAGATCATGGTGCTGGGCGGCGGCCCGAACCGGATCGGCCAGGGCATCGAGTTCGACTACTGCTGCGTGCACGCCGCGCTGGCGCTGCGCGAGGACGGGTACGAGACCATCATGGTCAACTGCAACCCGGAAACCGTGTCGACCGACTATGACACCTCGGACCGCCTGTACTTCGAGCCGCTGACGCTGGAAGACGTGCTCGAGATCGTCGACAAGGAAAAGCCGGTCGGCGTGATCGTGCAGTACGGCGGCCAGACCCCGCTGAAGCTGGCGCTGGACCTGGAGCGCAACGGCGTGCCCATCATCGGCACCAGCCCCGACATGATCGACGCGGCCGAAGACCGCGAGCGCTTCCAGAAGCTGCTGCAGGACCTGGGCCTGCGCCAGCCGCCCAACCGCACCGCGCGTGCCGAGGACGAGGCGCTGCGCCTGGCCGAGGAAATCGGCTACCCGCTGGTGGTGCGCCCGTCCTACGTGCTGGGCGGCCGCGCCATGGAAATCGTGCATGAGCCGCGCGATCTCGAGCGCTACATGCGCGAAGCGGTCAAGGTCTCGAACGATTCCCCGGTGCTGCTCGACCGCTTCCTGAACGACGCCATCGAGTGCGATGTCGACGCCCTGTGCGACGGCAAGCGCGTCTTTATCGGCGGCGTGATGGAGCATATCGAGCAGGCCGGCGTGCACTCGGGCGACTCCGCCTGCTCGCTGCCGCCGTACTCGCTGTCGGCCGAGACCGTGGCCGAGCTGAAGCGCCAGACCGCGGCCATGGCCCGCGCCCTGAACGTGGTCGGCCTGATGAACGTGCAGTTCGCGATCCAGCAGAACAACGGTGTCGACACCGTCTACGTGCTGGAAGTGAACCCGCGCGCCTCGCGTACCGTGCCGTACGTGTCCAAGGCCACCGGCATGCAGCTGGCCAAGATCGCGGCACGTTGCATGGCGGGCCAGTCGCTGGACGAGCAGGGCATTGCCGACGAGGTCATCCCGCCGTACTACAGCGTCAAGGAAGCGGTGTTCCCGTTCAACAAGTTCCCGGGCGTCGATCCGGTCCTCGGACCTGAAATGCGCTCGACCGGCGAAGTGATGGGCGTGGGCAAGAGCTTCGGCGAGGCCCTGTTCAAGAGCCAGCTGGCCGCGGGCTCGCGCCTGCCGGAAAAGGGCGCCGTACTGATCACCGTGAAGGACAGCGACAAGCCGCGCGCCGTGGCCGTGGCCCGCATGCTGCACGACATGGGTTACCCGATCGTTGCCACGCGCGGCACCGCCTCGGCGATCGAGGCCGCCGGCATCCCGGTCAAGGTGGTCAACAAGGTCAAGGACGGCCGTCCGCATATCGTGGACATGATCAAGAACGGCGAACTGGCGCTGGTGTTCACCACCGTGGACGAAACCCGCGGCGCGATCGCCGATTCGCGCTCGATCCGGATTTCGGCGCTGGCCCATCGCATTCCTTACTACACCACCATCGCCGGCGCGCGCGCCGCGGTGGAAGGCCTGAAGCACATGCAGAGCCTGGAGGTCTACGACCTGCAGGGCCTGCATGCCTCGCTGGCCTGATGCCGTCAAGGTAACCAGGCAACACATGGCAACAGGGCCGGCCGCATTGCGGCGGCCGCGCCCGGGAAGCCCGCCGCAGTTGCTGCCGGCGGGCTTCCTGGCCTAAACTACGTCAAATTCGTCGATCGAACCGGCGTGCCCGCGTTCGATCCTGTCTGAAAGCCGCGGTTGAGCGGAAGTGCCCTGGCGGGGTTTGCCGGGGATGGCTCCAGCTCCGCTGCGGCTCATTTTTTTGTTGAACGAAGACATGAGCACCATTCCGATTACCAAGCGTGGCGCAGAGCTCCTGAAGGAAGAGCTGCAGCGCCTCAAGGCTGTCGAGCGTCCGGCGGTGATCAATGCCATCTCCGAAGCGCGCGCCCAGGGCGACCTGTCTGAAAACGCCGAGTACGATGCCGCCAAGGAAAAGCAGGCCTTTATCGAGGGCCGCATCCTGGAAGTGGAGGCCAAGCTGTCGGCGGCGCAGATCATCGACCCGACCCAGCTCGATACCGACGGCCGCATCGTCTTTGGCGCGACCGTCGACCTGGAAGACCTGGAGTCCGGCAATCCGGTCAGCTACCAGATCGTCGGCGACGACGAGGCCGACCTCGAAGCCGGCAAGATCTCGGTCAGCTCGCCGATTGCGCGCGCGTTGATTGGCAAATTCGAAGGCGATGTCGCCACCGTGCTAGCCCCGGGCGGCGAGCGTGAGTACGAAGTCATTACCGTTCGCTACATCTGATGCCGGCCCGGCCGGCGGGCTTGTGCCCGCGACGGCCACCGGAAAGGCCGGCTTGTGTTCTCCACTTCCTATAACAACCTGCCGCCGCTGCCGCACCGCATCTTCCTGCTGCTGACGGTGGTGTGGGCGGGCAGCCTGTGGACCGTCGGTTACATGGTGGCGCCGACGCTGTTTTCGGTGCTGCCCAGCCGCGAGATGGCGGGCATGATCGCCGGTCACCTGTTCCATACCGAAGCCATCGTCGGCGTGACCATCGGCGTGCTCCAGCTGGTGCTGTGCAACGTGATGATCCGGCGCGGCGCGCAGCGTTACCGCGGTTTGCGCTGGCTGGTGCTGGGCATGCTGTGCTGCGTGCTGGTCGGCTACTTCGGCACCCAGCCGTTCATGGGCAGCCTGAAGGAAAAGGCGCTGGCGCTGGGCGTGGGGGTGTCGGAATCGCCGTATAAGTCGCAATTCGGCATGCTGCACGGCGTATCGAGCGCCTTTTACCTGTTGCAGAGCCTGCTGGCACTGGCGCTGGTGTGGCGCGCTTCGGCGCCGCGTTCGGCCGGGGAGTGAGTCCCGCAGCGGGGCGCCTGGCGGCGCCCACTTGGGTATTCCCGGCTGAGGTCAGCCCAGGGACTTCTTCTTCTGGCTGGTCGGGCGTGCGCGGGCGCGCTTGACGTTGCCGCCGGCGGTGACGCGCTCATTGCCGAGCACCGTAACTTCCTTGCGAGTCGGACGGCGGTTGGGCGCGGCGCTGGGCTTCTTCACCGTCACCGTGCGCGGGGCGGCGCCGCCGCGGCGCGCGGGCGTGTGCCGGCCGAGGTCTTCGGCCTGGTTCTCCTTCAGGCGGGCTTCGCCCGGACGCCAGACCACCAGCAGCTTGCCGATATGCTGGATCGGCGCGGCGCTGAGCTGGTCGCAGATTTCTTCGTAGATGGCGATGCGGGCTTCGCGGTCGTCGCCGAACACGCGGATCTTGATCAGGTCGTGCGCGGCCAGGCTGCGGTCGATTTCGGCCAGCACGGCGCGGGTCAGGCCTTCGGCACCGACCATCACGACCGGGTTCAGGGCATGGGCACGGGAGCGCAGGTCGGAGCGCTGGGCAGGGACGAGTTGTAGAGCAGGCATAGGTTGGCGCCGGATAAGGCGCTTGAAATAGTGATAGAGCGCTTGGCGCTGGTAATCGGGCGCTGCCGCCCGCGCCGGTCGTGACACGGCGCACGGGAACAGGCTGCCGGCGGCCACCGGTAGGCGGCAAGCCGGGATGCGGATTGGCGCGTATTATCCGTCAATCCGGCACTGTCGGGCAGCAAAATCATCAAAACAGTAGGAAAACCTGCGCCGCCGGCCCGGCCGGCGCGCGCGGGCAGGGAACAGGCTGGTATCTGGCATGGCAAAGAACAAGTTTAACCACTCGTGGCTGCACGACCACATCAACGATCCGTACGTAAAAATGGCGCAGCGCGAGGGCTACCGCGCGCGCGCGGCTTACAAGCTCAAGGAGATCGACGAGCAGGACAAGCTGATTCGGCCGGGCCAGGTCATTGTCGACCTGGGCGCGGCGCCCGGCAGCTGGAGCCAGTACGCCCGCAACAAGCTGGCCGACTCGCCGCGGGCCAAGGATGGCCGGATCGATGGCGCCGTCGTGGCGATTGACCTACTGCCGATGGAGCCTGTCGCCGACGTCACTTTCATCCAGGGCGACTTCCGCGAGGAGTCGGTCTTCCGCGAGCTCGAAAGTGTGGTGCTGGACGTCTCGGGCGGCAACAAGATCGACCTTGTATTGTCCGACATGGCCCCCAACTTGTCCGGTGTGGCCTCCGCCGACGCCGCCCGGATCGAGTACCTGTGCGACCTGGCGCTTGAATTCGCGCAGGCCCACCTGAAGCCGGAGGGAGCATTGCTGGTAAAGTGTTTCCACGGGAGCGGCTACAGCCAGATCGTGGAAAAGTTCAAACGGCAGTTCAAAGTGGTCGCGAAGCGCAAGCCCAAGGCGTCGCGCGACAAGTCTTCCGAAACCTTTATCCTTGGGCGCTACCTCAAGACAGTGGATTGACCGATCTCGATACGAGCCAGGGCGGAAGAAGAAATGTAGAGGGAAATACCCTCACCCGGTGCTATCGGCATCATAGTTTCTCTGTTTCCCCTCGAGGGCGGGGGCTGCATTACAATGCAGCTATCCGTTGGCAAGGCAATTGCAAAGGAGTTCGGCCTTGAATAACAACCTGTTTCAAAAGGCGGCAATCTGGCTCGTGATCGCGCTGGTGTTGTTTACCGTCTTCAAGCAGTTCGACAAGCCCCGTGCGCAGGACAGCGTCACCTACTCGCAGTTCATGGATGACGCCAAGAACGGCAAGGTGTCGCGTGTCGACGTGCAGGGCCGCAACCTGGTGGTCTCGCCCAAGGAAGGGGCCAAGTACACCATCATCTCGCCGGGCGACATCTGGATGGTCGGCGACCTGATGAAGTACGGCGTCCAGGTCACCGGCAAGGCGGACGACGAACCCAACGTGCTGGTTCAGGCCCTGTATTACCTCGGGCCGACTCTGCTGATCATCGTGTTCTGGTTCTACATGATGCGTCAGATGCAGGGTGGTGGAAAAGGCGGCGCATTCTCATTCGGCAAGTCGCGTGCGCGGCTGATCGACGAGAACCAGAACGCCGTCACGTTCCAGGACGTGGCCGGCTGCGACGAGTCCAAGGAAGAAGTGGTCGAGCTAGTCGACTTCCTCAAGGACCCGCAGAAATTCCAGAAGCTGGGCGGCCGCATCCCGCGCGGCGTGCTGCTGGTCGGCCCTCCGGGTACCGGCAAGACGCTGCTGGCGCGCGCCATCGCCGGCGAGGCCAAGGTGCCTTTCTTCAGCATCTCCGGTTCCGACTTCGTTGAAATGTTCGTCGGCGTGGGCGCGGCGCGTGTGCGCGACATGTTCGAGAACGCCAAGAAGCAGGCTCCCTGCATCGTGTTCATCGATGAAATCGACGCGGTCGGCCGCCATCGTGGCGCCGGCATGGGCGGCGGCAACGACGAGCGCGAGCAGACCCTGAACCAGATGCTGGTCGAGATGGACGGCTTCGAGGCCAACTCGGGCGTGATCGTGATCGCCGCGACCAACCGTGCCGACGTGCTCGACAAGGCGCTGCTGCGTCCGGGCCGTTTCGACCGCCAGGTCTACGTGGGCCTGCCGGACATCCGCGGCCGCGAGCAGATCCTGAAGGTCCATATGCGCAAGGTGCCGATCGGCAACGACGTCGATGCCTCGGTGATCGCGCGCGGCACCCCGGGCTTCTCGGGCGCCGACCTGGCCAACCTGGTCAACGAGGCCGCGCTGTTTGCCGCCCGCCGCAACAAGCGCGTGGTCGACATGCAGGACTTCGAGGATGCCAAGGACAAGATCTACATGGGTCCGGAGCGCAAGTCGACGGTGATGCGCGAGGAAGAGCGCCGCGCCACGGCTTACCACGAGTCCGGCCATGCGGTGGTGGCCAAGCTGCTGCCCAAGGCCGATCCGGTGCACAAGGTCACCATCATGCCGCGCGGCTGGGCGCTGGGCGTGACCTGGCAGTTGCCGGAACATGACAAGTATTCGAAGTACAAGGACAGCATGCTGGAAGAGGTCGCCATCCTGTTTGGCGGCCGCGCGGCGGAAGAGGTCTTCCTCAACGCCATGAGCACCGGCGCTTCCAACGACTTCGAGCGCGCCACCAAGATCGCGCGCGACATGGTGACCCGCTTCGGCATGAGCGATTCGCTGGGTGCGATGGTCTACGTCGATACCGAGCAGGACGGCATGTTCGGCAAGCTGTCGTCGAAGACCGTGTCGGAAGCCACGCAGCAGAAGGTCGACGCCGAGATCCGTCGCATCATCGACGAGCAATACGCGCTGGCCAAGCGCCTGCTCGAAGAGAACCGCGACAAGGTCGAGGCCATGACCAACGCGCTGATGGAATGGGAAACCATCGACGCCGACCAGGTCAACGACATCATGGCCGGCAAGCCGCCGCGTCCGCCGCGCAGCGCGTCGGGCCCGAACGGTGGCGGCAGCACGCCCTCGGGCGGCTCGCCGGTGGCGCCGACCAACGCGCCCGCCACGGCCTGACCCGGCGCTCGTCCCACTGACGACGCTGTAGCGATGGCTGTGTAGTGCCTCCCCCTGAAGCCGGTGCCTGGTGCACCGGCTTTTCCTTTTTGTGCGGCCCAGCCGCGCGCATCGCCAAAGCCTTCCTACCTTGCAGCAGACCACTCAGACCCGGCACTTCCAGTGCGGCCGTTTCCGCTTTGCCCTGGACCGGCGTCCGCTGGTGATGGGCATCCTCAACGTCACGCCCGACTCCTTTTCCGACGGCGGCCAGCACGCCAGCCGCGACGCGGCGCTGCGCCATGCCGAGCAGATGATTGCCGAGGGCGTCGACATCATCGACATCGGCGGGGAATCGAGCCGGCCCGGTTCGGCCGCGCTGCCGCTGGCGGACGAGCTGGCGCGCGTGATCCCCGTGGTGGAAGCGCTGCGCGATTGCGGCAAGCCGCTGTCGATCGACACCTACAAGCCCGAGGTCATGCGCGCCGCGCTTGCGGCCGGAGCGGATCTCATCAACGATATCTGGGGCTTGCGCATGCCCGGCGCGGTCGAGGCGGTGGCGGACGGACAGGCGGGCCTGTGCGTGATGCATATGCAGCGCGATCCGCAGACCATGCAGGAAGACCCGCACTACGACGATGTGGTCGCCGAGGTCGCGCAGTTCCTGGCCGGGCGCGTCGCGGTGCTGCGCGCCGCCGGGATCGACGATGCGCGGATTTGCCTCGATCCGGGATTTGGCTTCGGCAAGACACCGGATCATAATTTGCGCCTGCTCGGGCAGTTGCCGCAGCTGGCGCTTGACGGCCTGCCGGTGCTGGCGGGCATCTCGCGCAAGTCCACGCTGGGCGCCATCCTGGGCGGCCGGCCGCCGCAGCAGCGCGTCGCCGCCAGCATTGCCGCGGCGGTCTGTGCGGTGGAGCGCGGTGCGTGGATCGTGCGGGTGCATGATGTGCAGCAGACCGTCGATGCCGTGAAGACCTGGTGGGCCGTGCGCAACGAATCCGTCAGCGCGGGCTGAGCCAGGCGCCGACACCAGTCAGCGCCACCAAGACAGAACACAGAAGAGAAAGGGAAACAAGGAATGACACGCAAGTATTTCGGGACCGACGGCGTGCGGGGCAAGGTCGGCGATGCGCCGATCACGCCGGACTTCGTGATGCGGCTGGGCCATGCCGCGGGCAAGGTGCTGGCGCACGGCGCCAGGACCGGGCAAGGCAAGCCGACCGTGCTGATCGGCAAGGACACACGCATTTCGGGCTACATGCTGGAAGCCGCGCTGGAGGCCGGCTTTACCTCGGCGGGCGTGCATGTGCTGCTGACCGGCCCGCTGCCGACCCCCGGCATCGCCTACCTGACGCGGGCGCTGCGGCTGTCGGCCGGCGTGGTGATCTCGGCCAGCCACAACCCTTACTACGACAACGGCATCAAGTTCTTCTCGGCCAGCGGCGACAAGCTGCCCGACGCGGTCGAGGCGGCGATCGAGGCGGCGCTCGACGAGCCCATGGTATGCGCCCCGTCCGACGACCTTGGCCGCGCCCGCCGCATCGACGATGCCGCCGGCCGCTATATCGAATTCTGCAAGAGCACCTTCCCGTACGAGCAGGACCTGCATGGCCTGAAGCTGGTGGTCGACTGCGCCCATGGCGCGGCCTATCACATTGCGCCGCCGGTGTTCCATGAGCTGGGCGCCGACGTGGTCGCCATCGGCAACCAGCCGAACGGCCGCAATATCAACGCGGGCTACGGCGCCACTGCGCCGGAGAAGCTGATCGAGGCGGTCAAGACCAACGGCGCGGACCTGGGCCTGGCTTTCGATGGCGATGCGGACCGGCTGCAGGTGGTCGATGCGGATGGCCGGCTCTACAACGGCGACGAGCTGCTGTATCTGATCGTGCGCGACCGCCAGGCCGCGGGCCAGGCGGTTCCCGGCGCGGTCGGCACGCTGATGACCAATATGGCGGTGGAACTGGCGCTCAAGCGCGAGGGCGTCGATTTCGTGCGCGCCAAGGTGGGCGACCGCTATGTGCTGGAGGAGCTGAACAAGCGCAAGTGGACGCTGGGTGGCGAGGGCTCGGGCCATCTGCTGTGCCTGGACCGCCACAGCACCGGCGATGGCATCGTCTCGGCGCTGCAGGTGCTGGGCGCCCTGCGCCGCAGCGGCAAGACCCTGGCGCAACTGCTCGACGGCGTGAAGCTGTTCCCGCAGACGCTGATCAATGTGCGCGTGCAGAAGGGCTTCGACTGGCAGACCCATGCCGGCCTGCAGGCGGCGCGTGCCGCGGTGGAACCGGAACTGGAGGGTCGAGGCCGGGTGCTGATCCGTGCCTCCGGCACCGAGCCAGTGGTGCGCGTGATGGTCGAGGCGGAGCAGGCCGAGATGGCCGAGCGCGCGGCCAGGAAGCTGGCGGACGCGCTGGGTGCTTGATAGCGCCCATCCCAGAAACTATCGCCGGGCTAGCCCCGGCGTTTTTTTATCTAGCTCCGCAATTAACCGCCGTCATATTCCCCTCACCGCAGCGCCGGACCATCCCGCTATTACCTTGCTGCAGGCCAGTTTCAAGAAGATTTGAAGATGTCACGGAATTGTCATACAGGCAGCATAAAGTTCGTCTTGTCAAAAATTTGTCATTCCCAACCAATGTTCTCTGGAGGACATATGAAGCTGGTCAAGACTGCCGTGGCAGGCATCGTTTCGATGGTGGTAGCGGGTACTGCGTTCGCGGCGGAAATTACCGGTGCAGGCGCTTCCTTCCCGGCGCCCGTGTATTCCAAGTGGGCCGACGCATATAACAAAGCAACGGGCAACAAGGTCAACTATCAATCCATCGGCTCGTCGGGCGGCATCAAGCAGATCGGTGCCAAGACGGTCGATTTCGGCGCCTCGGACGCGCCGCTGAAGGACGAGGACCTGAACAAGCAGGGCCTGGTCCAGTTCCCGACCGTGATCGGCGGCGTGGTGCCGGTGATCAACCTGCAGGGTGTGAAGCCGGGCGAGCTGACCATCACCGGCGAAGTGCTGGCCAACATCTACCTGGGCAAGATCAAGAAGTGGGACGATCCCGCCATCAAGGCGCTGAACCCGCAAGCCAAGCTGCCGAGCCAGGACATCCTGCCGGTGCGCCGTGCCGACGGTTCGGGCACCACCTTCATCTTCACCAACTACCTGTCCAAGGTCAGCGCTGACTGGAAGGGCACGGTCGGCGAGGGCACCACGGTCAACTGGCCGGGCGGCGGCACCGGCGGCAAGGGCAACGAGGGCGTGGCTGCCTTCGTGCAGCGCCTGAACGGCGCCATCGGCTACGTCGAGTACGCCTACGCCAAGCAGAACAAGATGACCCACGTGAACATGAAGAACGCGTCGGGTGCCGTGGTCAAGCCGGGTGACGACGCCTTCAAGGCCGCCGCCGCCGGCGCTGACTGGAGCAAGAGCTACTACCAGATCCTGACCAACCAGCCGGGCAAGGATGCCTGGCCGATCGCCGGCGCCACCTTCATCCTGGTGCACAAGAACCAGGACAAGCCGGCACAGGGCGCGGAAGTGCTGAAGTTCTTCGACTGGGCCTACAAGAACGGCACCGGCATGGCTGCCGACCTGGACTACGTGCCGCTGCCGGAGAACGTGGTCAACCAGATCCGCACGACCTGGAAGACCATCGTGAAGGACGCTTCGGGCAAGGCGCTGTATTGATCTGAAGGCATTGCCGGCCCGCGCCAGCGCGCGGCCGGCGTCCGCTCCCGCCCCGGCGGGAGCGGCGATCCACCCTGAATTCTCCGACATGGCGACTACCCCCTCCGACACCCGCAACGTCCAGCCCCCGAGCCGCATGGGCGACATCCTGTTCGGCGGCCTGACGCGGGGCGCCGCGATCGTGACGCTGCTGCTGCTGGGCGGCATCATCGTCTCGCTGGCGATCAGCGCCTGGCCCTCGATCGAGGCCTTCGGCGCGCGCTTCCTGTGGTCCGCGGAGTGGGATCCTCCCGCCGATGTCTACGGCGCGCTGGTGCCCATCTACGGCACCATCGTGACCTCGCTGATCGCACTGATCATCGCGGTGCCGGTGAGCTTCGGCATCGCCCTGTTCCTGACCGAGCTGTCGCCGGCCTGGTTGCGCCGCCCACTCGGCACCGCCATCGAACTGCTGGCCGCGGTGCCGTCGATCGTGTACGGCATGTGGGGCCTGCTGGTGTTCGCGCCGATCTTCGGCGAGTATTTCCAGAAGCCGCTGGCCGCCACGGTGGGCCAGCTGCCGGTGATCGGCAAGCTGTTCCAGGGCGCGCCGCTGGGCATCGGCCTGCTGTGCGCGGGCGTGATCCTGGCGATCATGATCATCCCGTACATCGCCTCGGTGATGCGCGACGTGTTCGAGGTCACCCCGGTGCTGCTCAAGGAATCCGCCTACGGCGTGGGCTGCACCACCTGGGAGGTGATGTGGAACGTGGTGCTGCCCTACACCCGCGCCGGCGTGATCGGCGGCGTGATGCTGGGCCTGGGCCGCGCGCTGGGCGAGACCATGGCCGTCACCTTCGTGATCGGCAACACCAACCTGCTGGACAGCGCCTCGCTGTTCTCGCCGGGCAACAGCATCACCTCGGCGCTCGCCAACGAGTTCGCCGAAGCCGGCGCCGGCCTGCATACCGCCGCGCTGATGGAGCTGGGCCTGATCCTGTTCTTCATCACCTTCGTGGTGCTGGCGCTGTCCAAGCTGTTGCTGCTGCGACTGGCCAAGAATGAGGGCGCAAAATGAGCCAAGCGAGCCAAGCCATGACTTCCGTATCGATTCCCGCCGTCCGTCCCGATGCCGATGCCGTGCGCGCGCGCCTGCAGGGCCGCCGCCGCCGCGTCAACCTGTACGCGCTGACCGCGTCGCTGGTGGCGATGGGCTTCGGCCTGTTCTGGCTGGCGTGGATCCTGTGGACCACCGTCACGCTGGGCGTCGGCGGGCTGTCGCTGGACCTGTTCACGCAGATGACGCCGGCCCCCAACACCGCCGGCGGCGGCCTCGCCAACGCCATCTTCGGCAGCTTCGTGATGGTCGGCATGGCCACGCTGTTCGGCACGCCGCTGGGCATCCTGGCGGGCATCTACCTGGCCGAGTACGGCAAGAGCTCGCCGCTGGCCAGCCTTATCCGCTTTATCAACGACATCCTGCTGTCGGCGCCGTCGATCGTGATCGGCCTGTTCGTCTACGCGCTGGTGGTGACCCGCATGGGCCACTTCTCGGGCTGGGCCGGCATCTGCGCGCTGGCGCTGCTGCAGGTGCCGATCGTGGTGCGCACCACTGAAAACATGCTGAACCTGGTGCCCAACGCGCTGCGCGAGGCCGCCTTCGCCCTGGGCACGCCCAAGTGGAAGATGGTGCTGTCGATCACGGTGAAGTCATCGTACGCCGGCATTGTGACGGGCGTATTGCTGGCCGTGGCTCGTATCGCCGGCGAAACCGCGCCGCTGCTGTTCACCGCGCTGTCCAACCAGTTCTGGACCACCGACCTGAACAAGCCGATGGCCAACCTGCCGGTGACGATCTTCCGCTTCGCCATGAGCCCGTTCACCGAATGGCAGCAACTGGCCTGGGCGGGCGTGTTCCTGATTACGATCGGCGTGCTGGCCCTGAACATCCTGGCGCGCATCCTGTTCAAGAAATAAGCGGCGCGCCCGTCATCCGGACCGCCCCAAGACTGCAAGCGAGAAAACGCAATGACCTCCACCGTCATCGACATTCCCGATTCGGTTCGCGCCAAGATCGACGTGCGCAACCTGAACTTCTATTACGGCCAGTTCCATGCCCTGAAGAACATCAACATGTCGATCCCGGACCGCAAGGTCACCGCCTTCATCGGCCCGTCGGGATGCGGCAAGTCGACGCTGCTGCGCACCTTCAACAAGATGTACGCGCTCTATCCCGAGCAGCGCGCCGAGGGCGAGATCAACATGGACGGCGACAACCTGCTGACCGCCAGGCAGGACATCGCACTGCTGCGCGCCAAGGTCGGCATGGTGTTCCAGAAGCCGACGCCGTTCCCGATGTCGATCTATGACAACATTGCCTTCGGCGTGCGCCTGTTCGAGAAGCTCTCGCGCTCGGAAATGGACGACCGCGTGGAGTGGGCGCTGACCAAGGCGGCGCTGTGGAACGAGGCCAAGGACAAGCTGCACCAGTCGGGCTACGGCCTGTCCGGCGGCCAGCAGCAGCGCCTGTGCATCGCGCGCGGTATCGCCATCCGCCCGGAAGTGCTGCTGCTGGACGAGCCGTGTTCCGCGCTCGACCCGATTTCAACCGGCCGCATCGAAGAACTGATCGCCGAACTGAAGGACGAGTACACCGTGGTGATCGTGACGCACAACATGCAGCAGGCGGCGCGCTGCTCGGACTACACCGCCTACATGTACCTGGGCGAACTGATCGAGTTCGGCGAGACCGAGAAGATTTTCATCAAGCCGCACCGCAAGGAAACGGAAGACTACATCACCGGCCGCTTCGGCTGACAGGCAGGGCAGGGACTAGCATATCCATAAGCGCCCAGGAGAATCCGATGACTGACAAGCACCTGTCGACCCAGTTCGACGCAGACCTCAACGCCATCAACACCAAGCTGCTGCAGATGGGCGGGCTGGTGGAGTCGCAGATCGAACTCGCCATGCGTGCGCTGACCGACTTCGACGCCGACATCGCCGACCAGGTGATCGCCCGGGAGATCCAGCTCAATGCGCTGGAAGTCGAGATCGACGCCGATTGCGGCAACATCATCGCGCGGCGCCAGCCGACGGCGCGCGACCTGCGCCTGGTGATGGCCATCTCCAAGACCATCACCAATCTGGAGCGCGCCGGCGACGAGGCCGAGAAGATCGCCAAGCGCACCAAGCACATCATGGAAGATGCGTCGGCGCACAGCATCAACTACGCCGAGGTCAAGCTCTCGGGCGAGATGGCGATCGCGCTGCTGCGCCAGGCGCTCGACGCCTTCGCGCGCCTGGACACGGTCGCGGCGGCGCGCATCGTCAAGGATGACAAGGCCATCGACGAGGAATTCCGCGGCTTCGTGCGCAAGCTGATCACGTACATGATGGAAGACCCGCGCACGATCTCGGTCGCGCTGGATTTCCTGTTCATCGCCAAGGCTGTCGAGCGCATCGGCGATCACGCCAAGAACATCGCGGAATTTATCATTTACATTGTCAAGGGGACGGACGTCCGCCATGTCTCGCGCGAGGACATGGAGCGCGAAGCGCTGAGCTGAATACAGCCGCCCACGGAGAACCATACACATGCCAAGCAGTATTCTCGTTGTCGAAGACGAACCGGCGATCGCCGAACTGATCGCCGTGAACCTGCAGCACGCGGGGCATTATCCGATCCGGGCCTATAACGCCGAGCAGGCGCTGTCGCTGATGAGCGATGTGCTGCCCGACCTGGTGCTGCTCGACTGGATGCTCCCGGGCAAGTCAGGCGCGAACTTCGCCAAGGAGTTGCGCGCCAACGACCGCACCCGCCAGATCCCCATCATCATGCTGACCGCGCGCGGCGAGGAGCAGGACAAGGTGATGGGGCTGGAAGCCGGTGCCGACGACTACGTCACCAAGCCGTTCTCGCCCAAGGAGCTGCTGGCGCGGATCAAGGCCGTGCTGCGCCGCCGCGCGCCGCAGCTAACCGACGACGTGGTGGCGATCAATGGCCTGCAGCTCGACCCGGCCACGCACCGCGTGACCGGCCAGGACGAGAGCGGCCCGATCAAGCTGGACCTGGGCCCCACCGAGTTCCGCCTGCTGCACTTCCTGATGACGCATCCGGAGCGCGTGCACAGCCGCTCGCAACTGCTCGACCAGGTCTGGGGCGACCACGTCTTCGTCGAGGAGCGCACCGTCGACGTCCATATCAAGCGCCTGCGCGCCGCGCTGACGCCGGGCGGCTACAGCAACATGATCGAAACCGTGCGCGGCAGCGGCTACCGGCTGGCGCGCACCCCTGGCGCCTGAACCGCCGCACGGGTCTCGAGCCGCTGGCAGGGCGCGGCGAAATCGTGGCACACTCCGTCGCAACCCTGCAGGCAGCAGTTTCCGTGGCTGGCTGCGAGCCTGAACCCTGCGCATGAATGTCATCTGGGCCCGTTCCGCGGCCATCCTGATCAGCCTGCTGGTGCTGTCCGCCGGCGTCTACCTGGTCGCCGGCCCGGTGCCGGCGCTGGCGCTGGCCTGCGTTTCATTGCTCGGGCTGCTGTTCTACTACCTGTACCAGATCAACCGGCTGTGGAGGGTGCTGGACGCGCCCGTCTACGGCGAGATCCCGAGCGCGCTCGGCCTGTGGGGCGAGGTGTATTACCGCCTGCACCGGCTGGTCAAGCGCTGGCGCACCCAGGTGCTGCAGGTGGAACAGCAGCACACCCGCTTTATCCAGGCCATCCAGGCATCGCCCAACGGCGTGCTGATGCTCGATGACGCCGACCAGATCGAGTGGTGCAACGACGTCGCCGAGCAGCATTTCGGCCTGAACGCGCGGCGCGACGTGCGCCAGCGCATTACCCACCTGATCCGTCGGCCCGAATTCGTCCACTACCTGACGCGCCAGCAGTTCGACGACCCGCTGGTGATGCGCGACATGGGCGAGCACAAGCACAGCGCGATCGCGGTGCAGATCCTGCCGTATGGCGACAACCGCAAGCTGGTGATCACGCAGGACATCACCAAGCTGGAAAATACCGAGGCAATGCGGCGCGATTTCGTCGCCAATGTCTCGCACGAGCTGAAGACCCCGCTGACCGTGATGACCGGCTTCCTCGAGACCGTGCGCGACCTGCCGGTGTCGGAAGAGGACCGGCGCCGCTACATCGACATGATGCTGGCGCAGTCGGTGCGCATGCAGAGCATCGTCGAAGACCTGCTGGCGCTGGCCAAGCTCGAAAGCGATGCGCAGCCGCCCGGGCATGAGGTGGTGCCGATCCGCGCGATGGTGGCGCACCTGATGCATGATGCCGAGGCGCTGTCGCAGGGCCGCCACCAGGTGGCGGCCGAGATCGACCCCACGGTGGGCATGCGCGGCGCGGAGACCGAGCTGATGTCGGCGCTGGGCAACCTGGTGTCGAACGCGGTGCGTTACACGCCGGAAGGCGGGCGCATCACCATGCGGCTGGCCTGGGAAGACGGCCATGCGGTGTTCTCGGTGGCCGATACCGGCCTGGGCATCGCGGCCGAGCATATTCCCCGGCTGACCGAGCGCTTCTACCGCGTCGACCGCAGCCGCTCGCGCGACACCGGCGGCACCGGGCTGGGCCTGGCCATCGTCAAGCACGTGCTGTCGCGCCACCATGCCGAATTGCGCGTCACCAGCGAAGAGGGCCGGGGCAGCGTGTTCCGCGTGGTGTTCCCGCTCGAGCGCAGCCTGCGTGCCGCCACAAGCGCGGACAGCCCGGTGCCGGGCGCGGGGCCGACGGTAACCCCGCAGGCGCCGGACAATGCCCGGCGCGCAGCCTGATGCACAAGAAGAACCCCGCCGCGGCGGGGTTTTTCTTTGCCTGCGCGGCGCCGCTCAGGGCGTGCCGCCAAACATCACCAGCATATCGTTCTGGCTGACATGTGGATGCTTGGAACGCGTCTGGCTGCGCACGTAATTGCCGTCCGACTGCATGATCCACGCGGAGGCATTGTCGCGCAGATGGACCTGCAGGCTCTCCTTGATGACGCGCGCCTTCAGCGCCTTGTCCAGCACCGGGAACGCGACTTCCACGCGGCGGAACAGGTTGCGGTCCATCCAGTCGGCGCTGGACAGGTAGAGCACCTCTTCGCCGGCGGCGTGGAAGTAATAGACGCGGTGGTGTTCGAGGAAGCGCCCGATGATCGATCGCACCGAGATGTTTTCTGACATGCCCGGCACGCCCGGCATCAGCGCGCACACGCCGCGCACGATCAGGTCGATCTTCACGCCGGCGCGCGAGGCCTTGTACAACTCGTCGATGATCGACGGTTCCAGCAGCGCGTTCATCTTGGCGATGATGCGTGCCGGCTTGCCCGCGCGCGCGTTGCGGGCCTCGGCGCGGATATGGTCGACCAGGTTGCTCTGCATGGTGAACGGCGACTGCCACAGGTGGTTCAGCCGGATCGTGCCGGCGGTGCCGGTCAGCAGCTGGAACACATGGTGCACGTCTTCGCAGATGGCCTCGTCGGCGGTCAGCAGCCCGAAGTCGGTATAGAGCCGGGCCGTGCGCGGATGGTAGTTGCCGGTGCCCAGGTGGGCGTAGCGGCGCAGCTTGACCTGCTTGGCCTTGGGCCCGGTGGGCTCGCGCCGCACGATCAGCAGCATCTTGGCGTGGCACTTGTGGCCGACCACGCCGTAGATGACGTGCGCGCCGGCGGACTCGAGCCGCTCGGCCCAGTTGATGTTGGTTTCCTCGTCGAAGCGGGCCAGCAGCTCCACCACCACCGTCACTTCCTTACCGTTGCGTGCGGCCGTCATCAGCGCTTCCATCACCAGCGATTCGTTGCCGGTGCGGTAGACGGTCTGCTTGATCGCGACCACGTTGGGATCGGCCGCGGCCAGCTGCAGCAGGTCGAGCACCGAGCTGAAGCTCTCGTACGGATGGTGCAGCAGTACGTCCTGCTGGCGCATCACGTCGAACATCGACGCGCCGCCGGAAAAGGCCT
This sequence comes from Cupriavidus phytorum, assembly GCF_003254285.1. Lineage (NCBI taxonomy): Bacteria > Pseudomonadati > Pseudomonadota > Betaproteobacteria > Burkholderiales > Burkholderiaceae > Cupriavidus > Cupriavidus phytorum. The sequence goes on from NZ_QKZN01000002.1 coordinate 176,994, forward strand.
TGACCGGGGCGGGAACATACGGCGGGAACTTGAGCCCGGGCCGGTCGACCATGTCGGGGATCTGCATCAGCCGCACCAGGTTCACCGGGCCGGAGACGCGGTACAGGTCCTGTTCGGCCAGCCCCGATTCCAGCAGCAGCCGGCGCGCCAGCGGCGCCGGCGTATCCGACGAGATTTCCAGCCGCACCGTGTCGCCGAAATGGCGCGCGGGCAGTTCTCCCTGCAGCGCTTCGCGCAGGTCGGTGATGTCGTCTTCCGAGACGAACAGGTCCGAGTTGCGCGTGACGCGGAACTGATAGCAGCCATGCACGGCGATGGCGGGGAACAGCTCGTGCACGAAGCCCTGCATGAACGACGACAGCATGACGAAGCCGTACGGATAGCCCGACAGCTTCTCCGGCATCTTGACCACGCGCGGGAGCGCGCGCGGCGCCTGCACGATGGCGAGATCAGCGTCGCGCCCGAAGGCGTCCTTGCCGGACAGTTCCACCACGAAGTTCAGGCTCTTGTTGAGCACGCGCGGGAAGGGGTGGGCCGGGTCCAACGCGATCGGGGTCAGCACCGGCGCCAGTTCGCGCTGGAAGAACTCGCGCGCCCATTCGCGCTGGGCCTCGGTCCAGGTCGTGGTCAGGTGGAAAAAGACCCCTTCTTTTTCAAGTAGTGGAAAAATGGTGTTCTGCAGCATGTCATACTGCGAGGCCACAAGCCGTTGCGTGCGCTCGGTGACAAGCTGGTAGGTCTGCTGGAACGAAAGACCATCCGGCGTCAGGCCCGACGCATTGTCGCGCATCTGTTCCTTCAGGCCCGCCATGCGGATTTCAAAGAACTCGTCCAGGTTGCTGGACACGATGCAGATGAACTTGAGCCGTTCCAGCAGCGGGACTTTCGGGTCCGCGGCTTGCGCCAGCACGCGGGCATTGAATTCCAGGATGCCCAGTTCGCGATTGAGCAGCGTACTGGACGGAGTCGTCGACATGGTCATGACCTTCTTTTGGTAATGTGGCGACTTTTTCATAGAATCGTGTCACTTTCATGACAGTTTGATTTTGTCATGATGCGGACATGACCACGACATATTTTCTCCGGGCGCGAATCGCGGCGGGCCCAGGCACCAGCGTGTCTCTGCCGCGCTTCGCAACGCCAATGCGAACCTGCCCTCCAAGCACACGATGAACAACACTCCACGCCTGCTGGCCGCCGTCGACATGGGCTCGAACAGCTTCCGCCTGATGATCGGGCGGGTGGACGAAACCCCGACGTCCAATGGCCCCGCCAGCCAGATCTTCCAGGTCGACGCACTGCGCGAGCCGGTGCGACTGGCAGCCGGGCTCACCCCTGACAAATACCTGGACCAGCCTGCGCGGCGGCGAGGCATCGATGCGCTGCGGCGCTTCGGCGACCGCCTGCGCGAGTTCGCACCGGGCCAGGTGCGCGCGGTTGCCACCAATACGCTGCGGGTCGCAAAGAACGCGTCGGAGTTCCTGATCGAGGCCGAGGGAGCGCTGGGCTTCCCGATCGAAGTGATCGCCGGGCGCGAGGAGGCGCGGCTGATCTACCTGGGCGCCTCGCACGATGCGCCGGCCTGCCAGGGCAACCGCCTGGTGGTCGATATCGGCGGCGGCTCGACCGAATTCATCATCGGCAACGGCTACCAGTCCAAGCTGATGGAAAGCCTGTATATCGGCTGCGTGTCGCACAGCCGCCAGTTCTTCCCCAGCGGCAATGTCGACGACTACGCGATGAAGCAGGCCGAGCTGGCTGCGCGCCGCGAGATCCAGGTGCTGGTGCGCCAGTACCGCGCCGCGGGCTGGGAGCAGGCAGTGGGATCGTCCGGTACCGCGCGCGCGCTGGCCGAGTTGATCGAACTCAACGGCATGAACGACAGCAATGCCGAGCACGGCATCACGCGTGAAGGGCTGGAACGGCTCAAGCGCGCGCTGATCAAGGCGGAGAACACCAATCGCGTCAAGCTGACGGGGCTCAAGCCGGACCGCATTCCGGTGCTGCCGGGGGGCTTGTCGATCATGCTCGGCGTGTTCGCCGAACTCGATATCGAGCGCATGGACGTGACCGACGGCGCGCTGCGTCTGGGCGTGCTGTACGACCTGCTCGGACGCAGCCACCATGAGGACATGCGCACGGTCACGGTGGACCAGTTCATGCGCCGCTATGGTGTCGACCGCGCGCAGGCCAGCCGCGTGCGGCGCACCGCGCAGACACTGCTGTCACAGTTTCCGGACCCGGCCAACGAACGGCGCGAGGACAACCTCGCGCTGCTGGGCTGGGCCGCCAGCCTGCATGAGATCGGCATGTCGATCTCGCATAGCGGCTACCACAAGCATTCGGCCTATATCGCCACGCATGCCGACATGCCGGGCTTTTCCAAGACCGACCAGGCGCGGCTGGCGACGCTGCTGCTGGGCCATGCAGGCAAGCTGGGCAAGCTGTCGGGTAGCGGCAAGTTCGTCGACTGGCGCATGCTGTTCAGCCTGCGCCTGGCCTTTGTGCTGTGCCGGCGCCGCTCGGACGTGGCGCTGCCGGACATCCGCGTCACGCAGCTGGCCGAAGCGCTGGACGAAGGCTTCACCGTGCGCCTGCCGAAGGCTTGGATCGACGCCAATCCGCTGATCGAATACAGCCTGGCGCAGGAAGCCGACGAATGGCAGCGCATCGGCAAGCGCTACAAGGTGGTCTACGACTGACAGGGCAGGGGGTCGACCGGCCGCCCATGCGGCGGCCCGGACGGAAAGGCTTGCTGGTGTGCGCGCCGCTCAGGCGGCGTTGTTCAGGCCCAGGAAGTGGCGGGCGTAGCGCGGATTCATGTCGTTCACGCGCAGCAGCGTAAGGAAGTCCGCCACGTTGAAGTCCGGGTCCCACGCGGGCTGGCCGCAGATCTTCGCGCCCAGGCGCAGGTAGCCCTTGATCAGCGCCGGCGGCTCGACCGCCAGCTGCTGGTTCAGGTCTTCCACCGGCAGCGGCAGGCGCGGGAAGGCGTGGTACTCGATCGGCGCCAGCGAGCGCTCGGTGAACAGCCGGTGCAGGCTGGCCGCGTAGTGGCCGCCGTCGCTCATCGGCACGCTGGCGCAGCCCAGCATCGACTCGATGCCCCAGCGCTGCAGGTACTCGCCCAGCCCTCCCCACAGCGCCATGATGACGCTGCCGGAGCGGTAGTCGCGGTGCACGCACGAGCGGCCCAGTTCCAGCATCTTGGGGCGCAGGTGTGACAGGCGCACCAGGTCGAATTCCGATTCGGCGTACAGGCAGCCCAGGCGCTTGGCCTGGTGCGGCGGCAGCACGCGGTAGGTGCCGACCACGCGCAGCGTGGCCAGGTCGCGCACGATCAGGTGGTCGCAATAGGCATCGAACATGTCGATGTCCAGTTCGGGCACCGAAGAGGTCAGGCGCGCGCCCATTTCCTCGGCAAAGACCTTGTAGCGCAGGCGCTGGGCCTCGACTACTTCGTCCTGGTGGCGCGCCCACGCCACGCTGAGAACAGGCGACTCATGTGCCGGTGTATCCGATGGGCGATGAAGACGCCTCCGCGCCGTCTGGCCGCCGAGGCCATTGGGCAGGGAGTCGAAGAGCGGCTGGGTAGGCGTCGGCAGATCTCGCATCAGTATGTCCTTTTGGTGACGAAACTGTTGCGATGCAATGTAGTGAGGGCCGGTGACAATGCCATGACCCGGCGATGACGGTTGCGTGACTTCGACAGCCGGGTCTGTCCGGGGAAGCCTTTAGGGGCACCCTGGGCGGTACCGCACGCCTACCGGACCTAGAGGAATTCGGGGTTGATGACCGCGCGCAGCACGGTCTGGGCTTCGCTTTCGCGGGTACGGCCGGTCAGCCACCAGACGCCGCCCTTGCGCACGCTCCAGTCCATTTCGGTGCCCGCCAGCAGCAGGCTGGCGACGCGGCCGATCCAGGGCTGATGGCCGACCACCACCACGTGCTCGGTGCGCTCCGGCCATTCGACCGCGGCCAGCACGGCGCTGACGTCGGCACCGGGGGCCAGGGCATCCAGGATTTGCGCGTCGCCGGTCAGCGCCGCCGCGGTTTCGCGGGCGCGCACGGCGGGGCTGCACAGGACCCGGGTATCGGCTGGCAGGTGGGCGCGCAGCCATTTGGCCGAGGCCTCGGCCTGCTTGCGGCCACGGCGTGTCAGCGGGCGCTGCAGATCGGCGTGGCGGCTAAGGCTGAGGGCGTCGGGGAGGTCTTCGGCTTCGGCATGGCGCCACAGGATCAGGTTCATGTCGGACGGGGCAATGAGCTTGCTTCGAGTATGGTGAAGCGGCCCGACCGGCGCAAGCGCGGCGCAAACAAAAGCGGGCTGCCGGTCAGGGCAGCCCGCAAGTGTCTCCGGGCGCGGTGTCAGTGGCGTGACAGCGCGTCGGCGCAATACAGCGGCGGCGCCGAGGGCAATGCGTTGCCATCGGCGCCGTCGGGAAACTCAGGACTTGTGGCGGAAGTTGATGCGCCCCTTGGTCAGGTCGTAGGGCGACATTTCCAGGGTCACGCGGTCGCCGGCCAGGATGCGGATGCGGTGCTTCTGCATCTTGCCCGAAGCGTATGCCCAGATTTCAACGCCGTTTTCCAGCGTGACACGATAGCGGTTGTCAGGCAGGGCTTCCGACACCACGCCGCCAAATTCAATGAGTTCTTCCTTAGCCAATCTGTCTTCCTTTTCGGCAGCCCGCGAAGGCTGCATGGTTACGTTTTCAAAAAATCTGTTCGGTTCGCCCGCAACGTCGCCCAACCGCGGCACCTTGCGCCGATACGTGAGGCGGTCGGGGCAGGGAGCGCGCATGCTGCGGCGGCTGGCGCCTGCATGACCGGATCAATCGGCGGCGTCGGCGATGTCGCCCTGCGGGCGCGGATTGCTTGGGCGAAAACCTGGTCGCTGACAGCCGGAGAGGCCGTGTGCTTCGCGGAGCAGGCGGGCAGGTGTACCCGGTGGTTCGCCAGTTCGGTGTCGTCGCGGATGGCCCGCGCCGGCGGCTGCTGTTCGCTCGCTGCTGTTCATTAGCGAGAGCGCGCTGGTGAGAACGCCCGGTTACAGGGATGCTCGGACACCCCGGGGGCTACTGCGACATTGTATCACGTACGCGGATGCAGCATTGCCGGTGAGTCGGTTGCACCGGCCGGGGTGCGGCGCAACAAAATGGCGATAACGGCGCAAACCGGCTCGCGGTCCGCTTGGTATTTGAGCCATATGAGCTAGAACTAACGCGTACGGCCGTGCCGGGCCGGATCTCGCAAGGAGACTGCCATGGAACTCCATCTGGAATCGCACCGCTATGTCCGCTGCCGCCCCGACTGGCGCGCAGCGGTGCTGGCGGGGCTGATTGCGGGCGCGGTCTACATGGTGCTGGAGTTGCTGACCGCGCGCTTTCTGCTGTACCAGGGCGCCTGGGGCACCGTGAAGATGGTCGCCGCCATCATCCTGGGCCGTGAGGCGCTGTCGGCCGATGCCTTCAACTGGACCATCGTGCTGGCCGCGGGCACGGTGCATTTCGCCTTGTCGATCATCCTGGCGGCGGCGCTGGCGCTGATCCTGTCGTCGTTCCGGCTCGACACCAGCCTGGGGCTGGCCTCGGTGGTCGGGATCGTATTCGGCGTGGTGGTCTACCTGGTCAACTTCTATGTGCTGGGGCGCTACATGAACTGGTTCGACGAAGCGCGCGGCTGGGAAAGCCTGTTCGCGCATGCGCTGTTCGGGCTGGTCGCGGCCGATGTGTACTGCAACCTGGAGCGCCGGCGCGACGGGGCGCAGGCGCAGCCCCCCGCCTGAACCGTTTAGCCCATCTGGTTGATATGACGATTAACGCGCTCGCACTACGCTAGAGGCAAACGACCATAGCGGCTGGCGCCTGGCAGGTCCGCGCACAGTCACACCGGAGTGCCCATGCGGGTCGCAATCGTCAGTACCGAAACCACCGGGCTCACGCCAGCCGATGAGCCCGTCAGCATCGGCTTGCTGCTGGTCGAGGTGTCGCCGCGCGCCGGCGGCCTGCTGCGCGAAGTGGCGGAGTACTACGGTTCGCAGGAGCCGACCGTGCCGATCAGCGCGGCGGCCACCGATACCCACGGCCTGACCGCCGACATGCTGCGCGGGCGCCGCTTCGACCTTGGCGCCATCCGCGCCATCGTCGACGAGGCCGAGGTGCTGGTGGCCCACGGCGCCGCCTTCAACGCCCGGATGCTGGAGAAAGTGCTGCCCGGCATCCAGCACAAGCGCTGGCGCTGCTCGGTGCGGCAGGTGCGCTGGTCCCAGTATTTCCACGCCGCCAACCACAAGCTCGATACGCTGTGCGAGCACCTGCATATCTTCCGCCCCAGGCCGCAGGTGGCTTTGGATGACTGCCTGGCCCTGTCCAAGCTGCTGTTCCGGCCGATCGGCGCTACCCAGCAGGCGACGCCGATGGGCTTCCTGCTGGCCGAAGCCGATTTCGCGATGAGCGCCGCCCCGCATGCCGGCAGCGCGCCCGCTCCGCCGCCCCTGGCGCCGCCTCCGGAGGCCCCGTCTTCCTGGATGCCGCAAGTCGAAGCCAGCCAGCATGGGCCCGGGCGGGGGCTGGTGATGGCGGCCGTGATACTGATGCTATGCGCCGGCGCGGTAATCTGGCCGGACTTGTTCCCGTGGTGACAGGGCGTTGCAGGCGCCGCATGGCTGCCTTTGCCTGCCTTTGTGCTGGCGGGCCCGAAAAGAAAAACGGCCCGGATCTTCCGATCCAGGCCGTTGTTTCCATTGGGTATTTCTGGTCGGAGCGATAGGATTCGAACCTACGACCCTCTGATCCCAAAGCAGAATCCGAATCGCCTCGCAGGCCGCGCCAAATAACGGAAAAGCACCTTCCGGCTTCTAATATTTTTCACTGCCCTGACCTACGACAGCATGCGGGTTTGCGGGAAGCGTTGAGCGGGATATTGGAAGCCAGCTTACCCCGCCTTCGGCAGTTTCAGGCGCACTTCGCTGACCGGTACAGAACGCGACTTCACGTAGATCTCAGTCGTCTTCGAATCAGCGTGCGCGGCGGCCACCTGCAGCTGCTCGATGCTGTATCCGGCACGCTCGGCATCGGTCAGCGCCTTGGCGCGGATGTCCTTCACCGTGTAGCCAGCGTCGGCCAGCTCGGCCCGGACGGCCGCACGCTTCCAGGCCGTGAGTAGGGCATTGGCGGCGTACGGCCGACCGTCGATCGAATGGATGACATACTGGCTGCTCTTCACCTTGCCGGTGGCCTGGGCGCGCGTCAGCACCGTCTTGATTTCTGGCGTGATCGGCCAGTCCACGGCTTCAGCCGTGCTGTCCTCAGTTTTCGTCGGCACGAAGTGGATCACCTTGGCGTCCCAGTCGACCCATGACGCGCCGCCAGTCGCGCCCGGATCCGGCTTCCAGCGGAGCAGGCGGATCTCGGTGGAGCGCTGGGCCGTCAGGTAGCACAGGTCAACGAAGCACTGCATCATGTCGCCGGCCGGCACCTTAGTGACAATCTCCTGGCCGTCCTTGCGCTTCCGCACGTACGTGAGCAGCTTGCCGCGTATAGCCAGGAAGTGGGCGTCCGGAATGTAGACGTCGCGCGCTTTCGGCTTCTTCAGCTTGACCTCGCGGCACGGGTTTGCGGCAATCAGCCGCTTGCCAATGCACCATTCGAAGAAGCCGGACATGAACGAGCGCATCACGCGCTGCATATGCAGCTTGCCCGTCCAGTTGTCCCGCAGGAAGTCGGCCACATCAGCCGGGGCCACGGTGGCCAGGCTGACGTCCTTGAACGCCTCGCCGGCGTACTTGCCGTACGCGGGCCACGCCTTTTCCTTGTGCTGGTCCTTGTGCAGGCGCACGTATTCCGCGATCAGCGGTGCCATGTCGCCCGTGCCGGCGTGGGCCTCGAAGTCACCGATCTCCACGGCCAACCGGGCGAGCATCTTGCGCTGGCCCTCGTCCACGCGGCACAGCCGGATCCATTTCTGGTCGCTCGGCCGCACCCAGTAGAAACTGGCACCGCGCTGGTACACGCGGTTCGGCATGCCAAGGTTCGTCTGCCGCCGGCGTGCGTTCATGCCGCGCGTCCCGTGAAGGTGACCTTGCGAAGCGCCGGGCGCGCCGTCGGCGTGAGCGGCACGACCTCTCCGCTACCAACTCCGGCCTTCTTCGCCTCGAGGGCGCGGTAGGTCTCCCAGGTCATCATCACCCGGCCATCGCCGCGGCGCAGCGGTTCAATCCTGAACGCAGCTTCGAGCCATCGCGCCTGCGCCGACCAGCGCTTCTTGCCGGTCAGTTCCTGCAGGTCTTCGTCGCTCATCCATCCGGTTTTCATTGTTGGCGTCCCCCAGTTTCTGCGGGTTGTTTCGATAATTCGTTGTGCTTGCTGCTGCATTTAACAGGTTAAACCTTGTAAATCCGATTCACAGGTGTTGGCCTGTGAACGGCGCTGGGTGCGTCGATGCCGCGATGTAGAGCGGATGCTTCGGACTCCCGTCCTTGTTCAGACCCAGGTGGTAGAGGAGATTCGCGCGCCCGCACATCCGGACGATCCGCATTACCTCCGCCGCGCGCGCCGGCGCCGCCTTGTGCGCGCCCCACGCGCAGATCGCCATCGAGCAGCGGTCGAGGGCGTCCATGATCGCGCCCTCGTTGCGATCGGGGCGTTCGCCCAGCGGTGCCGGATGCGTCAGCAAGCCGTCCGGGTCCGTCGACCGCAGGGGGAACAGGTTGACCACCTGCAGTCCGCCAAATTTTCCCCCGGCCAGTGCCCGCTGCAGGCATCGGGTGATGGTCGGATCGTTGACCTGGTGGTCGGCGGTCGACGGGTTCAGCATGATGAAGCCGAGCGCAGGCCGGCTGCGGTCCCATTCGCGCCAGAGGCGGTAACGGTACTGCTCGCAGTCGGAGAGTACGCAGCCGGCCTCGCCGTCCAGAGTGGTTTCGATGAGGCGTTTCATGCGAGGCTCCCTCCGTTGTGTCGTTTAGCTTTGCCGGCGCGCGTGGCGGGATCTACGAACTCGTGATCCCAGGCTGGTGCGTCGGCTGGCTGGTCGAGGCCCGGAAGATGAACAGCGCGGTTTTGGGGCCATCCGCACACTGCGCGGCACGAAGCGCGCTTGACCCGTGGGGTCGCGATGCCACCATTGTCTGGATACAAGGTTTGCTTCATACCAGATCCTGTTCAGCCTGCCGCATCGCCGCCGTGAGCTCGGCCATTTCATTGTGCGAGCCGCCTGGGCGATCCGGATGTGCCGCCTGCGCCCGCCGGCGGAAAGCTGCCCGGACGGCGTCCAAATCCCGCTCGCCAGCCGGCACGCCAATGACCTCGCGCCAGGCGCGCGCGGCCGCCGGCGACGGCAGGGCGGTGAACCCGGTGAAGGCCCGTTCCAGGATCTGGGCGCCGCCGTGGCGCTCGATCGCGCGCATCGCTTCCAGCGTAGCCGCGATGGCGGCCAAGTTGTCGGCGACGCTTCGGTACTGGTCGATGGCCATCACGCGCGGCGCGCCGGCGCGGTCCTGCCAGTACACCGCGGCGCCAGGGTCGGATGGCTCGCGCTGGCCGGAGCGGGGCAGCCCATCCAAGCGGACGGCCACGTTCGTGCTGATGACCGTAAAGCCGGGGCGCGCGCCGAGGCGGGCCAGCTCATCCAGCACGCGGGTCACGCCGTCGGACACGGTCAGCGCCTTCTTCGTCCTCCACGACGTGCTGGTGCCGTTGGTGTAGTTGACCGTGCGCGTATCCTGGCGGCCGAAGCGCGCGTCGGCGCGCTGGCTGTCGTTCTTGCGCGGCCAGCCGGCAGGCCAGGCAAGGGGGTAGTTCGTCATGCTTCGGTCCTCCTGAATTCGACCACCCACACCCATGGATTCCTCTCCCATGCGCCGGCGCCATTGATGCTGTCCCACAGCGTGCGGAAGCCCTCGTAGTGCGGCCACGACCCACCGTCAGGCGGAACCAGAATGGGCTCCGCGCCTTCCGCCTCAGCATCGGCCGCGCTGCAGTCGTTCAGCCGTTCGACGCGCGTGCTGACGATCTCGAGCGTGATGCGGCTCGCCCAGCGGGGCATGAAGCGCGCGTGTCGGTAGCGGCCGGGTTCTGGCGGACCGCTGTGTGGCGGGGTGCTGGTGTGTTGCCAGTTCCGCCGCTGGCTGTCCGCCTCGTACTGGATCGGTGTCCACGGCTTCATGTACCCAGCGTCCAGGCACATCTCCGCAATCCGTCCGCCGCTGTATGGGTCCAGTTCCTTCGTAGACCGCCATGCCTCCCGTACATATAGGAGGTTGCCTGGTTCCCCATAGGGGCAGCCGCGCTGGTTCGGGAACCTGGACAGCACATTGTCGACGTCCATGCCGTCGAATTCGGTGGCCACACGCCGGGTCTGGGTCTTTCGGCCGTCTTGGATGGCGCGCACCATGGCGCCAGAGAAGAGGATGGGGCGTTCTTTGGTCATGCTACGATTCCTCCAAAAAGGGAGGGGATATGACGCTCAATGACTGGCTAATCATAGGAGCCACGCTGACAGGCCCGATACTTGCCGTCCAAGCTCAAAAATGGGTGGAGAGATCTCGCGAAGCGCGTGGACGCAAACTGCATATCTTTCATTCGCTTATGGCGACCAGGGGCTCGAGGCTGTCCCCTGACCATGTGCGAGCGCTCAACATGATTGATCTGTCGTTCTACGGCCCCGTGCGGTTTGGCAAGAACTGGCGGTCCAAGGCAGAGCGAGCTGTATTGGCAGCTTGGAAGGAATACCTCGACCATCTGAGCGACCGGCACGATTTCGAAGGACCTAATGCCCAGGCCATACTCGCGCGACGCGACGAGCTTTTTGTAAACCTTCTCACCACGATGGCCGCGGATCTCGGGTATGAGTTTGACCGGGTCCAATTGCGCAAGAGTTGGTACTCGCCCGTCGCTCATGGCGAACTCGAAGAACGTCAAGGCCAACTTTTGATCGCGGCAGCAGAAGTGTTTCAAGGTCGACGGCCTCTTCATATTGCACCCATGGAACAGCAGCGACAGGCAGCTGGCCAATAGTCTGGTGGGGATCATTCCCCGCTCACTTGCTGTGCCACCGACAGCGCCACGGCTACCGGCCGCACCCACACCGGCGTGGCCGAAAGCATGAACGTCTCACCGGTCTCCGCCAGCAGCAGGGTGGTGCCCATCACCTCGGCAATAGCCTGGGCGGCGTCCGGTGGCACCGCGTTGCCGATCCGCTCGCGCCAGGCCTGATCGCTGAGACCATCCAGCTCGAGGTATTCCTCCGGGTCGATCAGCGACTGGATCGCGGCCAGCTCCAGCGTGGTGAAGGGGCGGTGCCAGGTGCCGTCCAGCGCGCGGATGATTGCCACCAGCTTGTCGTTCGCCGCCGGCAGGCGTGGGTCTGCCACCGACCACCGGCCGTTGTCATGGCCAGCAGCTGCCGATACCGCGCCGCTGGGCTGATCCCAGCCGACCACGCCGTAGTGCCCGCCCGTCAGGTAGTGGTCGCCGCGCTCGCGCCGCATGCCCGGGCGCGGGTCGGCCACCGCATAGGCCCCCTGGCCGGTGTCGCTGCGCGCGATGACCGTGCCGGCCGGCTCGTCGTAGCCGGTGATGCGGTACTTGCCGGCGCCCTCGAAGCCCGTCGACGCGCGCGGATCCTGCACGCACTGACCCGTGCCGTGGGCGCTGGTGACGGCGCCGGCGGCCTGCTGCCACGGCACGATGCGAAACTCGTTGTTGTGCTTGGCCGGGCCGGCGTGGCGCGGGTCGGCTACGCTGAACGTGCCTTGGCCGGGGTTCGTGCCGGCGGTGATGGTCCCCGCGGTCTCGCCCCAGCGAAGCACGCCATACTGCTGGTACTGCGCTGCGTTGGCCGGGCCGCGCGGGTCAGCGATGGAGAAGGTACCGTTGCTGGGCAGCGATTCGCCAGCCACCGCGCCGGCATGCTCGTGCCAGTCCAGTACGCCCAGCGCCCCGTTGCGACGCTCAGGCATGATCAGGTAGTCCCGCAGGTGGCCGTCGACCACCTCGAGCCGGTTCAGGCTGCGCCAGTCGCTGCCGGCCTCCACGAAGGCCAGCCGCACCCAGGTCTTCCACTGCAGCGACGGCACGCGGTGCATCGGCCCGCCGGCGGCGTCGCCAGGCTGCGGCATGCGGCCCAGCACGGTACCGACGCCCTGCAGGCGCCGCAGCTCGGGCTCATACAGGAAGGCCGGCACCTTCTCCATGTGGCGCGCCACCAGGAGGAAGCGCTTGCGGCTCTGCGCCAAGCCGCCGATCTCGCCACAGTCGTGCGTGGTCTCGTTCACCGCATAGCCGTAGTGCCGCAGGATCTGGTTGATCTGGTCCAGCAGGTGCCGGCCGCGCGTGGCCAGCCGCGGCACGTTCTCGAACACGATCAGCTCGACCGGGTCATCCTTCCAGGCCTCGCACATCAGCCAGACGCAGCGCAGCGTCAACTCGTTCAGGGCCTGGTACTTCGGCGTGCGGCTCAGGGCTTCCGACAGCAGGCCGCTGGCGCCCTTGCAGGGCGACGAGATGAACACGCAGTTGGGCCGCTCGTTGCCGGCGGCGCGCCGGATGTCGACGGGCATGGCCTCGCGCCAGCCGGCCGGGGGCTCTTTGCCGTGGAAGGCCGTGTACTGCTGGCGGGTGAACAGGTCCATGACCGTGCAGGGCACGCCCACCAGCTTCTGGAAGTCGCGCGCGGCTGCCGGGTCGACGTCGATGCCGCCGATGCAGCGCCACTTCGCCACCATGTTGCCGACGCGGGACGCTGCCTTCTTGAAGCCTTTTGCGCCGCCGCCCAGGCCGCAGCAGAAGCCAAACGTCTTGTACTCGCGGACGATCATGCCTTGCCCTCCTTGCTGGCGCGCAAGGCGGCGCAGACGGCGATGTACGCGGCAGCCGTGCGCGTGCCCGCGACTTCATGAGCCGGCAGTTCTTCCAGCAGGGACTTGGCACCTTTCAGCGCGTCCAGGATCAGCGCATCCCTCGAATCGTCTGCGCCGGCAGAGGGCGACATATGCTCAGGCAGCGGCGAGTGCTTCGGCTTGGCGGCCTGCTTGGCGCGGATCTTCTCAACCATGGTCCAGATGCGGGCCAACTCAGTTTCTCCGGCCGCATGCATGTCCAGGCCCTGCGCGTGGCACAGCGCCGCAAGCGTGACTATGACGCCGCCGGCCTCCTGGCCCTTGTCGCCGACCGGGCGGCCATAGACGTAATCGACGAGCTGGTGCGCCTCGCTGGCCGTGGCGCCGCACGCCTGCACCAGCTCCAGCGCCTCTTCCAAGAAGCGGTGATTGCGCTCTTGCTTGTCGCCTGCGATCTCGGCCCCGAAGCAAGCCAGCATCCACGGCTGTACGCGCGCTTGAAAGGGCTCTGCGGGCTGGGCGGCGAGTAGGGCGCGGGCAAGCCTCCACCCGACAAAGCGATCCTGATCTCGTTGATACCTATACATGCCTGGATGGCGCCCAATGTCTGGCCTGCTATATCCAGCCTCGACCATTGCGGCTTCAAAGGCTTCGCAATCGACTAAAACTTCGGCGACGGTCGAATCCGTCAGCGCGGCAGGCGATGCGCTCGGCGCCGAGGTGGTGGCCAGCAACGCCTGCACATCAGCGAAGCGTACCCAGTCGCCACTGGCGTCGTTCACCATTGCTGGGTGGTGGTTGAGCGCATCGTCATTGAGCGCCTTGTATCGTTGCAGTTCCATACCGCTCTTCCCAGTCATTCCTGATCCTTGATCGTGGAGAGGAAGGCCGCCATCGGCCCGAACTTCACCCAGCGCGACAGCGGCTGGTGCGGGTGCCTGACCGCTGCGCACTTGAGCTCGCGCGCCAGCTTCTCCAACTGCGCGATCTGCAGCGTCATGACCGCGTGGGCCTCCCGGCTGATGGCCAGCGCTTCCTCCGCATCGGCGAGTTCACGGGGTTTGATGTGTGGCGTAGCGAACTGCTCCCGCACGAGCGCCAGGCCTGCGAGCGCATCCTGCGCGGCGCTCGAATAGAAGTTGTCGCACTGCAGGACCCGATCGATTGCGACGACTACCTCCTGCGCGGAGGGTAGTCCGGGCGGGATCGGCGCCTTGCCAATAAGGCTGGCGCGCTCGGCCAAGGCCTTGCTGTTCTCCGCGGTGCGGATGAGGAAGCCAGGGATGCTCATGATTGCTCCTTCGCTTGCGGATCGGTCAGGACGATGACCGGGCAGCGAAGCCGCGCATGAACCAAGTGGTTGTGGGTGTAATCGTGAGCGTGCTCAGCCTTCTGTAGGCTGAAGCCGTTGCCGAGCAACCAGGCTAAAGCTGCGTCCGCATCTCTAGAACTCACGTGGATGAAGTGCCCACATGCGTGTATGCGCTCCGGAGCGAACTCGACGCCAGCGTAGTGTGCGGGCGCCAGGATCGCGCCCAGGGTGTCGAGGTCGTCGGCCTGATCTGCGATCTTGCGACGGTCGACGGCTGCCTGCGCGTCGAAGATTTCGAAAAGGCGTTCAGAGAGCTTCATGCTGCTTTCACCTGGACATTGCGCGCCCCACACAGCAGGCCGCGGTTGATGGCCGCGTCATGAGCGGCCCACCAGCTGGCGAAGCGGCCCGTATAGACGCACTGACGGTTGATGAAGATGCGGAAGGTCACGATTGCCTCCAGATCGGGGTGGCGGTAGGCGCGTCCAGGTTGAGAACGGTGTAGGCCCCGCACAGGGCAATGAAGCCCACGGCGATGCCAATCCAGAAGAGAAGGGCGCGGAGGAATTTCACGCTGCACCTCCCGCGCGGCGGATGACTGCCTCGCGCTCATGGGCGCGCGTGATTCCCTCGCCGTCGACCTGGTTGCGAGCATTGCGTTCGGCTAGCATTGCCACCTGGCTGATGGAGAGCAGGCCCAGCATGTTTCGAATGATTCGGTGGGACGCCTGCAGCTCGCGCAGCAGCTCGGCGCGCGAGTTGTCCAGTACGGCCTGACGGATGGCGGCTTGATCGGGCGTCACGGCTCAGCCCCTTGCGCCGCGAATGAGGGACACGGCCAGGACAACCACCAGTGTCCAAACCATGATGCCGATACCTGCGAGAACTTCCATGTGTGCCTCCATCGGTGAGCTGATGGAGGTGATTAAACACAATGTTTAAACGTGAGTCAAACAAAATGTTTAGTTTCGGGCGAAAAAAAGCCCGCCTGGTGGGCGGGCCTCTCTGCACGGGATGGGGGTGCGCTGATCAGCGACTGCTGATGGCAGGCTCGGGTTTGGGGGCGCTCGCAGCTGCGCAACCCTTTTCCTTGGCGGCCGCCTGCAACTGCTGCGCCCGCTGGTCTGCGCTTTCGACAGCTTCCGTATAAGCGATGTGGTTCCCGATGCCGAAATTCCATGGCACGAAGTCACGTGCATCGAGCCGCACAGATTGCCCTTCGATCTTTGCCCGGAAGCCTTGAACCTTCGCCTGCTCAAGTTCAATCTCACGGCAGGTCAGCGTCTGTCTCTCGAAATCGGTCAGGGGCGCCTGCGTGCCGTAGTTTTTTGTTGCGCAGCCTTGGGCGGCGAGCAGGGCAAGGCCCGCCACAACGATATTCTTCTTCATGGCGCAGCTCCTAAAGCCTGGTCTTGATTTTGCGCGCGGGCACTGGGTGTGCGACGTAATACATCCACGTGATGTCCCCCGGCTCGAAGGTGAAGACCTCGGGGTCGTTATAGCTTCCCAGCCGGACGCCTTGCCGCTTTGATAGCAGGCGCTTGATCATTGTTTCACCGCTATTCAGCCGGACAAGGACGTCATCCTCCAGCTCGGGCTCGGTACCGGGCTCCACCAGCGCAAACTCACCAGGGTTGTAGCGCGGAATCATGGACAGGCCCACCACGGGCGTCAAAAAGGCGAGGGGGTCGGCACTGGCGACCTCCGCGTACTGTTGCGTTGCTCCCACGGGATAGTCTCCGTCCGTCCAAATCCGGTCCGGGAGGCCGCCTTGGGCACGTCCTACTACCGGGATTGGACGGTATTTCGTTACGTCCGCGATGTAGGTAAGGGGTGTCGGGTCCGAGGGTTCAGTCTGCTTCTTGGGTGACCTTGTTTCCTTCTTCGCGGGTGGCTTCGGCCGGGGGTCATCGAAGACCACGGCTTTCGGGGCGCCCTTGCCCATGATCAGCCATACAGCGCTATAGCCGAACGCCTCCTGGATTCCCACTGCCTGGTCGAGCGTGATCGTCTTGATCTCGCCGGACAGCCATTTGGCGACCGCGTCGGGCGTGACACCAGCTGCCTTCGCTACTGCCTGCGGCTTGATGTCCGGCTCTTCGAGCACCAGGCGCATCCGCTCGTCCAGGCCATTCTCGGTGTCGTTGGCGGTTCGGATCGACGGGTCATGCGTCATCGAGCCCTTGCCTGTCTGGAGCCAGGTCGCGCTGCAGCCGATGTGCTTCTGCGCCTCGATCATGCCCAGGCGCGATACGCCACGCCTCTCCCAGTTGTTGATCGTTTGCTGGGATTGGTTGAGCGCTCTCGCGACGTCCGTCGGCGTCTCGAGATTCTTCAGGGTGCGTGCTGCCTCGTAGAGGCGAACCATCGTTGCGTGCATGCGCGCGATCGTCTCACAAGTAAACACTTCGTTGATAAACAAAGTGTTTGCTTTCTCACTAAACGTGGTGTTTAATGCCGGCATGGAACCCGACGCCTTTATCGCTATGGATCGTGAATTGATTGATCGCCTGGGCGGCCCCGCCAAGGTCGCTGAGCTGCTTGGCTTCGAAAAGAAGGGCGGCGCCCAGCGCGTGCACAACTGGAAGGAGCGCGGCATTCCGCCGGCAGTAAAGCTGGCCCATCCGGATGTGTTTCTGAATCAGCCGATGCCAGCCAAACAGCCCGGGCCCTAGTCAGTGAGCGAGCTTCCGCAAGCCGTGCTCGTAGGTCAGCAGCTGCAGGGAGTTCAGTAGTTGGAGGGCCAGCGGGACCGGTATGCATAGCTCGCTTGGGTCGCCCCTGTCGCCGAAGTGCAGGGTCACAAAACCGTGATCCGAATTGGTTCCAGGGGCGAAGGAGAGGCCGTCAAGCCGGTCCATCAAACGAAGTCGTCCATTTTCCATGTGGGCACTCACAGAAGTAGGTAGGGCGGGATCCCCCGCAACAGTCCGCGGAAAGCCGCGGTTTGATAACTGCAGCGTAGATGCCATCCAACCCAACTGCACGCAGCGAAGTAGGGGTGGGTTTGGGCGGCGCTGAGTCACCTTGAGCAAGGCACCATGACAACCACACTTTCGCCGGCAAAGCTTGAGCAAGCTGTCCGGATGGCGCTTTCCTCCGAGCGGCGGAAGGAGCTGATGGACCTGATGGGATGGGACAGCTCCGACGTGAGCCGGATCCTGGCCAATTCGCAGGGCATCCCTCTCAACAAGATCGACATGCTGACAGGGAATTGCGGCTTCGCCCTGGTCACGAAACCCTATTTGGACGCGATCAGCACGCTGTGCCAGGTCGGCGCTTCATGCCACTGCGCGCGCGAGGGGTTTGGTGAGTGTGGCTCTGGCCTTCGGGGGCGGGCATGAACGATCGTCTGACCCCCGGCGGGGCTTACCGCATGCCGAGCGGCCGCCGCGCTTTCTACGCGCGCTACGTGGCCGCCCAGAAGGCCCACAAGTTCGTCTACGAGGACGACGGCACGGACATTCGTCACCGCGTCTTCCACCTGACCGAGAAGAACCTCCGCCTGGCGGTGCCGGAGGTGGGCGAGTGATTCACGAGCTGATGCCGCGCGCCGCGCTGCGCGAGGAGGGCGCCGAAGCCTTCCGCCGCGGCCTGGCAGCGGAGGACAACCCGCACTGGCCACCGGGCACCGACGCCCACCTGGAGTGGCATGCGGGCTTCAAGGATGAGCAATACCGGCCCAAGTCGGCCGAAGAAGCATAGGAGAGGGCATGCAAACCGCTGTCGCTCAGACCAGCATCCGCAACTACGACCGGATGCGCACCACCGGCGAACTGGGCCGGGTCCAGCAGGAAATCATGGATGCCATCGGCATCTATCCGCGCGACTACTCGCTGCAGGAGCTGGCGCAGGCGACCGGCCTGGCGATCAACACCGTCAGCGGCCGGGCCAACGAGCTGCGCCAGAAGGGCAAGCTCGAGCAGGGACCGTCGCGCGCGTGCAAGGTCACCGGCCGAACCATTCGCCCGGTCCGCAGACCGCATCCGCAGGGGAGCCTGTTCTGATGATTTTCCGCAGCAAGAAGCTCCTCGAGGCCGTGCGGGCCTTTCCGTGCCAGCACTGCAACCGGCAGGACGGGACGGTGGTGGCAGCGCACTCCAACCAACTGAGGGACGGCAAGGGCCGCGGCATCAAGGCCCACGACTACCGCATTGCCGCCCTGTGCCACCGCTGCCACGCAGAGCTGGACCAGGGCGCCAAGCTGAGCCGCGCCGAGCGCGAGGAAATGTGGGAGGCGGCGCACCGGAAGACGGTGGGCCTGCTGTTCGAGGCGGGCCTGGTAAAGGTGGTCGCATGACGGGGCGCTTCTCAGTCCATTGCGGCGACTGTCGCGAAATTCTCCAAGGGCTGCCGGATTGGTCGATCGACAGCATAGTCACAGACCCGCCGTACGAACTAGGCTTTATGGGCAAGGGCTGGGACAGCACGGGCATTGCAAATAGTCCCGCGATTTGGGCGGAATGCCTGCGCGTGCTTAAGCCTGGCGGGCACCTCTTGGCGTTCGGCGGCAGCCGCACCTATCACCGCATGGCTTCCGCGATTGAAGATGCCGGGTTCGAGCTGCGCGATCAGATCATGTGGCTGTACGGTTCCGGCTTTCCGAAATCACGGAACCTCGGCGGCGACTGGGATGGCTGGGGCACCGCGCTTAAACCGGCGCATGAGCCCATCTGCGTCGCGCGCAAGCCGCTGGCCGGCACGGTCGCAGCAAACGTCCTGGCGCATGGCACCGGTGCGCTGAACATCGACGCGTGCCGCGTGTCAACCGGCGAGGTGCTGCGCGCCGGCACCGGCGGCATCCCTTGCCGGCACGACGAGAGCACGCCGCGCGGCCGATCCGGTGAGGCGAGCGCCGATCACCGATACACCGACGCCGGCTGTACGAATTTCGCCATGAAGCCTGGCCCGCGCGGCGGAGACGCGGCCGGCCGTTGGCCAGCCAACGTCATCCACGACGGCAGCGATGAGGTGCTGCAGGCATTCGCTAAGTTCGGCGAGCGAGGCGCCTCGGCACCGGTTGACGGCACCGAGGCGAGCGTCGCCAGCGCCGGCCGCGTGACAGGCAAGCGGGAGCGCGTCGCCGGCGCCTTCCACGCCGACACCGGCACGGCCGCACGGTTTTTCTACTGTGCCAAGGCGAGCCGCACCGACCGAAACGAGGGATGCGAGCACATGGAACGCAAGCCGCTGCATTGGTCGAGCGGCGACGCGAACCCGGGCTCCTTCCAATCGGAACGCACCGACAAGACGAGCCAGAACAATCACCCGACGGTTAAGCCTACCGAGCTCATGGCCTACTTGTGCCGGTTGGTTACGCCTGCCGGCGGCCTGGTGCTGGATCCATTCATGGGCAGTGGCAGCACGGGTAAGGCAGCTATGCGGGAAGGGTTCCGTTTCATTGGCATCGATATGACGCCGGCATACGTCGAGATCGCCCGAGCCCGCATTTCCCACGCGTTAACAATGGTCTGCACGCAGTCGCCGCGGCAGGCATCGCTGTTTGAGGTTGCCGCATGAGCACCATCATCATGTCCCAGTGCTGGCCGCTGGAGGGTATGTCCATCGCTCAGAAGGCGGTGCTCATCTCCCTGGCCGACAACGCCAATGACCAAGGGGTTTGCTGGCCCTCCATTCCGACGATCTCCAAGCGGGTTTGCGCCTCGGAGCGCGCGGTGCAGAACGCCATCAAGTGGCTGGAAGCTGCCCAGGTGGTGACGGCGAATCGCTCGAACGGCCGGCACACCAGCTACACCGTTAGCCCTGCAGCATATTCACCCCCACAGGAGATTCACCCCCGCACGGCGTGCACCGGCGCAGGAGATTCACCGGCGCAGGAAATGCACCACACCCCCGCAGCAGATGCCGGGGTACCCCCGCAGGAGATGCGCCAACCCCCGCACCAGGTGCCGTCTAACCGTAAAGAACCTCCAAAGGAATCATCAGGGAACCGTCAGGGCGCGCCCGCGAAGAGCGGAAAGGCAGCGAAACAGTCGGCGCTGTTCGAGCGCCTGTGGCAGGCCTACCCCCGGAAGGTGGCGAAGGCGGACGCCGAGAAGGCATTCGCGAAGCTCGGTGCCGATGAGGCGCTGGTCGAGCAGCTGCTGGCCGCGATCGCCAAGCAATCGGGCTGGCCCGAGTGGCGCGAAGAGGGCGGCAAGTTCATCCCGCACCCGGCGACGTGGCTGAACGGCAAGCGCTGGCTGGACGAGCCGGCGCCGCAGAAGCCCGCCGGAGCGTCTGGCACGCCGGCAGGCGGTGGGGATGCGACCTGGTGGGAGTCGGCCCCGGGCATCGAAGCGAAGGGCGCCGAGGTGTGGCGGCCGCGCAAGGCCGGCGAGGAATTCCAGCGCTACAAGGTCGGCGTGTTCAAGGCTGCCGGTGATGGTCCTTGGCGCCAGGCGCTGCTGGCGGATCTGCTGCGTACCAAAAGCTCGGTCTACGCCGACGTGCACGCGTTCTTCTACGGCCATCCACCGACTGAGGGGCAGGTATGAGCCTACGAGTGGTTCCCATCGCGTTTGCTGACGCCAATGCGTTCGTGCGTCGCTTTCATCGGCACCACAAGGCGGTGACGGGGCACAAGTTCAGCGTAGCTGTCGCCGATGGCGTGGGTGATGTGCGTGGCGTTGCTGTGATCGGCCGGCCCGTGGCCCGCGCGCTCGACGATGGCCTGACGCTGGAGGTCAATCGTTGCTGCACCGATGGCGCCTTCAATGCGTGCTCGATGCTCTATGCCGCCGCTTGGCGCGCTGCACGCGCCATGGGGTATCGGAAGCTGATCACCTACACGCTGCCGCCCGAGGGCGGGGCCTCACTACGCGCTGCCGGATGGCGTGTGGTCGCCGAAACGAAGGGCGGTTCATGGAATTGCCCGAGCCGGACACGTGAGGACCACCACCCGCTGCAGGGAAAGCTGCGCTGGGAGGCGACGTGATGGGCATGTGGGGAAGGTGGGGCAATGCGAACCGACGAGGCGTGGCGGCACGAATGCGAGGTCAGGTGGGTAATCAGCCTGGCGCCGCCGGCGATCAAGGCCTACTTGATGGCGGTGGAGAAGAAGCGGGGCGCCGCGCCGGCGGAAAGGCTGCGGCAGGACGCCCGGGCGGCATGGGAGGCAAGGAGCCGAAGCCGAGCAAGTACCGCAACACCCGGGTGACCGTTGGCGGCGAAACGTTCGACAGCCAGCGCGAGATGGAGCGGTACCACCACCTGCGGATCCTGCAGCGTGCCGGCCGGATCAGCGAGCTGGAGCGCCAGGTGGTGTTCGAGCTCGCGCCGGCGGTGGTGGTGCAAGGGCGGAAGCGCCCGCCGCTGCGCTACGTGGCTGATTTCGTGTACCGGGAGGCTGGCGCTGCCGGGCTGACGGTGGAGGACGTGAAGGGGGCCATCACCCCGGAATATCGGATCAAGCGGCACCTGATGGCGGTGAAGGGAATCCAGATCAAGGAGGTTCGATGAAGGTGAATGGGGTGGTGATCCCGATTGGGACTTTGGCCGGTGCCAGGCAATACATGCAGTCGAAGAGCCGCTTTACGGCCGCCGAGATTGAAGCGTTCATTAGCTCGTCCTTGTCTCTTTGCATGGACAAGGCAATCGCGCGAGATGCTGCCTATCGTGCAGCTGACCGCCTGTTGCAGCAGGAGAGGAAAGGGGGGCGGATCGCTTACAGCCGCGGCTACTGGTCTGCCGTCGGGGTATCGGAGGCCCGGACGTGAGCGCTGCGGATATTTGCGACGTGTTCTCGGTGCTGGTGATGGGCGTGATCGTCGGCCCGATCTTGTGGGGGATGCTGCGATGAAATGGACGGAAGAGGACGTGGCCCGACTGCGCTCCCTCTGGACGACTGGCAAGTCGTTTCGGGTGATCGGTGCGGAGCTGGGCCGCTCAATCGAATCGGTCTACCGGAAAGGCAAGGAACTGGGTTTGGGCTCGAAGCCCTTCCACGGCGAAACGTCGCCGACCTGGTTTCTCCTGACTCGGGTTTGTCTGGACCGCCGCGGTCGGACGGTGCATGAGATGGCTAAGGTCACCGGCGCCAGCCGTCACACCATCGACGCGCTAATGCGCACCAAGGAAGCCGCCGGCGCTGCCCATGTGGTGGGTTGGGAGAAGCGCGCCGGCTCGCCCATCCCCCTCTGGCTGCCGTTCCCGGGGAAGAGCAAGCCGAAGCCGCGGGCCATGACCAATACCGAGCGCTGCCGGGCGCGCCGGGCCAAGCTGAAGGAAGAGGATCCGCTCGCCTACAAGGCGCTCATTGACCGCAACACGGTGAACCGTGCCCGCCGAAACGGCAGCGTGCGAAAGCAGCATGCGGTAGTGCGGGCGCTGTTCGGCATGGGAGCGCCGGCATGACAGCGCAAAAGGGTGGCGCGCTGGCGCGACTGGCCGGCATGTGGTGCGGCAACCCGGACTTCTGGCGCTTCGTGGCGAGCCGAACCCGGAAGCCATGCGAGTCAGCCGCGGGAGCCCGGGCTTTCGTGCTCCAGGTGAGCGGCATCGAGTCACGCGCGCAGCTGGACCACGTGGCCGCGGCCGAAGCCAAGTTTCACGCCGGCGTGCGGCTGCCGTACATGCGCTGGCAGCAAGGCGTAAGGGATCAACGACAAGACGGGGGAAAGAGAGGATGAACGCAGTATTCGCCGACACGCGCCAGGCGCTGTATGTGGCTCACATGGTGATGGCCCTGCCGCCGCGGCAGAAGACGCCATTCCGGACGGCGCTGATCCGGGCAATGGAAGCCACGCCGAATCTGACCGGTATGCAAGAGGCCTGGCTGGAGCAATTGCGCGGCTCGCCGTCGGACAGCACAGTGGACTTCGGTGGGCTGACCAGCGACGAGGTGCGCGGCCAGTGCGCCATGGTGATGTCGGCAGTAGATTCGAAGCTGCCGGCGCCGGAGCGGGCGGTAGTGCGCGCGCGCTTCACGCCGGCCGAGTACGAGGAGATCGGAGCAGGCGGGCAGCGTCATCGCCGCTACTTCTACGGTCCCGGCCGCGTTGAGGGAATCCGGTACCTGGCCGACTGGTTGGCGCATGGCAGCGCTATCACCGGGCCGGCGCTGGATATGCTTGTGGCAAAGGCCTTCGCCAACCATGAGCGCCTGGCGGTGAGCTTCCGCGACATGGCGCAGTCGTTCGGCGGAAACCACATGACCTATGCCCGCGCGTTCCCCAAGATCCGAGAGCGCCTGCGAGAGTTGGAGGCTGTCGCCGTCTCGCGCCTGGATGATTATTTCGCTGCCATGGGTTTGATCACTCCTGCTGGAGTTGAAGCTTGACAGGCTGTTACAGCGGCCCTAGAATTTTCCCAAATTGCAGAGTTACGCCCAAAGCCCCGCCGGAACCGAGCGGGGCTTTTTGTTTTTTAGCGTTACTTTGCTTCTTCTTGCTTCAGTGTCATAACGCCTGCGAGGGTCAAGCCCATTTCGAGCTTGGTGCCCTCGAGGGATACAAATTTGTCGTTGGCATTAAAGCGAACTTTAGCCGTGGCGCCATTGTTGAACAGGATTTGTCGTTCCTTTCCGCCGTTGGGCGCTGCCACGATATTAATTGCGGCAACTTCGGCAATGTCGTAGATCTCCACCCGGCTTACGGCAACGGCATTCACATTAATGGCACCGTCTTTTCCAACCGCAACCTGAGTGCCATGCTTGGTCGTAGCGTTTACCGTGCCATCCGCGTTCATTGTTACATCGTGGCCTAAAGCCTTGATTCGCGTGGATCCATCCACGTTCTCGGTAATTTGAGGGCTTTCCATTTCCCATCTCCCAAAAAAGGCAAAATTGCCGTAGCGGAAGTTGAGTCTGGATGCGAGATTGCAATAGGCGTGAGCGGCGTCCCCCTCTTCAGGGGTAGATGCATTGCGCAGTCAGCGGTGGCGTGCGCCAAAACACCGCCACCTTTGGCGCGATAGCACCGTAGACTCCTTCACCAAGGTGTGGTGTTCAGCCACACCCATCGTTCGCAAATTGGTCTGGAATGGGTCAAAACGCTAACTCCACAAAGAAGCTGTCGATGTTGCGTTCGCGATTGCCTCAGGCAGGTGCCCGCGCCCCACTCATGCAGCCCGGCTCATGGCGCACCGGCGCGCAGACCAGCGCTCAACGGGGCTACGGCTACCGATGGCAGAAGGAGCGCGACGCGCATCTACGCGAGCATCCATTCTGCGAGTATTGCCTGCGTCAGCAGCGCTTCAGCGCCACCGCCGTGGCCGCCGTGATTCTGGAGTGCGCGGCGCGCGGGCTGGCGATACCGTATGGGAACGTGGTTGATCATCGAGTGCCCCACCGCGGCGACCAGGCGCTGTTCTGGGATCGAGCAAACTGGCAGACGCTCTGCGCTACGCACCACAGCCGCGACAAGCAGCGGCAGGAGAACGAACCATGACCGTGCTGAACGTGACGGTGAGCGTCAAGGTGTCGTGGTGGGTCAGGCCTCTGCTCTCCGTCCTGGGATGGTTGCACCGCCGCACTGGCTTGCAGGTTGACGTCGCGGCGCTGGCTGGTTTCCTCACGAGGTATGGCGTCAGATCGAGCGTGCGATGACGCGCTCGGCTGGCACGATGCTTGTCTGCTCCACTCCGCACGTTAATGACATAAAAACAAGAACTCGAAGCACGGCAAGGGTTCTGGCGCACCGCATTGGTGCGGCGATGGCAGCGCGATGAGTGTGCGGGCGCGGTGGGACGGCTGCCGCGCTGCCCTGGCGGATCGGCGGCGGTCGGCTGGAAAGTGATGGGAGGGGCACCACAAAAGTCTGGGCGCCCCGTCGGTTCTAGACCGCCCGTTCCCTCACGCAGGGAAAATTTCCCCTCCCACGAAATTTGTTAAAGCTTTAACACGGCTGCTTCTTCAACAATGAGCCGCAAGCCCTTGATTGGAAAAGTCAATCAGGCGGCGCGATGTTAAGAATTGAGGTCCGCGACGCGGGGTTTTCCCATGGCTTTGACAGGCAAAAAGCTCAAGTTTGCCGAGGCCAAAGCGCGGGGACTCTCGAACAAGCAGGCAGCAATCGATGCCGGCTACAGCGCGGGAACGGCGGCCTCCGCCGGTTCGCGCTTGGCGAAGGATGCCGACGTCCTGGCTCACCTGGCGCGCAAATCGAAGGCCGGTACTGCGCGGAAAGCTGCGCCGCCAGCCAAGGCAACGCCAAAGGCGCAGCCGGCGCGCGGGCCTGAGTCTCTGGATGAAGACGCTGCCGCTGCCGCTGCCGCGTTCAATTGGGAGCAGGCAACCCAGTATTCCGACCCGAAGGCCTTCCTGAAAGCCGTGATGAATGACGATCTGACGGAGCCGAAGCTCCGCGTCTTCGCGGCGAAAGAGCTGATGCCCTATTTCCATCGGAAGCTGGGCGACACCGGAAAGAAGGAGGATCGCGCGGACGCAGCCAAGAAGGCGGCTTCCGGGCGATTCGCCGCCGCGGCGCCGCCGCTACGTGCCGTGAAATGACGCTATGGAATGGACGACCGCTTGCCCCGACTGGGCCGAACGCCTGCAGTCGGGGCGGTCGATCATCCCGCCGCCGATCTTCCCAGACCAGGCCGAGCAGGCGCTGGCGATCTTCAAGGAACTGCGGATCGTTGATGCGCCAGGCAGCCCGACGTTCGGTGAAGCTTGCGCGGAATGGGTCTTCGAGCTGGTTGCATCGATCTTCGGTGCATATCAGCCAGAGTCCGGGCGCCGCCTGATCACGGAATGGTTCGTCTGCCTGCCGAAGAAGAACTCGAAGTCCACGATCGCCGCCGGCATCATGATGACGGCGCTAATCCTCAACTGGCGGCAGTCGGCTGAGTTTGCAATCCTGGCGCCGACCATCGAGATCGCCAACAACAGCTTCGGCCCGTCGCGCGATTTCTGCGCCGAGCGGGTGGACGAGGATCTGAACGCGCTGATGCACGTGCAGACCCATATCAAGACCATCACCCACCGGGAGAGCAACGCAACGCTGAAGGTGGTGGCGGCCGACTCCAACACGGTCGGTGGCAAGAAGAGCGTCGGCACGCTGGTCGATGAGCTGTGGCTGTTCGGGAAGCAGCCCAACGCGGAGAACATGCTGCGCGAGGCGATCGGTGGCCTGGCGTCCCGGCCAGAAGGGTTCGTCATCTACCTGACAACCCAGAGCGATGACCCTCCGGCTGGCGTGTTCAAGCAAAAGCTGCAGTACGCGCGCGACGTGCGCGACGGCAAGATCGAGGACAAGAGTTTTGTTCCGATCATCTTCGAGCACCCACCGGAAATGGTGGCGCGCCGCGAGCACCTCGAGGTGGAAAACCTCGCGATGGTCAACCCGAATTTGGGGTATTCGGTGGACCGCGCCTTTCTTGAACGGGAGTTCAGGAAGGCAAAAGAGGCAGGCGAGGAATCGTTCCGCGGCTTCATGGCCAAGCACGGCAATGTGGAAATCGGTCTGGCGCTGCGCTCGGACAACTGGGCCGGCGCAATGTTCTGGGAGGGGCAGACGCGGCGTGGCATCACCATCGAGACGCTGCTCGAGCGTTGCGAGGTCATCGACGTCGGTGTGGACGGCGGCGGTCTTGACGACTTGCTTGGGCTATCAGCTGTCGGGCGGGATCTCAAGACGGGCGAGTGGCTGGCCTGGTGCCGGGCATGGGCGCATCCGGCAGTGCTGGAGCGGCGCAAGGAGATCGCGCCGCGACTGCAGGACTTTGCGCGCAATGGCGACCTGGTAATCGTCGAGAAGATTGGCGATGACGTGATCGAGCTCGCCGAGCTGGTTGCGCTGATCGAAGCCTCCGGGCTACTGGATAAGGTTGGCGTCGACCCGAGCGGTATCGGTGCGGTGCTGGATGCGCTCGTTGAGGCGGGGATCCCACAGGAAAAGGTAATCGGCATTTCCCAGGGTTGGAAACTGGGCGGCACGATCAAGACCACCGAGCGCAAGCTGGCCGAGGGCACGTTGTGGCATGGCGGCACCGAACTGATGAACTGGTGCGTCGGCAATGCCAAGGTCGAGCCACGTGGCAACGCAATCTTGATTACCAAGCAGGCCAGTGGGACCGCAAAGATTGACCCTCTCATGGCGCTATTCAATGCGATTGCGCTGTTGTCACTCAATCCAGAAGGGATGGGCGGCCTGGACGACTGGCTGAGCAATCCCATTGTGGCGGGCCACGCATGAAACTGAACCTTACACGTGTCGCGCGTGGCGTCCGGGCGGCCATTGACGGCTTTGTGCGGTCGTTCTCGCTGACCGATTCCGATCTATACAACCGCACCGCGGCGTTCGAGGCAGGCGTCGAGGTGACGCCAAAGGCGGTGATGCAGCTGGACGCGGTGTGGAGCTGCGTCCGGCTGATTTCCGAGACGATCGCCACGCTGCCGCTGTCGATGTACGAGCGCACCAGCGCCGGAAAGCGGGTGGCGCCTCAGCATCCCCTGCAGTTCATCATCCACGACCAGCCGAACGTCGATTCGACGGCTTCCGTGTTCTGGGAAGCGATGGTTGCCTCGATGCTGCTGCGCGGCGCTGGCCGGGCGGAGAAGCTGTACGTCAGCGGCAGTGATCAGGTGGTGGGGCTGGCGTACCTGGACCCTGACAAGCTGGCTTGCACGCAGGACTACAACACCGGCCGCAAGAAGTTCACCTACCCCCGGCCGAACGGGACGCTGCGCGAGATTCCGGAATCCCGCATCTGGACCATTCCAGGCTTCACGCTGGACGGCATCAATGGTGTGTCGGTGATCGCCTACGGTGCCAAGGTGTTCGGCAACGCAATGGCGGCCGACAAGGCCGCAGCGTCGACGTTCAGCACCGGACTGCTTCAGACGGTGTACTACAAGTTTCAGAGTTTCCTGACGCCGAAGCAGCGCACTGAATTCCGGGAGAACCTGAAGGGCTCAGTAGAGCGCGGTGAAACACCGGTGCTCGAAGGTGGATCCTCGGTCGAGTCGGTGGGCATCAAGCCGTCGGATGCCCAACTGCTGGAGTCGCGCGGCTACTCGGTCGAGGCCATCTGCCGGTGGTTCCGCGTGCCGCCGTGGATGGTCGGCCACACCGAGAAGTCGACCAGCTGGGGCACTGGCATCGAACAGCAGATGATCGGCTTCCTGACCTTCACGCTGGCGCCGTGGCTGAAACGGATCGAGCAGGCCATCAGCAAGGATCTGCTGCGCTCTGGTGAGCGTGGGCGGTTCTACCCGAAATTCGCGGTCGAAGGGCTGCTGCGAGCCGACAGCGCCGGCCGTGCAGCGTTCTACGGCGTTATGGTCGACAAGGGCATTCTGACCCGGGACGAAGTCCGCGAGTTCGAAGAGCGACCGCCGATGGGCGGGAATGCCGCGGTCCTGACCGTGCAATCGGCCATGACGACGCTTGACGCGATCGGCGCGGCCACCGCGGGCGACGCAAACCAGGCGCGGGCATCCATCCGCGCATTTCTGGGACTGGAAGACCAGCCACGAGGAACGGAATCATGAGCATCAAGACCCTTCCGGGCATCCCTGCTGGCCGTCCTGCTGCCAGCGTATCGAGCCATCTGCAGCCGCGCGCTCTGGACCGCTGGGACACCGGCGTGCGCGCCGTGGCGGAGTCGGACGCAGACCGCACGATCAGCGTCTATGACGTGATCGGCTATGACTACTGGTCCGGTGATGGCGTGACGGCCAAGCGCATTGCCGGCGCGCTGCGCGGTATGGGCGCCGGCCCGGTGACGGTGAACGTGAATTCGCCGGGCGGCGACATGTTCGAAGGCCTGTCGATCTACAACCTGCTGCGCGAGCATGACGGCGAGGTCACGGTCAAGGTGCTGGGACTGGCCGCCTCCGCGGCGTCGATCATCGCCATGGCCGGCGACAAGGTGCAGATCTCGCGCGCCGGCTTCCTGATGATCCACAACGCCTGGGTGCTGGCCGTCGGCAACCGGCACGACCTGACGGAAATCGCGGCAACGCTCAAGCCATTCGACGACGCCATGGCAAGCATTTATTCCGCGCGGTCTGGGCAGGACGTGAAGGCTATGGCGAAGCTGATGGATGCGGAAACGTGGATCAGCGGCCAGACCGCGATCGACGACGGCTTTGCCGACGAGTTCCTCCCGTCCGACCAGGTCAAGAAGGGCGACGCCAAGGCGCAGGCTTCCGCGGTGCGCCGCATCGAAGCCGCGTTGCGCTCGAGCGGCATGCCGAAGAACGAGGCATTGCGCCTCATCAGCGAATTCAAGTCCGGCCAGGGAGATCCGGCCGGCGGCGGTGCGGGAGATCCCACCGGACGCAGCGCGGGTGACCCGCCTGCTGTTGCAGCGAAGTCGGTATTGGAAGCGCTGACCGCGTTTTCCCTGTAGATCATCCCCAAACCGGAAAGGAAATCGAACCTATGAAAAAGACCAAATTTGCCGCCGTTCTGACGGCCATCGGTGCCACCGTGCACGACATGTTGTTCCGCCACATGCAGCGCAGCGGCATGGTGCTCGCTTTTGACGAAAACGACGTCAAGGAAATCAAGGCGTCGCTCGGCAAGATCAGCGACGACGTCAAGGCGGCGGGTGAAAAGGCGCTCAAGGAAGCGCAATTGGCCGCCGGCAAGCTGTCCGAGGAAACCAAGGCCAAGGTGGACGAACTGCTGACGAAGCAGGGCGAAATGCAGGCCAACCTGCAGCACGCACAGCAGGCGCTGGCAAAGCTGGAAGCCAACGGCGCGGGTGGCGACGTGCAGCATCAGTCGTTCGGTCAGCAGTTCGTCGGCAGCGACGACTTCAAGGCCTTCACCGGCAAGACCACGCCGCGGGGCCGGGTCGATATGACGTTCAACGCTGCCATCACCACGGTGGCCACCGACACGGATGGCGCTGCGGGCGATCTGGTGCAGAACACGCGCCTGCCCGGCATCATCGCGCCGCTGAATCGCCGTCTGACCGTGCGCGACCTGATCACCCCGGGCCGCATGGACGGCCAGGTGCTGGAGTACGTCAAGGAAACCGGCTTCACGAACAACGCCGCGCCGGTAGCCGAAACGGTGAAGAAGCCGGAATCGACCATGAAATTCGACCTGGTCACCACGTCGGCCAAGGTGATTGCGCATTTCGTCAAGGCCTCGCGGCAGATCCTGAGCGATGCATCCCAGCTGGCGAGCTACATCGACGGCCGCCTGCGCTACGGCCTGGCGCTGGTCGAAGAAAACCAGCTGCTGAACGGCGACGGCACCGGCCAGAACCTGCTGGGCATCATCCCGCAAGCGACGGCCTTTGCGGCACCGTTCGACCCGGCTGGCACTGAAACGGGCATCGACAACATCCGCCTGGCCATGCTGCAGGCCGCTCTGGCGGAATTCCCGGCGACCGGCATCGTGATGCACCCCAGCGACTGGGCCCGGATCGAACTCCTCAAGGACACCACCGGCCGCTACATCATCGGCAATCCGCAGGGCACGATCTCGCCAACGCTGTGGGGCCAGCCGGTGGTGGCCACGCAGGCGATCACCGTCGACAAGTTCCTCGTCGGCGCCTTTAAGCTCGGCGCGCAGGTGTTTGACCGCTGGCAGGCGCGGGTGGAAGTCGCCACCGAGAACGAAGACGACTTCGTGAAGAACCTGGTCACGATCCTGGCCGAGGAACGCCTGGCGCTGGCGGTCTACCGCCCGCAGGCCTTCGTCTACGGCGACTTCGGCAACGTGGCCTGATCGGCTGACGCTGTCTGATGGAGCGGCCCGCTTCGGCGGGCCGTATCCGTTCTGGAGGACATCATGAAAATCAAGTTCATCGGCAAGGATCCGCGCGCCGGCATGGTCGCGCAGATGGACAGCAGCCGCGGGCAGGAACTGATCGACGCCGGCTGCGCGGTGCAGATCGGCGAGAACGAGGGTGCGACTTCCGATTCTGCTCCCTCAGGCGAGGGCGGAAAAGCGGACACGAAGCCGACGCGCGAAGATTCGGACAATGCGCTTGCCAGCCTGCCGGCGGAGAGCACCGAAGCGGTCGCCGAGGTGACGAACGAGAAACCGGCCGCCGAGGAAAAGCCGGCCGGCGAGACGAAGGCCAGGAAGGGCAAGGGAGGCTGATATGTCGATCGTCGCGCTCGACATGGCAAAGTCGCACTTGCGTGTCACGTGGGCGAGCGAGGATCAACTGATCGGCCTCTACCTTGCAGCCGCAGAAGGCGCCGCCGCGTCGTTCCTGAACCGCCAGATCTACGCCACGCAGGCCGACATGGATGCGGCGGTGCTGGCCGGAACGGCCGGCGATGATCCCATGGTGGCCAATATGCAGATTCAGGCGGCCATTCTGCTGATCCTCGGGCACCTGTACAGCAACCGCGAGAACACGGTGGTCGGCGCCACGGTAGCCGAGTTGCCACAGGGCGCGCATGACCTGCTATGGCCTTATCGCGTGGGGCTTGGCGTATGAGGGCCGGCCAGCGCAGCGAACTGGTGCAGATCCAGAAGCCCGCCGACGGATATGACGATTTCGGGCAGCCCGTGATCGGCTGGGACAAGGTCATCGACGTGTGGGCCAACATCCTGCACCGAACTGGTCTGGAGATCATCCGCGCCGATGCGCCGACGTCGATCGTGCAGGCCAGCTTCCGCATTCCGTTCCTGGCGGCCGACGGCGTTACGGCGTCCATGCGTGTGCTGTGCGCGGACGGTACCGCCTACAACATCAAGGGCGTCTTGCCAGACCGCCTGAGGCGCGAGTACGTGGACCTGGTCTGTGAAACGGGGGCGCGCGATGCCTAATTCTGCCGAAGCCGTGGTCGTGGCGGCGCTGGCCGGCATCGGGGTGAAGGTCTATCCCGACGTGGCGCCCAGTGGTGCCGCTAAACCGTATGTCACCTACCAGGCTGTCGGCGGGCAGGACGTGAATGACCTGAGCGGGCCGGCGGACCTGGAGAACCAGCGCATGCAGATCAATGTGTGGTCTGCAACCCGGGCTGCGACGGTCGCCACGATGCGCAGTGCTCGCGCTGCGCTGGTCGCTGCGGGCGCGCTGCCGATCGGCGCACCGGTAAGCGACAGCGAACAGGACACCCAGCTATACGGGTCTCGGCTCGACTTCTCGATATGGTTCAAGCCCTGACCCACGTCTTTATCTTGCCCGCCCTGCGCGGGCTTTTCACAACCGAAGAGGTCAACAATGCCATCTACCGCAATCTCCGCGCAGGGATCGAAGCTCGAAATTGCCGGCGCAGCAGGCGGCGCGAAGACGATTACCGCGATCGCGCTGGGCTTTCCTACCATCCTCACGTCGACCGCGCACGGCTTCGTCAATGGCGACGTTGTCACGCTGGCCGGTCTGACAGGCACGAACGCCGGTGACCTGAACGGGCAGACCGTGGTGGTCAAGAACGTCACCACCAACACTTTCGCGTTCGACATCAATACCACCGGTCGCACCATCACCGCGGCCGGCACGGCGACGCCGGCCACCTGGACCAAGATCGAAAACCTGGTGTCCTTTAAGGGTTTCGACGGCCAGGCCAGCGAACTGGACAAGACGGATCTGGACTCGACCGCCAAGGAATACGCGCTCGGCCTGCAGGACTGGGGCAGCTTCACCTTCGACGTCAACCGTGACATGAACGATGCGGGGCAGCAGGCTATCGACGCGTCGAAGCGCGCCGGCACGGTGAAAACCTACAAGCTGACGCTGCCGAACAACAAGACCAAGACCTTCGACGCCTACGCGAAGAACAGCCCGCTGGAAGGCGGGGTCGATCAACTGCTGAAGTCGACCGGCGTGACCCTGCGCATTACCGGCGACGTGACGGACGCATAACCTATGCCGATTCTCTCGAAAACATCCATCCTGGCTGCCTCGCTGGAGCACGAAGACGTTCCCGTGCCGGAATGGGGCGGCGACGTGCGCGTGGCAGTCATGTCGGGCGCCGCGCGCGACCGCTTCATGGCGCTGCAGGGCGAGGGGAAGACGCCGTACAGCGTGTTCCAGGCGCGAGTGCTGGTGTGCTGCGTGATCGACGAGAACGGCGAACTGCTGTTCTCAGAGGACGACGTCGAGGCGTTGCGCGGTCGCAGCAAGGAAGCGCTCGATCGCGTGGTGGACGTTGCCATGCGGCTGAACAAGCTGGGGGTCGAAGCGGTGGAGGATGAGGTAAAAAACTCCGACGCCGCCCCGAGCGGCGGCACTGGCTCCGACTCAGCATCGACCTCGGAATCCCCATAAGGGAACTGCAAGAGAGGATCAGCAGCGCGGAGTTCGTCGAGTACATGGCTTCGTATCAGGTCGATCAGCGAGGCGGCGTCTATGACGACCTCCGCGCCGGCGCGATCGCGTCGACGATTGCCAATATCCATCGCGATCGAAAGGCGCGCAGCGAGCCATTTGGCTGCTTCGACATGACGCCGTGGAGCGAGCACCACGCTGCGGCGAATGATGCCGAGCCGGTCCTGCTGGATGACCCGGAAGAGCAGGCGAAGCTGATCGAGCGGGTGATGTTCCCACGGAGGGAGTGATGGCGAAGCCGCGACGCGTCACGATCGAGAACGCGGAAGCGCTCAAGGGCAAGCTCAACGCGCTCGACCAGATCGCCTCCGAGTCGGTGCTGCGGCAGGCCGCGGTGGCCGGCGGGCGCGTGATTCATGCAGAGGTGAAGCTGCGCGCTCCGGTCGATCTGGGCATCTATGAGGGCAAGCAGGGCCGGCACCCGCCTGGCTTCCTGCGTTCGCACATCATCCTAGCCTTCGAGGAAGAGAAGTCCGTCCCGGGGCGGTTGGCTTCCTACATCGTGACCTGGTCGAAGGAAGCCTTCTACGG
Organism: Cupriavidus phytorum; assembly: GCF_003254285.1. Classification (NCBI taxonomy): domain Bacteria; kingdom Pseudomonadati; phylum Pseudomonadota; class Betaproteobacteria; order Burkholderiales; family Burkholderiaceae; genus Cupriavidus; species Cupriavidus phytorum. The sequence continues at coordinate 210,872 of NZ_QKZN01000002.1, forward strand.
CCGGTTCCTCGAATACGGCACGTCGAAGATGGCTGCGCAGCCGTTCCTGCGGCCTGGCTTCGAAGCGAAGAAGAAGGCCGCTGCCGCCGCGGTGAGCGCGGTGATTCAGGAAAAGGTAAGGGAGTTGTCACGTGGCTGATGAAACCATTGTTCGCGTCACGGCCGACGCGACCGGCTATACCGCCGAAATGGACAGGGCGCGGCGCAGTGCGGACGCCTTCATTGCCACGCAGGAGGCCAAGGCGCGCCGCACGCTGGCAGCGGAGTCGGCGATTGCCGAGGCGGCCCGGAACGGGTCGGATGCGCACGCGCGCGCGATCAACCAGTTCGTCAACCAGACCGCGCGGATGGCGGAGGCTTCGGGCAAGACAAGGATCCAACTGCTCGAGCAGAAGGCGGCATTGTTGGGCGTGAGCGAGTCCGTCGCCCCCTATATCAACCAGCTCAAGGCGGCTGAGGCTGCATCGTCCGGCATGCGCCGGGTCAGCGCGTCTCTGGATGACGTCGGCATGTCGGCGCGGCAGACGGCGGCGGCCATTCGCATGGTGCCGGCGCAGATGACGGACATCGTGACGCAGCTGGCTGGCGGGCAGTCGCCGCTGCTGATCCTGACCCAGCAGGGCGGGCAGTTGCGGGACATGTTCGGCGGCGTCGGCCCCGCCGTGCGCGCCGTGGGCGGCTTCATTGCCGGCCTAGTCAACCCAGTTACGATCCTGGCCGGCGCTGCTGTCGGGCTGGCGGTGGCGTTAGAGAAAGGTGCCGGCGAGACGCGCGCCTTCAATCAGGCGCTGACGATCACCGGCGGCGTGGCCGGAGTGTCTGCCGACCAGATGGCGACCATGGCCAGGGTCATGAGCGACACGGCAGGCACCCAGGGCAAGGCCGCCGAGACGCTAACGGCGCTGGCCTCGACAGGCAAGATTGCCGGCAGCACGTTCGTGGAACTAGGCAACGCAGCGCAGGCGTGGGAAAAGGCTACCGGCACGGCCATCGACAAGACGGTCGAAGAGTTCGTCAAGCTGGGCGAGGAACCGGTCAAGGCCTCTCAGAAGCTGAACGAGCAGTACCACTTTCTCACCGCTGCCGTCTTTGAGCAGATCGCAGCGCTGGAAGACCAGGGCAGGAAGGACGAGGCGGCCGCGCTGGCGCAGCGAACCTACGCCAGCGCAATGAAGGACCGCGCCGACCAGGTGGTGGCAAACGTCGGCTACATGCAGCGGGCCTGGAGCACGCTCACCAGCCTGGCCAAGGGCGCCTGGGATGCGATGCTCGGCGTCGGCCGGGATACCACGCTGGCAGACGTGCGCAGCGCGATCGAGCGCACCAAGGCCGAAATCGCCAAGATGGAGGCCTCGCCCACGGCGCAGGCGGGCGGCAGCAACTTCAACCGTGCAGCGCTGCTGCGGGCGCGCCAGCAGCTCGAGCAGTTGCAGGCGCAGGCGAAGCCGCTGGAGGCGGCCAATACGGCGGCAGAAGCCAAGGCCGCGGAGCAGCGCCGACAGGATGCTGCGGTAGCGGCGCAGGCTCGCCTGCGGGATCAGGAGAAGGCGACCCGCTCGCGCGCCGATCTGCGCAAGGAAGAGATCGACCAGCTGAACAAGGACGCCAAGCTGGTCGGCATGGCCGCCGACGAGTACAACAAGCGGCTTGCTGCCATCGAGGAGAAGTTCAAGGATCCGAAGACGGCCAAGGGGCGTCAGCCCAAGGCCTACCAGGATGACGCGGCCACGCGGTTCATTCAGCAGTTGCGCGACCAGGACGCGGCCACTCGCGCGGCGCTGGAGTCGTCGGAGAAGCTGACCGGCGCCGAGAAGCAGCAAGCCGAGTTCCTGCAGAAGATCAGCGACCTGAAAGGCAAGGGCATCCTGACCGCCGAACAGAAGAGCCTGCTGGCCAACCAGGATCAGATCAAGGCCCAGCTCGCACAGAACGTCGAGAACGAGCGCGCGTTGAAGCTGAAGACCGACATCCAGAAGGTGGAAGAGCGGTCCGCGGCGATCAGCGCGCAGATCGGCAACATGCAGAAATCGGCGTCTGAGCAGTACCAGCGGCAGTTGGACGCCGTCGGGCGCGGTACCGAGGCGCAGAAGCAGGCAGAGGCCGTGCGCGGTATTTACAAGGCGTACGAGGACCTGGCTCTGCAGCAGGAGAAGGCCACGCCGGAGGCGGCGCGCACGTCGCAGGCGTACCTGGACTCGCAGAAGAACCTGCGGGATGGGTTAGACCAGTCGATGCAGGCCTATGACGCCTACTACGCATCGCTTCGGGAGAAGCAGGAAAGCTGGGTGAATGGCGCGACAGAGGCCATGGCCAACTATGCCGAGGAATCGCGCAACGTCATGGCAATGACCAGCACGGCGGCGACCAATGCGTTCCGTCGGATGGAGGACGGCATCGTGACGTTCTCCATGACGGGCAAGGGCAACTTCCGCGATTTCGCCCAGTCGGTGATCTCTGATCTGATACGCATCCAGGCGCGTGCCGCGCTTTCCGGGCTCTTCAGCCAGCTTGGTTCGATGATGCTGGGCGCGTATGGCGACATGACCGGAACGTCGGTGGGCGGCGTGTATGGTCCGCAGACGCAGGCCGGCCTGGATACGCTGATCGCCAATGTCTCGGCGCGCGCCACCGGCGGCAACATCAATGCCGGACAGCCGTACTTGGTGGGCGAGCGAGGGCCGGAACTGGTAGTGCCGACCGGCTCCGGGTACGTTGTGCCGAACGATGCCCTGACCGCGACGGCGGCCGGTGGCGGCCAAGTGGTCAGCTTCACGCAGCACATCAACATCGACAGCCGGTCGGATCAAGCGACGATCATGCAGGCGATGGTGCAGGCGAAGAACGCTGCCGTGGCAGAGGTGAAACAGAACCTCGCGCGTGGTGGTGACATGCGGCAACTGGCCGGGAGGTAAGGATGCCAACAATTGACTGGCCCGCTGATCTGACGCCGTCGAAGGCGACATGGGGGCTGCTGTCCAATACCGAGTCCTTCGTGTCGCCGCTGAATCGGTCGTCGCAAACGGTCGAGCGACCCGGCGCGCGGTGGAAGGCGACCCTCGAATTTCCGCACATGGAGCGGGACAAGCGCGGCAGGCTGGAGGGATTCCTTGCTGGCCTCAGCGGTATGGCCGGCCGGGTCTTTCTCTGGCCGCACAGCGCGCCTGTGGCCGACCTGGCAGCGGTGCCGGTCGACGCAACGATGGCGCTCGATTTCCTTTCGCAGAGCTACCAGGTGAATGGTGAAGTTGTCGTCAATGGGTCGCTGATCGACTACAAGTACCTGCCCACGAAGTACTGGCCAGCCAGCACGCTGGTGATGAGGGCGGGTGAGTACCTGGGCGCCGGCGGGGAATTGAAGATTGTCACGGCTGACACGTACAGCGACGCGAACGGTCAGGCGCTGATCCCGATCGCGCCGCCATTTCGTGTCGCGCCGGCAAACCTGTCAGTGGTGACGCTGAACAAGCCAACGGCCACGATGATGAACACCTCCGACGAGTATGCGGTGTCGGTGATGCCTGGCTTCATTTCCGAAATGGTGGTGATCAGCCTGGTGGAGTCGTTCTCATGACTCGCGCGCTGGATAGCGGAAATGTCTCGCTGATCACCTCCGACCACGTGCCGTATGTCTTCTTCGTCCAATTGGACTTCTCCCAGCCCCTTCGCGTTTGCAGCGCCGGCTACAGCATGGACTGGAACGGATCCACGTGGTTGGGGCTTGGCGCGCTTGGCAGCATCGAACCGATTCAAGAGCAGGCGAGCCTGGAAGCCACTGGTGTCCGGCTCGCACTCACAGGGGTGCCGACGGAGTATGTCGCGATCATGCTAGCCGAGCAGTATCAGGGCCGGCCGTGCCGCATCTGGTTTGCGCCGCTGCGGTGGGACTTGCAACTGGGGTACGCGCCGATCCCGTTGTTCTCCGGGCGCATGGATGTGCCGACCATCGACGTCGGCGATACGGCTTCGATCACAGTGTCGGCCGAATCAAAGATGGTCGCCTGGGACCGCGCGAAGGTGCGGCGCTACAACAACGAGGACCAGCAGAGCCGATACCCGGGTGACCGGGGATTCGAGTTCGTGCCGCAGATGGTCGAGAAGCAACTGATGTGGGGGCGCTGATGCAGCGTTTGGAAGACTGGCCGACTCGGCTTGCCGAGTTCATCGAAGCCCGCCGCGAGCGGGTTTTTTCATGGGGCGACAGCGACTGTTGCCTGTTCGTGTGCGATGCCATCCAGGCGATGAGCGGCGCGGATCCGGGGGCGCGCTGGCGCGGTCTGTACGCCAGCGAGAAGGGCGCCCGCCGCGTGTTGCGCGACAACGGCGGTGTGGCTGGCATTGCGACGTTGGTGCTCGGCGCTGCAGCGCCACCGGCGCTGGCCGGCCGCGGCGACGTGGTTCTGATCGACACGCCGAACGGCGAGGCGTTGGCGATTTGCTTGGGCTCGCAGCTTGCGGCACAGGGGCAGGCCGGGATCGAATTCATGGAAATGAGGCAGGCGAAGGCCGCTTGGACTGTATAGGGAGGTGTTATGCCGGCAGCAGCTGCAGCGGCACTGGCTTCAGCAGCCTTCTCCGTAGCGGGTGGTGTGGCAGCGGGCGCCTTCGCTGTCGCCGCCGCCACAATTGCTTACGGGGTGGCATACGCTGTCGTCGCGCTCGGGATTTCGTTCGCCGTCGGCAGCCTGATGGGCGCTGTCTTCAAGCCGCGCACGACCAATGGCTTCGCGGCCGAGGCACAAGGCAGGACGCAGATCGTGCGTTCCAATGTCCAGCCGCGCAACATGATCTATGGCCGCGCGATGACCTCCGGCCCGCTGGTCTTCGCAGCCAGCACGGACGGGAACGGCAAGAAGAACCAGTTCATGCATCTGGTCGTCGCGCTCGCAGATCACGAGTGCGATGCGATCGAGGAGGTGTACCTCGGCGAGGATCCCGTAGGCGGTCTCGACGCTGGCGGTTTCGTGACCGGAGGCAAGTTCCTGAAGGCATCGGGCGAGTCCCGTACGCACTCGAAGACCATTCCCGCCGGACAGTCTCAAGTCACCTATGACCTGGACGAAACGGTCTACCGTGTGATCTCCGCCGCTGGATACAGCGACGGCATGGGCTTCGTGCAGGAGTTCGCCTACACCGTGGATTGGTATCAGGGATCCAAGACCGTCACCGTCCGCGGAATCGACCCGGGTACGCAGGTCGTCGTCATCACCTACGAGGCCCTGCGATCGAAAGCGCTGGTCCGGGTAAAGAAGCACCTGGGTACACTGGATCAGGCTGCCGACGGCGATCTGGTCTCGGAGGTGCCAGGCTGGACATGGGATCACCGGCTGTGCGGTGTTTGCTACGTCTATCTGCGGCTGGAGTATGACGCGGACATCTTCCCGAATGGCCTGCCAAATGTGAAAGCGGTGGTGCGCGGAAAGCGCCTGTATGACCCGCGCACCGGCGGAACGTATTGGTCGCACAACTGGGCCCTGTGCGTTTACGACTACCTGCGCGACGAGCGCGGTTTCGGCTGCACCGACGCTGACATCGACGTCGCATCGGTGATCGCCGCGGCAAATATCAGCGACGAGCCGGTGCAGACCGACACCGCGGTATGGCAGGAGCGCTATCTCTGCGACGGCATCGTGATGTCGGATAAGTCGCCGCGCGACAACCTGGCCGAGCTGGTGACGGCGGGCGCGGGCGTGGCGGTGATCGCCGGCGGCGTGTTCCGGGTGTTCGCCGGCGCCTACGATATTCCGACGGTTACGCTCACTGAGTCGGATCTGCGCGGACCGGTGAAGGTCCAGCCGCGCACGTCGCGCAAAGACCTGTTCAACGTGGTGAAGGGCACCTACGTCGACCCGGGCAGGTTCTGGCAACCCGGTGATTTCCCCGCGGTGCGCAACGCAGCCTACGCCGCAAACGATGGTGAGGTGATCGAGAGGGACATCGAACTACCGTTCACCACCAACACGATCATGGCGCAGCGCATCGCCAAGATCATCCTGGAGAGGTCGCGCCAGAGCATCGTGGTCGAGTTCCCCGCGAAGCTGACCGCGTTGCAGCTGACTGCGTACAGCACAGTGAAGCTGTCGCTGGCGAAGTTCGGCTGGACCGACAAGGTCTTCCGGGTGATGGATTGGCGCATGAGCGCCGACGGCGGCGTCGACCTGGTTTTGAACGAGGAGGCGGCAGCGGTCTACGACTGGAATCTGGGCAATGCCACGGTCATCGACCCTGCGCCGGACACGAACCTGCCGAACCCGTTTGTGGTGGAGCCGCTGGGGCAAATCTCTCTGACTTCGGGCGAGGAGCATCTGATCCTCAGTTCCAGCGGCGTAGTCACGTCTCGGATGCTGATCAGCTGGCCAGCGGCGCAAGAGCTGGCGCTATCCCAGACGGGCCGCATCGAGATGGAGTACAAGCGCGCCGACAGCGCTGCGTGGTCATCGATGCCGTCGCTTACAGCTGATACGACGAGTCGCTATCTGTCGCCGGTGGAGGACGGCGCCGCCTACGTGGTGCGCGGCCGCTTCGTGTCGGCGATCGGCGTACGCAGCGGATCGTGGACCTATTCGCCTCTGCACGTCGTCAGCGGGAAGCTGGCCGCGCCGTCGAACCTGACAGGACTCTCCATGACGGTGCTGAATGGGTTCGCCAACCTTACGTGGGACGCTGCGACCGATCTGGACGTACGGAACGGCGGGCAGGCGCGGATTCGGCACACCACTGACCTGGTGCAGCCAACCTGGGGCAGCGCCATCGACATCGGTGGCTATATCTCGGGCGCAGCCAACTCGGCGCAGCTGCCGCTGCTGGAGGGTGTCTATCTTGCCAAGTGGATCGACTCCACCGGTCACGAGTCGCCGGCGGCGGCGATGGTTGTCACCACAGCGCCGTCGCTACTTGCGCTGAATGTGGTGGCCACGGTTCAGGAGCACCCGACGTTCGCCGGCGCCAAGACGAATGTCATACGCGACCCAGCGCTGAACGGCATCAAGCTAATCGGCGCGGGCCTGATCGATGACCAGGGAATGAGCGATGCCAGTGGGCTATGGGACGCGCAACCCGCGATCAACACGCTCGGCCTGATCGACAGCGTGGTTGGCTCGGGCGGATGGGGCCTGATCGATTCGCTGGGCGGGATCGTCAGCAGCGGCGAGTACGTCTTCACTGGGTCATTGGATCTCGGCACGGTGGAGAAGTCGAGGCTGACGGCGACCATCGATGCAGTGTCGTTCGACACCGGCGACATGATCGACTTCCGGTATGACCTGATCGACAGTTGGGCATCGATCGACGGAGATCGGATCAACGACACGGCGGTGTCGCTGTACGTGCGCACCACGCTGGACGATCCGGCTGGCTCGCCGACCTGGTCGGCGTGGCAACGCTTCTCGATGGGCGACTACGAGGCGCGAGCGTTCCAGTGGAAGGTCGTGATGGAGAGCGGGGCCGCCACGCACAACATCGTCGTGACCGGCCTGGCCGTCAATGTCGACATGCCGGATCGGCGCGAGTCGGGCCGGGACATCGTGTCGGCCGCCGGCGCGACCCCGATCACTTTCTCGAAGCCATTTCGGGCCCTGCCGGTGCTGGGCATCACTGCTCAGAACATGGCGCAGGGCGACTACTTCGTCGTCAACGGCAAGACCGCTTCCGGCTTCTCCGTGACCTTCTTCAACAGCGCCAGCGTTCCGGTGTCCCGCCGGTTCGACTGGGATGCGATCAGCTACTAAACCAGAGAGGAAAGCATGTCCCAACACGACATGGACATCGCCAATCAGGCAGGCGCGGCCTTCCGCGCCGACCTGAACCTGGCGCTAAATGCACTCGTCACAAACGGTTCAGGTGCTGCGGCGCCGGCGACGACCTTCGCCTACATGTTCTGGGCCGACACCAACGCCGGTCTGCTGAGGATGCGCAACGGCGCCAACACCGCCTGGGTGACGATCGGCCTGCTCGGGGTGCCGAACTTCGGCCACATTTTGCCTGGCACTGTGTTGTACCACGCAGTGAGTTCCGTGCCGGCGGGGTATCTGAAGGCCAACGGCGGCGCTGTCTCACGAACCACCTATGCGGATCTGTTCAACGTGCTTGGTACGGGTTACGGATCTGGCGATGGGTCCACGACGTTCAACTTACCGGAACTCCGCGGCGAGTTCATCCGCGGCTGGGATGACGGCCGTGGTGTCGACGCTGGCCGCGTCATCGGGATCGGACAGGCTGACGATCTGAAAACGCACCTGCATAGCACGCAGTCGGTGGTCGCCGGCGGCGGTGCTGTGACGGGCCTTCAGATCGCGACCAACGGCATCAGCCAGGGCTTCATGTCGACCACGTCTACGGGCGGCGCCGAAACGCGCCCGCGCAACATGGCCCTGATGGCCATCATCAAGTTTTGAGGGAGCCGGCATGGAAATCTACAACTACCACCCGATCACCGGCGAATACCTCGGCATTGGTCTCGCCGACGATAACCCGCTGGAGCCGGATACCCCTATCGTGCCGGGCTATGCCACGCCGGGCACTCCGCCGGCCGACGAGGTAGGGCGCGTGCGCGTGTATCGGCGCCCGGACGGTTCGGCGCCGCAGAACTGGCCCGAAGGGTCCTGGGCGCTTGTCCCGGACTACCGGCAGGTGCCGCTCTACCGTACCGCCGATGGCTCGTCTTTCGTGCTGAGCGAGGAGTACTCCGGCATCGGCGACCTGCCGGCCTTCCTTACCGACGAGCCGCGCCCGTCGCCGGCGCATGTCTGGACGGCCGATGAGTGGGTTCTGGACGAAGCGCTGGAAACCGAGCAGCTGGCCGCCGCGGCGCGCGCGCAGCGCGATGCGCTGCTGGAGGAGGCCGACCAGTTGATCGCGCCGCTGATGGATGGGTTCGTACTGGGCGAGCTGACGCTGGAGGAAGAGGCGCGCCTGAAGGCCCTGAGCCAGTACCGCAAGGCCCTGCGCGCCATCACCACGCAGGTCGGCTTTCCGCGCACTATCAACTGGCCCATCAAGCCGGAGTAAAGCATGCTGGGTAACGTCCCCTTCGCCGAGCTGATCACGTTCACGCGCGCCAGCTCGGCGTGGCGCTTCAATGCGTCGGGCATCTTGGTGCAGGACGGGAACAACGTCCCGCGCTTCGACTACGACCCGGTGGCGCTCCAGGCGCGCGGGATGTTGGTGGAGGAGGGGCGGACCAACTACGCGTTGTGGTGCCGCGATCTCACCAATGCAGCATGGGTCAAGACCGGCTGTACCGCGGCGAAAACTGCCGTCGGGCTCGACGGTGGGAGCAACGCGGCGACCACGCTGACGGCCACCGCCGCCAACGCGACGTGCCTCCAGTCGATCACGCGTGCCTCGGCACAGCGCATCACTGGGCTGTATGTCAGGCGCCGCACCGGATCTGGCGTCATCAACATGACGCAGAACGGCGGCGCGACTTGGACGCCGGTGACCGTGACCGGCGCCTTCACGCTGGTGAGCGTCGCAGCTGCCACAGCGGCGAATCCGAGCATTGGGCTGCAGATTGTCACCAGCGGCGACGCCATCGATGTCGACTTCGTTTCGCATGAGGAAGGTGCATTCCTTACCAGCCCGATTCTCACCACAACGGCAGCAACGGCACGGTCAGCCGACCTCGGGCTCATCAGCGACTTGAGCGACCTCGGATTCAACAGCAGCGAAGGCACGTTCTTCGTCGATGCTGAAGGCTATGAGCCCGGCGCAAAGTACTCGTTCGGAGTGACAGACGGGACTGCAAACAACATGATCGGCTTGTCGCGGCAGTCCGGAGGCATCTTGCAGTCGCGAGTCACCATTGGTGGTGCGGTAGCCAGTCTCGGTCTGTCGACCAGTTATGCCGGTGAGCAGGCCAGGGTTGGCCTCACTTACGGGCAAGGCACCCACACCGCGTGCATGAACGGTGGGGCCGTCCTGTCCATCGCTTCTGGGGTTCCGGTAGTGAATCAGATGCGGGTAGGCGCGGTGACGACGACCGGCCAGATAAACGGATGGCTCAGGTCTATTCGGTACTACCCCCGCAAGCTTTCGAACGCCGAACTGCAGGCCCTGACCACCTGACCGTCACCGCATCGCAACCAGCCGCCTACGGGCGGCTTCTTCGTTTCTGGAGTCCGCATGGAAAAGCAACTGTTTCGCGCCGCTGCTGGGCTGCCTGCGGCGATGGCTGACCGCTGGTGGCCGCACGTCGATGCGGCCTGGCGCGAGTTCGCCATATCGACCCCGGCCCGCCAAGCCGCGTGGATCGCCCAGGTCGGTCACGAGTCCGGCGGCTTCGTCTTCACGCGGGAGCTGTGGGGCCCGACAGCGGCACAGCAGCGGTATGAAGGTCGGCTGGACCTTGGCAACACGCAGTCCGGCGACGGCAAGCGGTTCATGGGGAGAGGGCTGATCCAGATCACGGGCAGGGCCAACTATCGAGCGTGCGGCACGGCGCTCGGCGTGAACCTCGAATCCAACCCGGTGCTGCTGCAAGGCGATGAGCTGGCCGCCCGGTCGGCTGGGTGGTTCTGGCGGTGGAAAGGCCTGAATGCGCTCGCTGACGCTGGCGACTTCGTCGGCCTGACGCGACGGATCAACGGCGGGACCAACGGCCTGGCCGACCGACAGGTGAGATGGGAGCGCGCCCGCCGCGCGCTCGGCATTCAGTGATCGCCGCAAGAGCGACTACCGGGGAAAAGATGGACCTGAACGAATTGAACGTGCCGGGGGGCACTGGCGGCGCGCTGGGCTTCATTCTCGCCGCCGTGAGCGGGGCAGTGTGGTTCATCCGTAAGGCATGGCGCACCGACAAGGTCGAAGGCGCCCAGACGCAGGCGGAGATCGACATCATCGCGCGGCTGTCCGAGCAGCTGGACAAGGCCAACGCGCGCGCCGACCTGGCTGAGCAGCGTGCGGATCTGGCCTACAGGGAGCGCAACGAGGCATACCGCGCCATCGGCACGCTCGAGGCCAAGATCTCCGCGCTGGAGATGCAAATTCAGATGATGCGGGAGCGATTCGATGGCAAAGCTTCGTGACTGGATTGCGCGTCACCGCGCCACCTTCATACGCGTGGCGCACATGCTGGAGGCGGTGACACTGATGGCGCTCATGGTGGGCGGCGGCGCCGGCGCGGGATATGCGCTGTGCCAGTGGCAGTTCCGCGACCTGATGGCACAGCAGCGAGACGACCATCAAGCCGAAATTGGACGCCTGCAGTCCGCCTACAGCCAGACCCTGGAGGCCCTGACGCCGAAAGTGTCGCAAGCCGCCGGCGCCGCGGCGGAAGCTGCCGAGGCCTCTGCTGAGGCCGCCAAGTCGGTGAAGCGGGCCGCGCGCGCTGCGCCGGCGCAGCCTCGGCTGCTCACAGAAACCGAACGCAACCAGGTGAACCGTGACATCGAGGCGGCAAACCGGAAGGTGAGGGAGGCCCAAAAGTGAGAGCGATCCTGATTTGCCTTGTGCTCGGCGGGTGCGCGGCGACGCCGCCCGCCCCACGCGACTGCCCGGCGCTGCCGACGCTGATGGCGGGCGCCGGCCGGGCCGACATGCTCAACCACATCCGCTTGACGGCGGATCTCTACGCGCGCTGCGCGGCGACACCATGATTCAGATCACAACCGCGCGCGCGGCGCTGTCCATGGTGCCGTGGCGCGGCATCGCGACATTGGCCTTGGGCGCGAGCCTGTTCGCAGCGGGCTGGGCTGTCAACGGCTGGCGCAAGGACGCGGAGATTGCCGAACTCACCGCGGCGCGCGCGCAAGCCGATCTCGTCAGCGCCAACCTGGCGCTATCCGAAATCAAGGAAGCGGGGGAAAAGATCCGCCAGAACGCGGACGCCTACCGCGCCGCCCAGTCGGGGCTGGGCGCCAAGCTCGAAGCCATCCGCAAGGAACTCAAGAATGCGAAGCCTCTGCCTGCTGACTGCCGCCCTGACGCTCAGCGCATGCGCAGCTTGTCCGACGCCGTCGGCGCTGCCAAGCAAGCCGCCGCCGCTCGATAGCGCTCTGGCCGCGCCGTGCGAGGTGCCTGACGCTCCAGCCGTGGCCGACTACGATGTCTGGCAGGACTGGATGGTGGTGGTTCTCGGCGCACTGGGCGACTGCGCTGCAAGACATCGAGCGACAGTAGACTTATGGGCGCACTGAAGCAGATTGATCGCCGGCTCGGATTCTGGCAATGATGGCTTCCACTGCTTCTCGTGCCGGACCTTTTGAGATGCTGGCTAGAAAGTGGACTGTGTTCGCGGCATAGCCATCAAGGCGCCACTCCGTCTTTCCTTCGAACAAAACTTCTTCCATTATGGATGTTCCAGTCCCTGAAAATACCAATACGCAATTCTCGAACGTGCACCTCTTGTAGCGTATGCCGTCGAGCGGAACGACCTCACCGCGGAACGTCTTGTCGTGGATAGTTTTGGTTTCCCCAAAATTTGGCGTGGGGTAAGAAAGAGCGGCCGGGGCCGTATCAGACTCCCAAGCAGCAGGCCCGAGAGACATGCGCTTTGCATTAGTGATACGTTGTAGCAGCTTGGCAACCTCATCGCGGTAGACAAACAGTACCACTGCGACCAGAGTGGGCCACGACCATAGAATCTTCAGAATTTCAGTGATGGACTCAGTCAGAAGTTTCCAGTCGACGGAGCAGAGGAGGTCATTCATTGTTGACAGAGAAATGCCGCGTTGAGGCGGGATGATAACTTCAATTCACCCCTATCTCTGGAACCGCTTCGCCGGTACTGCCCCCGGCCGCTTGATCTTCATCCAGTCGCGTGATCGCTTCCCTGACCTGTACACAGAGCCCGCGCGCTTCCCGACTACACCCTCCAGGCCCAGCGCCAGCGCATGGCCGTACAGCCACTCGCCATCGTCGACGTCGGCCACGTAAAGCATGCCCGGCGGTAGGCTCGTCAGCAGCTTCTGCAGCGCGGCCTTGCGTCGCTCGATGGGCTGGCCCCTCAGATCCTTCTGTTTGCCGACCAGCAGGTCAAAGACGCAGTAGGCGACGGCGTCCGCGCCGCGGTACCAGCCTTTGCGCCTGGCGCGCTTGTGCAGCCGCTCGAAGTCGCTCTTGCCGATGTCGTCCAGCACGCAGACTTCGCCGTCCAGGATGTAGCCGGCGGGGAGGGTGGCCAGAGCGTCGACGAGCTCAGGGAACCAGGTGGTGGCGTTCGCCCCGTTGCGGGACTTCAGCTGCGGTGTGTCACCGGTGGTGGCCAGAAGCCGGTAGCCGTCGTACTTGATTTCGAAATGCCAGCCGGGTCCGCGGGGGATGGTCTTGCGCTCGCATAGGAGCATGGGCCGCAGTTCGGCCAGCGTTGGCGCCGCAGGCTTGCTGCTGGCCATGGCATCGCATCAGCATGCGATCGGCGGGGGAGCCTACTGCCGCCCTTTCTTGATAGCCGCGAGGTGCCTTTCCAAGACTAGGACTGCCGCACGGATATTTGCGGCGTACACGCGGCACTCTTCGTAAGGCTCAGCGTTTCCGACACTGACCTTCAGGCGCTGGATCAGATCTTCCACGCCAGCCGGGGCGTAGAGGTCGAAAGGATCTTCCATCATCGTTCTCCTACTGAACGCGATCTGGGGTTCATCCCTTGATGTTGCGGGGATCGTGGCCGAACGAGTTCCGCTCGCGTATCTGGCCGTCGCGTCCGTGGATCAGCAGCTCGACCTGCTCTCGCTTTGCCCTTTCTGTGCCGGCGGTAATGGCGTCCTCTTGGGAGGCATATTGCTGCTGGCCACCGCCGCCTTCCGCCTCAACCGCCCAGCCGTTTGTAGTGGGCACGACGTGGATGTTCTTGCCTGGCATGGCTGTCTCCTGGCTGTTGATGCAGCCAGTCTCTGCTTGCCGTGCGGCGGGCGCTATCAGGCGCCGTCCGACAGCAGGGCGGGTGGAAGCGCCTAGAACGGCAGTTCTGGGGCGGCCGTGGGAGGGGGTTCCTTCGTCCGCCGGACGATGGGCGCGGGCTCGGTGGCCATGGCCTCTGGAGGGAAGAGGGTCATGAAGGTTCGCGCGACTTCGGGGTCGCGGCACGCCAGCCAGTCATTCCACTGCTGCCGCGGCACGATCACCACCGACCGCTTCTCCTTGCCAGGAGCGTGCATCCGATTCATGACGGGGTGCTTGTCCGCGTTTACGGTCAGCATGGTGAAGGAGTACGCCCCATCAGGCCAGTCGCGCCAGAGGCCGGCAATGCCAAAGGCCGGTTCGCCAGGCAGCCAGATTCGGTACCGTGTCGATTTGGGTCCGGCCTCGTAGTTTGGCTCATACACGGCCGTGGCCGGTATTAGGCAGAGTTGCCCCTTCTTCCACGGCCCGCTGAACGTGCGCTTCTCTCCGACGGTCTCGGATCGAGCATTCATCGTGTCGTAAGGGCGAACGCCAGGGGGAATGCGCGATCGCGGTACCAGTCCGAAGCTCGCCAGCACGCTGTCGCGGCGGCCGGCGCCATCCGCGCGCACGATCGGCGCCGCGTAGTCCGGCCAGGTCTCGGGCTTCCAGTCTGCCGGCGGTGGCTCGACGCCGAAGATTTCCCGCAAGATCTGGCGCTGCACTGGGGCGTAGTTCGTGCACATAGCGACCTCGTGAATCGGTGGAGCTTGATGCTACAACAGCCGTTGGGGGGCGGCGGCATGCCTGCGCGCCAGCAGGAACAGAACCTCTACTTCCATTACCGCTCTGTCTACTTTCCGCAGCATGCTCACCGGAACGTCTACTTCGCGTCGGATGTCGACGGCACATCCTTCAGCGGCAGCGTGCGCCGCGCCTTCTCGACCACGCGCCGGTGCTTGTCCTGCGCTTCTTCCCAGGTCATGGATTCGAAGGTCTTGTTGATGCCGCCGGCGCGCAAGCAGGTCCAGAACATGGGCGGCTTATCGTCGTGCATGCTGGCCCAGCCAGAGAAATAGGTCCAGACGGTGGCGCCGTATTCCGGCAGTTCGTCTTTGACCTGGTAGCCCTTGCCCTCCCAAGACATCCACCGGGCGTGGGTGCCGAAATCGTAGACGCGGACCGGCAGGCCGGCCTCGTCGAGGATGTAGTGGCGATCCCAAGCCTCATCGATTGGACAGAGCTCGTAGCCGCCGGGCGGCGGTGGAACGCGAGGAGGGGCTTTAAGTCTTGGCATGGCTGTGCTGTACAAATATACAGCACAGGTCCGCGCGAGAACAAAAGAGCTTGTTTTGGGCGCGCGGGACGTTCCTATAAGCGCTGGTGTGGTCCTAACTGCGTGTCGCTTGTCCCAGCGCGCGCGCCGCCGCCTGTTTCAGTCCTGGGATGGTTCGGGAGTCCTGGAGAATCGTAATCAAGAGCGCTCTCGCTTCAGGCCCTCCCATGAAGCCAAGTCCCTCAACGGCAGCCTCCTTGAGAGAAGGAATGCTGCGCGAGTCAGTTGCAGCGGACTTAAGCGCTTCGAAAGCATCAGAATTTGACGCCAAGGGTGCTCTCCAACATGTTTTGGGCGGGTGCGATACCGAAATGACGGCAAGCTGCAATTAGACCGCGGTCCCAGCGTGCGGCTTCCGTTTCGGAGTAGAGGGCTTCTTCGGGGAAGTCTCCTTATCCACTTGCGCTTGCCGAGGTCCCGCTTGTGACTCAGGGACTTCGATCAGTGGCATCACGGTCGAAGGAAGATTCATCCTAACCAAACTGCTTTGGCAGACTTCACGCCAATATGGCCATGCATGCAAAAGACCATTTCGTTCAACCCAAGCCTTACGCCGTGCCTCGTTGGGCTGGGCTTCTCTATTGATGGCGTAGACAATGGCAATGGCAGCGCGTACTTCTGCCGCGACTTCCATTTCGCCTTCTTCATCTGGAATTGCTGTCTGACCCTCCGCAACTTTAACGTACCGAAATCCAAACCGACACGTCACCACCAGTTCCTCGGAATGATTCTGATGTGGGTCACTGACAGTTCTTTCGTGGCCTTCGCCATCATGGGCCATGAATTGGCCTATGAGACGTACTCCGCCTACGGTCGGATCAAAGCTTGGCGAGACGGACGCCTGTAATTCAGAAACGTAGATACTCTTTAGGTTAAATGGGTGTGCCACGCTGCTTGCCTCAATTGCACAGAAGTTGTTCCTCGGTGGCTACAGCAACCGTTTGCCAAGTTCCTCGGTTGGAATTCGGTCTTGCCGGCTCTCGCATGGCGATAACCGTTGCAAGGCGAGGCCGGTTTGTAGATCTCCACTGTCCATCGTTGTGGAAGAATGTGTGACGGCAGAAGTCCTCTAAATCCTCCTCGCGAGCTGTCACTCTGAGGCAATCTTTGTTGAGATTTACAACTGCCATAATGGCTTTGCTGAAGGGCTCAAAGCTGGCGCTCACGCTTACATCAAAGGCCTCAGCGATGGCGCGGAGAGTCTTCAGTGTCCAGGAGTCGTAATCGGTGTCTTCAAGAACAGAAATCCGCTCTTGTTTCATGCCAGCACGTCGGGCAAGCTCCTCTTGAGTCCAGCCACGTTGTTCCCGAAGGACTTTGATCTGCGCGGCGAGCCTCATGCTCACCGCTTCATTTACGTAGGCGTGCGCGTATTCCTTGCCTTGGAATTCCTTGGCAAGCGTCCTAGCTAACTCGCTCATGGTCGCACCTCTTGTCTTCTTTTTCCTGAAGGATGTGGTCTTTTCGCGTTACAGCTTGTGCGGCAACATCCGAAGGCCGGAGCTTGCCTCCGACTTCTCGGGCTCCAACCAATAGCGTGAATTCCGCCCCAACCTTTAGGGGCCCATCACACAAATGTGGGCGCAGTTGAACAGACCCTTTAACTTTCAGTTTGTAGATGCCGGGGGCATCACTTCCGGCAAGGGTCTGAGGAAGAAGATCGGTGCCGTGTGCTGCAAGCATGTCCAGCTTTGCATTGAGCTTCCCCCGTTGCGCAGGTTGGAGCGAAAGTGCCCATGCTTTGACCTCGTTGACCCCTTGCCGATTCTTGTAGTCGTAGAGCTTATACGCCATCGTATAATAATATTATTATCGCTACCAGCGAATTTTTGCTTGTGCGGGTCTTTGCGCACATAGTCTGTCCCAGGGATCGAGCTTAGTAGCAGCTCGTGAGGCGGGTGCACCCCTCGGAAGTTGGGGCTTTAATACCTCGGCTCTGAGAGAGACTTTTGGGCCATTTTTTTGGAAGGGACATTGCCTCCCAAGAGGCCCTTTCACATATCACGTGGGGTGACATCTTAGTCACTCATCTGTGTCGCTGTTCGCGGCTCAAGCTCAGGCATTGCGCGCCGCGCACTGTGTGGATATACAGTGCTGTATGAGGCACTGTATTTTGGAACGGGCCCGTTCCTTTGTTGGAATTCTCTTGGAAGAAAAGAAAAACGGCCTGGATCTTGCGATCCAGGCCGTTGTTTCCATTGGGTATTTCTGGTCGGAGCGATAGGATTCGAACCTACGACCCTCTGATCCCAAATCAGATGCGCTACCAGGCTGCGCTACGCTCCGAAGCCGGCCATTGTAGCCGCGTCGGCAAGCCAAGGTCAATGTGCGTCGATACCGGCGGGTTCGGGCCGTGCGGGTGCGTCGCGATGCTCCCCCTTCTGGCGGGGGCGCTTTGTCTTGACTTGGGTTTGCGCGCTGCGATAATCCGCACACCGCTCCAGTCCGACCGGCGTGCTGTTGGGAACGCCCGGTTTCGCGTATTTCCTTCCGGACTGACCTGATCACCACAACAAGAACGGCGCTCCCCGACCTGGGCGAGCGGCTCGGTCTGTCCGCGTTCGCCAAATGGCGGCACCGGCGGCCTGAAACAGGAGGTGCGGCATTCGATCACAACGATCCGGCACAGGATCGGCAAAACATGCAGGGAAGAGCGGTGGCATGCGGAGCGCCGCTGCTTGCCTTGGACGGGAATAAAGATGTTTCAGTCGCACGTGGTTGTGCTCATCGCGGGGCTGTTTGCCTTGCAGATGGCGGTGGTTTGCGTGGTGTTGCGCCGGTCGTCGGGCATGGAGCGCAGCGGCCTGACATCCTGGGCGCTGGGCAGCGTGCTGGCGGCCTTTGCCGCGGCGCTGGCAGCGGTGCAGGCGTTGCGGCCGATGTGGCTGGTGCCGGAGTCGACCGACCTGGCGCTGCTTGCCGCGCTTTCGGTGATGGCGGTGGGCGCGCGGCACTTTGCGCAACGCCCGGGCCGTGCCGCGGGCCTGCTGGGCCTGAACCTCGCGGCCGCGGCCGCGGTGGCCTGGGGCGACCTGGCGCCGCGCTACCTGCCCGCGGTCGTGGCGCTGCCCGATCTGGCGCCGGTGCTGAGCGCCTGCCATATCGTGCTGCTGCTGGATCTCGCGCGCAGCGTGGTGCCGTCGGTGCCTGCCACGCGCGGCACCGGCCGGCTGGCGGCGTGCTCGCTGGCGGCGATCGTGATCGCCGCGGCGACCATCAATGCCTGGACCGTGTTGCGGCCGCTGGCGGCGATGGCGCAGGGCGGCGCCTGGCCGCGGCCGATGCCGTGGGACGGCGAGCTGGCCATCTTCAACGTCTTTGCCCTGGTCGGGGTGTCGGTCAGCTTTGCGCTGATGGCGCACGACCGGCTGCGCCGCATGCTGGAGCGGCGCGCGCGGCACGACGACCTGACCGATGTGCTGCTGCGCGGCGCGTTCTGGGAGGAACTGGAGGCCGCCTGCCTGCAGGCCGAGCGGCAGCGCAAGCCGATGACGGTCGCGTTTGTCGACCTCGATCACTTCAAGGCGATCAACGATGTCTATGGCCACCTGGCCGGCGACAGCGTGCTGCGGCACTTTGCCGGCCTGTTGCGCAAGACGCTCGGGCACGGCGATCTGGCGGGGCGCCTGGGCGGCGAGGAATTCGCCATCGTGATGCCGGATACCGCGCTGGAAACCGGCCGGCTTGCCTGCCTGCGGCTGGCCACGGCGGTGCGCGCCACGCCGTGCCCGTCGGAACCCGATCCGATTGCCTATACCGTCAGCATCGGCGTGGCCGCGCGCCAGCCCGGCGAGGGCGCCGACGCGCTGATGCGCCGGGCGGACCGCGCGCTGTATGACGCCAAGCTGAAGGGACGCAACTGCGTGTCGCTACACCCGGCGGGCGGCGATGCCGCGGAACCGGCCTCCGACTCTGCCGGCGCCGGCCGCTACGTCACGCGCGGCCAGCCCCGCGCGGCGTCCTGAGGCGCATCGCTTGTCACCGCGGCCGGGCGCTGCGGTAGAATGCACGCCTTCGCGTCCTTAGCTCAGTTGGATAGAGCACTCGCCTTCTAAGCGAGCGGTCAGAGGTTCGAATCCTCTAGGACGCGCCAAAGCCCAGGGATTCGGGCCGCCGAATCGCCCCGGGTCCAGTCCCTTCCGCTTCGCCGACATCATCCCGGCGCCATCCTGCGGTTTTCCTCCCAAGAGTTGTCCAAGGCCCGGCCGCCAGGCCATATCGCAACGCGTCGATGCCATGTAGCGATAGGCATACCTTTTGAGGTTGTCCGGGCCTCACCCCTCATCTAGACTGGATTTCATTCGTCCAAGCGGTCAGTACTTAACCTGACCTGCCGAATGCGCGGCGGCGAGGTTGCCGGTCCTGGGTCTTGGTGATGATCTGCAGGGAGACAAGCGATGATGCCTACGCCAACTTCGGAGCGCATGCTGTCGCGCGGACTGCTCGATGTGCTGATCCGCGCGGGGCTGATCGCGGTGCTGGCGATCTTCTGCTTCAGGATCTTCCGGCCCTTTCTCGATCTCATTGTCTGGTCGGTGATCCTGGCCGTCACCATCTATCCGCTGCAGGTCCGGCTCAGGCGCAAGCTCGGCAACAAGGACGGACGCGCCGCCACGCTGATCGTCCTGGCCGCCATTGCCATCGTCGCGCTGCCGGCATACCTGTTGGGCGCAGCCATGGTCGACTCGGTGAGCAGTGCCATGGCCATGGTCAAGAAAGAGGGCCTGCATATTCCGCCACCGGCCGAGTCGGTCGCCAGCTGGCCGCTGGTGGGCAAGCGCCTGTACGACATCTGGCTGCAGGCCGCCTCCAACCTGACCGGCGCCATCCAGGCCTATGCGCCCCAGGTCCGCGAAATCAGCCTGGCCGTGCTAGGCGCCGCCGCGGGCATCGGCAAGGGACTGCTGATATTCGTCTTCGCCTTGATTATCGGGGGCATCTTCATGGCCTATGGCGAGGCCGGCAACCGCAGCGCCGTGCAGATTGCCGCGCGTATGTTTGGCCCCGAGCGGGGCCAGCGCATCGCCTCGCTGTGCACGGCGACCATTCGCGCGGTGGCGCAGGGCGTGGTGGGCATCGCCTTTATCCAGATGCTGCTCGTCGGCGTTGCCTTCGTGGTCAAGGGGGTCCCGGCCGCGGGCGTGCTGGCCTTGGTGGTGCTTCTGCTGGGCATCGCGCAGTTGCCGGCCACGCTGATCACCGTGCCGGTGATCATCTATGTCTTTGCCAGCGAAGGGGCCAGCGTGGCCACCATCGTCTTCGCCATCTATGTGTTCGTGGCGGGGCTGGCCGATAACGTGCTCAAGCCGCTGTTGCTCGGGCGGGGCGTCGATGTGCCGATGCCGGTGGTGTTGATCGGCGCGCTGGGCGGGATGGTGACCGGCGGCGTGATCGGCCTGTTCATCGGCCCGGTGGTGCTGGCGGTCGGCTATCAGCTGTTCTGGCAATGGGTGGAAGATCCGCCGCCGCAGACCGAGACTGGCAGCCAGCAACAGACCTGAAGCCACCCGCGCCGCCCATGCCGCGCCGGCACCGTCGTCTGTGCGCCTTGCTGGCCGCCTGCTGCGTGGGGGGCTGCGCGCGCCTCGGGCCGGAGTTCCAGCCCCAGCAGGAACCGTGGACGCAGCAGTGGGGCAGCCCGGCACTCGATCAGGCTACCGTGCAGCGGGCGCTGCCCGACATCCGGGAGTGGTGGCAGATCTTCGGTGACCCGGCACTGGAACGCCTGATCGCCGAAGCCGATGCGCACAATGCCAGCCTGAAGCTTGTCGGCCTGCGCGTGATGGAAGCGCGCGCCCAGCTGGGGATTGCCCAGAGCGGGCGCTTCCCCCAGCTGCAGCAGGCCAGTGCGGATGTCCTGTACACGGATCGCCGGCAGGCCGGCGGCCGCAATCCTCAGAACAACCGCTTCTGGCAATACAGCGCGGGCTTCGACATCGGTTGGGAGCTGGATTTCTGGGGGCGCTTCAGCCGCGCCATCGAGTCCGCCGATGCCGCCTACTTTGCGGCTCGCGCGAACCGCGAGGATGTGCTGGTGCTGCTGCGCGCCCAGGTGGCGGAGACCTACTTTGCCTTGCGCACGGCCGAGGCACGCCTGCGCATCGCCCGCGACAACGCGGCGCTGCAGCGGCGCAGCCTTGAAATCACCGAGCGGCTGTTCAAGAGCGGCGAAACCGACGAGCTCGACCTGCAGCAAGCCAAGACCCAATACCTGGGCACCCTGAGCACCATCCCCGAATTCGAAAGCCAGATCACGCGCACCCGCAATGCCCTGGCGGTGCTGGTGGGCCGCCCGCCCGGGCCGTTGCCGGAGTTGCCGGAGCTGTCCGGCAAGGAAGGCGTGATTCCGCTGATCGATCGCGCAGTGCTGCAGGACGTGCCCGCCAGCCTGCTGCAGCGCCGGCCCGATATCCGCGCCGCCGAGTTGCAGATCGCCGCGCAATCGGCCCTGATCGGTGTGGCCGAGGCCGATCTCTATCCGTCGCTGACGCTGCTGGGCAGCATTGTCTGGTCCGCCAGCACGCTGGCGGGCACGCCCAACAGCCTGGCGCTGGTCGGCGGGCCGAGCCTGCGCTGGAATGTGTTCGACTATGGCCGCATCAAGAACACCGTGCGGGTGCAGGACGCCCGGCTGCAGCAGCTGATCGTCGCCTACCAGGATGCCGTGCGGCAGGCGGCGCGCGAAGCCGACGATGCCGCGAGCGCGCTGGTCAAGGCGCTGGAGCGCGAGCAGATCCTGCGCGACAGCGCGCTGGCCGCGAGGCGTTCGCTGACGCTGGCCAACGCGCTTTACCGCGAAGGCTACTCGGACTTCCAGCGCGTGCTGGATGCGCAGCGCGCGCTGGCGGCCCAGCAGGATGCCTACGTGGTCAACCGCAGCAATGCCGTCAGCGACCTGATCGCCATTTACAAGGCGCTAGGGGGCGGCTGGTCCAGCGAGCAGCCGCTGCTCGACGCCGCCACGCGCGAGCAGATGCGGCAACGTACTGACTGGGGAACCCTGCTCGACGAGCCAGGGCCCGCGCCCGTTTCCCTGTCAGGCAACGGTAATCCCTGAGCGAGTGCCGATGAACGACACCCCGCAGCCCTCCGCGGCGCCGACGGTTACACCGACTCCCGCGCCGCCGCCGCCGCCCGCGGCCGACACGTCAAGGAAGGGCGTGCGCTGGGTGTTGTTGCTGATCGTGATCAGTCTCGCCTGGTACCTGCTGGCCGACCGCCTGACCCCCTATACGCAACAGGCGCGGGTGCAGGCCTTCGTGGTGCCGGTGGCCGCGGAAGTGTCCGGCCGCGTGACCAAGGTGCACGTGCGCAACAACCAGGACGTGGCGGCGGGCACGGTGCTGTTCGAGGTGGATCCGCAGCAATACCGCATCGCGGTGGACCGCGCCCGTGCCGATCTGGAGTCGACGCGCCGGCAGATCGGGGCCGGCACGGCGGGCATCGAGTCGGCGCAGGCGTCGCTGCGCGCGGCCCGTGCCAACGAAGTCAAGGCGCGGCAGGATAGCGAGCGCCTCGAGCGGCTGTACCGCGAGGATCCCGGCACCATTTCGCTGCGGCGCCTGGAGGTGGCGCGGGCCACGCTGGAGCAGGCCGTCAGCCAGGTCGCCGCCGCCAGGGCCGAGGTTCAGCGTGCGCGCGAGCAGGAGGGCGGCAGCGACGCAGACAACGCCAAGCTGCGCAGCGCCGCCTCGGCGCTGGAAAAGGCCGAACTGGACCTGGCCAATACGCAGGTGCGGGCGCGCGCCGCCGGGCTGGTGACCGACCTGCGCACCGATGTTGGCCAGTTTGCCGCGGCCGGCAATCCGGTCATGACGCTGATCGCCATCCACGACGTGTGGATCAGCGCGGAAATGACCGAGAACAACCTCGGCCGCGTCGAGCCCGGCACGCGGGTTGGCATCGTGCTGGATGCCTTGCCGGGCAGGGTCTTCAAAGGGCGGGTGCGCAGTGTCGGCTACGGCGTCAACGCCGGGACAAGCACGCCGCCGGGCAGCTTGCCCACGGTGCAGAACAGCCGTGACTGGCTGCGCCCGGCGCAACGCTTCCCGGTCATCGTCGAGTTCGACCGCGGCGAGCCTGTCCCGCTGCGCGGGATTCGCGTCGGCGGGCAGGCCGAGGTCATGGCCTTTCCCACCGAGGGCAACCCGCTCAATCCGCCTGGCCGGTTGTTCCTGTACCTGATGAGCTGGCTTTCCTATGTCTACTGACAGCCAGGCGCCGCCATGGCGCGCGCCCGATCCACGCAGCCGACGTTGCCTGCGCCTGGCCAGCGGCACCGCGCTGTGCCTGACGGCCAGCTTCGGACTGGCCCTGCCGGTGCCCATGGTCGCGCCGGTGCTCGGCGTGTTCCTGCTGGCGACGCTCAACCGGCCGATGTCGCTCGGGGCGGGGCTGGGCCTGGCACTGGTGGTGATGCTGACCACCGGCATCGGCCTGTTGCTGATCCCCCTGCTGCGCTATTACCCCGCCAGTGGCGTGCTGCTGGTCGGCCTGTGCCTGTTCCTGGCCTTTCGCTACGGATTGCGCGGCGGCAACGGCCTGGTGTCGACGTTCCTGGTGGTGGGCCTGACCATGATCTCGGCGGCGGGCACCTTTGATTTCGGACTGGCGGTCACGGTAATCGAAGCGCTGGGCAAGGGATTGCTGGTCGCCCAGATGGCGCTGGGGCTTGGCCACTGGCTGTTTCCCGAACCGGCTGGCGCGGGCGCGCCGCCTGCAGCCGCGGACCTGCCGGAAGAGCAGGCCGCCCGGATCGCGCTGCGCGCCGCGCTGGTGGTCATGCCGGCATTCCTGCTGGCGCTGAACGATCCGTCGGCGTACCTGCCGGTCATCATGAAGGCGGCGACGCTGGGCCGGCAAACCTGCACCACCTCGGCACGCGGCGCCGGCCGGGAACTGCTGGGCTCGACCCTGCTTGGCGGTGTGCTGGCGATCCTGTTCTGGGGCGCGCTCAGCCTGTTCGTGCATTTGTGGATGTACTTCCTGTGGATGCTGCTGTTTGGCCTGCTGGTAGGGCGCAGGCTGTATGGCCTGCACCCGTCGCGGTACCCGCCAGCCTTCTGGGTCAACACCCTCGTGACGCTGATTATCCTGCTGGGCCAGTCCGTGCAGGACAGCGCCGCCGGGAAGGACGTCTATACCGCCTTTGCCGTGCGCATGGGCCTGTTTGTCGGCGTCACGCTGTATGCCTGGCTGATGGTCGCATGGCTCGATCAGCCCCGCGACGCGCGGCAATTTTCTGGATGAAGGGGCGGTCATGCTGCACAACCTGGCGGTCGGCCTTCCCGTGATGCTGGTCTGCCTGTTGTTGCAGGCGGTGTTTGTGGCCGTGTGCCTGCGCTACTACACGCGCTTCAAGCACGCGCGGCACGGGCGCATGTCGCTGGACCAGGAGATCCTGCTGCTCTCGGGGGTGATGGTGCTGACGCTGCTTGGCAACTTCGTCCAGATGGCGATCTGGGCCATCCTCTTCATGCTGCTGGGCGAGTTCACCGATTTCGCTACCGCGCTCTATCACTCTGGCGTCAACTTTGCCACGCTGGGCTACGGCGATATCGTCATGTCTTCGACCTGGCGCCTGCTCGGGCCGCTGGAGGCGGCCAACGGCATCCTGATGTTCGGCGTCTCCAGTTCCGTGATGACGGCGGCGGTGCTCGAGGTGATCAAGCACAACCTGGCCAGCCTGGGCGAGGACGTCGAGCCATAGGGATGCCGCGCCCGGGGCCGGGCGCGTCGCGGTTCCGCGGGGTGCCGGGGCGGCGCCGGCAGGATTCGCGTTTTTGCCGCACAATACGGCCTGCGCGCCGCACAGGAGCACGCTGGATCGATCAGAGGCGAGGACTACCTCGCCCGTCAGCGGGCGGCATTTCGTTGAACCCTGCAAATCCTGTACATGGCCGCCCCACATGCACAATCCGCCGCGGATCCCGACCGCGGCGCCGACGCTTCGCTGTCTTCCCGCGATCACAAGCCCTCCGGCCGGCTGCCCTTGCTGGCGCTGGGTGTCGGCAGCTTCGCCATCGGCACCGGCGAGTTCGTCATCATGGGCCTGCTGCCCGACGCCGCGACCGACCTCGGCATCTCGATCCCGCAAGCCGGCCACCTGATCAGCGCCTATGCGCTCGGCGTGGTCGTCGGCGCGCCGCTGCTGGCGGTGCTGGGCGCACGCTGGCCGCGGCGCAACCTGCTGATCGCGCTGATGGCGGTGTTTGCCGCCGGCAATATCGCCAGCGCGCTGGCGCCGTCATACCTGTCGATGATGGTGGCACGCCTGCTCACGGGCTTTCCGCATGGCACGTACTTCGGCGTCGCGGCGCTGGTCGCGGCCGGCCTGGTGCCGCGCGAGCGGCGCGCGCAGGCGGTGGGGCTGGTGATGCTTGGCCTGACCACCGCCACGCTGGTCGGCGTGCCGATCGCGGCCGCGGTCGGCACCTGGCTGGGCTGGCGCTCGGCCTTCGTGATCGTGGGCGCGCTCGGCGCGCTGACGGCGCTGCTGGTATGGCGCTGGGTGCCATTCGTGCCGGCCGACCGGCGTGCCAGCCCGCTGCGCGAGTTGTCAGCGCTCGGGCGCAAGCAGGTGTGGCTGACGCTGGGTATCGGCGCGATCGGGTTTGGCGGCATGTTCTCGGTGTTCAGCTATATCAAGCCGACCATGCTGGAGCTGGCGCATATGCCCGCGGCCGGCATCCCGGTGGTGCTGGCGCTGTTCGGCATCGGCATGGTGGCGGGCAACCTGGCCGGCGCCAGGCTGGCCGACAAGGCGCTGATGCCTACGGTGGGCGGCGTGCTGGTGTGGACCGCGCTGGTGCTGGGCGCCTTTACCTTTACCGCGTCGCACGCCTGGCTGGCGGCGTTCAATGTGCTGCTGGTGGGCACTGCCGTGGCGCTGGGCCCGGCGCTGCAGATCCGGCTGATGGACGTGGCCGGCGATGCCCAGACGCTGGCGGCGGCGCTCAATCATTCGGCCTTCAACCTGGCCAATGCGCTGGGCGCGTGGCTGGGCGGGCTGACCATCGCCGCGGGCTTCGGCTGGGAGTCGACCGGCTGGGTCGGCCTGCTGCTGGCGCTGGGCGGGCTGGTGATCTATGCCTGGTCGATGCTGAGCATGGTGCGGCGCGTCCCCGCCGCGGCGTAGCGTCCTGGCGCACGCGAAGGTCGGAATCCGGAAGCAAAAAGGGGGTGCCATGCCGGCACCCCCATTTTTATCGCAAGTTGTCAGCGCCGGATTTACTCCGCGTCGGCCACGCTCGCGCCAACCACGTTGAAGCCGCCGTCGACATAGGTGATCTCACCCGTCACGCCGCTGGCGAGGTCCGACAGCAGGAACGCGGCGACGTTGCCGACCTCCTCGATGGTGACATTGCGGCGCAGCGGCGCGGCTTGCTCGAAGTGGCCGAGCAGCTTGCCGAAACCCTTGATGCCGGAAGCGGCCAGGGTCTTGATCGGGCCGGCCGAGATGCCGTTGGCACGGATGCCGCGCGGGCCGACCGACGAGGCCAGGTAGCGCACGCTGGCTTCGAGCGAGGCCTTGGCCAGGCCCATGGTGTTGTAGTTGGGGACCACGCGCTCGGCGCCCAGGTAAGTCAGCGTCAGCAGCGAGGCCTTGTCCGACAGCAGCGGCAGGGCGGCCTTGGCCAGTGCCGGGAAGCTGTACGCGGAGATGTCGTGGGCGATGCGGAAGCCTTCGCGCGACAGGCCGTCGAGGAAATCGCCGGCGATCGCTTCACGCGGCGCGAAGCCGATCGAATGCACCAGGCCGTCGAACTTTTCCCAGCGCTGGCCGAGCGCGGCGAAGGTGGCGGCAATCTGCTCGTCGCTGCCGACGTCGCATTCGAAAACCAGGTCGCTGCCGAATTCCTTGGCAAAGTCGCTGATCCGGTCCTTGAACCGTTCGCCGACGTAGGTGAAGGCCAGTTCGGCGCCTTCGCGCTTGCACGCCGAGGCAATGCCGTAGGCGATCGAGCGGTTCGAAAGCAAGCCGGTGATCAGGATCCGCTTACCTGCCAGAAATCCCATAAATTCTCCAAGGTGGTGTATCAGGCACGCTTCGTGCGTCCGCCGTGCGGCCGTGCGGGTGCCGGGCTGTCTTGCGGCCCTTTTATTGCGCCGCGCAGAGGGAATGTCCGGATGGCTGGGGCCACCCCGGACGCATGTAAAATTGTCTCATACTTGGCCCGGCCGCAGAACGCCGGGCCCTACAGGTGACAGTGGAGGAATCCAACAGGATGCCTATTCAAGCACGTTGGCCGCTTCAGGCGGCATGGCAGTGCTTCCGGCGGGATGCAGTACTGCGTGGTTGGGCGGCAATGAAGCTGGCGCTGACGCTGGCGGCGGGGGTCTCGCTCTTTTCTGATCCGGCATGGGCGGCGCATGGCTTTGCGTTGCATGGGGACCTCAAGTACCAGCCGAATTTCTCGCACTTCGAATACGCCAATCCCAACGCGCCGGTCGGCGGCACGCTGACGCTCGCCAATCCTGACCGGCGCACCAGCTTCGACAAGTTCAATCCGTTCACGCTGAAGGGCACCTCGGCCCCGGGCCTGAACGCGCTGATGTTCGAGTCGCTGCTGATCAGCAGCGCCGACGAAAGCGCCAGCGCCTACGGCTTGCTGGCCGAGGACGTCACGGTGGCGCCCGACGAGTTGTCGGTCACCTTCACGATCCGTCCGCAGGCGCGCTTTTCCAATGGCGATCCGGTGCTGGCCTCGGACGTCAAGTACTCCTACGACATGCTGATGAGCAAGGCCTCGAGCCCCGGCTATCGCAGCATGTGCACCGACGTGAAGGCGGTGGTCGTGACCGGCGAGCGTACCGTGCGCTTCGATTTCAAGCAGCGCAACCGCGAGCTGCCGCTGATCGTCGGCTCGCTGCCGGTGTTCTCGCGCAAGTGGACCGCCAAGGTTCCGTTCGAGAAGCTGACCTTCGAGCCGCCGGTGACCAGCGGCCCCTACCTGATCGAGCGTTTCGACGCCGGCCGCGGCATCATCTTCCAGCGCGACCCGAAGTACTGGGGCAAGGACCTCGCGGTGCGGCGCGGCACCTTCAATTTCGCGCGCGTGGTCTACCGCCTGTACAAGGACGAGACCGCGCGCCTCGAGGCCTTCAAGGCCGGCGAGTTCGACGCCATCGTCGAATACAAGGCCAAGAACTGGGCCAAGAGCTACCAGGGCACGCGCTTTCGCAACGGCGAACTGCTCAAGACCGAATTCCCGCACCGCAACGGCGCCGGCATGCAGGGCTATGTCATGAACCTGCGCAAGCCGGTGTTCCAGGACGTGCGCGTCCGCCAGGCGCTGATCCTGGCGCTCGATTTCGAATGGCTCAACCGGCAGCTGTTCTACGGCGCCTACAAGCGCCTGGACAGCTGGTTCTCCAACAGCGAACTGTCGGCCAGCTCTACCTTCGACGGGCGTCCCGGTCCCGGCGAACTGCAACTGCTCGAACCGCTGCGCGCGCAGCTGCCGCCGGAGGTGTTCGGCCCTGACGTGGTCCAGCCCAGCACCGCGCCGCCGCGCTCGCTGCGCGACAACCTGCGCCTGGCGCGGCGCCTGCTGGCCCAGGCCGGCTGGACCTATACCGACGGCGCGCTGCGCAACGCCAAGGGCGAGCCGCTGGTGTTCGAGTTTCTCGACGACGGCGGCGCCATGAGCCGGGTGATCACCACCTACGTGCGCAACCTCGAGAAGCTCGGCATCCAGGTGCATCAGCGCACCACGGATTTCGCGCTGTACCAGAAGCGGCTGGAAGACTTCGACTTCGACATGGTGTCGATCCGCTTCCCCGATTCGCAAAGCCCGGGCAATGAACTGCGCGACCGCTTTTCCAGCGAGGCCGCCGGCACGCCGGGCTCCGACAACCTGTTCGGGCTGAAGTCGCCGGTGGTCGACAAGCTGGTCGACAACGTGCTGCGCGCCGATACCCGGCAGGAACTGGTCACTGCCGGCCGCGCGCTCGACCGTGTGCTGATGCATGGCTACTACATCGTGCCGAACTGGTACAGCGCGTCGCACCGGGTCGCCTACCGCAAGACCCTGGCGTACCCGGAGCGGCTGCCGTATTTCTACACGGCGGAAGGCTGGATCCTCAGCCACTGGTGGCGCACCGACGTGCAGGCGCAAGCCCGCTGAGGCGCTCAGGCGCTGGCGGCTTCAGCGCGGACAAGGAAAGAGACGGCCCCCATGCTTGCCTATCTGCTCAAACGCATCCTGCTGATGATTCCGACGCTGGTCGGGGTCATCACGCTGACCTTTGTCGTGATCCAGTTCGTGCCGGGCGGCCCGGTCGAACAGATGATGATGGAGCTGAAAGGGCGCGGCGGCGCCGGCGAAGCCAGCGGCGGTGGCGCCGAATACCGCGGGCGGCGTGGCGTCGACCCCGACAAGATCAAGGAGATCCAGGCCCTCTACGGCTTCGACAAGCCGCCGCTGGAGCGCTACTTCCTGATGCTCAAGCGCTTTGCCCAGTTCGACCTGGGCCAGAGTTATTTCCAGCACCGCAGCGTGTGGGAGCTGGTCAAGTCCAAGCTGCCGGTATCGGTCAGCCTCGGCTTGTGGACCTTCTTCCTGACTTACCTGATATCGGTGCCGCTCGGCATCTCCAAGGCGATCCGGGCGGGCAGCCGCTTCGACGTCGTGACCAGCGTGATCGTGCTGGTCGGCTATGCCATTCCCGGCTTCGTGCTGGGCGTGCTGCTGCTGGTGGTGTTCGGCGGCGGCACCTTCGTGCAGTGGTTCCCGCTGCGCGGGCTGACTTCCGACAACTGGGAGCAGCTGTCGCTGATGGGCAAAGTGATGGACTACCTGTGGCACCTGGTGCTGCCGATCACGGCGTCGGTGGTGGGCAGCTTCGCGGTGGTGACCATGCTAACCAAGAACGCCTTCCTCGAGGAAATCCGCAAGCAGTATGTGCTGACCGCGCGCGCCAAGGGCCTCGGCGAACGCCGCGTGCTGTGGAAGCACGTGTTCCGCAATGCCTTGATCCCGCTGGTGACCGGTTTCCCGGCGGCGTTCATCGGCGCCTTCTTCACCGGCTCGCTGCTGATCGAGACGCTGTTCTCGCTCGACGGGCTGGGGCTGCTGTCATATGAAGCGGTGCTGCGGCGCGACTACCCGGTGGTGCTGGGCACGCTCTACCTGTTCACGCTGATCGGGCTGGTCACGCGCCTGATCTCCGACGTCTGCTACGTGCTGGTGGACCCGCGCATCCATTTCGAGGGCTTGCACCGATGAAACCGTTCTCGCACGCGGCGCCCAACGGCCTGCCGCATTCGCCTTCGCCGCGCCAGCGCGCCTGGCAGCGCTTCCGCCGCAACCGGCGCGGCTACTGGAGCCTGGTGATCTTCGTCGTCATCTTCGTGCTCAGCCTTGGCGCCGAGCTGCTGTCGAGCAACCGGCCGCTGGTGGTGCACTACAAGGGCGAATGGTATTTCCCCATCGTCAAGGTCTATCCCGAAACCGCCTTCGACGGCGATTTCCCCACGCCCGCCGACTACCTGGACCCGTATATCCGCGACCGCATCACCACCAACGGCAATTTCGCGGTGTTCCCGCTGAACCGTTATTCGTACGACTCGCTCAACTACTTCGCCAAGGAACCGAACCCGGCGCCGCCCTCGGCCGAGAACTGGCTGGGAACCGACGACCGCGGCCGCGACGTGCTGGCGCGGCTGCTGTATGGCTTCCGCGTGTCGGTGCTGTTCGCGCTGGCGCTGACCGTGATCGGGGTGCTGGTCGGCACGCTGACCGGGGCGCTGATGGGCTTCTTCGGCGGGCGCTTCGACCTGTTCTCGCAACGCGCCATCGAGATCTGGAGCTCGATGCCCGAGCTCTACCTGCTGATCATCTTCGCCTCGATCTTCGAGCCCAGCCTGGCGCTGCTGATCATCCTGCTGTCATTGTTCGGCTGGATGGGGCTGTCCGACTACGTGCGCGCCGAGTTCTACCGCAACCGCTCGCTCGACTACGTCAAGGCCGCGCGCGCGCTGGGCCTGTCCAACGTGCAGATCATGTGGCGCCATATCCTGCCCAACAGCCTGACCCCGGTGATCACCTTCCTGCCATTCCGCATGAGCGCGGCCATCCTGGCGCTGACCAGCCTCGACTTCCTCGGCCTGGGCGTGCCGCCCACCACGCCCAGCCTGGGCGAGCTGCTGGCGCAGGGCAAGGCCAACCTCGACGCGTGGTGGATCTCGCTGTCGACCTTCGCGGTGCTGGTGGTGACGCTGCTGCTGCTGACCTTCATGGGTGACGCGCTGCGCGACGCCTTCGATACCCGGCTGGGCCTGGCCGCGCTGCGCGGCCGCGTCGAGCCCAAGGTTCCCGCCGGCGCGCCCACCGGCGCGGCACCGGAGGCTACGCCATGACCGCGGTGTCGCCGATGACCTTGCCGGACGTGGAGCCGGCGCCGATGCCCGCGCCGGGATCGATGCTGATGTGCGTGGACAAGCTGTCGGTCACCTTCGGCCACGGCGAGCATGCCACCCGTGCCGTGCGCGACGTCAGCTTCGACCTGCGCGCCGGCGAGCGCTATGCGCTGGTGGGCGAGTCGGGTTCGGGCAAGACCGTGACGGCGCTGGCGATGCTGCGGCTGGTGGAAGACGCTTACTACGATGGCGCGATCCGTTTCGAGGGCAAGAACCTGCTGGAGGTCTCAGACCGCGAGATGCGCGCGATCCGCGGCGCCGAGATTGCGATGATCTTCCAGGAGCCGATGACCGCCCTGAACCCGCTGTACACCATCGGCAACCAGATCGTCGAGACCCTGGCGCTGCACGAAGGTCTGGACCGCCGCGCCGCGCGCGAGCGCGCCATCGCGCTGCTCGAGCGCACCGGCATCAGCGATGCCGCGCATCGCTTCGACAGCTTCCCGCACCAGCTCTCGGGCGGCCAGCGCCAGCGCGCCATGATCGCGATGGCGCTGGCGTGCCGGCCCAAGCTGCTGCTGGCCGATGAGCCGACCACGGCGCTGGACGTTACCATCCGCGCGCAGATCCTCGACCTGCTGCGCGACCTGCAGGCCGAATTCGGCATGGCGGTGATGCTGATCACCCATGACCTCAACCTGGTGCGCGCCTTCGCGCAGCGGGTCGGCGTGATGGAGAAGGGCGTGCTGGTGGAGACCGGCGAGACCGCCAGCGTGTTCGCCTCGCCCCAGCACCCCTATACCCGCAAGCTGATCGACAGCCGCCCGCGGCGCGAAGTGCTGCCGCTGGTGCCGCTGGCGCCGGTGCTGCTGGAGGCGAACAAGCTGGGCGTCAGCTATGCGCGCAAGCGCCGCGGCCTGGCTGGCTGGTTCGGCAAGGACCAGTTCGTGGCGGTCAAGGATGTCGACTTCCAGCTGCGCGAGGGCGAGACCCTGGGCATCGTCGGCGAGTCCGGTTCGGGCAAGACCACGCTGGCGCATACCGTGCTGGCGCTGCAGCGCAAGAGCGCCGGCACCATCCATTTCCTGGGCCGCAGCTTCGACACCGCCACCCGCGACGACCGCCGCAAGCTGCGCGCGCGCATGCAGGTGGTGTTCCAGGACCCGTTCGGCTCGCTGGCACCGCGCATGACCATCGAGCAGATCGTCGGCGAGGGCCTGGCGCTGCACCAGCCCGGCCTGTCGCGCGAGGCCACGCGCCAGCGCGTGATCGAGGCGCTGCGCGAGGTCGGCCTCGACCGTACCGCACTGGGCCGCTATCCGCACGAGTTTTCGGGCGGGCAGCGTCAGCGCATCGCGATCGCCCGCGTGCTGATCCTCAAGCCCCAGATACTGGTGCTGGACGAGCCTACCTCGGCGCTGGACGTGTCGATCCAGCAGCAGGTGCTGGCGCTGCTGTCCCAGCTGCAGCACAAGTACAACCTCAGCTACCTGTTTATCAGCCATGATCTGGCGGTGATCCGCGCCATGGCGCACCGGGTCATCGTGATGAAGGCGGGCGAGGTGGTCGAGGCCGGCGATACCGAAGTGGTGCTCGGCGCACCGCAGCATCCCTATACACGCAAGCTGATGGCGGCGGCGCAGGTCGGTGCCGCGTGATGCGGCAGGACTTTCTGTTGCGGTGCGGCGACGTTGCCGACCCGCGCCGGCTAGCACCGAACCATAGGATTATTCCGATAAAGAAGATGCGAAAAACGGTCTATATCGTTGATTCGGAAGCCAAATCCGGCGAATTTGTAACGAACTTTGACATGTGAATGACAACCCTTTACCATCCCGCCAGAACTAGTTTTGGGGGTGGTGCGTCCGGCGCATTTGCGCGTGCCGTGCACGCTTGCGGTGCGTCAGCCGACATGACCTGCTGGCGCGGAGGTTGCGTAAGCTTTGCCCCCTAGTTCACATGATGATCGCCCGACGTCACTGAAACGTTCGCGCGACATCCACCTAATACCCAGCTGCCCCGGACCTTGTGCCGGGGCTTGCTTTGGAACGATCAACAGGAGAACCAATGCAGCGATCGGTGCTTCATTCCCTGGCGCGCGCCGCCGTCGGATTTGCCCTTGCCTGCGGTGCGACTGTGTCGAATGGAGTGCTGGCGGATACGGTATTCAAGGATGCCGACACCCGTATCGAGTCCGCGGCCCAGGCCGTGGATGCGCATCCGGAAGGCAAGCGCGGCTTGCTGTCGTCGGTGGTGAATTCCACCAGCAACGTCGCCAGCAAGGCCGGCGACCTGGTCATGAACGCGCTGGGCCTGATCGGCGTGCGTTACCGCTTCGGCGGCAACACGCCCGAATCCGGCCTCGACTGCAGCGGCTTTGTCCGCTACGTGTTCCACGACACCTTCGGCTTCATGCTGCCGCGCCGCTCCGTCGAAATCAGCCGCGTCGGCACCACCGTGGCGACCAGCGACCTGCGTCCGGGCGACCTGGTGTTCTTCAACACCATGCGCCAAACCTTCTCGCATGTCGGCATCTATATCGGTGACAACAAGTTCGTGCATGCGCCGTCCACCGGCAGCAAGATCCGCGTCGACGACATGCGTGCGGCCTATTGGGTGACCCGCTACAACGGCGCCCGCCGCATCGACGAAGGCAAGGAGCGCAGTGCCGAGGGCCTGGGCGACATGGTCGAGACGCTCAAGCGCTACGATCCCAAGGCGGCGCGCGCGTCGATGTACGGCGGCTGACGGCTGGCGACGCGTCAAACAAAAGAGGACTGCTGCGGCAGTCCTTTTTAATTTCCGAAGCAGCGGCGGCGCGGCTACTGTGCCGCGACCTTGCCGGCCGGCGCCAGCCGGGCCTGTTCCAGCCGCTGCCGCAGCGTTGCCATGACCGCCGCGGTCGCCTGTTCGCCCGCGAGCACGGCTCGGTTGCGCGCGTTGAAGTCGCTGCCGCCCATGTCGGGCAGCTCGGGCCGGATCACCACGTCGGCGCGCGCCAGCGCCATCTTGTTGATCGACTGACCCATGATCGCGGTGGTCTGCAGCAGCACGCCGCTCTGGCCGGCGTGCTGCTGCGCCGACGGGTCGGCCGAGATATTGACCGCGATGACGAAGTCCGCGCCCATGGCGCGCGCGGAATCCACCGGCACCGGCTCGACCAGGCCGCCGTCGACATAGTCGTGCCCCTGGATCGATACCGGCTGGAACACGCCCGGCACGCTGCTGGAAGCGCGCACGGCCTGGCCCGTGTTGCCGCGGCGGAACAGGATCTTGTCGCCGCTCTTCAGGTCGGTGGCGACGATGCCCAGCGGCAGCTTCATGGCTTCGATGGGGCGGTTCTGCACCAGCCGGTTGACGTAGTTCTGCAGCGCCTCGCCCTTGAGCCAGCCGCCGAAGCGGGTGCCGAACGGCAGCGCCCAGTCGGCAATCGCGGCTTCGTCCATGGTCAGGGCCAGCTTGTTCAGCTCGAAGCCATTGAGCCCGCTCGCGTACAGCGCCGCCACCACCGCGCCGGCGCTGGTGCCGGTGACCAGGTCGGCGCGAATGCCCTGGGCCTCGAGCGCCTTGATCACGCCGATATGGGCGAAGCCGCGCGCGGCGCCGCCGCCCAGCGCCAGGCCGATCTTGATGGGCCGCGGGGTGGGTGGGGACGGCGGTGTGGTCGCGACCGGTGGCGCGGGGCGCGGGCCGAAGGCGCAGCCCGCCAGCAGGGCGGCGGCGGAGATGCCGAGAAAATGACGTCGTTGCATGCAGCGGGGGATCGGTAACAAGGTGGGACCGGCGGCGGCGATGCAATGCGGGTGCTTCTCCATCCACGTTCGCATCGCTCGGCCTGGCTGCCGGCCACAGCTCAGACCGGCGCAAGCATAAATGATTCCGCGCGGGGCCGGTGCGCGCAACGGGTCGGGCGGGGGGCGAGGCCCGGCAGTACGCGTTGGTATAATGCAGGGCCCGCACATACACCAGCCTGCGCGCCGCGGCGCGCGGGCTTTCTTGTTTTCCCCTGACCATGACTCAACGCGTCCGCACCCGCTTTGCGCCGAGCCCGACCGGCTTCATCCACCTCGGCAACATCCGCTCCGCGCTCTATCCCTGGGCCTTTGCCCGCCGCATGCAAGGCGACTTCATCCTGCGCATCGAGGACACCGACGTCGAGCGTTCGTCGCAGGAAGCGGTGGACGTGATCCTGGAAAGCATGGCCTGGCTGGAACTGGATATCGACGAAGGGCCGTTCTACCAGATGCAGCGCATGGACCGCTATCGCGAGGTGGTGGCGCAGATGGTCGAGGCCGGGCTGGCCTACCGCTGCTACATGAGCACGGCCGAACTGGACGCGCTGCGCGAAGCCCAGCGCGAGCGCGGCGAGAAGCCGCGCTACAACGGCTTCTGGCGGCCGGAGCCGGGCAAGGTGCTGCCCGAGCCGCCGGCCGGCGTGGACCCGGTGATCCGTTTCAGGAACCCCATCGGCGGCAGCGTGGTGTGGGACGACGCGGTCAAGGGCCGCATCGAGATTTCCAACGACGAGCTCGACGACCTGGTGATCGCGCGTCCCGACGGCACGCCCACCTACAACTTCTGCGTGGTGGTGGACGATCTCGACATGCGGATCACCCACGTGATCCGCGGCGACGACCACGTCAACAACACGCCGCGCCAGATCAACATCATCCGCGCGCTAGGCGGCACCCCGCCGGTCTACGCGCACCTGCCAACCGTGCTCAACGAGCAGGGCGAAAAAATGAGCAAGCGCCATGGTGCGATGAGCGTGACCGGGTACCGTGACGAAGGCTACCTGCCGGAGGCGGTGCTGAACTACCTGGCGCGGCTGGGCTGGGCGCACGGCGATGCCGAGATCTTCTCGCGCGAGCAGTTCGTCGAATGGTTCGACCTGGAGCACCTCGGCAAGTCGCCCGCCCAGTACAACCCCGAGAAGCTGGCCTGGCTCAACAACCACTACATCAAGGTTGGTGACAACCAGCGCCTGGCCACGCTGACGCAGCCCTTTATCGAGGCGCTGGGCGGCAAGGTGGAAGGGGCTGACCTGGTCAGCGTGATCGCGCTGGTGAAGGACCGCGCCAACACGCTGAAGGAAGTCGCGCAGGCCGCGTTGCTGTTCTATCGCGGGGAGCCGCAGGCCGATGCCGCGCTCAAGGCGGAACACCTGACTCCGGAGATCCAGCCGGCGCTGGCCGCACTGTCGACCCGGCTCGCCGCGCTGCCGGCGTGGACCCGCGCAGAGATCAGCGCCACCTTCAAGGCCGTGCTGGCCGAGTTCGGGCTCAAGATGCCCAAGCTGGCCATGCCGGTGCGGCTGCTGGTGGCGGGGCAGCTGCAGACGCCGAGCATCGACGCGGTACTGGAACTGTTCGGCCGCGACACGGTGCTGCGCCGCCTGGCCGCCGCGGCCTGAGCGCTGCCTGAAAAGACGCAAAAAAAGTCCGCGCCGGGGCTTGCGCTTCGGCCAGGACTTGCGCATAATCTCGTTCTCCCTGCAGCGCGGCAGCTACAAAGCGACCAAGCGGGCCGGCGGATCCGCAAGGATCTTCGTTATCTCTGAACGGATTATTGAAGTGCAGAGCAGGCGAAAAAAGCTGAAACGGGAACTTGCAAAGATTAATGATTGATATATAATCTTGGCTTCGCTCGAAACGGTAGCTAATTCAAGCGAAAATGCAGCAAGTTGCAGTAAATGGAAGTACCATGGGGCTATAGCTCAGCTGGGAGAGCGCTTGCATGGCATGCAAGAGGTCAGCGGTTCGATCCCGCTTAGCTCCACCAAGATTCAGGCTTCAGCCAGGCAGTATCGGTTGGTGCCAGACGGAACGTGTTGAAAGACAAGTTTCTGTCCCCTTCGTCTAGAGGCCTAGGACATCACCCTTTCACGGTGAGTACAGGGGTTCGAATCCCCTAGGGGACGCCAAAACAGCCG
>NZ_QKZN01000002.1:248415-644703 GCF_003254285.1 Cupriavidus phytorum
AGACAAGTTTCTGTCCCCTTCGTCTAGAGGCCTAGGACATCACCCTTTCACGGTGAGTACAGGGGTTCGAATCCCCTAGGGGACGCCAAAACAGCCGGGCGTAATCAGACGTCCAGCATGTCGTCTCAAGCAGTAGCTTGAGTCGGCAGCCGACTAAGGAGTGGTAGTTCAGTCGGTTAGAATACCGGCCTGTCACGCCGGGGGTCGCGGGTTCGAGTCCCGTCCACTCCGCCAAAACTAAACCCGCATGGTGTAATCGCCATGCGGGTTTTTCTTTTGGGTGAGGGATTATGTTTTGAATCGCGGTAAATGCAATAAAATATGTTGCATTCGTTGCCGAAATCGCTATATAATCCTGTCTTCGCTGCAAACGCTGCGCAAGCAGTGGCGGTGGAAGGATCCAGCAGTAACCGTCCAGAGTACCGGATACGGGGCTATAGCTCAGCTGGGAGAGCGCTTGCATGGCATGCAAGAGGTCAGCGGTTCGATCCCGCTTAGCTCCACCAGAATCCGGGAAGCGTCTGAAAAGAAGCTTCCCAAGCGCGAAAAAGGCTGCTATGATGGCGGACTTTCCAGCGCAAGACAGAAAACGCGTTGAATAACAAGTTTCTGTCCCCTTCGTCTAGAGGCCTAGGACATCACCCTTTCACGGTGAGTACAGGGGTTCGAATCCCCTAGGGGACGCCAAAACAGCCGGGCGTAATCAGACGTCCAGCATGTCGTCTCAAGCAGTAGCTTGAGTCGGCAGCCGACTAAGGAGTGGTAGTTCAGTCGGTTAGAATACCGGCCTGTCACGCCGGGGGTCGCGGGTTCGAGTCCCGTCCACTCCGCCAACTTTGAAAAGCCCGCGCAAGCGGGCTTTTTCTTTTTGCGCGATTCAGCTTACCGAGTCCCTGCTGACCCGGCTGAAATACCGCACCAGCAGCACGCCTGCAATGGCCAGGCTGATGCTGTTGGCCAGCCAGAAGCCGCTCGCACCTCGCGTGAAGGCGGGCATGCCGTCGATCAGGCTAAAGCCCAGCACGTAACCGCCGCCGAGCCCGATGCCCCACAGCGAGCCGGCGTAGATCACGGTCGGGATCAGCGCGATCTTGTACGCGCGCAGGATAAAGGCCGTCATCACCTGCACCGCGTCGAAGGCCTGATAGAACGCCACGAACAGCACCAGCGGCAGCGCCGCGGCGACCACCGAGGGATCGCTGGCATAGGCGTCGAGCACGGGCTTGCGCAGCAGCCACAGCAGCGCGCCGGTCAGTACTGCCAGCACCACCGCCATGCGGATGCCGCGCCAGGCGAGGCGGCTGGCGCCGCCCCGGTCGCGCGCGCCGAGATGCTGCGCCACCAGTGTCGAGGTCGCAATGCCCAGCGACAGCGGCAGCATGTACGCCACGGCGCCAAGGTTGGCAATGATCTGGTGGCCGGCCAGCGTCACCGTGCCCAGGCGCGTGATGAAGATCGACATCAGCGTGAACGACGTGATCTCGATCAGGTAGGTCAGCCCCATCGGCACGCCCAGGCGCAGCAGCGCGCGCAGCGGCGCGGCGGCGGGCCAGCTCCAGGTGTCGAAGATGCGCAGCGGGTGATAGGTGCTGCCATGGCGCAGGATCAGCAGTCCGGCGATGCACCAGGCCCAGCTGATCAGCGTCGAGGCCAGGCCGCAGCCGGGACCGCCCATCGCCGGCACCCCCAGGCCGCCGTGGATGAACCAGGCGTTGAGCGGCACCTTCAGCGCCAGCCCCCCGACCTGCAGCACCGTCACCATGATCGGCCGGGACAGGGCATTGTTCAGCGCCGAGTAAATGCGGAAGGCCAGTGCCGCCGGCAAGCCGAAGGCGCCGAAATGCAGGTAGGCGGTGGCTTTCTCGACCAGTTCCGGCGGCGCCTTGGCGAAGGCCAGCAGCGGGCCGGGAAACGCCAGCAGCAGCACGCCGGGCAGCGCCAGCGCCGCGCCCAGCCAGGCGGCCTGCCGCACTTCCGCGCCGATGGCCTCGAGGCGGCCGGCACCATAAAGCTGGCCGGCGATGGGCGACAGTGCCTGCAGCACGCCCATCAGGCTGATATAGATGGTCACGTAGATCGACCCGCCCAGGCCCACGGCAGCGAGGTCGGTGGCGGACGCGCGTCCGGCCATCACGGTATCGATCACGCCGAAGGCGATCACGGCGAGTTGCCCGGCCAGCACGGGGGCGGCCAGGCTGGCAATGCGGCGAAGGTCTTGGAACAGTGTCATTCAGGGCTCGGCAGGGGGCGGGCTGGAAGTCCAGCCCCGCAGCCGCCTGCGGCCGGAATGGTTCGTGGGCGCGTCAGGCGCTGCGGTATGTGTCAGGTGCTGCGGCCAGAGATGGCTACCGGCGAATAGCCGCTCAGGGCTGGCGCGGCAGCCGGCGTCGCGGCAGGTCGGGGCGCGGGTGGACCGCGCGTGCGGTATCGACCAGGCGGTACATGCGGAAGCGCTCGTCGCGGTCGGCCGGGCGCCGGCCTTCCCAGATCAGCCGCCACTCGAAATGCGAGATATTGCCCGGCTCGCCGTAGTCGACCGAATCGTGGCGCAGCAGCACGTCGCAGCCGTCGTTGGGCCCGCCGAAGCGGATATGGCCGAAGTAGGCGAACGACGCCAGCTGCGCGTCGCCCATGCGGATCGGCTGCACGCACTGGTAGGCCGGCGGCAGCGCCATCGACGCCGCCTGGGCCACGTCGCGATAGGTCTTGCCGTAGTTGATCGATGGCAGCCACAGCGTCATCGCCATCACCCACATCAGCGTGGTGCCGGCCGCGGAAATCACCACCGGGCGCCAGATCTGCTTGGGCGCGCGCGACAGGCGCCAGCGCACGATCAGCACCCAGGCCAGCGTCGCCGCCAGTGCAAACACCACCGCGGCGATGGTGAATTCATGCTGGTAGCCAGGCAGCTGGCGGAACACGTTGCGCGCAATGCGCGGCGGCCAGCCGGTGGTCTTGGCGATCCACATGAACCAGACCGTGCCGCCGAAGATGGTGAAGAACAGCAGCGCGAACCAGTCGATGGCGTTGATCACGCCGCGCGCCAGCGTCGGCAGCGCAAAGGCGGCCAGCACGGCCATCGGCGGCAGCAGCAGGATGAACTGCACGTCGCCGGCACTGCGCTGCAAAAACAGCAGCACCAGCACCGGCAACAGCAGCGCCAGCGGCGCCGCGACATGGGGTGCCCTGCGCATGCCAGTCCAGGCGATCCAGGCCCAGCCCGCGATCGGCCACACCGGCCACGTGTACAGGAACAGGTTGCGCATGTTGAAGCCGAACGTCGCCATATTGGGCGAGCCGTAGCTGCGGCGGTCATAGCGCGACCATTCGCGGATAAAGGTCACGGCCTCGTTGCGGTCGGCCGCGCCGAAATAGGCGGCCGCCAGCCACGCCGCCACGATCAGCAGCGCCAGCGGAATCGCGACCGCGGCAAGGCGCCGCCATGGCAGCGGCTTGCACACCAGCGCGCACACCGCCGTGCCGAACAGCAGCGCCAGCGCCAGCAGCGGCCCGCTGGCCAGCGTCAGGCCGCCCAGCGCGGCACCATAGATCAGGCTGCCCTGGGTGGGCTTGTCGAGGCTGCGCACCATGCCGTACAGCGCCAGCGCGATGAACGCGACCTGGCCGACCTGCGGCGTAGTCTCGTGCCCGCGCATGGCCAGGCCCACGCAGGCGAGGAAGATCAGCAGCGCGCCGTCGGCCAGCGTGCGGCCGTAGTCGCGCGCATTGGGCTGGCCGCCGAAGGCATAGGCAAAGGGCTGGACCTCATCGCGCCGGCCCAGCAGGTAGGTGGTGTACCAGATGCAGGCGCAGGTGGCGAAGAAGAACAGCGCCGTCGCCAGCCGCGCCGCGTCGGTCGCGCCCAGCCAGCCGCCAAAGCCGCGGATCATCAGCGCGCCGATCCAGAACACCAGCGGGCCGTCCTCGCTGTACGGGCGGCCGACGATGTTGGGCATCAGCCAGTCGTGCGTGCTGCCGGTGGCGAGTTGCCACATCACGCCGAAGCCGGCGGCGTCCTCGTTCTTCCACGGGTCGCGCCCGAACAGGCCGACCAGGCCGTAGATGATGCAGATGGCCAGCAGCAGCGCGCGCGGCAGGGCGCCGGTGGCGGCTGCGGTCAACTGGACGGGTGAGGTGTTGGCTTGACGCATCGATGCTCAGGTCGGGCCGTGGCGCCATGGCGCGAAGGCCACAGTATCGCGCATGCGGCGGCCGCGTGGCCGTGGCATGGCGTGGAAGCCTCACGGAATGTGGGGGTAAATCCGAATGGCGGGCAGTGCCGGCTGGGCTGCCAGGGCCGACAGGGCTTGCCTGTGCGGCGCTACGGCACAAATGCAAAGAGGCAGCCGATGCTGCCTCTTTGCTGGTTCGCGCCCGCCCGGAACTTGTCCGCGGCTGGCGCGAAGCGGGGTCGCTGAACGCGATTACTTCGCAGCCTTGCCCAGCTTGTTGCCGAACTTCTGGCGGAACTTTTCCACGCGGCCGGCGGTGTCCATGATCTTCTGGGTGCCGGTGTAGAACGGGTGCGATTCCGACGAGACTTCGATCTTGGCCAGCGGGTATTCCTTGCCGTCCTTCACGATCGTGTCCTTGGTCTGGATGGTCGAGCGGGTGATGAAGCTGAAGTCGCTGGACATGTCCTGGAACACGACTTCGCGGTAATTCGGGTGAATGCCTTCTTTCATGATGAGTCCTTTCTGGTTGGGTAGCCAGTCCGTTGCAGTCCGCGGTTCTCCGCCGGGGGAGAAGGCATGGCGCGGCCACGAACGAACCACTTGCCGATTACGGGCAAACCGGGATTATGGCAGAAAAACAAATACTTGGGGAAGGGCGTAGGGCCCCGCTCCAACAAAGTGTTGCGGCCCCAAAGCGACGTGTATCTCACATTGCGGCAGGATCCTGCCGATAGAACGCCGCCAAGGACTGGTAAACCGCCG
Organism: Cupriavidus phytorum; assembly: GCF_003254285.1. Lineage (NCBI taxonomy): Bacteria > Pseudomonadati > Pseudomonadota > Betaproteobacteria > Burkholderiales > Burkholderiaceae > Cupriavidus > Cupriavidus phytorum. The sequence goes on from NZ_QKZN01000002.1 coordinate 253,353, forward strand.
GCCAATGCCGCGCCAGCCCGACTGGCTCGACAAAAAATGCCTCCGACGTCACCGCAAAGAACTCGCTGGGGGCCTCGCTGCCGTACGGATCGATGATGCGCAGCGCCGCCGGCAAGCGCTCCGGGTGCTCCCAGTCGGCCTCGTCGCGCGCGTCCCAGGCCTCGGCGAAGCGGTCGTACTCGCTCAGGAAGGTTTCGGCCCAGGCCTCGGCGTCGACCTCGGGATGCAGCACGCGCGAGAACGCCGGCACGCCGTCGGGCTCGCCGTCGAGCATGTCGAGCTTGTGGGCGAATTCGTGGATGACCACGTTGTAGGTGTCCGCCGGCAGTTCATGGTCGCTGTCGATGCCCGCGCCGGGGCTGTGCACGTCGGGCCAGGACAGGATCACCGGTCCGTGCTCCCACGCTTCGCCGCTGGCTTCCTCGACCACGCCGTGGACCAGGCCGATCTCGTCCTGCACGGTCCGGCGGATGATGAACTCGCCCGGGTAGAGCACGATGCCATGCCAGCCGCGATACCACGGCAACCCCAGCTTCAGGATCGGCACGCAGGCCTGCACCGCGACGCTGACCACCATGTCGTCGTCCAGCGGCAGGTCGTGCGCGGTGGAGTATTCCTTCTCGGCGATGAACAGCGTCGCCAGCTCGCGCAGCGCCGCCAGGTCGGCGCTGCCGTAGCGCTGCACGAACGGCAGCCTGGCCACGGTGCGCGCCCAGAGCGTGTCGGGGATGGCGTAGTGCTCGAGCTTGCGGGCGCGCGAGCGCGAGCGCAGGAATGTGGTCAGTTTGCCCAGCATGACATCGTCGGAAAAACAAAAAAGGCGTGCCGCGGCACGCCTTCCTGTCTGCGTTGCGGCATGGCCGCAGCGAGGCTCAGCCGCCTCGGCGCATCATATCGAAAAACTCCGCGTTGTTCTTGGTGGCCTTCATCTTGTCCATGATGAATTCCATCGCCTGCACTTCGTCCATGTCGGAGATGAACTTGCGCAGCACCCAGATCTTCTGCAGGATGTCCGGCTTGATCAGCAGCTCTTCGCGGCGCGTGCCGGACTTGTTCAGGTTGATCGACGGATAGACGCGCTTTTCGGCCAGGCGACGTTCCAGGTGCACTTCCATGTTGCCGGTGCCCTTGAACTCTTCGTAGATCACGTCATCCATGCGGCTGCCGGTCTCGATCAGCGCGGTGGCGATGATGGTCAGCGAACCACCTTCCTCCAGGTTGCGCGCGGCGCCGAAGAAGCGCTTGGGGCGCTGCAGCGCGTTGGCGTCGACACCGCCGGTCAGTACCTTGCCCGAGGCCGGCACCACCGTGTTGTAGGCGCGCGCCAGGCGGGTGATGGAGTCCAGCAGGATCACCACGTCGCGCTTCAGTTCGACCAGGCGCTTGGCTTTCTCGATCACCATTTCGGCGACCTGTACGTGGCGGATGGCGGGTTCGTCGAAGGTGGAGGCCACCACTTCGCCGCGCACCGAGCGCTGCATCTCGGTCACTTCTTCCGGACGCTCGTCGATCAGCAGCACGAACAGGTCGGCTTCGGGATGATTGTTGGCGATCGCATGTGCAATGTGTTGCAGCATCACGGTCTTGCCCGACTTGGGCGACGCCACCAGCAGCGCGCGCTGGCCGCGGCCGATCGGCGCGATCATGTCGATGATGCGGCCGGTGATGTTTTCTTCCGCCTTGATGTCGCGTTCAAGCGTGAGCGGCCGGTTCGGATGCAGCGGCGTCAGGTTCTCGAACATGATGCGGTTCTTGACCGCTTCGGGCGCCTGCCCGTTGACCTTGTCCACCTTCACCAGCGCGAAATAGCGTTCGCCGTCCTTGGGCGTGCGCACCTCGCCCTCGATCGAATCGCCGGTGTGCAGGTTGAAGCGGCGGATCTGCGACGGGCTGATGTAGATGTCGTCGGTGCTGGCCAGGTACGAGGTCTCGGGCGAGCGCAGGAAACCGAAGCCGTCAGGCAGAACTTCCAGGGTGCCGTCTCCGTAGATGGTTTCGCCCATCTTGGCGCGCTTCTTCAGGATCGCAAACATCAGTTCTTGTTTGCGCATCCGCTGTGCGTTGTCGATCTCGAGCGTAGCCGCCATTTCGAGAAGCGCAGACACGTGAAGCGATTTGAGTTCTGTCAGGTGCATAGACGAGGGGTACAGATGGGCCCGGACGGGCGAGACGTAAAGGAAGGGGGAGAAAATGAGCGAACGCTCGGGGAGTTGTTGGTGGCATCTTAGCACAATCCGACCGGCGCGCCAGGGTGTGGCGCACGCACGTCGGATCGTGACGAAACCGGGACCGCGGGTCGGGTCCCGGCGCGCAGCTTACAGGTTGCCGTCGAGGAAGGCAGTCAGTTGCGACTTGGACAGCGCGCCGACCTTCTGGGCCGCGACCGCGCCGTTCTTGAACAGGATCAGCGTCGGGATGCCGCGGATGCCGAACTTGGCCGGCACCTGCTGGTTTTCATCGACATTGATCTTGGCGACCTGCAGCTTGTCGCCGTAGTCCTTGGCGACTTCGTCCAGAATCGGCGCGATCATCTTGCAGGGGCCGCACCACTCCGCCCAGAAATCGAGCAGGACGGGCTTGTCGGACTGGAGGACGTCAGCGTCGAACGAGGCGTCGCTCACATACTTGATTTGTTCGCTCATGGCGGAAAACCTCTGGTTTCGCTCTGTTTATGTTGAAGGCGGGACGGCCGAACCGTTACCTTACACGAGATTGCGCGGACCCGTCGGGCCGCCTCCTTACGCCTGAAGCAGGCGGTGGAGGCCGCTACCGCGCCCGGTGCTGCCGATATGTTACCAGTTTGCCGATTTTCAAGACCGGCCCGCCGGCACTTCCGGCAAACTGCGGCAGCGGGGCATAAGGGCCCGCAAACAATGCCGTCATTCTGGTGCAAAGGCTTAATTCATTGAAATGCTTATTTTCAATGGCGGCGAGAGATTTGCCCAATCGGCGTGCCGGCCAGGGGTGGGTGTCATGGAATGCACTTGCGTGCGCCGGGGTGCCGGATGCGTGCGGCGTGCGCGTAGAATAGAAGCGGTCCGCACGACGCCCGCCGGGCGACCCGCGGCGCACCATCCATGCCCCTGCGCCCCCTGACTAGGTCACCGACATGAACACCGATCCCCGCAAGCCTTCGCAGTCCGAGCCCGGCCAGGCGCCGGACGTCGACCACCTGAGCGATGCGCTGGACCATCTCAGCAGCGCCGTGGAGACCAACAGCATCGCCAGCGGCGCAGCGCGCGGGCTGGTCTACAGCATCATCGAAACGCTCGGCACGCTGGTGGGCGACCCCGACCTGCCCGAGCATGCGCGCTCGGGCTACGAAGGCCTGCTCGAAACCGCGCGCGAGATCCGCGCCCGCCTGGAAGGCGGATCTGACTGAAGCGGCGCGGCTGTCCCCGTTCCGCGGTGCCTGCGCCGCCGGACGTGCCGGCCGGCGCCGCCGCGCCATGGTTGCCATTCGTTGCTTCCTGATTCGTTCCAACCCGACGCCGTTCCCGCATCCTTGCGGCCGACGACCCAATGACGGTCCATGACGTCGCTGAGCTTTCACCCCGGTCCTGATTTTCTCGAGCAGGCAGCCACCGCTGCCTGGTATTTCCTCGACCGCTGCGGCGCGCCCGAGGCGGACGCGCACGTGGTGGTGCCGACTGCCGCGCAGATTCCGGGCGTGCGCCAGGCGCTGGACGCCGCGGCGCGTGCGTCCGGACGGCCGCGGCTGTTGCCGCGCGTGCTGACGCTGGGCCACTGGCTGCTCGACCTGCCGCCCGAGGGCGCGCCGGTACGCAGCCCGGCCGCGCGCCTGCTCGCCGTGCAGCAGGCGGTGCGCGGTCAGGACTGGCTGCGCCGGGCCTTCGGCGCGCAGAACGAAACCGCGGCCTGGGGCCTGTCGCAGACGCTGCTGGCGATCTGCGACGAGCTCAGCGCGCGCTGGCTCGAAGACGCCGCCATCCGCGACGACGACGAGGTCGACGGCGACGATCGCGCGGGCCTGCTGCAGGGCGCGCTGGCGCGGACCTATGCGCATCTGTCGGAGCGGTTCCTGGGCGAGGAAGCCCGCATCGTGCTGGCGTTCTGGCAGGCGCTGTCCGGGCCCGACGATCCGCTGCCGGCGAAGCGCCGCGCGCTGCGCGAACTGTCGCAGCAGCTGCGCGGCCCGGTGGTCTGGATTGCGCCGACCCCGCCCACGCCGCTCGAGGCCGCGTTCCTGCGCGATGCCGCCGAACTGGTGCCGGTGCTGCAGGTGGGCTACGACTGGAGCGGGCAGGAGCAAGGCGAGGCCGGCTGGTACCACGCGCTGCTGGCATTGTGGCCGGAAGCCAGGATCGCCGGCGACGATGAGGCCGCGCTCCACGCGGCCCCGCCGGCGATGCCCGCGCTGCCGCCGCAGCGCCCGTCGGTGCGCGTCATCGGCTGTGCCCGCTTCGAGGATGAAGCTGCCGCCGCGGCGGCGCAGCTGGTGCAGTGGCTCAATGCGGGACGACGCCAGGTGGCACTGGTCGCGCACGACCGCGTGGTGGCACGCCGCGCACGCGCGCTGCTGGCCCGCGCCGGCGCGCCGGTGCGCGACGAGACCGGCTGGAAGCTGTCGACCACGCGCGCCGCCGCCGCGCTGATGCGCTGGTTCGACCTGCTGGTGCGCGATGGCGATACCGCCGCGCTGCTGGACCTGCTCAAGAGCCCGTTCTGCCTGCCCGATGTCGCCGCGCGCGGCGCGGCCATCGCGCTGCTCGAGCGCCAGGTGCGGCGCGAGGGCATTACCGGCGGCTGGGCGCGGCTGCGCCAGATGTTCGCGCACGCGCCGGCCAACGCGCAGGAGGCCGCCGGGGACGACGAGGATGCCGGGCAGGCGCCGCGCCGCGCGGCCCATGCGCTGATCGCCGTGCTGGCCGACGAGGCCGCGCGCTGGCCGCGCGGTTTCGCCCAGCATCCGCTGGCGACCTGGCTGGAACGGCTCGACGGCATGCTCGATGGCCTGGGCATGCGCGCCGCGCTGGCCGCGGACGATGCCGGCAGCCAGCTGCTCGATGCGCTGGCGCGGCTGCAGGAGCTGCCGCGCGACGAGACCGGCGGCCATGCCACGCTGTCGCAGGGCGAGTTCCGCGCGATGCTGTCGGCGCTGCTGGAATCGGTCGCCTACAAGGAGCCGTCGGCCAGCGGGGCCGCGCGCATCACCATCCTGCCGCTGAACGGCGCGCGCATGCGACGCTTCGAGGGCGTGGTGATCGTCGGCTGCGACGACGCGCAGCTGCCGTCGAGCGCCGCCGAGCTGATGTTCTTCTCCAACCAGATGCGGCGCGAGCTGGACCTGGAAGACCGCGAGGCACGCTTTGCGCAACAGGCGCGCGACCTGGCCGAGGTGCTGCTGAACAACGACGACGTGGTGCTGACCTGGCAGCGCTATGGCAGCCGCGGCGAGCCGCACCACGTGTCGGGCTGGATCGAGCGGCTGGCGGCGTGCTGCGCGCGCGCCAGGGTCAGCATCGAAGGCACCGCCGCGCCGCAGGCGCACGAGACCTTCGCCGATGTGCGCGGCATGCCGGCCCCCGCCGCCGAGCCCGCGCTGGTGCCGGTGCGCTGGAGCGCGCAGGCGTACAACGCGCTGCGGCGCTGCCCCTACCAATTCTTCGCCGGCCGCATGCTGGGCCTGGCGGGGCTGGAAGTGGTCAGCGACGAGCTGGAAAAGCGCGAGATCGGCGAGACCCTGCACCGCGTGCTGCTGACCTACCACAAGGAGCTGCAGGCGCGGCGCGAGCGCGGCGAGACGCTGTCCGACGACCAGCGCCTGGCGCGCCTGGGCGAGATCTCCGACGACGTCTTCGGCGCGCTGATGGCCGAGGACGGCAACGCCATTGCCTACTACCGGCGTTGGCGCGAGGTGCTGCCGTCGTATGTCGCGTGGCAGTCCACGCGCGAGGCCGAGGGCTGGTTCTGGCGCGGCGGCGAGCTCGATGCCGGCATCGACCTGCCGATGCCCGACGGCCAGCCGCTGCGCCTGACCGGGCGCATCGACCGGCTCGACCAGGGGCCCGGCGGCGCGCACGCCGTGCTCGACTACAAGACCCAGAGCGCCACGCGCCTGAAGCGCAAGCTGGCCGAGGTCGAGGAAGACTGCCAGCTGCCGTTCTACGGCCTGCTGCGCGCCGATGCCGCGGCGGGCAGCTGGGTTTCACTAGAAGGTGCGCGCGACGGCGCGCCGGCGGCGCAGCGCGAGGTCGGCCTGCCCGACTTCGAAGCCGCCGTCACCTGGCTCGAACGCCAGATGCGCGACGACGTGATGCGCCTGCGCCAGGGCGCCAGGCTGCCGGCCTTCGGCGATGCGTCGGCGTGCGTCTATTGCACTGCCCGCGGCCTGTGCCGCAAGGGTTTCTGGGACTCCACCGCCGTGCCGGCGCTGACATCATGACGCCTCACGATCTGCACGAGGTCCAGCCTTACCAGCGCGATGGCGCGCCTGTTTCCGAAGCCGAATTCACGCGCGCGGCCTGCGATCCGGCGCGTTCGGTGGTGGTCGAGGCCTGCGCCGGCAGCGGCAAGACCTGGCTGCTGGTGGCGCGGCTGGTGCGCCTGCTTCTGGCTGGCGCCGCGCCGCACGAGATCCTGGCGATCACCTTCACGCGCAAGGCGGCCGAAGAAATGCGCGACCGCCTGCTCGAGGTGCTGGCGCAACTGTCGCGCGACAGCGACGACGACGTGATCGCTGCGCTGGTGCAGCGCGGCCTTTCCGCCGAAGCCGCGCGCGAGGCGCTGCCGCGCGCGCGCCGGCTGCATGCGCAGGTGCTGGCGGCACCGGGGCGCATGGCGATCGACACCTTCCACGGCTGGTTCGGCACGCTGCTGCGCGGCGCGCCGCTGGCGTCGGGCATCGTGCCGGGCGCGGCGCTGCGCGAGGATGCGCTGCGCATGAAGCGCGAGGCCTGGGCCCCCGTGTGGCGCGCGCTGGCCACGCCGCCCTACGCCGAGCTGCGCGCCGCGTGGGAAACGCTGGTCGATACCGTCGGCGACTTCCAGGCGCGCGCGCTGCTCGACGCGATGTTCCACGCCCGCAGCGAATGGTGGGCGATGCAGGAGGGCGGCGACCCGCTGCAGGCGCTGTCCGACTGCCTGGGCGAGGACGCGCAGGGCGACGTGCTGCTGCAGGCGCTGGCCGACGAAGGCTGGCGCGATGCCTGCGAAGCGCTGGCGGCGCGCCTGGGCGCGGCCGGCAAGAGCGAGCAGGCCCACGCCGGCCGCATCACCGAGGCGCTGATGGCGATCGCCGCCTGGCGCGAGGCCGGCGCCGCGCCCGGCAAGCCCGCCGAACGCGTGTTCGCGCAGCTGCGCGCGGCGTTCTTCACCGCCACGGGCGGGCCGCGCTCGCTGCGGCGCACCGCGGCGCTGGCCAAGGCCGCGGGCGGTGAGGGCATGGTCGATGCGCTGCTGGACGAGCATGCCGCGATCTGCGCGATGCTCGACGACATCAGCGCGCGCTGCTGTGAAGCCGCGGTGCTGGCGATCAACCAGGCCCTGTTCCGCATCGGCGATGCACTGCTGAGGCGCTACCAGCAGCACAAGGACGAGCAGCGCGCGATGGATTTCGCCGACCTCGAATGGCAGGCCGCGCGGCTGATGTCGGACGAGGAGACCGCGACCTACCTGCAGGTGCGGCTCGATGCGCGCTACCGCCACCTGCTGCTCGACGAGTTCCAGGACACCAACCCGCTGCAATGGCGCATCCTGCAGGGCTGGCTGGCCGGGTATGCGGGGTTGGGCGAGCGCCCGACGGTGTTCCTGGTGGGCGATCCCAAGCAATCGATCTACCGTTTCCGCCGCGCCGATGCCAGGCTCTTCGGCGCCGCCGGCGAGATGCTGCGCGACGCGTTCGGCGCCACCGTGCTGCGCACCAACCGGACCCGGCGCAACCGCGCCGAAGTGCTGGACTGGGTCAACGCCGTGTTCGACAGCGCGCGCGCCGAGGGCCGCTATCCGCTGTACTCGACCCAGACCACGGCGCTGGGCGGCTGCGGCGGGCCGGTCTGGCTGTTGCCGCTGGTGGAGCCCGATGAAGCCAGTGAAAGCGCGGCGGAAGATGCGGACGATGGATCGGCCGCATCTGCATCCGCGCATCGCGACACGCTGCTGCAGCCGCGCCGGCAGGCCGGCGATTCGCTGCGGCTGGAAGAAGGGCGACGCGTGGCGGCGTGGCTGCGGCTGGTGCGCGATACCGTGCCGGTGCACGAAGGCAACACGCAGCGGCCCGCGCGCTGGAGCGACATGCACCTGCTGGTGCGCCGCAAGACCCATCTGGCCGACTATGAGCGCGCCCTGCGCGAGGCCGGCATCCCGTGCCTGAGCCCGCGCCGCGGCGGCCTGCTGGCCACGCTCGAGGCGCTCGACCTGTCGGCGCTGCTGGCCTTCCTGATGACGCCCGAGTCGGACCTGGACCTGGCGCACGTCTTGAAAAGCCCGCTGGTGGGCGCCACTGACGACGACTTGCTGGCCCTTGCGCAAATGGAGGGCGAGGGCGGCTGGTGGGCACGCCTCGAGGCCGGAGGATTGCCGGCGCAGGTTTCCGACGCGCTGCGCGAAGGCGTGCCGCGGTTGCGGCAGTGGCTGCGCATCGCGCCGCACCAGCCGGTGCATGACCTGATCGACCAGATCTTCCACGGCGGCGAGGTGCGGCGGCGCTACGCCGAGGCCGCGCCGCCGGATATCCGCGAGCAGGTGCTGGCCAACCTCGACGCCTTCCTGAAACTGTCGCTCGACCTCGATGGCGGGCGCTATCCGAGCCTGCCGAAGTTCATCGACGAGCTGCAGGAAATCCGCCGCGGCGACGAAGGCGAGAGCCCCGACGAAGGCGGCATGGGCGAGCGCGCCGAAGACCTCGAGCCGGCCGACGACGATCCGGCCTACGCCGGCCTCGACGCGGTCCATATCCTGACCGTGCATGCCGCCAAGGGACTGGAAGCGCCGTTCGTGGTGCTGCTCGATGCCAACCACAGCGAGCCGGCCGCGGACCGTGGCGGCATCCTGGTCGACTGGCCGCCGTCGTCGCCGGTGCCGCGTCATTTCTCCGCGTACGGCAAGCGCAGCGAGCGCGGGCTGGCGCGCGCGCCGCTGTTCGAAGCCGAGGCGGCGCTGGGCGAGCGCGAGAACTGGAACCTGCTGTACGTGGCCATGACGCGTGCGCAGCAGGGCCTGCTGGTCAGCGGCGTCAAGGGCCGCGCCAGCCGCGCCGGTGCCGGCGAGGGCAATGCCGAGATCGCCGGCAGCTGGTATGTGCGGCTGCAGGCCGCGGGCGTCGGCGAAATGGTGCCGGCCTATCCTGACGCGCACGGCGATGCGGCCGGTGCGCAAGCACTGCTGCCCGCGCGACCGAGCGAGCCGGTGCGCTTCACCGACTTCAGGCTGCGCTACCGCGATGCCGTCGATGATCTGCGACAGCCCGCCCTTGCCGATGACGAGGAAGCCTCGGACGAGTCGGAGGGCATCGTCTTCAACGCCGCCGCAGCCCGCCATGGCGAACTGGTGCATGCGCTGCTGGAACGCCTGACGCGCTATCCCGAAGCCTTTGCCGGCGTGCCCGCGATCGATACGGTATTGCGCTGGTTCCCGCTGACCGGCGCGCACACCGCGGCGGCACGGTCGGCCTGGCGGCAACAGGTGGAAGAGGCGCTGGCTGCAGTGGCGGCGATGCTGCGCGCGCCGGCGCTGGCGCCGCTGCTGGCCGCGGACAAGGCGCGCAGCGCGCGCAACGAGGTCGAGCTGTACGACGCGCGTGGCCGGCTGCTGCGTATCGACCGGCTGGTGGAATTCGACGACCGCGTCGTCGTCATCGACTACAAGCTGCGTTTGCTGCCGCAGGAGCACGCCGCCTATCGCGCGCAGCTGGGCCGCTACACGGCGGCGATCGCGCCGATGTTCCCCGGCAAGCGCATCGAGGCGGGCGTGGCCACTGCCGAGGGCGAATGGATTCTGGCCGAGCACCTCGCGCCGCAGGTTCCGCAACAAGGCTCGCTGTTCTGAACGCAGGCGCGGCGCGCCGGCAACGGCGCATGGGTCCAAATGGGCGCAAAATGGGCCGCATGGCGCGCGCGATGGTGGCTCGGCTGTACTAAAGTGACAGGGACTGCGCTGCGAGCCGCTGGCGCGCGAGCTGGACAGGCTGGAGGGAAGGGGTACTACGGAAGGTGCTGCGGAAGGGGAGTGTGAGGTGGACGAGCCTGACCCTCGGCACTGGCGGAAAACGGCTGTGGCTGCTTCGTTCCCGACCTGACCAGGTTGACCGCGCCACCATGCGAGGAGGCCCGTCCGAGCGGCATTGTACCCCAGAGCGCGGGCGCGCGCAGAATTTGCATCGAATGCCCTTGGCGGGTGCGGGTCATTGCCCGCGCCATGGCGCCGGATTGATCTGGCGCAGGCAATGCATGCCGCGCTGGCCCGACCATTCACCGACCCGCACATGAGGTGAGCCAATACATGAACGCAAACGACCAGATCATTCGCGGCGCGCTGGCGCCGCAGGAAATCTCCACCGAAGTCCTGCTCGAGAAATACGCCAAGGGCGAAGAGCGCAGCATTGCCGATGTCAGGCAGCGCGTGGCGCGCGCGCTGGCGCAGGCCGAGCCCGAGGACCAGCGCGAAGCCTGGAGCGCGCGCTTCCTGTGGGCGCAGGAAAACGGCTTCGTGCCGGCCGGCCGCATCAATTCGGCGGCGGGCACCGGCATCCAGGCCACGCTGATCAACTGCTTCGTGCAGCCGGTGGGCGATTCGGTGTCGGAGCCGCGCGACGGACGCCCCAGCATCTACACCGCGGTGGCGCAGGCCGCCGAAACCATGCGCCGCGGCGGCGGCGTGGGCTATGACTTCTCGGCGATTCGCCCGGCCGGCGCGCTGGTGCGCGCCACGCATTCGCGCGCCTCGGGGCCGGTGTCGTTCATGAAGGTGTTCGACGCCTCGTGCGCCACGGTGGAATCGGCCGGCGCGCGCCGCGGCGCGCAGATGGGCGTGCTGCGCTGCGACCATCCCGATATCGAGAGCTTCATCCACGCCAAGGACAAGGGCGACCTCAGCAACTTCAATATCTCCATCGGCGTCACCGATGACTTCATGCAGGCGGTGCAGGCCGATGCCGAGGTCGAGCTGGTGCATGAGGCCGAGCCGGGCGCCGACATGATCGCCGCCGGCGCGTACCGCCGCGACGACGGGCAATGGGTGTACCGACGCGTGCCGGCGCGCAACCTGTGGGACCAGGTCATGCAGGCCACCTACGACCATGCCGAGCCGGGCATCCTGTTCCTGTCGCAGATCAACGCCGACAACAACCTCTATTACTGCGAGCGCATCGAGGCCACCAACCCCTGCGCCGAGCAGCCGCTGCCGTCCTATGGCTGCTGCTGCCTGGGCTCGATCAATCTGACCCGCTTCGTGCGCCAGCCGTTCACGCCGCAGGCCGCATTCGACTTCGACGCCTTTGCCGAGGTGGTACGCGTGGCCACGCGCATGCTCGACAACGTGCTCGACGTGACCTTCTGGCCGTTGCCCGAACAGCAGGCCGAGGCCCACGCCAAGCGCCGCGTCGGGCTGGGCTTCCTCGGGCTGGGCAGCGCGCTGGTGATGCTGGGGCTGCGCTACGACACCGAGCCGGCGCGGCAGCTGGCGGCGCGGATCTCGGAACGCATGCGCGACGAGGCCTACCTGGCATCGACCGAACTGGCGGCGCAGAAGGGCGCCTTTCCGCTGTTCGATGCCGGTGCCTACCTGCAGAGCGGCTTTGCCAGCCGGCTGCCTGAGCCGGTGCGCGAGGCCATCGACCGCCACGGGCTGCGCAACTCGCACCTGCTGTCGATCGCACCGACCGGCACCATCACGCTGGCCTTTGCCGACAATGCGTCGAATGGCATTGAACCGGCCTTCTCGTGGACCTACAACCGCAAGAAGCGCATGCCGGACAACAGCTACCGCAGCTTCGAGGTGGCGGACCATGCGTGGCGGCTCTACCGTCACATGGGGGCCGACATGGCGCAGTTGCCCGACGCGTTCGTCACCGCGCTGCAGATGTCGGCGCTGGACCATATGCGGATGCTGGAAGCGGTGCAGCCGTATATCGACACCAGCATCAGCAAGACCGTCAACGTGCCGGAGGACTATCCGTACGAGGCCTTCCGCAACCTCTACCTCGAGGCCTGGAAGGCCGGCCTGAAGGGGTTGGCGACCTATCGGCCGAACCCGGTGCTGGGCGCGGTGCTGTCGGTCGATGCGCCCGCCGCGCCCGCCGTGCCCGCGGCCGACGACAACCCGCTGGTGCGCCCGTTCGGCAGCCGGCCGGTGGGCGACCTGGAAGGCGTGACCTCCAAGGTCGAATACCTGACCTACGAGGGCCACAAGACCGTCTACCTGACCGTCAATTTCATGCGCGTCGCCGGCGTCGCCGACGGCAAGCCGGTGGAGATCGAGCGCCCGGTGGAGTTCTTCATGCCGGCGGGCCAGCGCAGCGAGGGCCAGCAATGGATCACCTCGACCATGCGGCTGCTGTCGATGGTGGCGCGCTCGGGCGGCTCCGTGGCCAAGGCGCTGGCCGACATGCGCAACGTGGTGTGGGACAAGGGCACGGTGCGCTACGGCACGCTGGTGCGCCAGGATGGCACCGAGGTGCCGCGCTTCCATGACTCCGAGGTCGCGGCGCTGGGCTATGCGCTGCAGCGCATCCTGATCAAGCGCGGCTTCCTCGATGCCGACGGCGGCCAGGTGCCGGTGGCTGCGCTGGCGGCGCGGCTGGCGCAGCGCGACGGCGGCGCGCAGGCGGCCGGGGCCGACCTTGCCGGAGCGGCCAGCGCGGCGCCGGGCGCGCCCGGCGTGGGCACCGGCAAGCCCTGCCCGGAGTGTGGCGCGCACGCCCTGCACAAGGTCGACGGTTGCGCCAAATGCGCCAATTGCGGCTACGTCGGCGAGTGCGGCTGAGCCGGGCTGCGGGTGGCCGGCGGCCACCGGCGCGGGCCGCCGGCGCCGGGGCCGGATAAAGACGCCCGCACCGGCGCCCGGGCGGCCGGAGCGGGGCCGCCTTTTGCTACAATCGCCGCCATGAGTTATCAAGTTCTAGCGCGCAAATGGCGCCCCAGGGATTTCACCACGCTGGTCGGCCAGGAGCACGTGGTCCGCGCGCTCACGCACGCGCTGGAACAACAGCGGCTGCACCACGCCTACCTGTTCACCGGCACGCGCGGGGTCGGCAAGACCACGCTGTCGCGGATCCTGGCCAAGGCCCTGAACTGCACCGGCCCTGACGGCAGCGGCGGCATCACCGCCGAGCCGTGCGGGCAGTGCAAGGCCTGCCAGGAAATCGACAGCGGCCGCTTCGTCGACTACATCGAGATGGACGCCGCCTCCAACCGCGGCGTCGACGAGATGGCGCAGTTGCTCGACAAGGCCGTCTACGCTCCCACCGCCGGGCGCTTCAAGGTCTACATGATCGACGAAGTGCACATGCTGACCAACCACGCCTTCAACGCCATGCTGAAGACGCTGGAAGAGCCGCCCGGGCACGTCAAGTTCATCCTCGCCACCACCGACCCGCAGAAGATCCCGGTGACGGTGCTGTCGCGCTGCCTGCAGTTCAACCTGAAGCAGATGCCGCCGGGACATATCGTCTCGCACCTGGACCATATCCTGGCGCAGGAAGGCATCGCCCACGACGGCAACGCGCTGCGGCTGCTGGCCCAGGCCGCGCATGGCTCGATGCGCGATGCGCTGTCGCTGACCGACCAGGCCATCGCCTACAGCGCGGGGCAGGTGTCCGAGGAAGCCGTGCGCGGCATGCTGGGCGCGATCGACCAGGGTTACCTGGTGCAGCTGCTCGACGCGCTGGCCGCCGAGGACGGCGCCGCCATGCTGGCGATCGCCGATGCCATGGCCGACCGCAGCCTGTCGTTCGCCGGCGCGCTGCAGGACCTGGGTTCGCTGCTGCACAAGGTGGCGCTGGCGCAGGCCGTGCCGGCGTCGGTGCAGGACGAATGGCCCGAAGCCGACGAGGTGCGGCGCCTGGCCGGCGTGTTCGACGCGCAGGAAGTGCAGCTGTTCTACCAGATCGCCAACCTGGGCCGCAGCGAACTGGCGCTGGCCCCGGACGAATACGCCGGCTTCACCATGACGCTGCTGCGCATGCTGGCATTCCGGCCATCGTCCGAACCGGCCGCCACGGCGGGGCAGGGCGGCGGCGCAGCGCCTTCACGCCCGCGCAATGCCGGCATGCCGATGGCGGCGCGACCGGCCGAGGCACGCCAGGCGGCGCCTGTAGCCGCTGCGCCGGTTGCCCCGGCCGCGCCAGCTGCAGCCATGACCGATTCCCCGCCGGTGCCAGCCGCGGTGCCGTCCACGGTTGCGCCAGCCGCGCCGGTGGCTGAGCCTGCCGCCGCGCCGGCCCCGGTTGCCGTGGCTGAATCCGCGCCGGCGCGCGCGCCAGGCGGCGCGATGTCGCCTGCAGCCGCGGCGCTGGCCGCCGCACGCCAGGCTTCCGCTGCCCGCGGCGGCGCCCGCAAGGCGCCGGCACCGGCCATGCCAGCCGCGCCGGCCGCCGCGCAGCGGCCGCCGGCGCAGCCGTTGCGCGCCCCCGCGGCCGTAGCCGCGAGCCGTCCCGCTGCGGCACCGGCTCCGGCAGCGGCCCCGGCAGCGGCTCCTGTTTCGCGGCCGGCAGCGCCGCAGCCGCCCGCACCGGCGGCAGTGCCCGCGGCACGCCCCGTGGCCGCCAAACCGCAACCGGAATCGGTGCCGCCGTGGGAGGTCGCCGGTGGCAGCGATGTGCCGCCGTGGGAAGAACTGCCGCCCGACCTGCCCGTGATCGGACCCTATGACAGCGATCCGGGCTACAACGACTACGGTTTCAGCGAACCCCCAGCGCGTGCTGCGGCGCCGCGCAACGTCTCGCGCCCGGCGCCATCCCCGGCGCGCGAGACCGGGCCCGTGCGCGAGCCCACTGCCGTGCCGCAGGCCGCGGCCGCGCCGGAGTCTGCCAAATTCGTCGCGCCGCGCCCGCCCGCCGCGGGCGAGGACGGCACCCCGCCGGTCTTCACCGGCGACTGGCCGGTGCTGGCCGCAGGCCTGCCGCTGAAGGGCCTGGCGCAGCAGCTGGCGTACCAGAGCGAACTGACGCAGGTGGTCGGGCGTACCTTCCACCTGCGCATCCCGGTCGCGGCGCTGGGCGAGAACGGCGTCGCCGAGCGGCTGCAGCAGGCGCTGGGCGACCACTTCGGCGAGCCGGTGCGCGTGGTCTGCGAGGTCGGCGGGGTCACGGTCACCGCCGCCGCCGCCGACGCCGAGGCCCGTGCCGAACGCCAGCGCCAGGCCGAGGCCGCGATCGAGGCCGATCCCTTCGTGCAGGGGCTGCTGCGCGACTTCGGCGGCCAGATCGTGCCAGGCTCGATCCAGCCGCGCGCCGCCTGACCGGCGGCCAGGCTGGCGTTACCGAATTTCCGTCACCGAACTCTTACCGAATCCAGGAGCACTCCATCATGATGAAAGGTCAACTCGCCGGGCTGATGAAGCAGGCCCAGCAGATGCAGGAAAACATGAAGAAGATGCAGGAGCAGCTGGCCCTGATCGAGGTCGAGGGCCAGTCCGGCGCCGGTCTCGTCAAGGTGGTGATGACCTGCAAGAACGACGTCAAGCGCGTCACCATCGACCCCAGCCTGCTGGCCGAGGGCGAGGACAAGGACCTGCTGGAAGACCTGGTCGCGGCGGCCTTCAACGACGCCGTGCGCAAGGCCGAGGCCACCACGCAGGAAAAGATGGGCTCGATGACCTCGGGCCTGCCGCTGCCGCCGGGCTTCAAGCTGCCGTTCTAAGGCGATTGTGAAAGCGTCGTCGCCGACTTCGCTGCAGGCGCTGGTCGAGGCGCTGCGGGTGCTGCCCGGCGTCGGGCCCAAGTCCGCCCAGCGCATGGCCTACCACCTGCTGCAGCACGACCGCGAGGGCGCGCGCAAGCTCGGCGATGCGCTGCGCGGCGCGGCGGACCATATCCGCCACTGCCAGCGCTGCAACACCTTCACCGAGCAGGAAATCTGCGAGACCTGCCTGGACGACCGCCGCGACGCCTCGGTGCTGTGCGTGGTGGAAACGCCGGCCGACCAGGTCATGATCGAGCAGACCCTGACCTACCGCGGCAAGTATTTCGTGCTGATGGGCCGGCTCTCGCCGCTGGACGGCATCGGCCCGCGCGAGATCCACCTGGACCGGCTGCTGGCGCGCGCCACCGAGCCCGAGCTGGGCGGCCCGGTCGGCGAAGTCATCGTCGCCACCAATTTCACCAGCGAAGGCGAGGCCACCGCGCACTACATCGGCGAGATGCTCAAGGCGCGCGGCCTCAAGGTGTCGCGCCTGGCGCGCGGCGTGCCGGTGGGCGGCGAGCTGGAGTATGTCGATGCCGGCACCATCGCCCGCGCGGTGATGGACCGCCGCAACCTCTGAACGCCGCCGCGCCGGCCGGCGTGCCGGTCGCAGGCACTGCCACCGGCGCGCCCGCTTTCATTTCCCGTCCGCTTCCATGAACCTGGCCCGCTTCGATCTCGTCACGCTTGGCTTGTTCGTTGCCGTGGCCCGGCAGGGCAGCATCTCGGCCGGCGCGCGCCAGTCGCACCTGGCGGTGGCGGCGGCGAGCAAGCGCATTTCCGACCTCGAGACCGCGGTCGGTGCGCCGCTGTTCTTTCGCCATGCCGCCGGCGTGCAGCTGACCGAGGCCGGCCAGGCCTGCTTCCACCATGCGCTGACCATCCTGCAGGACGTCGAGCGCATGGCCGGCGTGATGTCGGACTACGCCTCCGGCGTGCGCGGGCAGGTCCGGGTGTGCGCCAACACCTCGGCGATCACGCAGTTCCTGCCCGATGACCTGGCCTCGTTCATGCAGCGCCATCCGACCATCCGCATCGAGCTGGAAGAGCAGAACTCCCGCGACATCGTTGCGGCGCTGGTCGAGAACCGTGCCGACGTCGGCATCTTTGCCGACCGCACGCCCGCCGCCGGGCTGATGACGGTCGAATACCGCCAGGACGAGCTGGTCATCATCACCCCGCCCAACCATCCGCTGGCCGCGCGCGGCCCGGTGCACTACGCCGATACGCTCGAATTCGATTTCGTCAGCCTGCCGCAGGAAACCTCGCTGGCGGCGCGCCTGCTGGAGGAGAGCAGCCGGCTTGACCGGCCGTTCCGGCTGCGAATCCAGGTGCGCAGCTTCGACGCCATGTGCCGCATGGTGATGGCCGGGCTGGGCGTGGGCGTGCTGCCGCGCATCGCGGCCGAGCCGCACGTCAAGTCGATGGGGCTGTCGCTGGTGACGCTGCAGGACGCCTGGGCACGGCGCTCGCTGTTGATCGGGCTGCGCGATCCGGCCGGCCTGACGGTCTCGGCGCGGCTGTTGATCACCCACCTGTGCGGGGATCGCGCGCCGTTCTGACGCGCCTGCGGCCAGGCTCCACGCGGCCTTTCGCGTTCCGAGAAAGCCCGCTTCTCCGATTGCCGATTCCTGGCCGGCCCCGCGCTGGGGCAAACTCCGTCCGAACGCAATGTATGGCAAGCCAGTCAATGGCGCTGCCGCACTGCAACAAGACTGCCGCATCGCACGGAGACACCCATGGCGCAACAGATCCTTGAGGGCATTCGCGTCCTCGAACTCGGACAACTCATCGCCGGCCCCTTTGCCGCCAAGACCCTGGCCGACTTTGGCGCCCACATCATCAAGGTCGAGCCGCCCGGGCAGGGCGACCCGCTGCGCAAATGGCGCATGCTGCATGAGGGCACCTCGGTGTGGTGGGAGGCGCAGTCGCGCAACAAGGAATCGGTCTGCATCGACCTGCGCCAGCCGGAAGGGCAGGCGCTGGTGCGCAAGCTGGCCGCCGAGGCCGATGTGCTGATCGAGAATTTCCGCCCCGGCACCATGGAGAAGTGGGGCCTGGGCTGGGACGTGCTGCATGCCGACAACCCGCGCCTGATCATGCTGCGCGTGTCCGGCTACGGCCAGACCGGCCCGAAGAAGGACGAGCCCGGCTTTGCCGCGGTGGCCGAGGCCATGGCCGGCCTGCGCCACCTGACCGGCGAGCCCGGCCGCGCGCCGGTGCGCGCCGGCCTGTCGCTGGGCGACACCATCGCCGGCCTGCACGGCGCCATGGGCGTGCTGCTGGCGCTGTACCAGCGCGATGCGCGCGGTGGCGAAGGGCAGGTGATCGACGTGGCGCTGTACGAGTCGCTGTTCAACCTGAGCGAAAGCCTGCTGCCCGAATACTCGGCCTTCGGCGCGGTGCGCCAGCCCGCCGGCGGCGCGCTGCCGGGGATCGCGCCTTCCAACGCCTATCCCTGCGCCAGCGGCGAATACGTGCTGGTGGCGGCCAACGGCGACGCCATCTTCAAGCGCATGATGCTCGCCATCGGCCGCGCCGACCTGGCCGACGATCCCGCGCTGGAGCGCAACGACGGCCGCGTCGCGCGCGTCGACGAGATCGATGCCGCGATCGCCGACTGGACCCGCACGCAGACGGTCGAGTCGGCGCTGGCGGTGCTGCGCGACGCGCAGGTGCCGTCGGGCCGCATCTATACCGTCAAGGACATCGCCGAAGACCCGCACTACCGCGCCCGCGGCGTGATCGAGTCGGTGACCTCGGCCGGCGGCCTGACCGTGGAAGTGCCGGGCGTGGTGCCCAAGCTGTCGGCCAGCCCCGGCGCCATCCATGACCGAGCGCCGGCGCTGGGCGAGCATACCGATGCGGTGCTGAAGCAGGCCGGCTTCGACGACGCCGCCATTGCCGATCTGCGCGCGCGCAAGGTGATCGCATGAGCGCCGCCGCCAACCCGTTGCGCGGCCCGGCCCGCGTCGAGATCAATGAAGTCGCGCCGCGCGACGGCCTGCAGATCGAACCGGTGGTGGTGCCGACCGATGCCAAGGTGGCCTTCGTCGATGCGCTGTCGGCCTGCGGCTTCGCGCGCATCGAGGCCACCTCGTTCACCTCGGCCCGCGCCATTCCCGCGCTGGCCGATGCCGAGGCCCTGATGCACCGCATGCGGCGCCAGCCGGGCGTGCGCTACACCGCGCTGGTGCCCAACCTGCGCGGGCTGGAACGCGCGCTGTCGTGCCGCCCCGACGAGGTCAACCTGGTGATGTCGGCCAGCGAAACACACAACCGCGCCAACCTGCGCATGACGCGCGCGCAGTCGCGGCAGCAGCTGCTGGCGATGATTGCCGAGGCGGGCGCGGCCGGCGTGCCGGTCAACGTGTCGCTGTCGACGGTATTCGGCTGCCCGTTCGAAGGCGAGGTCGATGTCGCCGAGGTGATGGCGCTGGCCAGCGCCTTCGCCGACGCCGGCGCGGCCGGCATCACGCTGTGCGATACCACCGGCATGGCCTATCCGAACCAGGTCGCGGCGCTGTGCCAGGCCTTCCAGGACGCGCTGCCCGCCACCGGCCTGACCATCCACCTGCACAACACCCGCGGCATGGGCCTGGCCAATGCCGTGGCGGCCTGGCAGACCGGCGTGACGCGCTTCGACGCGGCCGCCGGCGGCCTGGGCGGGTGCCCCTATGCGCCCGGTGCCAGCGGCAACGTCAGCACCGAAGACCTGGTCCACATGTTCGACTGCATGGGCGTGCAGACCGGCGTCGACCTGGGCGCGCTGCTCGACGTGGTCGCCGGCATGCCGGAACTGGTCGGGCGCGACCTCAAGAGCCAGCTGCTGAGCGCGGGGCCGCGCCTGCGCACGCACCAGGCGCCGGCCTGGCTGGCAGAGCATTTTGCCGGGCAGGCGTAGCCCTGCACGCGCACCACGACAACGTATCCACAAGACCAAACGGAGACCCTCATGAAGCAAGCCCATCAACCCCAGCCCGCCATGCCCGCACGGCGCAAGGCAATCGTCTCGACGCTCGCGGCAATCGGCGCGGCGTGGTTCGCCCCGGCGGCCCTCGCACAGGACGGCAGCTATCCCGCCCGGCCGGTAACGCTGGTGGTATCGGCCGCGGCCGGCGGCACCACCGACCTCGCCGCCCGCATGATTGCCGAGCCGCTGTCCAAGGCGCTCGGCCAGCCGGTGGTGGTCGACAACCGTCCCGGCGGCAACGGCGGCATCGCCGCAAGCCTGGTGGCGCGCGCCAAGCCCGACGGCTACACGCTGATGCTGCAGTACTCGGGCTTCCACGTAATCACGCCGCTGCTGGTGAAGAACCTGTCGTGGGATCCGGTCAAGGATTTTGCCCCGGTGGCCAATATCCTGTCGGCGCCGCAGGTGCTGGTGGTGCGCCCGAGCCTGCCGGTCAAGTCGCTGAAAGAACTGGTGGCCTACGCCAAGGCCAACCCGGACAAGCTCAACTACGCCTCGTCGGGCAACGGCTCGCTGCAGCACGTGTCGACCGAGCTGCTGAACCAGATGGCCGGCACCAAGATCACCCACGTGCCGTACAAGGGCACCGGCCCGGCCATGACCGACCTGCTGGGCGGCTCGGTTGACCTGACCATCACCACGCCGCCGCCGCTGATGGGCCATATCGCCGCCGGCAAGCTGCGTCCGCTGGTAGTGACCAGCAAGACCCGTCTGCCCAGCCTGAAGGACGTGCCGTCGGCGCCCGAGGCCGGCTACCCCGACCTCGACGTGTCGTCGTGGTTTGCGATGTACGCGCCGGCGGGCACGCCCAAGCCGGTGGTCGACAAGCTGACCGGCGAGATCGACAAGATCATGCGCACCGAGGCCTTCCGCAAGAAGGCCGAGGAACTGGGCGCCGAGGCCAAGTACATGAATCCGCAGCAGCTGGCGCAATACCAGAAGGCCGAGCTGGCGCGCTGGGCGAAGGTGATCAAGTCCGCCGACATCCACGCCGAATGACGACCGTGGCCGCGGCAAGGTGATCGAAAGGTAAGGGCGCTAAGCTGGCGGGTTTGCTAGGTATAGATACCGATGCGGCGCACCGCGCCGCCCGGTAGCATGGCAATTTGCCGCACCGCGGCGCCCCCCCTTTCAAGCGCTCGTTGCCGCGGCGCCAGTCCACACGGGTAGGAGATCTCGCATGTATAACAAGAAATTCTGGAAGCAATTCCTGATCGCGCTGGCGCTGTTCCTGGCCGGCTGGTTCACCTTCGGCCATGCCCTGGCACAGGGCAAGCCCGAGAAGACCAAGGTCACCATCGCGGTCGGCGGCAAGAACCTGTTCTATTACCTGCCGCTGACCATCGCCGAGCGCCTCGGCTACTTCAAGGAAGAAGGGCTGGACGTCGAGATCGTCGACTTCGCCGGCGGCGCCAAGGCACTGCAGGCGGTGGTGGGCGGCAGCGCCGACGTGGTCTCGGGCGCCTACGAGCACACCATCAACCTGCAGGCCAAGGGCCAGCGCTACCAGGAATTCGTGCTGCAGGGCCGCGCCCCGCAGATCGTGCTGGTGGTGTCGAACAAGACCATGCCCAACTTCAAGTCGGTCGCCGACCTGAAGGGCAAGAAGATCGGCGTGACCGCGCCGGGTTCGTCGACCAACATGATGGCCAACTTCGTGCTGGCCAAGCATGGCCTGAAGCCGTCGGACGTGTCGTTCATCGGCGTCGGCGCCAGCGCCGGCGCGGTGGCGGCGATGCGTTCGGGCCAGATCGATGCCATGGCCAACCTGGATCCGGTGGTGTCGATGCTGACGCAGAAGAACGAAGTGCGCATCGCCTCGGACACCCGCACGCTGAAGGACACCCAGGCGGTGTTCGGCGGCAACATGCCGTCGGGCTGCCTGTATGCGTCGCAGGCCTTTATCCAGCAGAACCCGAACACCACGCAGGCGCTCACCAACGCCATGGTGCGCGCGCTCAAGTGGCTGCAGAAGGCGGGCCCGTCCGACATCGTCAAGACCGTGCCGGAAAGCTACCTGCTGGGCGACCGCGCGCTGTACCTGGCCGCATGGGACAAGGTCAAGGAAGCGATCTCGCCGGACGGCACCATGCCGGCCGACGGCCCGCGCACCGCGCTCAACGCGCTGGGCCAGTTCGACGCCGAACTGAAGGGCAAGTCGATCAAGCTGGAAGAGACCTATACCAACGCGTTCGTGCAGAAGGCCAACGCCAAGTACAAGTAATTTTCCTGCCGTCGACGCCATCGGCCCGCTGCCCGCAGCGGGCCTTTGCTTTGCGGCAGCGACGGCTTATCCATCATCACTCGCCCGCGCCGCGCTCTGCGCGCCGTGGCGGGTCTGAGACGGTTCATCATGAGCATTCCCGCACTTTCACTCGACCAGGTCACCTGCACCTTTGTCTCGCGCGATGACCGCAGCCAGCGCTATACCGCGGTCAAGGACGTCACGCTGTCGATCCAGCCCGGCGAATTCGTATCGGTGGTCGGTCCCACCGGCTGCGGCAAGTCGACGCTGCTGAATGTCGGCGCCGGCCTGCTGGAGCCTTCCAGCGGCGAGGTGCGCGTGTTCGGCGAGCCGCTGCGCGGCATCAACCGGCGCGCCGGCTATATGTTCCAGACTGAGGCGCTGATGCCGTGGCGCAGCGCGCTCGACAACGTCGTCGCCGGCCTGGAATTCCGCGGTACAGCGCGCGCCGAGGCGGTGCAGCAGGGCGAGGAATGGCTGCGCCGCGTGGGCCTGGGCGGGTTTGGCGACCGCTACCCGCACCAGCTCTCGGGCGGCATGCGCAAGCGCGTGGCGCTGGCGCAGACGCTGGTGCTGGACCCGGACATCATCCTGATGGACGAACCGTTCTCCGCGCTCGACATCCAGACCCGCCAGCTGATGGAGAACGAGGTGCTGGAGCTTTGGGCCGCCAAGCGCAAGGCGGTGCTCTTCATCACCCATGACCTGGACGAGGCCATCGCCATGAGCGACCGCGTGGTGGTGCTGTCGGCCGGCCCCGGCACGCATCCGATCGGCGAGTTCGCGATCGACCTGCCGCGCCCGCGCGACGTGGCCGAGATCCGCAACCATCCGCGCTTTGTCGAGCTGCACGCCGCGATCTGGGACGTGCTGCGCGAGGAAGTGCTCAAGGGCTATGCCCAGCAGCGCAAGGTCGCCTGAACCGTTTCGACCTGCGTCCCCATTCAAAACAAGAACTGAATCCCGATGGCATTCCGTACTGATTCCAAGGGCATGCTGCGCGTATGGCAGCTGCTCGTGCTGGTGGTGATCCTCGGCGTGTGGCACGTGGCCACGCGATCGCAGCAGGTCGCCTTTTTCTTCGGCGAGCCGCTGATGGTGGCGCAACGCATCTGGAACTGGTTTTTCGTCGAGCGCGATATCTACCTGCACCTGGGCGTGACCCTGATCGAGACCGTGCTGGCGTTCGGCATCGGCACCGTGGCGGGGCTGGGCGTCGGCCTGTGGCTGGCGCTGAGCCCGCTGACCTCGGCCATCCTCGACCCCTACGTCAAGGCCATGAACTCGATGCCGCGCGTGATCCTGGCGCCGATCTTCGCGGTCTGGTTCGGGCTGGGCATCTGGTCGAAGGTGGCGCTGGCGGTGACGCTGGTGTTTTTCATCGTCTTCTTCAACGTCTACCAGGGCGTCAAGGAAGTGAGCCCGGTGGTGCTGGCCAATGCGCGCATGCTGGGCGCCAATCAGAAGCAGCTGCTGCGCCATGTCTACTTGCCGAGCGCGACCAGCTGGGTGTTCTCGTCGCTGCATACCTCGGTGGGCCTGGCCTTCGTTGGCGCGGTGGTGGGCGAATACCTGGGCTCGGCGCGTGGCGTGGGCTACCTGATCCTGCAGGCCGAGGGCACCTTCGACATCAATACGGTGTTCGCTGGCATCGTGGTGCTGACCGCGTTTGCGCTGGTGCTGGACTGGATGGTCGGCATCGG
Organism: Cupriavidus phytorum; assembly: GCF_003254285.1. Classification (NCBI taxonomy): domain Bacteria; kingdom Pseudomonadati; phylum Pseudomonadota; class Betaproteobacteria; order Burkholderiales; family Burkholderiaceae; genus Cupriavidus; species Cupriavidus phytorum. Next base: position 277,131 of record NZ_QKZN01000002.1, read on the forward strand.
CGAGAAGCGGCTGATGAAGTGGCAGCCGAAGAGCGGGGAGACGGAGAAGCTTTGACGTTCCGCTTCGGCGGTGGTTTGCTCCTCTCTCCCGCAAGCTGCGGGAGAGGGAGTACACAGTCGGTCAAGGAAAAGCCCTGGCGCCGAACCTGACCGACACCGTCAGCCCACCTCCCGGCGTTTCTCCAAGCCTCACCGTCGCGCCATGCAGCCGCGCGATCTCGCGCACGATCGACAGGCCCAGGCCGGTGCCTTCCACCGCCTGCCCGCTGGCGCCGCGATAGAAGCGCCGGAACACCGCCTCGCGTTCGCCCGGCGCAATGCCGGGGCCGTTGTCGATGACCTGCAGCTGCGCCATGCCATCTTCACCCGCCACGCGCACCGTCACCATTGCGCCGCGCCCGGCATAGCGGATCGCGTTGTCGATCAGGTTGCCGGTCAGCTCCTGCAGCAGCTCGGGCTGTCCGGCAACCTCCGCCGGCCCATCCTGCTCGAACCCCAGGTCGACCCCGGCCCCGTGCGCCACCGGTGCCCACTCCAGCGCCACCACCTGCGCCAGCGTATCCAGCCGCAGCGGCTTCAGCGCCGGCTCGTAGCCGGCATCGGGCTCCAGCCGCGATAGCGACAGCAACTGCTGCACGCCCCTGGATGCGTGCCGCACGGTGCCGTGCAGCAGGCGCATATGCTCGCGCACGCGCTCGCCGTCGCGTTCGCGCAGCGCCAGTTCGGACTGCGCCTGGATGATCGCGAGCGGGGTCTTGAGCTGGTGCGCGGCATCGGCAAAGAAGCGCTTGCGCGCCTGTACCATGCCATGCAGACGCTCCATGTACTGGTTCAGCGCCCGCACCAGCGGCTTCATCTCGGCCGGCAGGTCTTGCTGCTCGATCGGGTCGAGCTGCGTGCCGCGCCGCGCCACCGTGTCGGAGAGCCGGTGCAGCGGCCGCAGCCCGCGCCGCACGCCGAGCCACACGATGCCGAGCGCCAGCGTCACCAGCACCAGCTCCTGCAGCAGCGAGCCGATCAGGATCTCGCGCGCCAGCAGCTGGCGCGGCTCGATGGTCTCGCCCACCAGCACCCACACCAGCCGCGTGCGCGCCGAGCCGACGTCGCGCACCGGCAGCGGCTGCGCCGCCATGCGCAGGGGCTGGTCGCGGAAGACGGTGTCGTAGAACACGGTGTGGTACAGCTGCAGCGTTGCGTCGGCCGGCATCTGCAGGTCGTCGTAACCGGTGACGGTGGTGCCGTCGTCGGCGCGGATGCGGTAGAAGATGCGCGGGCCGGCCTGGTCGTCGAACAGCTCGAGCGCGAGGTTGGGCAGCTCGACCGCGAGCCGCCCCTCGTGCAGGCGGATGCCTTCGCGCATCGCGCGCAGCGATGCCTCCAGCGTGCGGTCGAAGGCGGTATGCGCGGCCGACATCGCGCGCTGGTAGGTCAGCCAGGCATCGAAGGCAAGCAGGCCCATCAGCGGCAGCAGCAGCCACAGCGACAGCTGCAGCCGCAGGCTGGGGGCCCGGCGCGGCCGCTTCATGCCGCCGGCCGCGTTTCGAGCAGGTAGCCCAGGCCGCGCAGCGTGACGATGGCGACGCCGCTGCCGTCGAGCTTCTTGCGCAGCCGGTGCACGTAGATCTCGATCGCGTCCGGATTGACCGATTCGTCGATGCCGAAGATCTTTTCCGACAGCGCGCCCTTGTTGACGGCGCGGCCATCGCGCAGCAACAGCACCTCGAGCACGGCGCGCTCGCGCCCGGTCAGCGCCAGCAGCTGGCCATGCAGCAGGAAGGCGCGGCTGATGCTGTCGTAGTGCAGCGGGCCGAAGACGAACTGCGTGCTGTCATGGCCATGGGCCCGGCGGATCAGCGCGCGGGCGCGCGCTTCCAGCTCGGACAGGTCGAAGGGCTTGGCCAGGTAGTCGTCGGCGCCCAGGTCGAGCCCGCGCACGCGGTCCTCGACCGAGCCGTGCGCGGTCAGGATCAGCACCGGCAGCGGATTGCGGCGCTGGCGCAGTCGCCGCAGCACTTCCAGTCCGTCCAGGCCGGGCAGGCCCAGGTCCAGGATCAGCAGGGCGTAGTCCTGCGTGCTCAGCAGGTTGTCCGCGCTGCGGCCGTCGTGCATGCAGTCGACCGTGAAGCCGGCCTGGCCCAGGGCCTGGCTCAGGGAACTGGCCAGCATCACATTGTCTTCGGCAAGCAGGATACGCATTCGGGCAGGGCGGGCAGGGGCGGCAGCGCGGCAGAACGACTGCAGCAGCAAAACGGCAAAGGCCAGACTGATACAGCGAACCGCGCCGGCTTAGAAGCTAGGGAAACCACTGATCCTGTGGCGGCGCCATGGCCGCGAAAAGCCTGCCCTCCGAAAGCGAACTGAAAGTGCGCGTCACCTACCATCCGGCCGCTGACGATTACCACAACAAGCACAAGGAAGGAGATGGCAATGAAGCGTACGGCAATGGCGTTGGCCGCGATGGGCCTGGCGGCCGCGGGGTCGGCATCCGCGCAATCGAACGTGACCCTGTATGGGCTGGTGGACGCGGGCATCGAATATGTCAGCCATGCCGGGCCGGACGGTTCGGCGGTCAAGCTGACCTCGGGCGGCAAGAACACCTCGCGCTGGGGCATCCGCGGCAGCGAAGACCTGGGCGGCGGCCTGAAGGCGATCTTCAACCTCGAAAGCGGCATCGCCATCGACACCGGCCGGCTCGATACCGACAACACGCTGTTCGACCGCCGCGCCACGGTGGGCCTGTCCAGCCGCTACGGCCAGGTGGTGCTGGGCCGCACCTTCACCACCACCTACGACTTCATGCTGCCGTTCGACCCGATGGGCTATGCGCCGGCGTATTCATGGGCGACGTCGTCGACCGCCACCGGCGGGCGCAAGGACGGATTGTTCTCGCGCGCCTCCAATGCCGTCCGCTACGACGGCAGCTTCGGCGGCCTGAAGCTCGGCGCGACGGTGGCGCTGGGGGAAGTGGCGGGGGACTTCAAGAGTTCGTCCAAGTATGCGCTCGGCGCCGGCTACAACGCCGGCAAGTTCGCCGCCGCCGCGACCTGGGACCGGCAGAACGGCGCCGGCACCAGCACCACGCCCGCGGACGCCACCGATTACATCCAGGGCATCCATGCCGGGGCCAGCTATGACTTCGGCGACCTGAAGCTGTTTGCCGGCTACCGCAACTACAAGCGCAGCTTCACCACCGGTGCGGCCAGCCAACGCAGCGACATGTACTGGGGCGGCGCCAGCTATGCCTTCACGCCGGCGTTTACGCTGTATGGGGCGGTCTACAAGCAGAACATCAAGGGCGGCAACGATGCCGACCCGATCCTGTTCTCGCTGCGCGGGCAGTATGCGCTGTCCAAGCGCACGCTGGCCTACCTGTCGGTGGGCTACGCCAGGGCGCGCAATGGCCAGGACGTCAGCGTGTCGCGCGACCTGGTCGGCTTTGCCAACAGCCAGACCGGCGTCATGGCCGGCCTGCAGCATCGCTTCTAACAGGGGAAATTCCGGAAAGCGGCTGGCTGTTTTGGGAACTGCCTGTTGACCCGCGCCGGGGTGTGCGCAAACGGGACAACAGGCAGCTTGGGGCGCTTTGCCTCGGATGGCGCAGGGTGTAGCCGCACTACCTGCGCCATGCTTTTTTAGGGTCGGCCCCAGCGCGTCAGCCGACGCGTCGAGGTCAGTCAGCCATCACGGCACGATCACGATCTTGCCGGTGACCTTGCGCGCCTCCATGTCCTTGAGCGCCTGTGCGGCCTGCTCCAGCGGATAGCGTGCCGAGATATGCGGGCGGATCTTGCCTTCCTTCATCCAGCCCAGCATCTGCGCCATATTGGCCTGGTTGGCCTTGGGCTCGCGCCGCACGAAATCGCCCCAGAACACGCCCACCAGCGACGCGCCCTTGAGCAGCGCCAGGTTCAGCGGCAGCCGGGGAATCTCGCCATTGGCGAAACCCACCACCAGGTAGCGGCCGCGCCAGCCGATCGAGCGGAACGCCGGCTCGGCATAGATGCCGCCGACCGGGTCGTAGATGACGTCCGGGCCCTTGCCGTCGGTCAGCGCCTTGATGCGCTCGCGCAGGTCTTCGGTGCTGTAGTTGATCAAGGCGTCGGCGCCGTGCTGCTTGCACACCTCCAGCTTTTCGTCGGTCGACGCCGCCGCGATCACGCGCGCGCCGATGGCCTTGCCGATCTCGATCGCCGCCAGGCCCACGCCGCCGGCCGCGCCCAGCACCAGCATGGTCTGGCCCGCCTTGAGCTCGCCGCGGTCGATCACCGCGTGGTGCGAGGTGCCGTAGGTCAGCGTGAACGCCGCCGCGGTCTCGAAGTCGATGCCGGGCGGCATCGGCACCACCGACGCCGCCGGCGCCCTGGCCTGGCTGGCGAAAGCGCCATTGCCCAGGTAGGCGATGACCTTGTCGCCGGGCTTGACGTGGGTGACGCCTTCGCCCACCGCGTTGACCACGCCGGCGAGTTCCGAACCCGGGGTGAACGGCAGTTCGGGCTTGGCCTGGTACTTGTTCTGGATGATCAGCACATCCGGGAAGTTGACCGCGGCCGCCTTGACGTCGATGACCACTTCGCCCTTGCCGGGCACCAGGTCGGGCAGGGTTTCGAGGGTCAGCGAATCGGGCGGACCCCAGGCTTTGCACAGTACGGCTTTCATCTTGTCTCCGGTGGTGTGGTTGGCATGCCGCGCCAGTCAAGCTTACGCGGGCCGGCGGGGCAAGTGTAGCGCAGGAATAGCACGGTCGTTCTGTTTCATGCCGAAGCCGTGGAGGCGGTCATTTGCGGCCTGCATACAGTGCCGGTGCCGCCGCCGCGGATGGCCGGATCGGGCGGCGCTCGGGCCGCTTGCGCGCCTGCGCTCAGGTACAATCGCGGCATGCATATCCTTCTCGCCAACGACGACGGTTATCTCGCGCCGGGACTGGCCGTTTTGCATGCTGCGCTCGCGCCGCTGGGCCGGATCACGGTCATCGCGCCGGAGCAGAACCATAGCGGCGCTTCCAATTCCCTGACCCTGCAGCGTCCGCTGTCGATCTACGAGGCGCGCGAAGGCGTGCAAAAAGGTTTTCGCTTCGTCAACGGCACGCCCACGGACTGCGTGCATATCGCGCTGACCGGGCTGCTCGACGAAAAGCCCGACCTGGTGGTGTCCGGCATCAACCAGGGCCAGAACATGGGCGAGGACGTGCTCTACTCCGGCACCGTTGCCGCCGCGATCGAGGGCTATCTGCTGGGGATTCCCTCGGTGGCCTTCTCGCAGGTCGACAAGGGCTGGGAACACCTCGATGCCGCCGCGCGCGTCGCGCGCACCGTGGTGGAGCGCATCATCGGCACGCCGCCGGCAGAGCCGTTCCTGCTCAACGTCAATATCCCGAACCTGCCGTTCGAACATATCCAGGGTTATCGCGCCACGCGCCTGGGCAAGCGCCATCCGTCGCAGCCGGTGATCACGCAGGTCAACCCGCGCGGCGACACCAATTACTGGATCGGCCCGGCCGGCGACGCGCGCGATGCCAGCGAGGGCACCGATTTCCACGCGACCGCGCAGGGCTATGTCTCGCTCACGCCGTTGCAGCTGGACCTGACCCATCGCGGGCAACTCGACGCGCTCGACCAGTGGCTGAAGTAGGGCCGCCGGTCCCGAGCCGCCCGAGCCGCAGAATCGCCGCGTCGCGCCCCCGATGAGTTCCACGCCCCCTCGCAACAAATTCCCGCTGCCGCTGGATGCGGTGGTCGAGCGCAAGCCCGCGCCCGCGCGCACCGCCGGCATCCCCGCCGTGGGCGCGCCGCGCCCGGCCGCGCCCGTGCCTGCGCCCGCGACGCCAGCCAAGCCGCGCCTGCCGCGCACCGCAGCGCCGGCACCTGCGCCGGTGCCTGCCAGCGCGGTCGAGCAGCGCGCCTCGGCGGCCACCGCGGGCGGCGGCGGCATGGCTTCGGCGCGTGCGCGCGCGGCACTGGCGGCGCGGCTGCGCGCCGCGGGCATCCGCGACGAGCGCGTGCTGTCGGCCATCGCCACGGTGCCGCGCCACCTGTTCGTCGAGCCGGGACTGGCGTCGCAGGCGTATGAAGACGCGGCGCTGCCGATCGGCCACCAGCAGACCATCTCCAAGCCGTCGGTGGTGGCGCGCATGATCGAACTGCTGCGCGAGGGCCTGGGTGCCGAGGCGTCGCTGGAGCGCGTGCTCGAGATCGGCACCGGCTGCGGCTACCAGGCCGCGGTGCTGGCCCAGGTGGCCCGCGAAGTCTTTTCGATCGAGCGCATCCGGCCGCTGCACGAGCAGGCCAAGGCTAACCTGCGGCCCTTGCGCGTGCCCAACCTGCGCCTGCATTACGGCGACGGCATGCTGGGCCTGCCGCAGGCCGCGCCGTTCTCGGCCATCATCCTGGCCGCGGCCGGCATGGAGGTGCCCGAGGCGCTGCTGGAGCAGTTGGCCATCGGCGGGCGCCTGATCGCCCCGGTGGCGGTGATGCCGCCGGCAGGCGTGCCCGGCCAGACCGTGACGCAGCAGCTGCTGCTGATCGAGCGGCGCAACCGCCATCGCTTTCACCGCACCGCGCTTGAAGCCGTTTTCTTTGTGCCCTTAAAATCGGGCACCATCTGAGTCGAACTATGCACAACATCGTGAAATCGCAAAATTTCGCACGCGCCGGACAGCTTCTTGCGGCGACCTCGCTCGCGGCCCTGCTGGCCGCCTGCGCCAATTCGCCGATGCCGGCGCCGGTCGTCGACCGTACCTCCACCTCCGGTACCACCGCGGCGACGCTGGAACCGGCGCCGCCCGGGTACTATCGGGTCAAGCGAGGCGATACCCTTTACCGTATCGCGCTGGAGAACGGCCAGTCGTATCGCGATGTGGCAACGTGGAACAACCTGACCAATGTGAACCAGATCGAGGTCGGCCAGCTGCTGCGCATCGTGCCGCCGGGTGCCGACGTCAACACTGCGCCGGGCGTGTCCACCATGCCGGTGGCGCCGGGCACGGTGCAGGCCCAGCCGATCGACCAGGCGCGTCCGAACGGCACGCCGGTGCCGCCGCCGGCTGTGCCTGCGGCCGCGGCTTCGGCGCCGGCGGCAGCGCCTGCAACACCTTCGGCGACCGCGCCGGCATCGGCGCCGATGGCCGACGGCTCGATGAAGCTGAGCTGGCCGGCGACCGGCCAGATGGTCGGTAAATTCGACGACAAGGGCAATAAAGGCATCGATATTGCGGGCAAGAAGGGCGATTCGGTGCTGGCCGCGGATGACGGTCGGGTGATTCACGTAGGCCCCTTGCGCGGCTACGGGAATCTTGTCATCATCAAACACAACGAGACATTTCTTACCGCTTACGGGCACAACGACAAGGTGCTCGTCGCTGAGCAATCCACGGTCCGGAAAGGCCAGAAGATTGCAGAGATGGGCAACAGTGATACCGACCGGGTGAAGCTTCACTTCGAAGTTCGCAAGAACGGAAAACCGGTTGATCCGATGCGGTACCTGCCGCCACAGTGAGGGTTCATGCCACGCCAGAAAACTGTCTCCTCCGGAACCGTCAGCAGGGCTCGCCGTCCCAAGCAGCCGGAAGTGAAGGCTGGTGTGGCGCATCCCGACGAACGCGCCGATGCAGAGGGCTTCGAGCCCGATCTCGCCGCCGAGATGCTTCCCGTGACCGACGAGCCGATCGCCACGTCCGCTTCGGTGGGCCTGCGCGAGGCCGACCTGCTCGGCGACGACAATGATCGCAACGAGCGCCATCTGCGCGACGACGACGAGGACGAGTCGGAAGACGAGGACGAAGACAGCGCGGAAAACGGCACCGAAAGCGCCACCGCAGAGCATGACGATTTCCGCACGGTGCTGCATACCGAACTGGCCGCCGACACCGTCCAGCATTACCTGAACCGCATCAGCATCAAGCCGTTGCTGTCGGCGCCGGAAGAACTGCATTTCTCCACGCTGGCCAAGGACGGCGACTTTGCCGCGCGCCAGGTCATGATCGAGCGCAACCTGCGGCTGGTGGTCAGCATCGCCAAGGGCTATCTCAATCGCGGCGTGCCGCTGCTCGACCTGATCGAGGAAGGCAACCTGGGCCTGATGCACGCGATCGAGAAATTCGATCCGTCGCGCGGTTTCCGCTTCTCGACCTACGCAACGTGGTGGATCCGCCAGAGCATCGAGCGCGCCATCATGAACCAGGCCCGCACGGTCCGCCTGCCGGTCCACGTGATCCGCGAACTCAACCAGGTGCTGCGCGCCAAGCGCCATCTGGAAAAGGGCGGCACCGACGGGCGCGACGCCAGCCTGGAAGACATCGCCCACCTGCTGGGCAAGACGCCGGACGAAGTGCAGGACGTCCTGGCACTCAATGAACACACCACCTCGCTCGATACGCCGTTCGATCTCGATCCCGGCTCGAGCCTCCTGGATTTCCTCTCCGACGAGCACAACGCCGCCCCCGACCAGGAGGTGGCGCACCGCGAGCTGGAAGGGCTGATGAAGCTCTGGCTGGCGCGCCTGTCGGAAAAGCATCGCTACGTGGTGGAGCGCCGCTTCGGCCTCAACCACATCGAGCCCGCCACGCTGGAAGAGCTTGCCGAGGAGATGGGCCTGACGCGCGAGCGCGTGCGCCAGATCCAGCAGGAGGCGCTGGTCAAGCTCAAGCGGCATTTCGCTTCGCAAGGTGTCAGGAAGGACGCCGTTCTATGACCCCTGTGCTGGTATTCGACATCGAGACCATTCCCGATGTCGCCGGCCTGCGCCGTTTGCATGACCATCCCGATGCGATGAGCGACGCCGAAGTCGCCGAGCATGCGTTCTCCGCCCGCCGGGAAAAGACCGGCAGCGATTTCCTCCCGCACTACCTGCAGCGTGTCGCCGCGATTTCCTGCGTGCTGCGGCGCACGCACCGCGATGGCTCGGCCGTGTTCCATGTCGGCTCGCTCGGCACGCCGGAGGATGGCGAGGCCACGCTGATCCAGAAGTTCTATGAGCTGATCGCGCGCTACAGCCCGCAGCTGGTGTCGTGGAATGGCGGCGGCTTCGACCTGCCGGTGCTGCACTACCGCGGCCTGGTCAACGGCATCACCGCACCTCGTTATTGGGAGATGGGCGAGGGCCGCGACGAGGACAGCCGCGACTTCAAGTGGAACAACTACATCAGCCGCTACCACATGCGGCACCTGGACCTGATGGACCTGCTGGCGATGTACCAGCCGCGCGCCAGCGCCCCGCTCGATGACCTGGCCAAGCTGTGCGGCTTTCCCGGCAAGATGGGGATGGACGGCAGCAAGGTGTGGCAGGCTTTCCAGGCCGGGCAGCTCGACGAGATCCGCGCTTACTGCGAGACCGACGTCGTCAACACCTACCTGATGTACTGCCGCTTCCAGCTGATGCGCGGCGGGCTGTCGCCGCGCGAGTTCGACGTCGAGATGGAATTCGTCCAGGAATCGCTGGCCGAGCTGCCGGGCGAACAGTGGATGGAATATCTGCAGGCCTTCCGCCTGCAGCGCCTGACGCCCGAAGCCGAAGACCTCGAAGACTGACGACGGCAGCGGCTGGCCCGGCCTGGAACGGCCTAGACTGGTCTAGAGGTCCAGCGACAGCAGGATCGGCTGGTGGTCCGAGGCATCGGTATCGGCGTTGACCTCGCAGCGCCGGATGCGGGCAACGAGCGGCTCGGTCACCAGCATGAAGTCGCAGGCAAAGGGCGGCTCGGGCCATTGTTCCTTGTCGTGCAGCGCGCAGGTCGGGGCATGCGGCTGGCCGGGATGCGCGTGCAGCCAGGCGTCGCGCCAGGCCAGAGTGCCGTCGTCGAACGGTTCCAGCATGCGTCGATAGGCGACGTCATCGGGTTTGCTGTTGAAGTCGCCGCACAGGATGGCCTCGGCGGGCCGCGGCTCCGGCGTGAACGGGCCCGGCCACTGCTCGCTGCGGCCGGGGCGGCGCGCGTGGCCGCAAGCTTCGGCATGCCAGTCGCGCAGGGCTTCCGCCTGCGCCGTGCGCTGGGTCGCCGAATAATATTCCAGGTGGGTGCAGATCACGCGCAGCCGCGCGCTGCCGGCCTCGACCGTGGCTTCCAGCGCCACCCGCGGCATCGATGCCACCTCCGGATCCGCAGGCCAGGGCAGCGCGTGCCGGAACACCTCGCGCACCGGCAGCCGGGTGGCGATCAGGTTGCCGAACTGCTTGAGCTCGCCGGTGCGCCCACGCCGCTCGACCGCCGGCGCATAGAGCAGGTGATAGCCGGGCAGCAGCGCGGTCAGTTCCGACACCTGGTCGGCGCCGGGCTCGCCACGCAGTTCGCCAAAGCCGCGCGTCACCTCCTGCAGGCACAGCACGTCGACATCGGCCATGGCGCGCAGGGTCTCGACCTGCCGCGCCAGGTCGACGCGGCCGTCGGCGCCGCGGCCCCACTGGATGTTCCACGAAATCAGTTCCATGCCTGCTCTCCGTCGTTGGCCCGGACGTACGCCAACGGAGCCGGCCCGGTCTGGCATACAATCGCGCTTTCGTAAAACAATACGTCAGGTTTTATCTGGTGTCCCAAGCCGTGTCCTCCCCACAAGAAACGCCGGCCATGCCGGCTGCTGCGGCCGTCGAAGGTGCTGCCCCCGTCGCAAAGAATTCCCGTGGCCGTGGTGCCGCCCAGGGCGGTGCGCCCGCGGACGACCCCGTGGTGACGATCGACAGCCTCGACATGGAGGCGCGCGGCGTCGGCCGGCTGGTCAACGAGGACGGCACGCCGGGCAAGGTGATCTTCGTCGAGGGCGCGCTGCCCGGCGAGACCGTCAGCTACCGCAGCTATCGCCGCAAGCCCAGCTACGAGCAGGCACATCTGGGCGAAGTGCGGCAGGCCTCCGTGATGCGCGTCGAGCCGGGCTGCCAGCACTTTGGCGTCTGCGGCGGGTGCTCGATGCAGCATCTGGATTCCCGTGCGCAGCTGGCCATCAAGCAGCGCGTGCTCGAGGACAACCTGTGGCACTTGTCCAAGGTGAAGCCCGACGTGGTGTTCCGCCCGATCGCCGGACCGGACTGGGGTTATCGCTACCGGGCGCGCCTGACGGTGCGCCATGTGGCCAAGAAGGGCGGGGTGCTGGTCGGCTTCCATGAGCGCAAGAGCAGCTATGTCGCCGACATGACGTGCTGCGAGATCCTGCCGCCACATGTGTCCGCGATGCTGGTGCCGCTGCGCGAGCTGGTGATGGGACTGTCGATCCGCGACCGCATGCCGCAGATCGAGCTGGCCGTGGGCCAGGAGGTGACGGCGCTGGTCCTGCGCATCCTCGAACCGCTGACCGATGCCGACAAGGACTTGCTGCGCGCCTTTGCCGATGCGCACAAAGTGCAGTTCTGGCTGCAGCCGAAGGGCCCGGATACGGTCTATCCGTTCTACCCGGCCGAGGCCGAACTGGCCTACACGCTGCCGGAGTTCGGCATCCGCATGCCGTTCAAGCCGACCGACTTCACCCAGGTGAACCACCAGATCAACCGCGTGCTGATCGGCCGCGCGCTGCGCCTGCTCGATGCGCAGCCGCAGGACCGCCTGCTCGACCTGTTCTGCGGCATCGGCAACTTCACGCTGCCGCTGGCGACGCAGGGCAAGTCGGTGATGGGCATCGAGGGGAGCGAGGCGCTGACCACGCGCGCGCTCGCCAACGCCGAATACAACGGGCTGGCCGCCAGGACCGAGTTCGCGTGCCGCAACCTGTTCGAGGTCACCGCGGAAGACATCGCCGCGCTGGGCCGCTTCGACCGCTGGCTGGTCGATCCGCCGCGCGAAGGCGCGCTCGCGGTGAGCAAGGCGCTGGGCGAGCTGGCGCAGCAGGGCAGCGACGTGCTGCCGCGGCGCATCGTCTATGTGTCGTGCAGCCCCGCCACGCTGGCGCGCGACGCCGGCCTGCTGGTGCACGAGGCGGGCTACCGCCTGAGCGGCGCCGGCGTGGTCAACATGTTCCCGCACACCTCGCACGTCGAGTCGATCGCGGTGTTTGATCGTGGCTGATCGCGACTGACCGCGGCGAGCGCCCAAAAGAAAAGCCGGCCAACAGGCCGGCTTTTTTCATGCCGCGGCGTTTGCCGTCATTCGCGGTTGCCGCCGAAGATGCCCAGCAGCGCCAGCAGGTTGGCGAACACGTTGTACACGTCGAGGTAGATCGCCAGCGTGGCGGTGATGTAGTTGGTCTCGCCGCCGTTCACCACGCGCTGCACGTCGAACAGGATGTACGCCGAGAAGATACCGATCGCGATCACCGACACCGTGATCATCAGCGCCGGCAGCTGCAGCCAGATATTGGCGACGCTGGCCAGGATCAGCAGGATCACGCCGACGAACAGGAACTTGCCCAGGCCGGAGAAATCACGCTTGCTGACGGTGGCGATCGATGCCATCGCGCCGAACACGGCCGCGGTGCCGCCGAAGGCGTACATGATCAGTGCCGGGCCGTTCGAGAACGACAAGGTGACGCTGATCAGCCGCGACAGCATCAGGCCCATGAAGAAGGTAAAGGCCAGCAGCAGGACCACGCCCATGCTGCTGTTCTTGGTCTTCTCGATGGCAAAGAAGAAGCCGAACGCGATCGCGAGGAACAGGATCAGCGACAGGCCGGGGCTGCCCGCCATGAAGCTGAAGCCGGTGGCCACGCCGATCCACGCACCGAGCACGGTGGGGATCATCGAAAGGGCCAGCAGCCAGTAAGTGTTGCGCAAGACCCGGTTGCGAACGACGACGTCAGTGACGGTCGACGCACTGTTGCCGAAACCGTAGGTGTTCAGCTTGTTATCCATGGTGACTCCTGTCTCAAAAACGGTGAGGCGCCGGCGTTGCGAGACTTCAATTGCGAAGACTCGCATGGAAGCCGGACGGAACCATCGTCAATGTGGCATCGTGCAGGCCGGATTGCAAGGGCGCGGTAATTCAATCGTCACCTGGCGCTGGCTCGCGTCCGTTCGACGCCGCTCACATTGGATGTTAGCGGCGGCGCTGCGTTCCAGGGATGACAAGGTTGTAATGTGCGGCTTTTGCAACTTGCCAGCGGCATGTGCGCGAGGGGCGGGCGGGCCTGTCCGGAGGTCTGCAAGGCCCTCGAAACGGTCATAGTCTTCGTGCTAGAATTGCACGTTTAATCCATTTGTAACCCCTTCATTTTTCGGAGTTTTTCATGGCGATCGAACGCACCCTGTCGATTATCAAGCCGGATGCCGTGGCCAAGAACGTGATTGGCCAGATCTACGCCCGTTTCGAGGCCGCCGGCCTGAAGATCGTTGCTGCCAAGATGGTGCACCTGTCGCGCGGCGAAGCCGAGCAGTTCTACGCCGTCCACAAGGAGCGTCCGTTCTTCAAGGACCTGGTCGACTTCATGGTTTCGGGCCCGGTCATGATCCAGGCGCTGGAAGGCGAGAACGCCATCGCCAAGAACCGCGACCTGATGGGCGCCACCGACCCGAAGAAGGCCGAGAAGGGCACCATCCGCGCCGACTTCGCCGACAGCATCGACGCCAACGCCGTGCACGGCTCGGACGCTGCCGAAACCGCCGCCGTGGAAGTGGCTTTCTTCTTCCCGGGCATGAACGTCTACAGCCGCTGATCGGCTGCTGACTGACACCAAGCCGAGTTTGCCGTCATGAACACTCTCGTCAACCTGCTCGACCTCGACGCGGACGCGCTCACCGCTTATTGCGGCGAGCTCGGCGAGAAGCCGTTCCGTGCGCGGCAGCTGCAACGCTGGATCCACCACTACGGTGCCAGCCGCTTCGACGCCATGTCGGATCTCGCCAAGTCGCTGCGCGAAAAGCTCGCGACCCGCGCCGAGATCCGCGCGCCTGCCGTCATCACCGACAACCTGTCGGCCGACGGCACGCGCAAGTGGCTGCTCGACGTGGGCGAGGGCAACGCGGTGGAGACGGTGTACATCCCCGAGGAAACGCGTGGCACGCTGTGCGTTTCCTCGCAGGCGGGATGCGCCGTCAACTGCCGGTTCTGTTCCACCGGCAAGCAGGGCTTTTCGCGCAACCTCAGCACCGGCGAGATCATCGGCCAGCTGTGGATGGCCGAGTTCGCCATGCGCGAGCAACTGGGCCGCGGCCCCAAGGATGACCGCGTCATCTCCAACGTGGTGATGATGGGCATGGGCGAGCCGCTGCTGAACTACGACGCGGTCGTGCCGGCCATGCGGCTGATGCTCGACGACAACGCCTACGGCCTGTCGCGCCGCCGCGTGACGCTGTCCACCTCCGGCGTGGTGCCGATGATGGATCGCTTGTCCAAGGATTTGCCGGTCGCCCTGGCCGTGTCGCTGCATGCGTCCAACGACGCCCTGCGCGACGTGCTGGTGCCGCTAAACAAGAAGTACCCGCTGGCCGAACTGATGGCGGCATGCCGCCGCTACCTGGAATTCGCGCCGCGCGATTTCATTACTTTCGAATACTGCATGCTGGATGGCGTCAACGACGGCGTCGAGCATGCGCGGGAACTGCTGAAGCTTGTCGCCGACGTGCCGTGCAAGTTCAACCTGATCCCGTTCAACCCCTTCCCCGAATCGGGCCTGAAGCGCTCCAACAACGAGCAGATCCGCCGTTTCGCCCAGGTGCTGATGGACGCGGGCATCGTCACCACCATCCGCAAGACCCGCGGCGACGATATCGACGCCGCCTGCGGCCAGCTCGCCGGGGAAGTGAAGGACCGCACCCGCCTGGCCGAACGCGGCAGGTTCGGCAAGATCACGCCGCTGGTGCCGGTCACTGCCAGCGGCCAGCCGCGGGAGGCGCGCCCTGCATGATCCGTCTGATCGCTGCGGCCCTGCTGGGGCTGCTGATGTTGTCCGGGTGCCAGCTGCCGCATGCGCCGGCGCAGGATCTCCAGACCGCTTCCGACCAGACCGAGGCCAGGCGCCGGGCCGGCATCCGGCTGCAACTGGCCACCAATTACCTCGAGGCCGGCCAGACTGCGGTCGCGCTTGACGAGATCAAGCAGGCCATCGCCATCGACCCCTCGCTGGCCGACGCCTACCATGTGCGGGCGCTGATCTACATGAGCATGAACGAGCGGACGCTGGCCGAGGACAGCTTCCGCACCGCGGCGTCGATGCGCGCCAATGACGGCGACCTGCTCAACAACTACGGCTGGTTCCTGTGCCAGCAGGGGCGCTATGGCGAGGCCGTGCCCATGCTGCAGCGCGCCGTGTCGACGCCATCGGCCGGTGGTCCGGTCAAGCCACTGATCAGCCTGGGCGCGTGCGAACTGCGCCAGGGCCACAGCACCGAGGCGGAGAAGAACCTGAAGTCCGCGCTCGGCTACGACCGCAACAACCCGGTGGCGAACACCAACCTGGCGCTGGTGTTCTACCGGCGCGGCGATTACGTCCAGGCGCGGCAGTACGTCCAGCGCGTCAACAACAGCCAATTTGTCACGGCGCAATCCCTCTGGCTGGGAGCGCGCATTGCCCACCGGCAGGGCGACGGCCGCACGCAGGATGCGCTGGGGGCGCAGCTGCGCAGCCGCTTCCCCGACTCGCGCGAGGTGGCCGCCTACGAACAAGGAGCATGGGATGAGTGAGCACGACCGCGCCGCAGGCCAGGCCGTACCGACGCAAGCAGTCGGCGGAGGCGCGCATGAAGGAGAACGTGAAGCCGCGGCGCGCGAGATCGGCGCGGCGCTGGCGCGCGAGCGCGAGGCGCAGCGGATGTCCGTCGAGGACGTCAGCGCACGGCTCAAGGTGGCGGCCAGCAAGCTGCGCGCAATCGAGGCGGCCGACCTGAAGGCGCTGCCCGACGTGACCTTCGCCAAGGGCGTGATGCGCGCCTATGCCCGCATGCTCCATGTCGATATCGACCCGCTGCTGGCGCGCTTCCAGCCGCGCGCGGTGGCGCAGGTGGCGGAAATCGCCCGCCAGCGCGAAGGCGGCATCAACGCCGCCTTCGACGACCGCAACCGCTTCCGCTCCGGCGGCAATGGCGGCCGCTGGGTCTGGCTGGCGCTGGTGGCGGTGGTGGTGGCCGCGGGCATCTGGTTCGGGCTCGACCATATCCGCGCGTGGATCGACGCGCGCAGCAGCGCGGCCGAAACCGTGGCGACCGAGTCGCCGGCCGCGGATAACGCAAGCACCGAAGCCGGTATCGTGACCGCGGCGCTGCCGCCGGTGATGGCCGCCAGCGACTCGCCGGCGCCGTCCGCCGAAACCGTTCCGGCCAGCGCCGTGGCAGCTTCGGCAACGGTGGCAGCCCCGGCAGCGGCGGCAGCCACCGCGGCGCCGGCCGCCTCGGCACCAACGGCAGCGGCAGCCCCGACGGCATCCGCCGCGGCGGTCGGCGCGGGTGAACTGCAGATCCGCTTTGCCTCCGATACCTGGTTTGAAATCCGCGACAATAGCGGCAAGGTCGTCATGGGCGGCACCGCCAGGGCCGGCCAGACCATGGCTGGCGGCGGCACGGCCCCGTACAAGGTGGTGATCGGCAACGTCAAGGGCGTCGAATCGTTCACGCGCGGCGGCACGCCGGTCGACCTGAAGGCAGCCAACCGCAACAACGTGGCGCGCCTGACGCTGCCCTGACGCGGGTGCGAGGTGCGGCAAGGTGCGTCTTTGCAAGGTGGTAACGCTATGAACCAACAGCTCTGTCTCCCGGTCCTGCCGGGTCCGCTGCCGCGCCGCCAGACCCGCCAGGCGCGGGTCGCGTGGGGCGACAACGTGGTGACCATCGGCGGCGATGCGCCGGTGCGGGTGCAGTCGATGACCAATACCGACACGGTCGACGCGATCGGCACCGCGATCCAGGTCAAGGAGCTGGCGCGCGCGGGTTCCGAGATCGTGCGCATCACGGTGAATACGCCCGAGGCCGCGGCCGCGGTGCCGTCGATCCGCGAGCAGCTCGACCGGATGGGGGTCGACGTGCCGCTGGTGGGAGATTTCCACTACAACGGCCACAAGCTGCTGCAGGACTATCCGGCCTGCGCCGAGGCGCTGTCCAAGTACCGCATCAACCCGGGCAATGTCGGCCAGGGCGCCAAGCGCGATACCCAGTTCGCGCAGATGATCGAGATGGCGTGCCGCTACAACAAGCCGGTGCGCATCGGCGTGAACTGGGGCAGCCTGGACCAGGACCTGCTGGCGCGCATCATGGACGAGAACGCCGGACGCGCCGAGCCGTGGCCGGCGCAGAGCGTGATGATCGAGGCGCTGATCACCTCGGCCATCGACTCGGCGCGCAAGGCCGAGGAGATCGGCCTGCCGGGCAGCCAGATCATTCTGTCTTGCAAGGTGTCGCAGGTGCAGGAGCTGGTCGCGGTGTACCGCGAACTGGCGCGCCGCTGCGACTACGCGCTGCACCTCGGCCTGACCGAGGCCGGCATGGGCAGCAAGGGCATCGTGGCTTCCACCGCGGCGCTGTCGGTGCTGCTGCAGGAAGGCATCGGCGACACCATCCGCATCTCGCTGACGCCGGAACCGGGCGCGCCGCGCGAGAAAGAGGTGTACGTCGGACAGGAAATCCTGCAGACCATGGGCCTGCGCAATTTCACCCCGATGGTGATCGCCTGCCCGGGCTGCGGCCGCACCACCAGCACGGTGTTCCAGGAGCTGGCCGCCAGCATCCAGGCCTACCTGCGCGAGCAGATGCCGCAATGGAAGACCGCCTACCCGGGCGTCGAGGAAATGGACGTGGCCGTGATGGGCTGCATCGTCAACGGCCCGGGCGAAAGCAAGCACGCCAACATCGGCATTTCGCTGCCGGGCTCGGGCGAATCCCCGGCCGCGCCGGTGTTCGTCGACGGCGTCAAGGTGAAGACGCTGCGCGGCGAGCGCATCGCGGAAGAATTCCAGGCGATCGTAGACGAATACGTTCGCACGCATTACGGCCCGGGCGCTGCGCGGGCCGGCAAAGAAGTGGCAGCCTGAGCCGGACCGGCCAGGGCCAGCAGCCTGACTAGAACAGAATGACGCAAACCGAGACCATGGCCGCCGACGGCGCCGCCAAGACCGAACCGAAGGCACGCCCCGCCAAGGCCCTGCAGGGCGTGAAGGGCATGAACGACATGCTGCCGGCCGACGCGCCGCTGTGGGAGCATTTCGAGAATGCCGCGCGCGCGATGCTGCGTGCCTACGGCTACCAGCAGATCCGCACGCCCATCGTCGAGCACACGCAGCTGTTCGTACGCGGCATCGGCGAGGTCACCGACATCGTCGAGAAGGAGATGTACTCCTTCACCGATTCGCTCAACGGCGAGCAGCTGACGCTGCGCCCGGAAGGCACCGCCGCCGCCGTGCGCGCCACCATCGAGCACAACCTGCTGTACGACGGCCCCAAGCGCCTGTGGTACACCGGCCCGATGTTCCGCCACGAGCGTCCGCAGCGCGGCCGCTATCGCCAGTTCCACCAGCTCGGCGCCGAGGCGCTGGGCTTTGCCGGCCCGGACGTGGATGCCGAGATCATCCTGATGTGCCAGCGCCTGTGGGACGACCTGGGGCTGACCGGCGTGCGCCTCGAAATCAATTCGCTGGGCCAGGCCGACGAGCGCGCGGCGCACCGCGAGCAGCTGATCAAGTACCTGGAAGGCTTCCAGGACATCCTCGACGACGACAGCAAGCGCCGCCTGTATACCAACCCGCTGCGCGTGCTCGACACCAAGAACCCGGCGCTGCAGGACATGGCGGCCAACGCGCCCAAGCTGATCGACTTCCTGGGCGAGGCGTCGCTGGCGCACTTCGAGGGCGTGCAGCGCCTGCTGAAGGCCAACAACATCCCGTTCAAGATCAACCCGCGCCTGGTGCGCGGCCTCGATTACTACAACCTGACGGTGTTCGAGTGGATCACCGACAAGCTGGGCGCGCAGGGCACCATCGCCGGCGGCGGCCGCTATGACCCGCTGATCGCGCAGATGGGCGGCAAGCCGGCCCCGGCTTGCGGCTGGGCCATGGGCATCGAGCGCATCATCGAATTGATCCGCGAAGAGGGCGTGGTACCCGAGGCGGTCGGTTGCGACGTCTACCTGGTGCACCAGGGCGAGGCCGCCGCGCAGCAGGCAATGGTGGCCGCCGAGCGCCTGCGCGACGCCGGCCTCGACGTGGTGCTGCACGCCAGCCCCGACGGCAAGGGCGGCAGCTTCAAGTCGCAGATGAAGCGCGCCGACGCAAGCGGCGCGGCCTATGCCGTTATCATTGGCGACGACGAAGTGGCCGCCGGCGTGGTCCAGGTCAAGGAACTTCGCCAGCGCGAGCAGGCCGAAGGCGGTGGGCAACAGGCCACCGTGCCGGCCGAAGGCCTGGTCGATTACCTGATCGACGCCATGGTCGGCGCCAGCGAATAACCTCGCGCCGCAGCCTCACACCACGAGTATCCAACCAACGCAGGTGATTGCCTCGACATGGCTTACGATCTAGAAGAACAGGAACAGCTTGAGAATCTGAAGGCCTGGTGGCGCCAGTATGGCAATGCGCTGACCTGGGCGCTGATCATCGCGCTGCTCGCCTTTGCCGGCTGGAACGGCTGGAAGTACTGGGAGCGCAAGCAGGCCGGCGAAGCCGCGGTGCTGTACGAGCAGGTGCTCAAGGCGGCCGAGGCACGCGATGTCGAGCGCATCAAGCGCGCCGCGACCGACCTGGAAGGCAAGTTCGGCCGTACCGCCTACGGCCAGATGAGCGCACTGGTCGCCGGCCGCGTGCTTTACGATGCGGGCGACCTGGCTGCCGCCAAGAGCCAGCTGCAATGGGCCATCGACCATGGCGACGAAGAATATTCGCACCTGGCGCGCGTGCGCCTGGCCGGCGTGCTGCTCGACGAGAAGGCCTACGACCAGGGCCTGGCGCTGCTCAAGGACGAGCCGCCGGCCGCGTTTGTCGCGCTGTACGCCGACCGCCGTGGCGACCTGCTCGCCGCGCAGGACAAGCGCGACGATGCCCGCACCGCCTATCGCAAGGCGCTGGACAAGCTGGGCCAGGCGGAGCCCGCGATGCGCCAGATCATCCAGTTCAAGCTCGATGCGCTGGGCACGGCCTGATCCGGCTGCCGCTGAAACCATTGCCATACCGTTGATCCCGCGGATCGAACAACAGGACCGTAAAGTTATGACGTCAGTGCTTTCCCGTGCCGTACATCGCCAGCCTGCCCGCACGATTTCCCGTGCGCTGGTGGCGGCTGCCTGCCTGGCCACGCTGGGCGGCTGCGCGCTGTTCAGCAAGGAAAACAAGCACCCGCCCGCCGAACTCAAGCCGGTATCGGGCACGCTCGCGGTGCGCCAGGCGTGGAAGGCCGACGTCGGCAAGAGCGGCCCTTATTCGATGCAGCCGGCCGCGGCGGGCAACAATGTCTATGTGTCGTCCAACAACGGCAACGTGATGGCGCTCGAAGGCGCCAGCGGCCGCGTGCTGTGGAAGGCCAAGACCGACGTGGACCTGACCTCCGGGCCGGGCAGCGACGGCTCGGTCACCGCGGTGGCGGGCGAGAAGGGTGCGGTCTATGCCTTCGACGCCAGCGGCAAGCAGATCTGGAAGAAGCAGGTCAACGGCGAGGTCCTGTCGGCACCGCTGGTCGGCAACGGCCTGGTGGTGGTGCGCACCACCGATACCCGGGTGTTCGGCCTGGATGCCGAGACCGGCGAGCGCCGCTGGATCTACCAGCGTTCGCAGACCCCGCTGAACCTGCGCGCGGCGATGGGCATGGTGTTCGCCGGCGACGGCATCGTGATGGGCTTCCCCGGCGGCAAGCTCGGCGTGCTGACGCCGGGCAACGGTGTGCTGCGCTGGGAAAGCGCGATTTCGTATCCGAAGGGCGTGTCGGAGATCGAGCGCCTGAACGACGTCACCGGCCTGCCCATGGTCAGCGGCCGCCAGGTCTGCGCCACCACCTTCCAGGGCCGGGTCGCCTGCCTGGAACTGGCCAGCGGCCAGCCGCAGTGGGGCAAGGATTTCTCGTCGCCGGCAGGCCTCGCGCAGGATGACAATGCGCTTTACGCCAGCGACGAGCAATCGGTGGTGCATGCCTTCGACCGCCAGAACGGCAGCGAGCGCTGGAAGAACGCCGACCTGCGCAACCGCCGCCTGGGCGCGCCGCTGGCGCTGGGCCGCTCGGTGGTGATGGGCGACTTCGAAGGCTATGTCCACTTCCTGTCGCGCGAAGACGGCCAGGTGGTGGCACGCATGAAGACCGATGGCAGCGCCATCACTGCCGCGCCCGTGGTGGCGGGGCAGACCCTGGTGATCCAGACGCGCGACGGCGACGTCTACGGTTTCCAGCCTGGCTGACAGGACCCTATGCGCGCTGCCGTACACCTGTCGGTACGGCCGGCGCCGAATCCGGTAGCATGATCCTTGGCGCGGCAATTGCAGCGGGTCGGTGACCCGCGCCGCGCCCGACAGGACAAGCGGTAGCCCGCGCCCAGGTGGCGCGGGCTGCCGTTGGAACCCTTGACTCCGGAGTTACCGGGGGGCGGCAGTTGCCGGCCCCCGTTTCCGTTTATGGCATGAAACCAGTTATCGCACTTGTCGGCCGCCCCAATGTGGGCAAGTCGACGCTATTCAACCGCATGACCCGCTCGCGCGACGCGCTCGTCGCCGACCTGCCGGGCCTGACGCGCGACCGCCATTACGGCGAAGGCCGCATCGGCGAACGTCCGTTCATCGCCATCGATACCGGCGGCTTCGAGCCCGTGGTCAAGGAAGGCATCGTCGCCGAGATGGCCAAGCAGACCAAGCAGGCGGTGGTCGAGGCCGACGTGGTGATCTTTATCGTCGATGGCCGCCTGGGCCTGGCGCCGCAGGACCGGGCCATTGCCGATTACCTGCGCAAGACCGGCCGGCGCATCATGCTGGCGGTCAACAAGGCCGAGGGCATGAAGTACACCTCGGTGGCAGCGGATTTCTACGAGCTCGGCATGGGCGATCCGTATGCGATCTCCGCCGCCCACGGCGACGGCGTGCGCGAGCTGGTCGATGAGGCCATCGAGCTGGCGGTGCAGGAGCGCCCCGAGCTGGCCGAGGAAGCCTCGGACGAGGGCAAGGGCGTCAAGATCGCCATCGTCGGGCGTCCCAATGTGGGCAAGTCCACGCTGGTCAATACGCTGATCGGCGAAGAGCGCGTGATCGCCTTCGACATGCCCGGCACCACCCGCGATGCCATCTATGTGGAATTCGAGCGCGGCGGCAAGCCCTATACGCTGATCGATACCGCCGGCCTGCGCCGGCGCGGCAAGGTGTTCGAGGCGATCGAGAAATTCTCGGTGGTCAAGACGCTGCAGTCGATCGCGGACGCCAACGTGGTGATCCTGCTGCTCGACGCGCAGCAGGATATTTCCGACCAGGACGCGCATATTGCCGGCTTTATCGTCGAGTCCGGCCGCGCGCT
Organism: Cupriavidus phytorum; assembly: GCF_003254285.1. Lineage (NCBI taxonomy): Bacteria > Pseudomonadati > Pseudomonadota > Betaproteobacteria > Burkholderiales > Burkholderiaceae > Cupriavidus > Cupriavidus phytorum. The sequence continues at coordinate 299,436 of NZ_QKZN01000002.1, forward strand.
GGTGGTGGGCGTCAACAAATGGGACGGGCTTGACGGCCACACGCGCGACCGCATCAAGCATGACCTCGAGCGCAAGCTGCAATTCCTCAGCTTTGCCAACTTTCACTTTGTGTCGGCGCGCGAGCGCACCGGCATCGGCGCGCTGATGCGCTCGGTCGACGACGCGTATGCCGCCGCCATGGTCAAGCTGCCGACGCCGCAACTGACGCGCGTGCTGCAGGAAGCCGTGGAATTCCAGCAGCCCAAGCGCGTCGGCGCATCGCGGCCCAAGCTGCGCTATGCGCACCAGGGCGGCTCCAATCCGCCCATCATCGTGATCCACGGCAATGCGCTGTCAGGCGTGGCCGAGACCTACCGGCGCTACCTGGAAAACCGTTTCCGTGCGGCCTTCAAGCTCAAGGGCACGCCCCTGCGCATCGAATTTCGCACGAACAAAAATCCGTACGCGGACTCGAAGGAGTGAGTCCGGAATCGGATCCGTGGCGGGCCAGTTTTCGTTTGCGTTCGTTTGGAACTGCGGCTAAATTCACGGTAGCAGGGGGTTCCCTGCGCATTGACGCCAACTTGGTACCGTTTTGATCTTTTTTCTGGCGCGTTTTTGCGCCGCCTGACTTGAACCGGGGATTTCCATCCCCATCATTCACCACTAAACCTATAAATTTGGAGTGTGCCATGAGCAACAAAGGGCAACTGCTACAAGACCCGTTCCTGAACGCGCTGCGCAAAGAGCACGTGCCGGTTTCCATCTATCTCGTCAATGGCATCAAGCTGCAAGGCAATATCGAATCGTTCGACCAGTATGTCGTCCTGCTGCGCAACACCGTGACCCAGATGGTCTACAAGCATGCGATTTCCACCGTCGTGCCGGCACGTGCGGTCAATTTCCGCGTGGATGATTCCGCCGAGGCCTGATCTCACCGATCTGCCCCAGGGCATCGTACCGGCGCCAGGCGGCGTCGCCACGATGCCCGGCGCCGGCGTGCCGACGCACCCGGTGCCGCGTGGCCCGGCGCTTGCCGATGCGCTCGCCAATGCGCCCGCCGCCACGTTCCGCATCATGCGGCGGCCTGTCCCGGCAGGGGCCAGGACAGTGTCCGAGATCCGCCATCCCTTCCCCTGAACCCGAATTTCCCTGCGCGTTCGCGCCCGCCCTTGGACCCCAGAGCCACCTCCAACACCGCCCCTTCGCGCGCCATTCTCGTCGGCGTCGACTTCGGCAAGCATGATTTCCAGGAAAGCCTCAGCGAACTGGCGCTGCTGACCACCACCGCCGGCTCGCTGCCGGTGCATACGCTGACGGGCCGCCGCGCGCGGCCGGACCCGGCCTTGTTCATCGGCTCGGGCAAGGCCGAGGAGCTGAAGGAGGCCGCCGATGCGCTGGACGCCGACGTGGTGGTGTTCAACCACGCGCTGAGCCCGGCGCAGCAGCGCAACCTGGAGCGCTTCCTGCAGCGCCACGTGATCGACCGCACCGGCCTGATCCTCGATATCTTCGGGCAGCGCGCCCAGAGCCACGTCGGCAAGGTGCAGGTGGAGCTGGCGCAGGTGCAGTACCGCGCGTCGCGGCTGGTCCGCGCGTGGAGCCACCTGGAGCGGCAGAAGGGCGGTATCGGCATGCGCGGTGGTCCCGGCGAGCGCCAGCTCGAACTGGACCGCCGCATGCTGGACGAGCGCGCCAAGCGGCTCAAGTCCGATCTGTCGCGGCTGCAGCGCCAGCACAGCACCCAGCGGCGCGCGCGCGCGCGCAACGACACCCTCAGCATCTCGCTGGTGGGCTATACCAACGCCGGCAAGTCGACGCTGTTCAACGCGCTGACCAAGGCCGGCGCGTATGCGGCCAACCAGCTCTTCGCCACGCTCGACACCACTTCGCGCCGGCTGTTCCTGGACGGACTCGGCAACGTGGTGCTGTCCGACACGGTCGGCTTTATCCGTGACCTGCCGACGCAGCTGGTCGCGGCGTTCCGTGCCACGCTGGACGAGACCGTGCATGCCGACCTGCTGCTGCATGTGGTCGACGCCTCGAGCCCGGTGCGCCACGAGCAGATCGAGCAGGTCAACCGGGTGCTGGCAGAAATCAACGCGCTCGACATCCCGCAGATCGTGGTGATGAACAAGATCGACGCCGCGCCCGAACTGCTGGGCGACGGTCCGCGTATCGAGCGCGATGCGGAGGGCATCCCCACGCGCGTGTTCCTGAGCGCGCGCGAGGGCCTGGGCCTGGACGCGCTGCGCGAGGCCGTGGTCGAGGTGGCGCAATGGCTGGCCAGCCGCCCGCCCGAGCCGCAACCGTATGATCCGCGCCTGGACGAGGTGGCGCAGTCCGATGACGCCGGCGATGGCGACCACGATGGTTTCGATGACGGCGTGGCGGACGAGGGCGACGATGCCGATGCGGCGGATCCGCGCCGGCTGTAGCGCCGGTGGCCGGCCAGGAGGCAGGCCACCATATCGACGCCGCTTCGGTGCCGCTTCGGTGCCAGTTCTGCCCAATTCCGGTGCGGTTGCCGCGGGGATTGCGCGAATTGGCCAAAAGTGGCGCCGATGACTGCTAGAATCCCCCTGTTACAAACTTCCCCGGACCCGTGCACTTCATGCCCCAGTTTCCCCGGAATGCTGATTCGAGCCTGACACCAGGCGGCCGCCTCGCGCTGCGCGCGGGCTGGCAGCGCCTGCGCGCCATCTTCTCGCTGAACGATCCGCGCTGGGGTCGGGACGGGCAGGACGATGACAAGAAGGATGGCCGCGAAGACAACCGCCAGCAAAACCAGCGTCCCCAGCAGGATGGCGGCCCGCCGGACCTGGACGAACTGTGGCGCGACTTCAACCGCCGCCTGAACGGCCTGCTCGGCCGCAAGGACAACGGCGGCAACGGCAACCAGGGCTTCGGCGGCCCGCGCACCTCGGGCAAGGGCTCGGGCGTCGGCGCCGGCGTGATCGTGGCCGCGGTGGTGGGCATCTGGCTGGCCAGCGGCTTCTTCATGGTGCAGGAAGGCCAGACCGCGGTGATCCTGCAGTTCGGCAAGTTCAAGTACTCCGCCGGCCCCGGCATCAACTGGCGCATGCCCTGGCCGATCCAGTCGGCCGAGGTGGTCAACCTGTCGGCGGTGCGCTCGGTCGAGGTGGGCCGCTCCACCTCGATCAAGGACAGCAACCTGAAAGACTCGTCGATGCTGACGCAGGACGAGAACATCATCGACGTGCGCTTCACCGTGCAGTACGTGATCCAGGACGCCAGCGAATTCCTGTTCTTCAACAAGACCGACCGGGGTGGCGATGAAGAGCTGGTGACGCAGGCGGCCGAGACCTCGGTGCGCGAGATCGTCGGCCGCAACAAGATGGACGCGGTGCTGTACGAAAACCGCGAACAGATCGCGCAGCAGCTGGCCAAGTCGATCCAGGCCATCCTGTCGGCGTACAAGACCGGCATCCGCGTGCTGTCCGTGAACGTGCAGAGCGTGCAGCCGCCCGAGCAGGTGCAGGCCGCCTTCGACGACGTCAACAAGGCCAGCCAGGACCGCGAGCGCGCCATCAGCGAAGGCCAGGCCTACGCCAACGACATCATCCCGCGCGCCAAGGGTACCGCGGCGCGCCTGAAGGAAGAATCCGAAGCCTATCGCGCCCGCGTGGTGGCGCAGGCCGAGGGCGATGCGTCGCGTTTCCGTTCGGTGCAGACGGAATATGCCAAGGCGCCGCAGGTGACGCGCGACCGTATCTATCTGGAAACCATGCAGCAGATCTACTCCAATTCGACCAAGGTGCTGGTCGACGCGCGCCAGGGCAACAACCTGCTCTACCTGCCGCTGGACAAGCTGATGGCGCAGGCCGAGGGCCGCGCCACGCCGCAGCCGGGCCAGCCCGGCGCGGCGGGTACGCCGGCGCCCGCGCCGGATGCCTCGACGGACAACCGGTCGCGCGAATCGCTGCGCAACCGCGACCGCGACTCGCGCTGAGGAGACCGTCATGAATCGACTGATTTCCTTCGCGATCGGCTTTTTCATCCTGCTGGCCGTGGTCTCGTCCATGCTGTTCGTGGTCGACCAGCGCCAGTACGCCGTGGTGTTCGCCTTCGGCCAGATCAAGGAAGTGGTGCGCGAGCCCGGCCTGCACTTCAAGCTGCCGCCGCCGTTCCAGAACGTGGTGTTCATGGACCGCCGCCTGCAGACCATCGACGTCGCCGCTAACGAGCGCTTCCTGACCGCCGAGAAGAAGAGCATGGTGGTGGACTGGTTCGTCAAATGGCGCATCACCGATCCGCGCAAGTTCTTCGTCGCCTTCGGCGGCAACCTGCGCGGCGCGCAGGACCGCATGACGCAGCGCATCGACTCGGTGGCGCGCGAAGAGTTCGGCAAGCGCACCGTTGCCGACGTGGTCGCCGGCGAGCGCGAGCAGGTGATGCAGGCCATCCGCAACGGCATGAGCGAGTACGCCAAGTCGGTCGGCGTCGAGATCCTCGACGTGCGCCTGAAGCGCGTCGACCTGCTGCCCGCCATCAGCGAATCGGTGTATCGCCGCATGGAGGCCGAGCGCAAGCGCGTGGCCAACGAGCTGCGCTCCACCGGCGCCGCCGAGGGCGAGAAGATCCGCGCCGACGCCGACCGCCAGCGCGAAGTGGTGCTGGCCCAGGCCTATCGCGATGCGCAGATGATCAAGGGCGAGGGCGATGCCAAGGCGTCGCAGATCTATGGCGAGGCGTTTGGCCGCGATCCCCAGTTCGCGCAGTTCTGGCGCAGCATGGAGGCCTACCGCAACACCTTCCGCGACAAGCGCGACGTGCTGGTGCTGGAGCCCAATTCCGAGTTCTTCCGCTACATGCGTTCCAGCGGCGGCGCCGCCGGCGCGGCCGCGGGCAACGGCGGAGGCAAGCGCTAGCACCGTCGCTTGTCCGTGTGGCGAATTGACGAAACCCCGGCTTGCCGGGGTTTTGTCCGGCTGGAGCCGTCGCCGCGGAGTGATGGCGCGGGCGCGCGATGCCCGCACCGTGGTTATGCCGGGCCCGGCCCGGTCCCTGCAGGCGCTGCGCCGGCAGGCAACTGAATGACTGAGAAGAGATTCACCATGTCCAACCATTGGCTGCTGCCAGAAAACATTGCCGACGTGCTGCCGTCGGAAGCGCGCAAGATCGAAGAGCTGCGCCGCCGCATGCTGGACCTGTTCCGCACCTACGGCTACGAGCTGGTGATGCCGCCGATGCTGGAGTACCTCGAGTCGCTGCTGACCGGCACCGGCCACGACCTCGACCTGCGCACGCTCAAGCTGGTCGACCAGCTGTCGGGCCGCACCATGGGGCTGCGCGCCGATATCACGCCGCAGGTGGCGCGCATCGATGCCCACCTGCTGAACCGTCCCGGCGTGACCCGGCTGTGCTACGCCGGGAACGTGCTGCACGCGCGCCCGGCAGGTTTTCACGCCACCCGCGAGCCGATCCAGATCGGCGCCGAGATCTATGGCCACGCCGGCCTCGAAGCCGACGTCGAGATCCAGGAACTGATGCTGGCCGCGCTGACCGCGGCGGGCTTGTCGGAGATCCGTATCGACCTGTGCCACGCCGGCATCCTCGAAGCGTTGCTGGCGGGCCTGCCGTCGATCCGCAAGATCGAGGACGCGTTGTTTGCCGCGCTGGAAACCAAGGACGTGCCGGCCTTGCGCGAACTGACCGCGGGCATGCCGCAGACCGAGCGCGACGCGCTGCTGGCGCTGCCGACGTTGTACGGCGGCGTCGAGGTGATCGAGCGGGCCCGCGCCACGCTGCCGGCGAGCCCGGCCATCGGCCGTGCGCTCGATGAACTGGCGGCGCTGGCGGTGCAGGTGCGCGGCGCCAGCGTCAATATCGACCTGTCGGACCTGCGTGGCTACCACTACCACAGCGGCGTGATGTTCGCTGCCTATGTCGCGGGCCTGCCCAATTACGTGGCCCGGGGCGGCCGCTACGACAAGGTGGGCGAGGCCTTTGGCCGCGCGCGTCCGGCGACAGGTTTTTCGCTGGACCTGCGTGAAGTGGCGGCGCTGTCACCCGTCGAGGTCCGTGCGCTGGCGATTTTCGCGCCCTGGGATGCGGACCCGGCACTTCGTGCCGCGATCGCCGCGCTGCGCGCCGCGGGCGAGATCGTGATCCAGTCGCTGCCCGGCCACACCCATGAGCTCGATGAATTCAATTGCGACCGGCAGCTGGTGCGCAAGGATGCCGGCTGGGCCGTGGTGCCGCGCTGACGCATCGACGCCGCGGGGGCCCAAAAACCCGGAATCGCCCGGCAACAAGAGTAGAATACGTTTTTAACCTATTGACCAAAGCAATATGTCCGCATCCGCAGTAGGCCAGGGACGCAATGTCGTCGTGATCGGCACCCAGTGGGGTGACGAAGGCAAAGGAAAAATCGTCGATTGGCTTACCGACCATGCAAAGGGCGTGGTGCGGTTCCAGGGTGGCCACAACGCTGGCCACACGCTGATCATCGGCGGCAAGAAGACCATTCTCCGGCTGATCCCCTCGGGCATCATGCGCGCCGGCACGGTCTGCTACATCGGCAACGGTGTGGTGCTGTCGCCCGAAGCTTTGTTCCGTGAAATCGAAGAACTCGAAGGCGCCGGCCTGCAGGTACAGAGCCGGCTGCGCATTTCCGAGGCGGCCACGCTGATCCTGCCGTACCACGTCGCCATCGACAAGGCGCGCGAAGCGCGCCGGGGCGCCGCCAAGATCGGCACCACCGGCCGTGGCATCGGCCCGGCCTATGAAGACAAGGTGGCACGCCGCGCGCTGCGCGTGCAGGACCTGTTCGACCCGCAGCAGTTCGCCGAACGCCTGCGCGAGAACCTGGACTTCCACAACTTCATGCTGACCCAGTACCTGGGCGCCGAAGCCGTCGACTTCCAGCAGACCCTGGACGAGGCACTGGCCTACGCGCCGCGCCTGGCACCGATGGTCGCCGATGTCTCGGCCGAGCTGTACGCAGTCAACGCCGCCGGCGGCAACCTGATGTTCGAAGGCGCGCAAGGCACGCTGCTCGACGTCGACCACGGCACCTATCCGTTCGTCACCTCGAGCAACTGCGTGGCCGGTGCCGCCGCGGCCGGCGCGGGCGTGGGCCCGGGGCGCCTGAACTATATCCTCGGCATCACCAAGGCCTACTGCACCCGCGTCGGTGCCGGCCCGTTCCCGAGCGAGCTGTACGACAACGACAACCCCTCGCGCCAGGATGCGGTGGGCGTGCGCCTGGCCAATGTCGGCAAGGAATTCGGCTCGGTCACCGGCCGTCCGCGCCGCACCGGCTGGCTGGATGCGGCCGCGCTCAAGCGCTCGGTGCAGATCAACGGCGTGTCGGGCCTGTGCATGACCAAGCTGGACGTGCTCGACGGCCTGGAAAGCATCAAGCTGTGCGTCGGCTATACGCTCGACGGCAGCACCGTCGACATCCTGCCGCGCGGCTCGGATGCCGTGGCGCGCTGCGAGCCGGTCTACGAAGAATTCCCGGGCTGGAACGAGTCCACCTTCGGCGTGAAGACGTGGGACGCGCTGCCCGAGCAGGCCCGTGTCTACCTGAAGCGGGTGGAAGAAGTGGTCGGCATCCCGATCGACATGATCTCGACCGGCCCGGACCGCGACGAGACCATCCTGCTGCGCCATCCGTACAAGGCCTGAGCGCCTGCGCAGTACCCGCAGGACCGCCGCGCCACGAGCGCCGCGGCCTGCCAGAAAATAAATCGGCCCGCGCAAGCGGGCCGAGCCATATCGGTCAGCCGACCGAACGATATCACGAGTAAAACGATGAACCTGCCTACCAACGATGACGAGAACCTGTGGGTCTCCTGGGACGAATACCATCGCCTGATCGCACGCCTGTCGCTGAACGTGCATGAGTCGGGCTGGAAGTTCGACAAGATCCTGTGCCTCGCGCGCGGCGGGCTGCGCGTGGGCGACCAGATGTCGCGCATCTTCGACGTGCCGCTGGCGATCCTGGCGACCAGCAGCTACCGCGAGGCCGCCGGCACGCAGCAGGGCGAGCTCGACATCGCGCAGTACATCACCATGACCCGTGGCGAGTTGAGCGGCAAGATCCTGCTGGTCGACGACCTGGTGGACTCGGGCATCACGCTGGAGCGCGTGGGCCGCCATCTCAAGGAGCGCTATCCGGCGGTGACCGAGGTGCGCTCGGCAGTGCTGTGGTACAAGGCCTGCTCCAAGGTGGAGCCGGACTACCACGTCACCTTCCTGGAGTCGAACCCCTGGATCCACCAGCCGTTCGAAGAGTACGACACGCTGCGCCCGCACAACCTCGCCGCATGGCTCAAGCGCGGCAGGCGCGCCAGCCTGCTGGACGACGGCGCGCGCGACTGAGCGCGCTCGGGCTCAGTACCCCACCGTGAAGCGCTGGCGCGAATGCGCCGGCGTCTCGATTTCATCGAGCATTGCGATGGCATAGTCTTCCATCGAAATCCAGCTCTTGCCTGCTGCGTCGCTCAGCAGGTCTTCCTTGCCGATGCGGAAATGGCCGGTGCGCTCGCCCGGCTCGAACAATGCGGACGGCGACAGGAAGGTCCAGTCGATCTGCGGCTCGCCGCGCAGCGCGTTCAGGAAGTCGCGGCCGGCCAGCGCCTCGGCCTTGTAGGCATCGGGAAAATTCGGGGTGTCGACCAGCTGCACGCCCGGCCCGACCTGGAGGCTGCCGGCACCGCCCACCACCAGCAGTCGCGGCACGCCTGCCTGGCGCACCGCCGCGGTCACCTGCTGCGCGTTCAGCTGCACGAAGCGCGCGGTGCTGATGACGACATCATGGCCGGCGAGGGCGGCGCTCAGTGCCGCGCTGTCGGTCGCATCCACATCCTTGCTGGTCACGCCCGCGCGCGCCGGCAGTCGGCTGGCCTGGCGCGCGATGGCGGTCACCTGGTGGCCGCGGCGCACAGCTTCGTCGGTCAGGCGCGTGCCAACGCGGCCGCTGGCTCCAATGATGGCGATCTTCATGGTCACTCCTTGGTTGAGTCAGTGGATATGAAACTGATGTGGTTACACATCGGGATAAAAAAATCAGCGCTTGCGGCGCTGGCTGCCGCGCTCGACATCGGCAAGCATGCTGGCGATGGTGATGCCGGCCAGGGTCTCGTCCATGGCCGCCTGCGCGCGGTCGGCGACCTTGCGCAGCGCACCGGTGATCTCGCGCCCGACCAGGCAGGCCGGATTGGGGGCACTCTGGTGCAACGCGATCAGCGCGGTGGTTTCGACCACGCGGAAGACTTCCAGCAGCGTGATCGAAGCGGCCGGGCGCGCCAGCGTAGCGCCGCCGGTGCTGCCCATGGTGGTCGCCACCAGGCCTGCTTCAGCCAGCTGGCCGACCAGGCGCCGGATCAGCGCCGGGTTGGTGCCGACGCTGCCGGCAATCAGCGAGGACGGCACCGGCTCGGCGGAACTGGCCAGCAGGGTGAGGATATGGACGGCTACGGCAAACCGGCTGCTTGTGCTCATGGTGTCGTGCGAGATGTGAAACCATGATAGTTACACATCGGGGCACCGTCAAGCGTTCGGGGAAAGTGGTTGCGGTGAAATGATTTGCAGTGGCCGCCGGAATGCCGGAATCGCCACTGAAGCTGTTACACTCCCCGACATTGCCGTAACCTTGTGGTGCGGCTGCCGCGCGGGGTACGGTGCGCGGTTTCACGGACGGGAAAAAACCCGTACGCTCGCAGGTAAGACATCGCGGCAGTGCCGCCAAGCAAGGAGTGCAAGTTGCCGGATCTGATGCGCGAAACAGGCGTCAAAAACAAAAAACCCGCAGGGCTCGAAAGCGCTGCGGGTTTTCCGGTGATCTGGTGCCCAGGAGAGGACTCGAACCTCCACAGTGTTGCCACCGCTAGGACCTGAACCTAGTGCGTCTACCAATTCCGCCACCTGGGCAGGTGTCGAAACAACCGAAGCGCTCATTATAGAGAGCGCGAGAATTTTGTCAAATAGTTTCCAGAAAAAATTGAATCAGAATAACTATCCGATCCCCAGCCGGGAAGAAATCCTGGGCGTGCTGAGAACGTCGGGATCCCCCCAGTCGGCAGGCGATATCGCCAAGGCGCTGGCGGTCACGCGCAAGGAGCATGACGGCTTCCAGAAGCGCCTGGCCGCGATGGAGCGCGACGGCCAGATCGAACTCAACCGCAAGGGCCGCTACGAGCTGGCGCACCAGCCCAACTTCGTCACCGGCCGGGTGCAGGGCCACCGCGATGGCTTCGGCTTCCTGATCCGCGACGACGGCGAGGACGATATCTTCCTGCCCGAGCGCGAGCTGCAGAAGGCCATGCACAACGACCGCGCCCAGGTGCGCGTGGTCGGCTACGACCGGCGCGGGCGCCCCGAGGGCCAGATCGTCGAGATCATCGAGCGCGCCAACCGCTATGTCATCGGCCGCCTGCTCAGCGAGGGCGGCGTGCTGGTGGTCGCGCCCGAAGACAAGCGCATCAGCCAGGACATCCTGATCCCGCCCAAGGCGCAGGGCAAGGCCCGGGTGGGGCAGGTGGTCAGCGTCGAGCTGACCGAATTCCCCGACCGCTATGTGCAGCCGGTGGGCCGCGTGGTGGAAGTGCTGGGCGAGATCGACGATCCCGGCATGGAAATCGAGATCGCGGTGCGCAAGTACGGCGTGCCGCACCAGTTTTCGCCGGCCGCCGCCCAGGAAGCCGCGGGGCTGCCCGATGAGGTGCGCCAGGCCGACCTGGACCATCGCATCGACCTGCGCGACATCCCGCTGGTCACCATCGACGGCGAAGACGCGCGCGACTTCGACGACGCAGTCTATTGCGAGCCGGTCAAGATCGGCCGCGCCAAGGGCTGGCGCCTGATCGTGGCGATCGCCGACGTGTCGCACTATGTGCGTCCGGGCACGCCGCTCGATGCCGACGCGCTCGACCGCGCCACCTCGGTGTATTTCCCGCGGCGCGTGATCCCGATGCTGCCGGAGAAGCTGTCCAACGGGCTGTGCTCGCTCAATCCGCAAGTGGACCGGCTGTGCATGGTGTGCGACGCCGTGATCACCGCCAAGGGCGAGCTCAAGGGCTACCAGTTCTATCCGGCGGTGATGCACTCGACGGCGCGGCTGACCTACAACGAGGTCTGGGCGGTGCTGTCCAACACCAAGGGCCCCGAGGCGCACAAGCGCAGCGAGCTGGTGCCGCACCTGCAGAACCTGTACGAGCTGTTCCAGGTCCTGCTCAAGGCGCGGCGCGCGCGCGGCGCGATTGACTTCGACACTACCGAGACCTATATCGTCTGCAATGCGCAGGGCAAGATCGAGCAGATCCTGCCGCGCACGCGCAACGACGCGCACCGGCTGATCGAGGAATGCATGCTGACCGCCAACGTGTGCGCGGCCGATTTCCTCGAGCGCTTCAAGCACCCGGCGCTGTACCGCATCCATGCCGGCCCCAGCGACGAGAAGCTGAAGAACCTGCGCGACTTCCTGCGTACCGCCGGCCTGTCGCTGGGCGGTGGCGACAAGCCGCAGGCGTCGGATTACGCCGAGGTGATGGACAAGATCAAGTCCCGCCCCGACGCGCCGATGCTGCAGACCATGCTGCTGCGCTCGATGCAGCAGGCGGTGTACAGCCCCGACAATATCGGCCACTTCGGCCTGGCGTACGAGGCCTACGCGCACTTCACCAGTCCGATCCGCCGCTATCCCGACCTGCTGGTGCACCGCGCGATCAAGGCGGTGCTGGCGCACACCAAGTACCAGCCGGCCTTTGCCCACGGCACCGAGCTGAATACCGCGATCTCGCCGAAGGCGCGCAGGCTGCAGGCCAAGGACGCCGAGCAGAAAGCCGAGCTGACCGCGGCGCGCGCGCGCCGCAACGAGGCCATCTGGGACGAGCTGGGCCTGCACTGCTCGGCCAACGAGCGCCGCGCCGACGAGGCCTCGCGCGATGTCGAGGCCTGGCTCAAGTGCTACTTCATGCGCGACAAGCTCGGCAGCGACTATGCCGGCACCGTCAGCGCCGTGACCTCGTTCGGCATCTTCGTGCAGCTCGACGAGCTGTACGTGGAGGGTCTGGTCCACGTGACCGAGCTGGGCAGCGACTACTTCCAGTACGACGAGGCCCGCAACGAGCTGCGCGGCGAGCGCACCGGCATCCGCTACCGGCTCACCGACCGCGTGCGCGTGCAGGTGTCGCGCGTAGACCTGGATGCGCGCAAGATCGATTTCCGCCTGGTGCAGGAGCCGTCGGCGAAAACGCTGCGCGCGCGCGTGACGGGGGCCGAGACCCAGCCGCGCGTGCCGGCCGCGCACGCGGTGCCGGCGCGCAAGAAGGGCCGCCAGCTGGCGGCGCTGCTGGGCGGTTCGTCCAAGCCGGAAGAGTCATTCGACGAGACCCTGGACCGGGTGATCGAAGAGCAACCGGTGTTCGAGGCGGTGATCACGCCGCTCAAGCCGCACCTGAAGACCGGCAAGCCGGGCAAGCGCGCCGCCAAGCCCAAGCCCGCGCACCTGGAAAAGCCGCGCAAGCCGGCGTCCAAGGCGCGGCCGGCCAAGCCGGCGGGCAAGACCGCCGCCAAGCGCACGCCGCGCAAGCGCTAGCGGACCGGCGTTGGATTGGCGTTGGATTGCCGTCGGGTTGCCGTCCCTGCGCACGCGGGGACGGCGGCCGGGCGGGTACAATCGCGCCCATGGCTAAACAAAAACTCCTGATCGGCTTTCACGCCGTGACCGCGCGCCTGCGGCAAGATCCCAAGGGCGTGTCCGACATCTACATCGAATCCGCCCGCCGCGACCGGCGCATGCAGGACTTCGTGCGCCTGGCCGAAAGCCTGGGTGTGCGCCTGCATCCGGTCGATGCCGAGCGCCTGCGCGGCATGGCCGGCACCGACCGCCACCAGGGCGTGGTGGCGCGTGCCGAAGACGTGGCGCTGGCGCTGAACCTGGACGAACTGCTCGACGGCATCGAAGGCACGCCGCTGCTGCTGGTGCTGGACGGCGTTACCGACCCGCACAACCTGGGCGCCTGCCTGCGCGTGGCCGACGGTGCCGGCGCGCACGCCGTGATCGCGCCCAAGGACCGCAGCGTCGGCCTGAACGCCACCGTGGCCAAGGTCGCCAGCGGCGCGGCCGAGACCGTGCCCTATATCACCGTGACCAACCTGGCCCGCACCCTGCGTGAACTGCAGGAGCGCGGCATCTGGGTGATCGGCACCGCCGACGGCACCGAGAAGTCGCTGTACGACATCGATTTCAAGGGCCCGACCGCGATCGTGATGGGCGCCGAAGGCGAGGGCATGCGCCGCCTGACGCGCGAGACCTGCGACGAGCTGGTCGGCATCCCGATGGCCGGCGGCGTGGAAAGCCTGAACGTGTCGGTGGCCAGCGGCGTGTGCCTGTACGAGGCCGTGCGCCAGCGGCGCCTGCCGCGCTGAGACCATGGCCGACGATTCCCGTCTGCCGGCACTCCCGGGGCTCGAGGAAGCGCGTCGGCTGATCGAGGGCGCCAGCAATATCTTCGTGCTGACCGGTGCCGGTATTTCCGCCGAGTCCGGCGTGCCGACCTTCCGCGACGCCATGACCGGGCTGTGGGAACAGTTCGACCCGGAAGAGCTGGCCAGCGAAGCGGCCTACCGCCGCCAGCCGGCGCTGGTGTGGCAGTGGTACCAGCACCGGCGCGAACTGGTGGCCGCGGTGCATCCCAATCCGGCGCACCACGCGCTGGTGGCGCTGGCCGCGCGGAAAGCGGTCACGCTGGTGACGCAGAATGTCGACGGCCTGCACCAGCGCGCCGGCAGCGCCGGCGTGGTCGAGCTGCACGGCAACCTGTTCGCCAACAAGTGGCTCGACGGCTGCGGCCGCTGCAGCGAGGCCACCGCGCTGCCCGGCATGCCGCCGCGCTGCAACCTGTGCGGCGCGCTGATGCGGCCGGGCGTGGTGTGGTTCGGCGAAGACCTGCCGCGCGTGGCGCGCTACCGCGCCGAGCATGCGGCGCAGACCTGCGACCTGTGCCTGGTGGTCGGCACCTCGGGGCTGGTGTACCCGGCGGCGGGGCTGCCGGGCGTGGCGCGCGAGCATGGCGCGCCGGTGATCGTGGTCAATCCGCAGCCGTCGGCGCTGGACCAGACCGCGGACATCGTGCTGTCGGCCGCGGCCGGCGCCTGCCTGCCGCGGCTGTGGCCGCAGCCGGCGCCATCGGCCGGCTGAAGCGAGGAGAAGCGCGCTGGCGCGCCGCAGTGCTTATTGCTGCGCCAGCCCGGCGATCAGCTTCTCGAGCTTGACCGCATCCGCCGCGAACAGTCGGATGCCTTCGGCCAGCTTTTCCGTCGCCATCGCGTCTTCGTTGAGCTGCCAGCGGAACGACGGCTCGTCGGCGGTGATGCGGGCGATATTGGCGGCCTGGGCCTGGTCCACCGACAGCTTGTGCGCCACCTGGCCCTCGCCGCCGGCGAGCTGCTCGAGCAGTTCAGGGCTGATGGTGAGCAGGTCGCAGCCGGCCAGCGACAGGATCTGCGCGGTGCTGCGGAAGCTGGCGCCCATGACCTCGGTGGGATAGCCGAACTTCTTGTAGTAGTCGTAGATCTGGCGCACCGAGCGCACGCCGGGATCGTTGTCACCGCCGTTGGCGGCCGCGTCCCATTGCTCGCCCGCCTGCTTCTTGTACCAGTCGAAGATGCGGCCGACGAACGGCGAGATCAGCTGCGCGCCGGCCTCGGCGCAGGCCACCGCCTGCACCAGCGAGAACAGCAGCGTCATGTTGCAGCGGATGCCGTCGCGCTGCAGGATCTCGGCGGCGCGGATGCCCTCCCAGGTGGAGGCGATCTTGATCAGCACGCGCTCGCGCGCGATGCCGCGCTGCTCGTACAGCTGGATCAGGTGGCGCGCCTTGTTCACGGTGGCGGTGGTGTCGAACGACAGGCGCGCGTCGACCTCGGTCGAGACCCGGCCCGGCACGATCGCCAGGATCTCGCAGCCGAACGCGATCAGCACTTCATCCATGACCGCGTCGACGCCGCCGTTGCCGTGGTGGTCCTGCACCGCGCGCTCCAGCAGGTGGCGGTATTCGGGTTTCTGCACCGCCTTCAGGATCAGCGACGGATTGGTGGTCGCGTCCTGCGGCGTGTACTGCTTCATCAGCTGGAAGTCGCCGGTATCGGCCACCACCGTGGTGAACTGCCTGAGTTGTTCGAGCTGGTTCATGGTCGCTAGGTCGTCTGCTTGAGCGTCTGCAAAAAGCGTTCGCGGGCTGTGAGGGGCGCATGCGGCACCGGTGCGGTCCATTGTACCTGCGCGGTCGCCACCGCTCGCGCGTCGCGCCACCGCAATCCGCTACACTACGCCTTTCCCCCAACGCAATCTGGCTGTTGTCATGACTCAGGATGAACTCAAGGCGCTGGTCGCGCAAGCCGCCGCCGACTACGTGAAGCAGGAAGTGCCCGAAGGGGCCGTGCTCGGCGTGGGCACCGGCTCCACCGCCAACCTCTTCATCGACGCCGTGGCGGCGTTCAAGGAGCGCTTCGCGGGTGCGGTGTCGAGCTCCGAGGCTTCGACGCGGCGCCTGCAGCAGCACGGCTTCAAGGTGCTGGACCTGAACGAGGTCGACGAGATCCCGGTGTATGTCGACGGCGCCGACGAGATCGATGCCAGCGGTGCCATGGTCAAGGGCGGCGGCGGGGCGCTGACGCGCGAGAAGATCGTCGCCTCGGTGGCCAAACGCTTTGTCTGCATCGCCGACGGCAGCAAGCTGGTGCAGACCATGGGCGCCTTCCCGCTGCCGGTCGAGGTGGTGCCGATGGCACGTGCCGCGGTGGCGCGCAAGCTGCAGGCCCTGGGCGGCCAGCCGCGCCTGCGCATGACCAAGGAAGGCGGCATCTACAAGACCGACAACGGCAACGTGATCCTCGACGTGGCCGGCCTGAAGATCGACGATCCGCGCGGCCTGGAGCAGACCGTCAACCAGGTGCCCGGCGTGGTCACGGTGGGCCTGTTCGCGCTGCGCGGCGCCGACGTGCTGCTGCTCGGCACCGGCGACGGCGTGCAGCGCACGGACTACTGAACGCACGGCCCGGCGCCCGCGCGCGCCACCAAGCAAAATGGGGTGCCTCGGGCACCCCATTTTTCATGATCCCAAGATCCGGATCAGGACTGCGGCGGCACGTAGCCCTGAGCCTGGTCGGCGCCTTCGCCGAAGAAGTACTTCTCGGTCTGCTTGAGCAGGTACTGGCGCGCACGCGCATCGGCCATGTTCAGGCGGTTTTCGTTGATCAGCATGGTCTGGTGCTTGAGCCAGCCGGCCCAGGCTTCCTTGGACACGTTCTGCCAGATCTTCTTGCCCAGTTCGCCGGGCAGCGGCGGGAAGTCGAGACCTTCGGCTTCCTTGTTCAGCTTGATGCAATGGACCGTGCGGGCCATGGGGACTCCTTGGTATGTTCGTGAGAGCTTCGGCGCTGGCGCTATTGTAGCCAAGCGGGGCGGCGCGCCGCGGCGCGGCGGCGATTGTCCCTACGCCGTCACAGCTTTTTCATCAGCACCATCGACTTGCGCTGCCAGTTGTAGAGCTTGCGCTTGTCCTCGGGCAGGTCGTCGACCGTGGCGTGGACGAAGCCGCGCTTGAGGAACCAGTGCTCGGTGCGGGTGGTGAGCACGAACAGCCGCTCCAGCCCGAGCGCGCGAGCGCGGCGCTCGATGCGCTTGAGCAGGCGCTCGCCGTCGCCGGTGCCCTGGGCCTCGGGCGACACCGTCAGGCACGCCATCTCGCCCATGTTCTCGCGCGGGTAGTCGTATAGCGCGGCGCAGCCGAACAGCACGCCGTCGTGCTCGATCACCGAGAAGTTGCCGATATCGCGCTCGATCAGGTGGCGCCCGCGTGGCACCAGCGTGCCGTCCTGCTCCAGTGGCGCGATCAGCTGCACGATGCCGCCGACGTCGTCGAGCGTGGCCTCGCGCAGGCTTTCCAGGTCGGTGTCGGACAGCATGGTGCCGACGCCGTCGTGCAGGAACAGTTCCAGCAGCACTGCGCCGTCGAGCGAGTAGGGGATCAGGTGCGCGCGCGGCACGCCGCCCTTGAGCGCCTTGACCAGGTGCTGCAGGTAATTGGCCACGTCTGGCGGCAGGTGGTTGTTCTGCAGCCGCTCGACCGCGGTGCGCAGCGACATTTCCTGCATCATCTTGCCGACCGGGTCGGGCACGCCCGGCACCTCGGTGATGAAGATCAGCTTGTCGGCCTTGAGCGCGGTGGCGGTGGCACTGGCCACGTCTTCCATCGACAGGTTGAAGGCCTGGCCGGTGGGCGAGAAGCCCAGCGGCGACAGCAGCACCACCTTGCCGTGCGACAGCGACATGCGCACGGACTCGGCGTCGATCTTGCGCACCAGCCCGGTGTGCTGGTAGTCGGTGCCGTTGACGATGCCGACCGGGCGCGCGGTGACGAAGTTGCCGGAGATCACCGACAGTTGCGCGCCGGCCATCGGCGTGTTGGGCAGGCCCTGGCTGAACGCAGCCTCGATGTCCAGGCGCAGTTCGCCGGCGGCTTCCTTGGCGCATTCGAGCGCGGCATTGTCGGTGACGCGCACGCCGTCGACGAACTGCGACTCGACATGGCGCAGCGCCAGCTGCTCTTCCACCTGCGGACGCGAGCCGTGCACCAGCACGATCTGCATGCCCATCGCGTGCAGCAGCGCGACATCGTTGACCAGCGCATTCAGCACGCCCGACTTGACCAGCTCGCCGGCGAAGGCGATCACGAAGGTCTTGCCGCGGAAGGCGTGGATATACGGCGCCACCATGCGCAGCCAGTCGACGAACTGCTGGTGGTCGGGGCCGCTGCGATCGGGATCGGCCGTGACCGGCACGGGAGAGGTCGGGGCGGGGGCGGGGAGCTCGGCCGCGGCGGGTGGCTCCGCCTGCGCCGGCGCGGCCGGGGTGGTGGGAGCGGAGGCAGGCGCCGTCTGCGGCGCGTCGGTTCTGGCGTTCATGCCGCGGATTATAATCCCGGCCAATGTCAGAACAACGCCCCGTCAAGCCCAAACCACCGGTGTCGCCGCGCCAGCGCGCCGGTGCCGGCCAGCCTGCTTCCTCCACCCAGTCCCGTCCGGCGCCCGGTCCGGCCCGGCCGCAGCAGGCCGGCCCGGCAAGGCCGGCCGGTGCGCGGCCCGCGGCCGAGGGCGGCCAGCGCCAGCCTCGCGGCGCACGTCCGCCGCGGCCACCGCGCCCGGTCAACCCGCTGCCGCCGATCACCTTCCCCGAAGCCCTGCCGGTATCGACGCGCCGCGACGAGATCGCCGCGGCGCTGCTGGCCAACCAGGTGGTGATCGTGTCCGGCGAGACCGGGTCCGGCAAGACCACGCAGCTGCCCAAGATCTGCCTGTCGATCGGGCGCGGTCCCGGCCGCGAGGGCGGGGGGCTGATCGGCCACACCCAACCGCGGCGCATCGCGGCCACCTCGACCGCCAAGCGCATCGCGCAGGAGCTGGGCACGCCATTGGGCGAGCACGTGGGCTACCAGGTGCGCTTCAACGACACCATGTCGTCGGGCGCGTCGGTCAAGCTGATGACCGACGGCATCCTGCTCGCCGAAACCCAGAACGACCCGCTGCTGCGCGCCTACGACACGCTGATCATCGACGAGGCGCACGAGCGCAGCCTCAACATCGACTTCCTGATCGGCTACCTGCGCCAGATCCTGCCCAAGCGGCCCGACCTGAAGGTGATCATCACCTCGGCCACCATCGACGCGCAGCGCTTTGCCCAGCATTTCGCCACGGGCGACAAGCCGGCGCCGGTGATCGAGGTCAGCGGCCGGCTGTACCCGGTGGAGGTGCGCTACCGCCCGATCGCCGACGACGCGCCCGCCGCCGGCGCGCCGCGCAGCCCGCAGGCGCGCGAGCGCGACCTGTACGACGGCATCGTCGATGCCGTCGACGAGCTGTGCCGCGCTGGCCCCGGCGACGTGCTGGTGTTCCTGCCCGGCGAGCGCGAGATCCGCGAGGCCGCCGAGGCGCTGCGCAAGCACCACCCGCCGCATACCGAGATCCTGCCGCTGTTCGCGCGGCTGTCGGTGCAGGAGCAGGAGCGGGTGTTCAGGCCGTCGAATGCGCGCCGCATCGTGCTGGCGACCAACGTCGCCGAAACCTCGCTGACGGTGCCGGGCATCCGCTACGTGGTCGATACCGGGCTGGCGCGCGTCAAGCGCTATTCGTACCGCAACAAGGTCGAGCAGCTGCAGGTCGAGGCGATCTCGCAGGCCGCCGCCAACCAGCGCGCCGGCCGCTGCGGCCGGGTCGCCAACGGGGTTTGCATCCGGCTGTACGAGGAGTCCGACTTCACCGGCCGGCCGCGCTTTACCGACCCTGAAATCCTGCGCTCGTCGCTGGCCGCGGTGATCCTGCGCATGAAGGCGCTGCGGCTGACCGATATCGAGTCGTTCCCGTTCATCGAGCCGCCGCTGGGCCGCGCGGTCGCTGACGGCTACCAGTTGCTGCAGGAGCTGGGCGCGGTCGACGACGCCAACCAGCTGACAGGCATCGGCCGCCAGCTGGCCAAGCTGCCGCTCGACCCGCGCGTGGCGCGCATGATCCTGGCCGCGCGCGAGCACCAGTGCCTGCGCGAGGTGCTGATCATCGCCAGCGCGCTGTCGGTGCAGGACCCGCGCGACCGCCCGCAGGAGGTGCAGGAAGCCGCCGACCAGGCCCACCGCAAGTTCATGGACGAGAAGTCCGAGTTCCTGGGCTGGGTCCGGCTGTGGAAGTGGTTCGAGGACGCGGTCGCGCACAAGAAGTCCAACCGCCAGCTGCAGGACCAGTGCCGCGCGCACTTCCTGTCGCACCTGCGGCTGCGCGAATGGCGCGACGTGCATTCCCAGCTGCTGACCACGGTGACCGAGCAGGGCTGGCGCCTGAACGACAGCGAGCCGACCTACGAGCAGGTGCACAAGGCCCTGCTGACCGGCCTGCTCGGCAACGTCGGCTGCCGCATCGAGGACGGCGACGGCAAGGGCCGCGAGTACCTGGGCGCGCGCGGCATCAAGTTCCACCTGTGGCCGGGCTCGCTGATCGCGCGCAAGGTCGGGCGCTGGGTGGTCGCGGCCGAACTGGTCGAGACCAGCCGGCTGTTCGCGCGCACGCTGGCGCGCATCGAGCCCGAATGGCTCGAGCAGGTGGGCCGCCACCTGCTCAAGGTCAGCTGGAGCGATCCGCACTGGGAGAAGAAGGCCGGCCAGGTGCTGGCGCTGGAGCGCGCCACGCTGTACGGGCTGGTGGTCTACCAGCACCGCCGCGTGCACTACGGCCCGATGAACCCGCGCGAGGCGCGCGAGCTGTTTATCCGCCGCGCGCTGGTCGAGGGCGAGTTCGACACGCGCCTGGCGTTCTACGCGCACAACCAGCGCCTGGTGCGCGAGATCGAGAACCTGGAGCACAAGTCGCGGCGCCAGGACGTGCTGGTCGACGATGAGCTGATCTACGCCTTCTACGACCGTGCGATCCCGGCCGACATCTGCCAGCAGGCCGCGTTCGAGCAGTGGTACCAGGCCGAGAGCGCGCAAGACCGCAAGCTGCTGTACCTGAACCGCGACGAGCTGATGCGGCACGAGGCCGCCGGCATCACCACCGACCTGTTTCCCAAGACCATGGCCGTGGCCGGCGTGGACATGGGCCTGACCTACCATTTCGAGCCGGGCAGCCACCGCGACGGCGTGACCCTGACCGTGCCGCTGTATGCGCTCAACCAGGTGCGCCCCGAGCGTGCCGACTGGCTGGTGCCGGGCATGATCAAGGAGAAGGTGCACCTGCTGCTCAAGTCGCTGCCGCAGAAGCTGCGCCGCCACTGCGTGCCGCTGCCGGACTATGCCGCCGGCTTCGTCGCGCGCCAGCCGTTTGGCGAAGGCGAGCTGCTGGACGTGCTGATCGCAGATATCCGCGAGCAGACCGGCACCATGGTGCGGCGTGCCGACTTCAAGCTGGAAACGCTGCCCGCGCACCACGCGATGAACTTCAAGGTGATCGACGAGCACGGGCGTCAGCTCGACATGGGCCGCAACCTGGCCCAGCTGCGCGCCGAGCTGGGCGGCCAGGCGCAGCAGTCGTTCCAGCGCGTGGCGGCGCAGGCCGCGGCGCAGGCCGCCACCCAGGCCCCGGGGCAGTCACCGGAACAGGCGCCGGCGCTGGCCGCGGCGGAGCCTGGCAAGTACGAGGGCCTGACCGGCTGGAGCTTCGGCGAGCTGCCGGAGCTGCTCGAGATCCGCAAGGGCAGCCAGACCCTGTTCGGCTATCCGGCGCTGGTCGACCGCGGCACGCACTGCGATGTCGAGGTCTTCGACGACCCGCAGGAAGCGGCCCGCATCCACCACCTGGGTTTGCGCCGGCTGTTCGCGCTGCAGTTGCGCGAGCAGGTCAAGTTCATCGAGAAGAACATCCCCGGGCTGCAGCAGATGGCGATGCAGTACATGACGCTGGGCACGCAGGAGATGCTGCGCGAGCAGATCGTGATGCTGGCGCTGGAGCGCGCCTGCATGCAGGCGCCGCTGCCGCGCAACGACCCCGAGTTCAATGCCCGCAAGGACGAGGGCCGTACCCGGCTGTCGCTGCTGGCGCAGGAAATCGCGCGGCTGGCGGGCGCCATCCTGGCCGAATACGCCGGGCTGCCGCGCAAGCTGCTGCAGGCCAAGCCGTTCCCCGGCGCCCATGCGGACATGGAGGCCCAGCTCGGCCGGCTGATGGGCAAGCGCTTTATCGACGAAACCCCGTACACGCAGCTGGTCCATTTCCCGCGCTACCTGAAGGGCATCGCCATGCGCGTCGACAAGCTCAAGGGCGATCCGGCCCGCGACAGCCAGCGCATGCAGGAGATGGCGCCGCTGGTGCAGCAGTGGCAGCGGGCCGAGAAGCAGTTGCGCACCCAGGGCCGCGGCGGCGAGGATGCGCGGCTGGAGGAATTCCGCTGGATGCTGGAAGAGCTGCGCATCGCGCTGTTCGCCCAGGAACTGCGCACGCCGGTGCCAATGTCGGTCAAGCGGCTGCAGAAGGTGTGGGAATCGATGCAGCGCTGAGGGCCGCGTGCCGGCATGGCGGTAAATGGTCGTGCCGGCGCAACAATCTGCCAAATACTTGTCTACCGCCAGCCGCGACGTCAGCGGAATTAGCCGGCCAAACGTTAGAATCGCCGATTCAGTTCTTCTGGTAGCGGGTCTTATGTTCGCATTGCGGCGGTGGGTGGCTGGTGGGATCACGGTAGGCGCGTTCGCGCTGGGCCTGATGGTGGTTCCGGCTCGGGCGGAGGTGGTGGTGATCCTCAATTCGGGTGATGCCACCGTCACGCTGATCGACAAGGACACGCAGAAGGTGCTCGAGACCTTCCCGATCGGCAAAGAGCCCCACCACCTGATTGCCACGCCCGACGACAAGTCGCTGATCGTCGCCAATGCGGTCGGCAACGACCTGGTCTTCCTGGATCCGGTCAGCGGCAAGGTCCAGCAGCGCGTGGCCAATATCGACGACCCGTACCAGATCGGCTTCTCGCCGGATCAGAAGTGGTTTGTCGCCACCGGCAACCGGCTCGACCGCGTCGACGTGTACCGCTGGGACGGGAAGGCGCTGAAGCTGGCCAAGCAGTATCCGCTGGCCAAGACCCCCAGCCATATCGCCTTTACCGCCGACAGCCGCATCGCCTTCATCACGCTGCAGGATTCCAATGAAGTGGCCGCCATCGACCTGGTCACGCAGAACGTGATGTGGCGCATGGAAACCGGTTCGGCGCCGGCGGGGATCTGGGTCACGCCCGACCAGAAATACCTGCTGGTCGGCATGACCGGCGCCGACTACGTGGCTGTGATCGACTGGCGCACCCGCACCGTGGTCAAGCAGATCCAGACCGGCAAGGGCGCGCACAACTTCCGCGCCGTCGGCGACCGGCGCCACCTGTTCCTCAGCAACCGCGTCACCGGCAGCATCAGCATCATCGACCAGCAGACGCTGAGCAAGGTCGGCGACATCACCGGCCTGCCACCGGGCCCGGACGACATGGAACTGACCGCCGACGGCAAGACCCTGTGGGTGACGTTCCGTTGGGCGCGCTCGGTCGGGCTGGTCGACGTCGCCAGCCGCAAGCTGGTCAAGACCGTGCGGGTCGGGCGCTCGCCGCACGGCATCTATTTCCGCACGCGCGCGCCGCTGTACTGAGGCAAAGCGGGCAGGGCTGGGACCATGGCAAGGATCAGGGGATTGCGCTCCGCGACGATCAACAAGTGGCTGGCCGCGCTGGTACTGGCGTGCGGCCTGCCGCTGGCGCAGCAGGCCGCTGCCGCGCCGGCAGCCAGGAGCTGCCCGGCCGGTACGCTCTACCTGACCTTCGACACCGGCAGCATGAGCCAGGCGCAGCTGATCGCCGACACCCTGCGGCGCCACCAGATCCGCGCCACCTTCTTCCTGGCCAACGAGCCGACGGTGCGCAAGGACGGTTCGCTCGACGCGTCGTGGGCCCCTTACTGGAAGTCGCTGGTGGCCGACGGCCACGCCTTCGGCACGCATACCTTCGACCATGTCTACCTGCGCAGCGTGCGCGCCGGCCAGGTCACCATGCGGCCGCAGTTCGGCGCACGGGCGGGCCAGGACGTGGCCATGGACCAGGCCGGCTTCTGCAAGGAATTGCGGCGCAGCGCCGAGGCGCTGCGCGCCATGACCGGTGCCGAGATGGTGCCGCTGTGGCGCGCCCCGGGCGGCCGCACCGCGCCGCAGACGCTGCAGTGGGCCGAGCAATGCGGCTACCGGCATGTCGGCTGGGCCCCGGCGGGCTTCCTCGGCGATGAGCTGTCGTCGCAGCGCTATCCCAATGCCGTGCTGCTGCAGCGCGCGCTGGCCGGCCTGCGCGACGGCGATATCGCCATGGCGCACCTGGGCATCTGGTCGCGCCAGGATCCGTGGGCGCCGGCGGTGCTCGAGCCGCTGCTCACCGGCCTCGAACGCAAGGGCTTCTGCTTCGCCACGCTGCGCGAACACCCGGCCTATCGCGACTGGATCGCGCGGCCCATCGGAACACAGGAGGGCGCACGCTGATGTGGGAGACACTGAACGGCTGGATCGGCCAGATCGAAGGCACGCTGTTCCAGGACGTGGTGCTGCCCGTGGTCTATGACCTGGGCTTCGGCCGCTACGCCGAGGAAGCGTTCACCGGCACCGAATGGCTGCTGGTGGGGCTGGTGCAGATCGCGGTGATGGCGCTGATCCTCGGACCGCTGGAGAAATGGCGCCCGGTCGAGGCCGTGGCCGACCGGGCCGCGATCCGCACCGACATCCTCTACACCGTGATCCATCGCCTGGGCCTGTTCCGGCTGGCGATGTTCTTCCTGCTGGCGCCGCTGACCGATGCGCTCGAAGGCCATCTGCGGCTGATGGGGTGGCACCGCATCAATGTGGAAGACTGGTGGCCGGGCGTGACCTCGGTGCCGCTGGTCAGCTTCTTTGTCTACCTGCTGCTGTTCGACCTGCTCGATTACTGGTACCACCGGCTGTCGCACTCGTTCCGCTGGTGGTGGCACCTGCATGCGGTGCACCACAGCCAGCGCCAGATGACGCTGTGGAGCGACAACCGCAACCATCTGCTCGACGACATGCTGCGCGACCTGGTGTTTGCGCTGGTGGCGCTGGGCGTGGGCGTGGAGCCGTCGCAGTATGTGCTGCTGGTGGCGCTGTCGCAGCTGCTGCAGAGCCTGCAGCATGCCAACCTGCGGCTGCATTTCGGCACTGTCGGTGAGCGGCTGCTGATTTCGCCGCGCTTCCACCGCACCCACCACGCGGTCGGCATCGGCCACGAAGCCGACGGTGCGCCGGCAAAGCTGGGCGGCTGCAACTATGGCGTGATCTTTCCCTGGTGGGACATGCTGTTCGGCACCGCGGTCTTCACCGAGACCTACCATCCCACCGGCATCCGCGACCAGCTGCCGCCGCCGGTGGGCAAGGGCCACGACTACGGCGCGGGCTTCCTGGCCCACCAGTGGTACGGCGTCAAGCGGCTGCTGCGGCTGCGTTAAAGGGGGCATTAGCGCTGCATTAGCCCGGCATTAGCGCTGCGCACAGCGGCGCCGGCGGCGCATTCGAGGCCATCCTCAAGCCGCGGCGGCCAGCGGCGTATGCTAGTGTTCCGGGTTGCCGCCGGCACGTCACCCCGCTGACCTGGCCGGCTCCCCGCGACTTTCCTGTTTTGCCTTCGACTGCATGAACGATATCTTCCGCTCGTTTGGCCGCGCGCTGGTCAGCCAGCTGCATCCGCGCATGCTGATGCTGACGGTGCTGCCTTTCGTCCTGGCCACGCTGCTGTGGGGCGGGCTGCTCTGGTGGGGCTGGGACCCCATCATGGGCGCCACGCGCAGCTTCCTGGAAAGCTCGGTGCTGACCAGCTGGATCTACAGCGCGCTCGACTGGTTCGGGCTGCAATCGCTGCGCTCGGTGGTGGCGCCGCTGTTCGTGGCGGCGCTGGCGATCCCGCTGGTGATCGCGTCGATGCTGATGTTTATCGGCGTGTTCTCGGTGCCGGCGGTGGTGCGGCACCTGGAGCGCAGCTACCCGGACCTGGCCAAGGCCCACGGCGGCAGCGTGCTGGGCAGCGTGTTCCATTCGCTCGGCAGCACCGTGGTGTTCCTGTCGCTGGTGCTGGTGACGCTGCCGCTATGGCTGATCCCGCCGTTCTTCGCGCTGATTCCGCCGGTGCTGTGGGGCTGGCTGACCTATCGCGTGATGACGTACGACGCGCTCGCCGACCACGCCAGCGCCGAGGAACGCAAGACCCTGGTGCGGCGCCACCGCACGCCGCTGCTGGTGATCGGCGTGGCGGTGGGGCTGCTGGGCTCGGCGCCGACGATACTGTGGGTGTCGTCGGCGGCGGTGATCTTCCTGTTCCCGTTCGTGCTGGCCGGCACGCTGTGGCTCTATGTGTTGATCTTTATCTTCTCGGCGCTGTGGTTCGGCCATTTCTGCCTGCGCGCGCTGGCGCAGCTGCGGGCCGAACGCGCCGCCGTGCCGGCCCAGCCGCCAACCGCGCCGTCGTCCGGCGGCGACGTCATCGAGCTGGCGCCGCACGACGTGCGCCGCATCGAAAACTCCTGAAGCGAGGGCAATATGGGTTTCGGCCTGATCGTCATTGGCGACGAGATTCTGTCCGGGCGGCGCGAAGACAAGCACCTGCGCCGCACCATCGAACTGCTGGTCGCGCGCGGCCTGGCGCTGGACTGGGCCGAGTACGTCGGCGACGACCGCGCCCGCATCACCGCCACGCTGCGGCGCACGCTGGCCGGCCCCGACGTGGTGTTCTGCACCGGCGGCATCGGCGCCACGCCGGACGACCACACGCGCCAGTGCGCGGCCGCGGCGCTGGGCGTGCCGCTGGTGCTGCATCCCGAAGCGCGCGAACTGATCGCGCTGCGCATCGCCGAGACCGCCGGCGGCGACCCGGCCAAGGGCGACCTGACCCTGCCGGAGAACCAGCACCGCTTCAAGATGGGCGAGTTCCCCGAGGGCGCGCGCATCATCCCCAACAGCTACAACCGCATCCCCGGCTTCTCGGTCGGCCACCATCACTTCATGCCCGGCTTTCCGGTGATGGCGTGGCCGATGATGGAGTGGGTGCTGGACCATGACTATGCGCACCTGTTCCACCAGGTGTCGCAGCAGGAGCGGGCCTTCTATGTGTTCGAGGCGCCGGAGTCGACGCTGACCCCGCTGATGGAAAAGGTCGAGGCCGCTCATCCGGGCATCCGCGTGTTCAGCCTGCCGTCGGTCGGCGACGTGCAGCGCGGCGACCGCTTCGCGCGCCGCCATATCGACCTGGGCGTCAAGGGCCCGGCCGAGCTGGTGGCCCCGGCCTATGCGATGCTGCTCGAAGGCGTGCAGGCGATGGGGTACGAGACCGTGGAGCAGCCGCCGCGGCAGGCGGCACCGGCCTAGACGTTCCAGCCGGCCAAAGAAAAGGGGCAGCGTTGGCTGCCCCTTTGCATTCAGGTCCGGGCGGAATCAGGCGCCATGCCAGGGCAGGCCGCGCACGCACCAGCCTTCGACGGTCTTGCGGTGGTGGTGATCGTCGCGGTTGCCCTCGAAACCTTCGAGCACGTCCATGGCGAAGTGGTAGCCGGCCTCGGTGGCCACCCGCGCCGCATGCTTGGAGCGCGCCGCGCTGCGGCACAGGAACAGCACCGGCACGTCCGACGGCACGCGTGCACGCAGTTCCTCGATAAAGCGCGCGTTCTGCGCGCCGCCCGGGTAGGACATCCATTCGACATGGGCGAACTGGGCATCCGGCACGTCTACGCCGCCGACCCAGTCCAGCTCGGCCTGCGTGCGCACGTCCACCAGCACGGCGGAAGGGTCGTTCTGCAGCAGGGCATAGGCTTCCTGCGGCGACAGCGCGCCGAAGTACGGCAACTGGTTTTGTTCCTGGCGCTGGCGGGCGGCCTGGAGGAGATCGTCTCGGGTGGTCATCGGCGTGACAAATTGAATGGGTGGAATCGTGGCGCAAGGGCCGCAACCCGTTATTCTATAGCGCCGCGCTTGCGGGGCGGTGGCTGCGCTGGCCGGGAGGGCCCGGAAAGCGCCGTCGCTGGGCAGGCACAGGGCAACACGGATCGATTTTGGTGCGGATGCACTAAGACGGTGCTTTGGCTTGCTGTTTGCACCATGATGGTGTTCCATGACGCTGGCAACCTTGCTTGCGCGTGTCGCGGGAGCGCCACATGGGCCCCCGGCCGGCCGGGAGGCGTTTTCGTTGCCGGCCAGCATGGTGCGCGATTCGCCGGAGTTGCACAATTTTCGGGCCCTGCGCCGCGTGGGACGTTTGGTTGGCACGCTTTCTGCTAACATCCGTCGTCCTTTCGCGGCGAGGCCAGTCAGGCGCGGCAACGATGCAGCGGCGCCGCTGGCGACAGTCCCAAGAATTGGCTTTCACAGACATTTGCCGAATACCCAGGAGATTGGCATGGCCCACAGCGTTGCAGACGTGATGAAGCTGGTGAAGGAAAACGACGTCAAATTCGTCGATTTCCGCTTCACCGATACCAAAGGCAAGGAGCAACACGTGTCCGTGCCCGTGTCGCACTTCGATGAAGACAAGTTCGAGAGCGGCCACGCTTTCGACGGCTCGTCGATCGCCGGCTGGAAGGGTATCGAAGCTTCGGACATGCTGCTGATGCCGGATTCGAACACGGCCCACATCGACCCGTTCTACGAAGAGCCGACGCTGGTGCTGTCGTGCGACGTGATCGAGCCGTCGGACGGCAAGGGCTATGACCGCGACCCGCGTTCGATCGCCAAGCGCGCCGAAGCGTACCTGAAGAGCACCGGCCTGGGCGACACCGCCTTCTTCGGTCCGGAACCCGAGTTCTTCATCTTCGACGGCGTGACCTGGAACGTCGACATGCAGGGCTGCTTCGTCAAGGTCCATTCCGAAGAAGCCCCGTGGTCGTCGTCGAAGGAATTCGAGCACGGCAACAGCGGCCACCGTCCCGGCAAGAAGGGCGGCTACTTCCCGGTCGCCCCGATCGACACCTTCCAGGACATGCGTTCGGAAATGTGCCTGATCCTGGAATCGCTGGGCATCCCGGTTGAAGTCCACCACCACGAAGTGGCGGGCCAGGGCCAGAACGAAATCGGCACCAAGTTCAGCACGCTGGTGCAGCGCGCCGACTGGACCCAGCTGCAGAAGTACGTGATCCAGAACGTGGCGCACACCTACGGCAAGACCGCCACCTTCATGCCGAAGCCCATCGTCGGCGACAACGGCTCGGGCATGCACGTGCACCAGTCGGTGTGGAAGGACGGCCAGAACCTGTTCGCGGGCAACGGCTACGCCGGCCTGTCGGAATTCGCGCTGTACTACATCGGCGGCATCATCAAGCACGCCCGCGCCCTGAACGCCATCACCAACCCGGGCACGAACTCGTACAAGCGCCTGGTGCCGGGCTTCGAGGCTCCGGTCAAGCTGGCCTACTCGGCCCGCAACCGTTCGGCTTCGATCCGTATCCCGTACGTGGCCAACCCGAAGGGCCGCCGCATCGAGACCCGTTTCCCGGATCCGCTGATGAACCCGTACCTGGGCTTCTCGGCGCTGCTGATGGCCGGCCTGGATGGCGTGATGAACAAGATCCACCCGGGCGAAGCCGCCGACAAGAACCTGTACGACCTGCCGCCGGAAGAGGATGCAAAGATCCCGACCGTCTGCTCGAGCCTGGACCAGGCACTCGAGTACCTGGACAACGACCGCGAGTTCCTGACCCGTGGCGGCGTGTTCTCGAATTCGATGATCGATGCCTACATCGAACTGAAGATGGAAGAAGTCACGCGTTTCCGCATGACCACGCACCCGGTCGAGTTCGAGATGTACTACTCGCTGTAAGCAGCCCGTGCCCGGCCATGACGCAGGTTGTGACCGGGCAACAGTTGCACCACAAGGGGGCGGCTTCGGCTGTCCCTTTTTGCTTTGCTCGCTAGAATGGGGAATCCGATTCTGTCCCGATCCACCCCCGTTCTAACTGACGCCATGCCCATGGATGCCTTTTCCCGCACGGCCCGCCGGACTCATGCCATGCCCCGTTCCGTGCACCAAAGCCGACGCCGATTCCCCGTTCTGGTGAGCGCCGCGGCGCTGGCGCCGGTGCTGTTGTTTGGTGCGTGGGCCGGGCCGTCGCTGGCGCAGTCCTCGGATGTCTATGTCTGCACCGGGCCCAACGGCGTGCCGGAGTACCGCAACGGCAATGCCGGCAAGGGCTGCAAGAAGCTGAACCTGCCCGAGGTCGTGACCGTGCCGGGCGGACGCATTGCCGCGCCGGCCAAGAGTGCGGGCAGCAGCGCCACGACCGCCGCCAGCACCGGTTTCCCGCGCGTGGACAGCGCCACCCAGCGCAGCCGCGACAGCGAGCGCCGCACCGTGCTGACGCAGGAGCTGCAGGCCGAGGAGGCCAAGCTGCAGGGCCTGCGCGCCGAATACAACAACGGCCAGCCTGAGCGCCAGGGCAATGAGCGCAACTACCAGAAATACCTCGACCGCACCGCGGCGCTGCGCGACGACATTGCCCGCAGCGAGGCCAACGCGGCGTCGCTGCGGCGCGAGCTCGGCAACCTGAAGGACTAGTCTTATGCGTCGCCTGATTCGCGGAGTGTCACGCAAGGCCGGCAGTGCCGATGGCGCGCGGGCCGAGCCGCCCGCGGCGGAGCCGGCATCGCCCGAAACCGGCGCGCGCGTGCTCAGCATCGGCGCGGCGGCATTCCATGCCGGCCTCGACGTGGTCGCCAACCCGGTGCTGCTGGTGCGCCAGCCGGGGCTGCGCGTGGTGTACGCGAATCCGGCCGCCGAGGCCACCTTCGGCGTGTCGCGCAAGGGCATGGTCGAGCTGACGCTGCCCGACCTGTTCGGCAAATCGGACGAGCTGCACAACATGCTCGACACCGTGGTGACGCGGCAGTTCGACGTGCGCCGCCAGGACCTGATCCTGCATCCGCCGCTGCAGGAACCGATCCATGTGCACGTGGTGATCGCCGCGCTCGAGGCGGTCGGCGACACCGTGGTGGTCGAGATCCTGCCCAACGAGCAGAAGGTGCGCAGCGACCGCGAAGAGCGCATCCTGGACCTGACCTCGGCCAACAAGGAGCTGATCCGCAACCTCGCCCACGAGATCAAGAACCCGCTCGGCGGCATCCGCGGCGCGGCGCAGCTGCTGGAGTTCGAACTGCCCGAGCGCTCGCTGCGCGAATACACGCAGGTCATCATCAAGGAGTCGGACCGGCTGCAGACGCTGGTCGACCGGCTGCTGGAGCCGCACCGGCATCCGCATATCGTATCGAGCCTGAATATCCACGAGGTGCTCGAGCGCGTGCGCTCGGTGGTGCTGGCGGAGTTTCCCAACGGGCTCGAGATCGTGCGCGACTACGATGCCAGCCTGCCCGAATTGCGGGGCGACATGGAGCAGCTGATCCAGGCCGTGCTCAACATCGTCCACAACGCCGCGCAGGCGCTGGCCGAGCGCATCGCGCGCGGCGACGCGCAGATCGTGCTGCGCACGCGCATCGCGCGCCAGGTCACCATTGCCAAGCGCCTGTTCAAGCTGGCATTGGACTTGCATGTGATCGACAACGGCCCGGGAATCCCCGAAGACATCCGCGAACGCATCTTCTATCCGCTGGTATCGGGCAGGGATGGCGGCAGCGGACTGGGTCTCACACTCGCTCAAACCTTCGTGCAGCAGCACGAGGGCTTGATCGAATGCGAGAGCAGGCCGGGCTGTACCGACTTCCGTATCCTGCTGCCGCTGCACTAGCCTTTGCCGGCGTCCGCAAGCGCGTGCACCGACGTGGCCAGGGCATGCGGAAGACCAACTGACACCGAGCAGACAAGCGACGCACATGAAGCCGATCTGGATAGTCGACGACGATCAATCAATCCGCTGGGTCCTGGAAAAGGCCCTCGCCCGTGAAAGCCTGCTCTCGCGCAGCTTCACCAATGTGCGGGACGCGCTGGCCGCGCTCGAGGAAGACCAGCCGCAGGTGCTGATATCGGATATCCGCATGCCCGGCGGTTCCGGCCTCGATCTGCTGCAGGCGATCAAGGCGCGGCATCCGGGCCTGCCGGTCATCGTGATGACGGCGTACTCCGACCTGGACAGCGCGGTGGCGGCGTTCCAGGGCGGCGCCTTCGAATACCTGGCCAAGCCTTTCGATGTCGACAAGGCGGTCGAGCTGATCCGCCGCGCGCTGGAAGAAAGCCTGCGCGAGGAAGAAATGGACGACCGCCTGGTCGACGCGCCCGAGATCCTCGGCCAGGCGCCGGCGATGCAGGATGTGTTCCGCGCCATCGGCCGGCTGTCGCAGTCGAACGTCACGGTGATGATCACCGGCGAGTCCGGCACCGGCAAGGAGTTGGTCGCGCGCGCTCTGCACAAGCACAGCCCGCGCGCCAACGGCCCGTTCATCGCGCTCAATACCGCGGCGATACCCAAGGATCTGCTCGAGTCCGAACTGTTCGGGCACGAGCGTGGCGCCTTTACCGGTGCCCAGACCATGCGGCGCGGGCGCTTCGAGCAGGCCGAGGGCGGCACGCTGTTTCTCGACGAAATCGGCGACATGCCGTTCGACTTGCAAACGCGGCTGCTGCGCGTACTGTCCGACGGCAACTTCTATCGCGTCGGCGGCCACAACCCCTTGCGCGCCAACGTGCGCGTGATCGCCGCCACGCACCAGAACCTTGAACTGCGCGTCAAGGAAGGGCTGTTCCGCGAGGACTTGTTCCACCGCCTGAACGTAATCCGGCTGCGCCTGCCGCCGCTGCGCGAGCGGCCGGAGGACATCACGCTGCTGGCGCGCCATTTCCTGCAGAAGAGCGCCAAGGAGCTCGGCGTCGAGCCCAAGCGCATGTCGGACGAGGCGCTGGCCTATGTCAGCACGCTGCCGTTCCCGGGCAACGTGCGCCAGCTGGAAAACCTGTGCAACTGGCTCACCGTGATGGCGCCCGCGCAGACCATCGAGGTCAAGGACCTGCCGCGCGAGATGCTGGAAGCGGGCACCAGCGAGCCGGTCAATGCGCCGCGGCCGGAGCGCGCACCCGAGGTGCGCGTGGCCGAGTATGAAGGTGCCGCTCAGGATCTGACCGACTATGGCGGCTTTGCGGTGCCGGTGGCCGAGGCCGACACGGCCACGGTGGTCCGCGCCGCGCCGGCCGCGGCGGTGGCCCAGGCTCCGCAGCACGCACAGGCGGCCGCCGGATGGGAAAGCCTGCTCGCCGCCGAGGCGCGCGCCATGCTGGAAGCGGGCCAGCCCGAAGTGATGGACCTGCTGACGCGCCGGTTCGAAAAGGCGGTGCTGGAAGCCGCGCTGGGCGTTACCCGCGGCCGCCGCGTCGAAGCCGCGACCCGGCTCGGGATCGGGCGCAATACCATCACGCGCAAGCTGCAGGAGCTGGGCTTCGACTGAGCCACCACGGTGCGCACAAGGCAAAGAAAAAAACGGCCGGGATTATTCCCGGCCGTTTTTTCTTTTGCGGGGCCGGGTTCAGCCGCGCGCTTCGATCAGCCGCTGCGCCATCTCCGCAAAACCCTCGCCGCCCGCGGCGGCGGTGATGTAAGCCGGCGGCACCGGCAGCTGCGGCAGGATATCGCGCACATTGGCCACGCCCACCGACAGCGGGAAATGCGCGAACATCGAGGCATCGTTGGCCGAGTCGCCGATAAACAGCCACTGGTCGCGCCGCGCATCGACGTCCTCGCCCAGCAACTCGGCCACGCACAGCTTGCTCATCGACAGCTTGTCATGCTGGCCGAACCAGCCGTTGACATGGATGGAACTGACGGTGGCGGTCATGCCGGCCTCGCGCATCAGCGCAGCAATGCGCGCGACGGCGTCCTCCGGCAGCGGCACCACGTCCTCGGCATGGTCGATGGCGAGGTCGGCGGCATGCCAGGCCTGGTCGGAAGCCAGCGCGCAGCCGGGCACCTCGCGCACGATGCGCTGGCCCAATGCGTGGATGCGCTCCAGGTTGCGCGCGCGCGTGGCGGCGTCGTCGAGGAAGCGGGTCTGCAGCCGGCCGTTGCGCAGGTGCGAATAGAACGCGCCGTTCTCGCCGATGATGGCATCGACCGGCCACAGCCGCGTCAGGATCTCGGCCCACGCGATGCAGCGCCCGGTCACCGGGATCACGTGCAGGCCGGAGCGGCGCAGCCCGTCGAGGGCCAGGTAAGTCGAGGCCGGCAGCCTTCCGTCGGTGGTCAGGGTGCCGTCGATGTCGGTCAGCACGCCGCGCACGTTGCGCAGCGCGGCATTAGAGAGTTTGTTCAGGGATTGCATGGCGGGCCATTGTAACCGTGGATCTCCCGGATCTGCGGTCAAGTTCCTTTATTGCACTGCAAAACGGCGCGGCGCGGCCATACTGGTGAATCTGCTGATTTGCTTGCGCAGGTGCGACCGGCGTAACATGCCGCTGTCACAAAAAAATCACAAGCTGTCGGATTTCGACTGACTGCAACAGACAGACCAAGGAGGGCCTTCGATGTCCGTATCCCGTACCGTGCTCAAACTCGCCGCGCTGGCCGCCCTGACCGGGGCCGGCAGCGCGCACGCCGCCGTTGAAATCCAGTGGTGGCACGCCATGCAGGGCGCGCTGAACGACAAGGTGAACGAGATCGCCAACAAGTTCAACGCCAGCCAGTCCGAATACAAGGTGGTGCCGGTCAACAAGGGCAATTACGACGAAACCATGGCGGCGGGCATCGCCGCCTTCCGCGCCGGCGGCGCGCCGGCAATCCTGCAGGTGTTCGAGGTCGGCACCGCCACCATGATGAGCGCCAAGGGCGCGATCAAGCCGGTGTCGACGGTGATGAAGGACGCCGGCGAGAAGTTCGACCAGAAGGCCTATATCCCGGCCGTGGCGGGCTACTACACCTCGTCCAAGGGCGAGATGCTATCGTTCCCGTTCAACAGCTCGACCACGGTGTTCTACTACAACAAGGACGCCTTCAAGAAGGCCGGCCTGGATCCGGAAAAGCCGCCCAAGACCTGGCCTGAGGTGATGCAGTACTCGGCCAAGCTCAAGGCCTCGGGCACCAACTGCGCCTACACCACCGACTGGCAGGGCTGGGTCCACCTGGAGAGCTTCTCGGCCTGGCACAACACGCTGTACGCGACCAAGAACAACGGTTTCGGCGGCACCGATACGCGCCTGATCTTCAACAGCCCGCTTCACGTCAAGCACATCAGCAACCTGCAGGACATGGTGAAGAAGGGCTACTTCAGCTATGGCGGGCGCAAGGCCGAATCGCAGGCCAAGTTCTACAACGGCGAATGCGCGATGTTCACCGGCTCGTCGGCGTCGCTGGCCAATATCCGCAAGAACGCCAAGTTCGCGTTCGCGGTGGCGCAGCTGCCGTACTACCCGGATGTGCAGGGCGCCCCGCAGAACACCATCATCGGCGGCGCCTCGCTGTGGGTGATGGGCGGCAAGAAGCCTGAAGAGTACAAGGGCGTCGCCAAGTTCTTCAATTACCTGTCGCGCCCCGAGATCCAGTCCGACTGGCACCAGGCCACCGGCTACCTGCCGGTGACCATGGCCGCCTACGAGGCCACCAAGAAATCGGGCTACTACGACAAGAACCCCGGTGCCGACGTCTCGGTGCAGCAGATGGTCGTCAAGACCACCGACAAGTCGCGCGGCGTGCGCCTGGGCAACATGGTGCAGATCCGCACCGTGGTCGACGAGGAGCTCGAAGCCGTCTGGGCCGGCAAGAAAGAGCCCAAGGCAGCGCTGGACTCGGCCGTGGCACGCGGCAACGACTTGCTGGAGCGCTTCCAGAAGACCGCGCGCGAATAAGGCGCCGGGTCTTGCCAGCAGGCTGACATGACAGGCGGGCGGCGGCGAAACCTCCGCCCGCTTGCTTTGTGGCCGGCACCGATCGGGTGCCGCCCGCTGCTTTGTACCTGATCCGTACTAGTCCGATGCCGCTATCCGCGGCATCCGCCGGAATCCGTTCATGGAAAAACGCGTGGTGTTCCGTTCGCCGTGGCTGCCGTATCTGCTGGTGTTGCCGCAGATCGCGATCACGCTGATCTTCTTTTTCCTGCCCGCCGGGCAGGCCCTGTACCAGTCGATGCTGCAGCAGGATGCCTTCGGCATCAACCTGGAGTTCGTCGGCCTGGACAACTTCCGCATGCTGTGGAACGACCCGCTCTATGTCGAATCGTTCCAGGTCACCGCCATCTTTGCCGTGGGCGTGACCGTGGTCGGGCTGACCACCGCGCTGGCGCTGGCCTATTTTGCCGACCGCGTGATCCGCGGCGCGGTGGGCTACAAGACCCTGCTGATCTGGCCGTACGCGGTGGCGCCGGCGGTGGCGGGCGTGCTGTGGATGTTCATGTTCAACCCGACCCTGGGCGTGGTGTCGTTTGCGCTGCGCAAGCTCGGCGTCGAATGGAACTTCCTGCTCAATGGCAACCAGGCTTTGCTGCTGGTGGTGCTGGCCGCGGCCTGGAAGCAGATCAGCTACAACTTCCTGTTCTTCCTGGCGGGGCTGCAAAGCATCCCGCGCTCGCTGATCGAAGCCGCCGCCATCGACGGCGCGGGCCCGTGGCGCCGCTTCTGGTCGATCGTGTTCCCGCTGCTGTCGCCGACCACCTTCTTCCTGATGGTGATCAACGTGGTCTACGCGTTCTTCGACACCTTCGCCATCATCGATGCGGTCACGCACGGCGGGCCGTTCAATTCGACCAACACGCTGGTCTACAAGGTCTTCCATGACGGCTTCCGCGGCATGGACATCGGCGGCTCGGCCGCGCAGTCGGTGGTGCTGATGGTGATCGTGATCGCGCTGACCGTGGTGCAGTTCCGCTACGTGGAACGCAAGGTCCAGTACTGACGGAGGCGGCCATGGTAGAACGACGTCCTTTCCTTGATTTCCTGACCCACGCGGTGCTGATCCTCGGCATCGTCATCGTGGTGTTCCCGGTGTACCTGACCTTCGTCGCGTCGACGCTGACCGCCGAAGAAGTGCTGGACGCGCCGATGACGCTGATCCCCGGCAGCCACCTGATCGACAACTATCGCACCGTGCTGTTCCAGGGCGTGGGCGAGGCCGCGTCGCCGGTCTCGACCATGATGAAGAACAGCCTGATCATGGCGCTCGGCATTGCGCTGGGCAAGATCGCGATCTCGATCATCTCGGCCTTTGCCATCGTCTATTTCAAGTTCCCGCTGCGCAAGACCTTCTTCTGGCTGATCTTCATCACGCTGATGCTGCCGGTGGAGGTGCGCATCCTGCCGACCTACAAGGTGGTGTCGGACCTGGGGCTGCTCGACAGCTACTTCGGGTTGACGATTCCGATCATCGCGTCGGCGACCGCGACCTTCCTGTTCCGCCAGTTCTTCCTGACCATTCCCGATGAACTCGCGGAAGCGGCGCGCATCGACGGTGCCGGGCCGCTGCGCTTTTTCTGGGACGTGGTGCTGCCGCTGTCGCGCACCAGCATCGCCGCGCTGTTCGTGATCCAGTTCATCTACGGCTGGAACCAGTACCTGTGGCCGCTGCTGATCACCACGCAGAAGTCGATGACGCCGGTGGTGGTGGGGGTGACGCAGATGATCTCGCGCTCGGGCGATGCCGCCACCGACTGGAACCTGGTGATGGCCACGGTGATGCTGGCCATGATCCCGCCCGCGGTGGTGGTGGTGCTGATGCAGAAGTGGTTCGTCAAGGGCCTGGTCGAAACCGAGAAATAAGCGGAACACAATGGCAAAACTGTCACTACGCAACGTTCAGAAAACTTACGCCGGCGGCGCCCAGGTCGTGCACGGCATCGACATGGAGATCGCCGACGGCGAGTTCATCGTCATCGTCGGGCCCTCGGGCTGCGGCAAGTCCACGCTGCTGCGCATGGTGGCCGGGCTGGAAACCATCACCGGCGGCGAGATCCATATCGGCGACAAGGTCGTCAACCAGCTGGAGCCGGCCGAGCGCGACATCGCCATGGTGTTCCAGAACTACGCGCTCTATCCGCATATGAGCGTGTACGACAACATGGCCTACGGGCTGAAAATCCGCGGCATGGCCAAGGCCGAGATCGCGCAGCGCGTCAACCACGCCGCCGGCATTCTCGAGCTCGCGCCGCTGCTCGAGCGCAAGCCGCGCCAGCTTTCCGGCGGGCAGCGCCAGCGCGTTGCCATGGGTCGCGCCATCGTGCGCGAGCCGGCGGTATTCCTGTTCGACGAGCCGCTGTCCAACCTCGACGCCAAGCTGCGCGTGCAGATGCGGCTGGAACTGAAGGAACTGCACCGGCGCCTGGGCACCACCAGCCTCTATGTGACCCACGACCAGGTCGAGGCCATGACGCTGGCTGACCGCATGATGGTGCTCAACGCCGGACGGGTCGAGCAGATCGGTACGCCGCTGGAGGTCTACGCGCGGCCGGCCAGCACCTTCGTGGCCGGCTTTATCGGCTCGCCGCCGATGAACCTGATCCCGGTGGCGCGCAATGCCGGCGGCGACACCAACGCGCAGATGCGCGTGGTGGCCAAGGAGGGCGAAGCCGCCAATGCCACGCTCGGTCACCTGCCGATGGGGCTGCACCTGCCGGAGCAGGCGCTGCTGGGACTGCGCCCCGAGCATATCGAGCCGTGCGCCGCGCATGAGGCGATCGCCGAGGTCGATGTGCGCGTGGTCGAGGCGCTGGGCGCGGACTCCTTCGCCTATGGCTCGCTCGGCGGGCAGGCCGTGGTGGTGCGGCTGGACAGCCATGCGCGCGTGCGTGCCGGCGATCGCCTGCCGGTGACCTCGTCGGCCGAGCACCTGCATTTCTTTGCGCCAGACACCGGCAAGCGCATCGAGGCCTGACATGACCAC
The DNA here is from genome assembly GCF_003254285.1 of Cupriavidus phytorum. Taxonomy (NCBI): domain Bacteria; kingdom Pseudomonadati; phylum Pseudomonadota; class Betaproteobacteria; order Burkholderiales; family Burkholderiaceae; genus Cupriavidus; species Cupriavidus phytorum. Next base: position 337,728 of record NZ_QKZN01000002.1, read on the forward strand.
CGCCACCGACAACGCCTGGCGCTATCCCAGCCATATCGCGCACCGCGGCGCCGGCAAGCTGGCGCCCGAGAACACGCTGGCGGCGTTCCGACACGGCGCGGGCTTTGGCTATCGCATGTTCGAGTTCGACGTGAAGCTGTCGGCCGACGGCAAGCCGGTGCTGATGCATGACGCCACCCTGGAGCGCACCACCAGCGGCCGGGGCAGGGTGGATGCGCTGACGCTGGGCGAACTGGCGCTGCTCGACGCCGGCAGCTGGCACGGCCCGGCCTTTGCCGGCGAGCCGGTGCCGACGCTGGCGGCGATTGCGCGCTACACCCGCGCCAACGGCTTCCTGGTCAATATCGAGATCAAGCCGATGCCCGGCACCGAGGCGCGCACCGGCGCAGCCGTGGCGCTCGATGCCCAGGCGCTGTGGGCCGGCGCCGAGGTGCCGCCGCTGCTGTCGTCGTTTTCGGAAGAGGCGCTTGCCGCCGCGGCGCGTGTCGCGCCCGGGCTGCCGCGCGCACTGCTGCTGGACCAGCTGCCCGCAGACTGGCTGGAGCGGGTGCGCCGGCTCGGCTGCGTTGCGCTCGATGCCAACCATCGCGAGCTGGATGCCGGCGTGATTGCCGATGCGCATGCGGCCGGCCTGCGCGTGCTGGCCTACACTGTCAACGATCCGGCCCGGGCCGCGCAGTTGCTGGAATGGGGACTCGATGGGGTGATTACCGACGCCGTCGACCAGATCGCCCCCTGATTCAAATTGTTGTGCGGCTGTTGCGAATTCGCTGAACGCGGTTGGAATTGTCACGCGACTGTGTTTCGTATCGCGAAAAGTCCACATTGATCAAACGCAATCCGTGCTATCCTTACCGCCGTGAAGACTTAAGGTCCTTCCCCGCACAACTTGCCCTTTCGCGCCTTGTGAGGCGGCCATCACATGCGGCACCCTGGTGGTGCCGTTTGCGTACGTGCCTCCAATGGCTCCCAAGAGTTGTTTGCGATCCGCTAACCGGTCAAGCCGTGTCGCGGAAGGTTGAATAACCCGCTGAACTCCGGCAGACCCGGAGAAAAGTGAGCGTCCCATGATGCAGCAGTATCAGAGCAATTCGTACCTCTTCGGCGGTAACGCCCCCTATGTCGAAGAACTGTACGAAGCCTACCTCCAGAACCCCGCCTCGGTTCCCGACAATTGGCGCGCGTACTTCGACGCCATGCAGAACGTTCCCGCCGTCGACGGCTCGAACGGCCGGGATATCGCCCACGCTCCCATCGTTGCCTCGTTCGCCGAGCGCGCCAAGCAAGGTCCCATCCGCACCATCGTTGCATCGGCCGATTCCGACATGGGCCGCAAGCGCGTCGCTGCCACGCAGCTGATCGCCGCCTATCGCAACATCGGTTCGCACTGGGCCGACCTGGACCCGCTCAAGCGCCAGGAGCGTCCGCCCCTGCCGGATCTGGACCCCGCCTTCTACGGTTTTTCCGAAGCCGATCTCGATATCGTCTTCAACGCCAGCAATACCTACTTCGGCAAGGAGTCGATGAGCCTGCGCGAGCTGCTCAACAACCTGCGCGAAACGTATTGCGGCACCATCGGCTTCGAATTCATGTACGTGAGCGACCAGGCGCAGAAGCGCTGGTGGCAGGAGCGCCTGGAAACCACGCGTTCCAAGCCGGTGTTCACGCTGGAAAAGAAGAAGCACATCCTTGACCGCCTGACCGCGGCCGAAGGCCTCGAGCGTTTCCTGCACACCAAGTATGTCGGCCAGAAGCGCTTCTCGCTGGAAGGCGGCGAGAGCTTCATCGCCGCCATGGACGAACTGATCCAGCACGCCGGCAGCAAGGGCGTGCAGGAAATCGTGATCGGCATGGCCCACCGCGGCCGCCTGAACGTGCTGGTCAACACCCTGGGCAAGATGCCCGCCGACCTGTTCGCCGAGTTCGAAGGCAAGCACGTCGACGACCTGCCGGCCGGTGACGTCAAGTACCACAAGGGCTTCTCGAGCGACGTCTCGACCGAGGGCGGCCCGATCCACCTGTCGCTGGCATTCAACCCGTCGCACCTGGAAATCGTCAACCCGGTGGTCGAAGGCTCGGCCAAGGCCCGCCAGGAACGCCGCGGCGCCGTCGGCAACATGGAAGTGCTGCCGGTGCAAGTGCACGGCGATGCCGCCTTTGCCGGCCAGGGCGTGGTGATGGAGACGCTGAACCTGGCGCAGACCCGCGGCTACGGCACGGGCGGCACCATGCACATCGTCATCAACAACCAGATCGGCTTCACCACCTCCGACCCGCGCGACGCCCGCTCGACGCTGTACTGCACGGACGTGGTCAAGATGATCGAGGCGCCGGTGCTGCACGTGAACGGCGACGATCCCGAAGCCGTGGTGTACGCCATGCAGCTGGCGGTGGACTTCCGCATGGAGTTCAAGAAGGATGTCGTGGTCGACATCATCTGCTTCCGCAAGCTGGGCCATAACGAGCAGGACACGCCCGCGGTCACGCAGCCGCTGATGTACAAGAAGATCGCCCAGCATCCCGGCACGCGCAAGCTGTACGCCGACAAGCTGGCCGCGCAGAACCTGGTCCCGGCAGACTTCGGCGACGAGAAGGTCAAGGAATACCGCGCCGCGATGGACGCCGGCAAGCACACCGCCGATCCGGTGCTGTCGAACTTCAAGAACAAGTTCGCGGTCGACTGGATGCCGTTCCTGAACCGCAAGTGGACCGACGCCGCCGACACCGCCGTGCCGGTGACCGAGCTCAAGCGGCTGGCCGAACGCATCACCGCCATCCCCGAACACCTGAAGCTGCACCCGCTGGTCGAGAAGGTGGTCAAGGACCGCGCCAACATGGGCCGCGGCGACCAGCCGCTGGACTGGGGCATGGGCGAGCACCTGGCCTTCGCCTCGCTGGTGGCCTCGGGCTACCCGGTGCGCATTACCGGCCAGGACGCCGGCCGCGGCACCTTCACCCACCGCCACGCCGTGCTGCACGACCAGAACCGCGAGCGCTGGGATGCCGGCAGCTACGTGCCGCTGCAGAACGTGTCGGAAAACCAGGCACCGTTCACGGTGATCGACTCGGTGCTGTCGGAAGAGGCCGTGCTCGGCTTCGAATACGGCTACTCGACCGCCGAACCGAACGCGCTGGTGATCTGGGAAGCCCAGTTCGGCGACTTCGTCAACGGCGCCCAGGTGGTGATCGACCAGTTCATCTCGTCGGGTGAAGTGAAGTGGGGCCGTGCCTCGGGCCTGACGCTGATGCTGCCGCACGGCTACGAAGGCCAGGGTCCGGAACACAGCTCGGCGCGCATCGAGCGCTTCCTGCAGCTGTGCGCGGACCACAACATGCAGGTCTGCCAGCCGACCACGCCGGCGCAGATCTTCCACCTGCTGCGCCGCCAGATGATCCGCCTGTTCCGCAAGCCGCTGGTGATCATGACGCCGAAGTCGCTGCTGCGTAACAAGGATGCGGTGTCGCCGCTGTCCGATCTGGCCAAGGGCCACTTCGAGACCGTCATCGGTGACCACGAAGAACTGAACGCCGGCAAGGTCAAGCGCGTCATCATGTGCTCGGGCAAGGTCTACTACGACCTGGTCAACACGCGCAAGGAACGCGAGGCCAACGACACCGCGATCATCCGCCTGGAACAGCTGTACCCGTTCCCGCACAAGGCGCTGGCCGCGGAACTGAAGAAGTACCCGAACGCCAACGAGATCCTGTGGTGCCAGGACGAGCCGCAGAACCAGGGCGCCTGGTTCTTCGTGCAGCACTACATCATGGAAAACATGACGGACGGCCAGAAGCTCGGTTATGCCGGTCGCCCCGCTTCGGCTTCGCCGGCGGTGGGCTACTACGCAAAGCACAACGAGCAACAGAAGGCGCTGCTGGACGCGGCCTTCGGCAAGCTCAAGGGCTTTGTTCTGACCAAGTAATCAGTCGGCAGCCACGGCGGCGCGCGCAGGCGCCCCGTGGCCTCGCCAGCATCACGACAACACGCATAACACGAGGAATTCACCACCATGGCTATCGTTGACGTCAAGGTTCCGCAACTCTCCGAATCGGTCGCCGAAGCGACCATGCTCAACTGGAAGAAGAAGCCAGGCGAAGCCGTTGCCCAGGACGAGATCCTGATCGAAATCGAAACCGACAAGGTTGTGCTCGAAGTGCCGGCCCCATCGGCTGGTGTTCTGTCGCAGATCGTCAAGAACGACGGCGACACCGTCGTGGCCGATGAAATCATCGCCAAGATCGACACCGAAGCCACCGCCGGCGCCGCCGCCCCGGCCGCCGCTGCTCCGGCTGCCGCTGCCCCGGCTCCGGCCCCGGCCGCTGCTGCCGCGCCGGCCGCGCCGGCCGCCGCCGGCGCCGTGGCGATGCCGTCGGCTGCCAAGCTGATGGCCGAAGCCGGCCTGTCGGCCGGCCAGGTTGCCGGCACCGGCAAGGACGGCCGCATCACCAAGGGCGACGCGATCGCCGCCGCCGCCGCTCCGGCCGCCAAGGCAGCGCCCGCTCCGGCCGCGGCCAAGCCGGCCCTGCAGCAAGTTTCGGCCCCGGTCGACTTCGCCGCCCTGGGCGACCGCCCGGAAGAGCGCGTGCCGATGAGCCGCCTGCGCGCCCGTATCGCCGAGCGCCTGCTGCAGTCGCAGGCCACCAACGCCATCCTCACCACCTTCAATGAAGTGAACATGAAGCCGGTGATGGACCTGCGCAACAAGTACAAGGACCGCTTCGAGAAGGAACACGGCGTGAAGCTGGGCTTCATGTCGTTCTTCGTCAAGGCCGCGGTGCACGCGCTGAAGAAGTTCCCGCTGATCAACGCCTCGATCGACGGCAACGACATCGTCTACCACGGCTACTTCGACATCGGTATCGCGGTCGGCTCGCCGCGTGGCCTGGTTGTGCCGATCCTGCGCAACGCCGATCAGATGAGCCTGGCCGACATCGAGAAGAAGATCGCCGAGTTCGGCGTCAAGGCCCGTGACGGCAAGCTGTCGCTGGAAGAGCTGAGCGGGGGCACCTTCTCGATCTCCAACGGCGGCGTGTTCGGCTCGATGCTGTCGACCCCGATCATCAACCCGCCGCAATCGGCCATCCTGGGCGTGCACGCCACCAAGGACCGTCCGGTGGTGGAAGACGGCCAGATCGTGATCCGCCCGATGAACTACCTGGCGATGTCCTACGACCACCGCATCATCGACGGCCGCGAAGCCGTGCTGGGCCTGGTCGCCATGAAGGACGCACTGGAAGATCCGGCGCGCCTGCTGCTGGACCTGTAACAGCCGGTCCCTCCGCGCACGCGCTGGCGTGCGCGGGGAGCGCGCTCCCGTGATCACGGCGCGCCGGCACAAGTTGCCGCCGGCGCCCAACAAGGAATTTCCATGAGCAAACAATTCGACGTGCTGGTGATCGGCGCCGGCCCCGGCGGCTATATCGCCGCGATCCGTGCCGGCCAGCTGGGCCTGAACGTGGCCTGCTGCGAAGGCAATGCGTATGACGATCCCAAGGGCGAAGCCCGCCTGGGCGGCACCTGCCTGAACGTTGGCTGCATCCCCTCCAAGGCGCTGCTGGCTTCCTCGGAAGAATTCGAGAACGTCCAGCACCACCTGGGCGACCACGGCATCACCGTCGGCGACGTCAAGGTCGACGTGGCCAAGATGCTCAAGCGCAAGGACGATATCGTCGGCAAGATGACCAAGGGCATCGAGTTCCTGTTCCGCAAGAACAAGGTGACGCTGCTCAAGGGCTACGGCAAGTTCGTCGGCAAGAGCGCCGAAGGCTTCCAGGTCGAGATCGCCGGCGAAGTCGTGACCGCCAAGCAGGTCATCATCGCCACCGGCTCGAAGGCCCGCCACCTGCCCGGCATCACCGTCGACAACGACCTGGTCAGCGATAACGAAGGCGCGCTCAAGTTCCCGTCGGTGCCGAAGAAGCTGGGCGTGATCGGCGCCGGCGTGATTGGCCTCGAGCTGGGCTCGGTGTGGCGCCGCCTGGGCGCCGACGTGACCGTGCTGGAAGCGCTGCCCGCCTTCCTGGGTGCCGCCGACGAGGGCGTGGCCAAGGAAGCGCAGAAGCAGCTGACCAAGCAGGGCCTGAAGTTCAGCCTGGGCGTGAAGGTGGACGAAGTCACCACCGGCAAGAAGGGTGTGACCGTCAAGTACACCGACAAGGACGGCGCGGCGCAGACCCTGGAAGTCGATCGCCTGATCGTGTCGGTCGGGCGCGTGCCGAATACCGACAACCTGGGCCTCGACGCAGTCGGCCTGGCGGTGGACCAGCGCGGCTTTATCGAGGTGGACGACCACTGCGCCACCAAGGTGCCGGGCCTGTGGGCCATCGGCGACGTGGTGCGCGGCCCGATGCTGGCGCACAAGGCCGAGGACGAGGGCGTGGCCGTGGCCGAGCGCATCGCCGGCCAGAAGCCGCATATCGACTACAACTGCATTCCGTGGGTGATCTACACCTTCCCGGAAATCGCATGGGTCGGCAAGACCGAAGCCCAGCTCAAGGCCGAAGGCCGCGAGTACAAGGCCGGCCAGTTCCCGTTCATGGCCAACGGCCGTGCGCTGGGCATGGGCCACGCCGACGGCTTCGTCAAGATGCTGGCGGATGCCAAGACCGACGAGATCCTGGGCGTGCATATCGTGGCCGCCAACGCCTCGGACCTGATTGCCGAAGCCGTGGTGGCGATGGAGTTCAAGGCCGCCAGCGAAGATATCGGCCGTGTCTGCCATCCGCACCCGTCGATGTCGGAAGTCATGCGCGAAGCCGCGCTGGCCGTCGACAAGCGCCAACTCAATATGTAAGGCGCGTGTCCGCCGTTGCCTGAGTACCGGCGCGCCGTCCTGCGGCGCGCCGTTTTCACTTGCGGCCCATGCCGCGTGAGCCCCTAGCATGAACGTCACCGAGTACTACGAGAAGGAACTGAAGGAGCGCGGCTACCAGTCCGACGAGGCCCAGCTGCGCGCCGTGGCCCGGCTGCAGCAGTGCTACGACGAATGGGTCGCCTACAAGGGGCGCCGCAACAACGCGCTGAAGAAGCTGCTGGTGCGCCCCGATGTGCCGCAGGGCGTCTATATGTGGGGCGGGGTGGGGCGCGGCAAGTCGTTCCTGATGGACAGCTTCTATACCTGCGTGCCGGTGGTGCGCAAGACGCGGCTGCATTTCCATGAATTCATGCGCGAGGTGCACCGCCAGCTGGAAGAGCTGCGCGGCCGTCCCGACCCGCTCGACGAACTGGCCAGGCGCATCGCGCGCCGGTTCCGGCTGATCTGCTTCGATGAATTCCATGTCAGCGACGTCGCCGACGCGATGATCCTGCATCGCCTGCTGCAGCAGCTGTTCGACAATGGCGTGCAGTTCGTGATGACCTCCAACTACCGGCCCGACCTGCTGTACACCGATGGCTTGCACCGCGATCGCGTGCTGCCCGCCATCGCGCTGATCCAGCAGAAGATGGACGTGCTCAATGTCGATGCCGGCATCGACTACCGCAAGCGCGCGCTGGAACAGGTGCAGGCCTACCACACCCCGCTGGACGCCAAGGCCAACTCGGCGCTGCGGGATGCGTTTACTTCGATTGCCGGCGTCGCCGACGAGTCGCCGCTACTGCATATCGAGCACCGCGAGCTGCGCTCGCTGCGCAAGGCGAACGGGGTAGTCTGGTTCGACTTTGCCACGCTCTGCGGCGGTCCGCGCTCCCAGAACGACTACCTGGAACTGGCCTCGCAATTCCATACGGTGATCCTGTCCGACGTGCCGCGCATGACGCCGCGGATGTCGTCCGAGGCGCGCCGCTTCACCTGGCTGATCGACGTCTTCTACGACCACAAGGTCAAGCTGCTGATGTCGGCGGAAGTGCCGGCCGACGAACTCTATACCGAGGGCCAGATGGCCAACGAATTCCATCGCACCGTGTCGCGCATCATCGAGATGCAGTCGCGCGAGTACCTGGAATCCGAACGCCGCACCATGGATACGACGCTTACCTGAGCGGTATTTCAGGCCCGGCGCAACCATAGCCGGGCCGCCTTGATCTATATCAAGTTGGAATCGAGGGGTGGCCTATATCCTCGACTGGGTAAAAAAAGCTTCCCATGTCGCCCCCCCCAGCCACCAGTCCTTCCGCCAGCTTGCTGGCGCCACAATCTCTCCTGCCGCCCCCGCCCGGCGGGCGCGATGGCGCCGACACCGCTGCGCGCGGCGCCGGCGCGGCACTGGCCTGCTTCCATTGCGGCTTGCCGGTCACCGATGCCGAACCGCTCGCCGCCGACCTGGACGGCAGCCGCCGCGTATTCTGCTGCGGCGGTTGCCAGGCCCTGGCGCAGACCCTCCATGCAGCCGGCTTTGCCCACCTGTACGGCGACGAAGCCCGCTTCGCCCGGCCCATCGACGACGAAGCCCGGCGCCAGGCAGAGCCGATCTGGGCTGCCTACGATGCCCCGGAACTGCGCGCGCAATTTGTCCGCCCGCTCGACGGCGGCCGCGCCGAGATTACGCTGGCTCCCGAAAACATCCGCTGTGCCGCCTGCGCCTGGCTGATCGAACAGCACCTGTCCCGCCAGCCGGGCGTGGAATCGGCGGTCGCCAACGTCGCCACGCGGCGCGTGGTGGTGCGCTGGCGCGACGGCGCCCAGACGGTGTCGGGGCTGCTGGCCGCGCTGGCCGGCATCGGCTACATGGCCTGGCCCTTCGAAGTCTCGCGTACCGACCAGCAGGACCGCCGCGCGCGCCGCGGCCTGCTGATGCGCATGGCGGTGGCCATGCTCGGCATGATGCAGGTGATGATGTACGCGTGGCCGATCTATACCCACGAAGCCACCATCGATCCCGGCCAGCTGCAGCTGATGCGCTGGGCCAGCTTCGCGCTGACCTTGCCGGTGGTGTGCTACGCCGCCTCGCCGATCTTCGCCGGCGCCTGGCGCAGCCTGCGCCAGCGCCATATGGGCATGGACGTGCCGGTGGCGATCGGCGTCGCCGCGGGCTTTGCCGCCAGTGCGCTGGCCACGGTGCGCGGCGTGGGCGAGGTGTATTTCGATTCCGTGACGATGTTCGTCGCCTTCCTGCTGCTGGCGCGCTACCTGGAACTGCGCGTGCGCCAGGCCTCGCGCAGCGGTGCCGAAATGCTGGCGCGCCAGTTGCCTGCCACGTGCGAGCGGCTGGCCACGGCCGGCGCGGCGGGCGAGCGTATCCCGGTCGCGCGCCTGCGCGCTGGTGACCTGATCCGCGTCAAGGCGGGCGAGATCGTCCCGGCGGACGGCGCAGTGACCTCCGGCACCAGCGAACTCGATGAATCCATGCTGACCGGCGAAAGCCGCCCGGTGCGCCGCTGCGCCGGCGACACCGTGCTGGCCGGCAGCTTCAATACCGCCAGCCCGCTGGAACTGCGCGTGTCCAGCGTCGGCGCCGGCACCCGCCTGGCCGAGATCGTCGCGGTGCTGGACCGCGCGCTGGCCGAGAAGCCGCGCCTGGCGACACTGGCCGACCGCGTGGCGGGCTGGTTCGTGGCGACGCTGCTGGTGCTGGCGGCACTGACCGGCTTGGTCTGGGGCCTCTGGATCGATCCGTCGCGGGCCTTGCTGGTGACCATCGCGGTGCTGGTGGTCAGCTGCCCGTGCGCGTTGTCGCTGGCCACGCCCGCGGCACTGGCTGCGGCCGGCGCGGCGCTGTCGCGGCGTGGCGTGCTGCTGACCCGGGGTCACGCGCTGGAAACACTTGCCCGCGTCACCGACGTGGTGCTCGACAAGACCGGCACGCTGACCGAGGGCCGCTTTGCCGTGGCGGCGGTCGAGCCGCTGGGTGAAGCCGATTCCGCCCGATGCCTGGCGCTGGCCGCGGCGATGGAGCGCGGCGGCGAGCACCCGATCGCGCGCGCGCTGGTGGCGGCGGCACCCGATCTTACCGGCCTGCCGCTGCAGGTCAGCGACATGCGCAACGTGCCCGGCCACGGCCTCGAGGCGGTAGTCGCCGGTCGCCGGCTGCGCCTGGGCCGCGCCGACTTTGTCTTGGCGCTGGGCGGTGCTGGCCAGTCTGCGCCGGCCGCTGCCGACAACCTCATGCATCCCGGCGCCACGGTGGTCTGGTTGGGCGCCGAGACCGGCCCGCTGGCGCGCTTCGTCCTGGCCGACGTCGAACGCCACGAAACCCCGATGCTGCTGGCGCGCCTGCGCGAACTGGGCGTGCGCTGCCACCTGGTCTCCGGCGACAACCAGGCCGCGGTGCAATGGTGGGCCGCGCATTTCGGCATCGAGCGCATGGCCGGCGAGGTCACGCCCGAAGGCAAGCGCGACTACGTGGCGCGGCTGCAGCAGGGCGGGGCCGTGGTGCTGGCGGTCGGCGACGGCATCAACGACGCGCCGGTGCTGGCGCAGGCGCAGGTATCTATTGCCATCGGCAGCGGCGCGCCGCTGGCCCAGGCCGGCGCGGACGCGGTGCTGACGCACGGCGGCGTGGCCGAGATCGCGACGGCGCTGGCCGTGTCGCGCCAGACGCGCCGGGTAGTGCGCCAGAACCTGGGCTGGGCCTTCTTCTACAACGTGGTTGCCATTCCGCTGGCGGCGACCGGGCTGGTGACGGCCTGGATGGCCGGCATCGGCATGTCGCTGTCGTCGCTGCTGGTGGTCGCCAATGCCTGGCGCCTGCTGCGCGCCGGCAAACCGCCGCGCACGTCGCGGCGCACGTGGCGGCATAACGGAGCCTGACGATGGAAACGCTTTACCTGCTGGTGCCGATGAGCCTGGTGCTCGTGGTGGTCATCGCGGGCGCGCTGTGGTGGGCGCTTCATGCCGGGCAGTACGACGACCTGGACCGGCCTGCCGAATCGATCCTGCTGGACAACGACAAGCCGTGAGCCCGCGCGCGTGCCTCGGACCGGAGCCGCGCGCGCAGGTTCAAGACGTGCCCGGAGCCGCTTGATAAAGATCAACGCACCCGCGGCATGGTTTTTCTAAAGTCACACTGTCAGTAGGTTTTTTATTTTCTCTAGCATTGGGGGTCTGAATGGATGTCACTGCCGCGTCTTCACGCGTCGACACCTTCAATTACGGCGTCGTAAGACAGTTCGCTGTCATGACGGTAGTCTGGGGGATCGTCGGCATGGCCGTCGGCGTGCTGCTGGCAGCACAGTTGATCTGGCCCGAACTCAATTTCAATACACCGTGGCTTTCGTTCGGCCGGCTGCGTCCGCTGCATACCAATGCGGTGATCTTTGCCTTCGGCGGCAGCGCGCTGTTTGCCACCTCCTACTACGTGGTCCAGCGCACCTGCCAGGCGCGCCTGTTCTGCGGCCCGCTGGCCGCATTCACGTTCTGGGGCTGGCAACTGGTCATCGTCGCGGCCGCCATCACGCTGCCGCTGGGCATCACCACCTCCAAGGAATACGCCGAACTCGAATGGCCCATCGACCTGCTGATCACCGCAGTCTGGGTGGCCTACGCCATCGTGTTCTTCGGCACCATCGTCAAGCGCAAGACCCGGCATATCTACGTCGCCAACTGGTTCTTCGGCGCCTACATCCTGACCATCGCGCTGCTGCACATCGTCAACAACATCGAGATGCCGGTGTCGCTGTGGAAGTCCTACTCGGCCTATGCCGGCGTGCAGGACGCGATGATCCAGTGGTGGTACGGCCATAACGCGGTCGGCTTCTTCCTGACCACCAGCTTCCTGGGCATGATGTACTACTTCATTCCCAAGCAGGCCGAGCGCCCGATCTTTTCCTACCGCCTGTCCATCGTCCACTTCTGGGCGCTGAACTTCACCTACATGTGGGCCGGCCCGCACCACCTGCAGTACACCGCGCTGCCCGACTGGGCGCAGTCGCTGGGCATGGTGTTCTCGCTGATCCTGCTGGCGCCCTCGTGGGGGGGCATGATCAACGGCATCATGACCCTGTCGGGTGCCTGGCACAAGCTGCGCACCGACCCGATCCTGAAGTTCCTGGTGGTGGCGCTGTCGTTCTACGGCATGTCCACGTTCGAAGGCTCGATGATGTCGATCAAGACCGTCAACGCGCTGTCGCACTACACCGACTGGACCATCGGCCACGTCCACTCCGGCGCGCTGGGCTGGGTCGCGATGATCTCGATCGGTTCGCTGTACTACCTGATCCCGCGGCTGTTCGGCGAGAAGCAGATGTACAGCGTGCGCCTGATCGAATGGCACTTCTGGATCGCGACCATCGGCGTGGTGCTCTATATCGCCTCGATGTGGATCGCGGGGGTGATGGAAGGCCTGATGTGGCGCGCCACGCAGCCGGACGGCACGCTGACCTACGCCTTCGTCGAAGCGGTCAAGGCCAAGTATCCGTTCTATCTGATTCGCCTGCTGGGTGGCATGTGCTTCCTGTCCGGCATGCTGCTGATGGCCTACAACATCGCCAAGACCATTGCCGGCAAGCCCGCCGTCGATGCGCCGATTCCGGCCAGCATCGCCGCCTCTGCCCACTGATCAATCCAGGATAGAAAGATGTCCGACAAACAACGCTTCTTTTCTCACGAAACGCTGGAGAAGAACATCGGCTGGCTGATCATCTGCACGATCCTCGTAGTCAGCATCGCGGGTCTGGTCCAGATCGTGCCGCTGTTCTTCCAGCACTCCACCACCGAGCCGGATCCGGGCATCACGCCGTATTCGCCGCTGCGGCTGATGGGGCGCGATATCTATATCCGCGAAGGCTGCGTCGGCTGCCACTCGCAGCAGGTGCGCACGCTGCAGGCCGAGACCGAGCGCTACGGCCATTACTCCACCGCCGGTGAATCGGTGTACGACCATCCGTTCCTGTGGGGCTCCAAGCGTACCGGCCCTGACCTGGCGCGCGTGGGCGGACGCTACTCCGACGACTGGCAGCGCATCCACCTGCGCAACCCGCGCGACGTGGTGCCGGAATCCGTGATGCCGTCGTACCCGTGGCTGGAAAAGGCCGAGCTGCCCACCAACGATATCCAGGCGCGCATGCGCGCGCTGGTCAAGCTGGGCGTGCCGTACACCGACGCCGACATCGCCAAGGCGCCGGACGAACTGAAAGGCAAGACCGAGGAAGACGCGCTGGTCGCCTATCTGCAGGGCCTCGGCACCAACCGCCGCAACGTGCGCGTCGATGCCGCAGCCGCGGCACCGAAGGAGTAAGCCATGGCCATGATCACCGCCATCGCGACCGTCGTGTCCATGGTCGTCTTCCTCGGCATTTGCTGGTGGGCCTGGTCCGCCGGCCGCCAGGCCGCCAACCGCGAATCCGCCATGCTGCCGTTCGCGCTGCCTGACGAAACTACGACAACATCGAGCCGGAACACCTAGCCATGAGCGATTTCATTTCCGATTTCTGGAGTTACTACATTGCCGCCATCGCGCTCATCGGCATCGTCTGGTGCGTATGGCTGCTGTTCTCCCAACGCAAGATCACCAAGACCCCTGGCGGCACGGAAGATACCGGCCATGTCTGGGATGGCGACCTGCGTGAACTGAACAACCCGCTGCCGCGCTGGTGGATGTGGATGTTCCTGCTGGCCTGCATTTTCGGCCTTGCCTACCTTGTGCTGTATCCGGGCCTGGGCTCGTACGCCGGCGTGCTGAAGTTCTCCACGCAGGGCGAACTGGCCGCGCATCGCGCGGCGCAGGAGCGCATGCAGAACGAGATCTACGGCAAGTACCTCAAGATGGATGTCAAGCAGGTGGCGGCGGACCCGCAGGCGCGCGAGATAGGCCAGCGCCTGTTCCTGAACTACTGTGCGCAGTGCCATGGCTCGGACGCGCGCGGCAGCCGGGGCTTCCCCAACCTGACCGACAACGACTGGCTGTACGGCGGCGAGCCAGAGACCATCAGCCAGACCATCGCCAAGGGCCGCAATGGCGTGATGCCGCCGTTTGGCGCTGTCATCGATGCCAAGCAGGCGGGCGACGTGGCGCAGTACGTGCGTTCGCTGTCCGGGCTGTCGTCGGATCCGATCCGCGTGTCGCGCGGCGAGGGCGCGTTCAAGACCACCTGCGTGGCCTGCCACGGCGCCGGCGGCAAGGGCAACCAGGCCCTCGGTGCGCCGAACCTGTCGGACAATGTCTGGCTCTATGGCAGCTCGGAAGCCAGCATCGTCGAGGCCATCCTGAAGGGCCACAACAACCATATGCCGGCGCACGAGGAAATCCTGACGCCCGAACGCATCCGCATGCTGACGGCCTATGTGTGGGGGTTGTCCAATACGGGAGGCGGAGCCGGGCAATGATCGACGACTCATGTGAGCGAGCGCTCGAGGCTCGCGGGAGAACTCGCCCATGAATGCGCCCGGGACCGAAGAAGTGGCCCGGGCGGCCGACCTGCAACGGTCGGCCGCTGCGCCGGGCGAGACCTCGGAAGAAACCCTCTACGAGGTCCGCCGCAAAATCTATCCGCGCTCAGTGAAGGGCGCGTTCTCCAGCTGGCGGGTCTGGCTGGTGATCCTGACCCAGCTGATCTACTACGGCACGCCCTGGCTCCAATGGAACGGACGCCAGGCCGTGCTGTTCGACCTTGGCGAGCGCAAGTTCTATATCTTCGGGCTGGTGCTGTGGCCGCAGGACGTCATCTACCTGGCGGTGCTGCTGGTCATCTCTGCACTGGCGCTGTTCCTGTTCACCGCGATCGCGGGGCGTTTGTTCTGTGGCTACGCCTGTCCGCAAACGGTCTACACCGAGATCTTCATGTGGATCGAGCGGCGGGTCGAAGGCGACCGCATCGCCCGCATCCGCCTCGACGGGGATCCGTGGAGCCTGCGCAAATTCCGCATCAAGGCAACCAAGCATTTCCTATGGGTGCTGATCGCACTGTGGACCGGCTTCACGTTCATCGGCTACTTTGCGCCGATCCGCGAGCTGGGCGGCGAAGTGCTGGCGCTGTCGCTGGGTCCCTGGCAGGCGTTCTGGATGCTGTTCTACGCGTTCGCCACGTGGGGCAACGCAGGCTTCATGCGCGAGCAGGTGTGCAAGTACATGTGCCCCTACGCGCGTTTCCAGAGCGTGATGGTGGACCGCGACACCTATGTCGTGACCTATGACGTCGGCCGGGGCGAGCCGCGCGGCAGCCGCTCGCGCAAGACCGACCATCACCAGGCCGGGCTTGGCGATTGCGTCAACTGCAGCATCTGCGTGCAGGTGTGCCCGACCGGCATCGACATCCGCGACGGCCTGCAGTACGAATGCATCGGCTGCGGCGCCTGCATCGATGCCTGCAACCAGGTCATGGACAAGATGGACTACCCGCGCGGGCTGATCCGGTACACCTCGGAAAACGCGATGCGCAAGGGCCTGTCCGCTGCGGCATCGCGCAAGCGCCTGCTGCGTCCGCGCGTCATCATCTACTCGGTGATCTGGGTGGCGCTGCTGGCGGGGTTCATGGCGTCGATCATGCTGCGCACGCCGCTGAAGGTCGACATCATCCGCGATCGCGGTGCGCTGGGCCGGGAGGTGGAAGGACGCTGGATCGAGAACGTCTATCGGCTGCAGTTGATCAACACCACCGAAGCGCCGATGCATATCCGCGTGCGCGCCGACAGCGATGAACTGAAGGACCTGACCGTCGAATACGACCAGCAGGCCGAATCACTGGCGCCAACCTCCAACCGGCTGCTGCCGATCCGCATCCGCGTGCCGATCGAGGCCGCCAGGCAGGGCACGCACAAGATCAACGTAACGGTAACGAGCGAAGGCACGGAGCAGGGGCATGCCGAAATCCGGCAATCCACCAGTTTTATCGTGCCGCGCGATTTGTGAAGCTAGGCGACTCTGACGTAGTCGCCAGGACGAAGGGGGCAAGATGAGTCAGCAAGGCAATCCGTGGTGGAAGGAACCGTGGCCGTGGCTGCTGATGGCCGGTCCGCTGGTGGCCATGGTGGCGTGCGGCGTGACGATCTGGCTGGCGTCGGCGCATCCCGACCTGCCGGTGCAGGGCGCGGCGCGGCATGGCCTGGTGGTCGAGAAGGTGGAAGCGGTGTCGCCCAGGTCCGCGGCAGCGAGACAGCCATGAGGTTGCGCTGGCTGATGTGGGTGCTGTGGCCGGGCTTCCTGATGGCTGGCCTGGCGACGGCGACGGTGTTTTCCGTCGTCGATCCGGGCGACCTGAAATTCTTCGGCCACCCGATCGAATCGTCGCGCGAGTCGGTCTATACCGTCAGCTTCCTGCTGGCGTGGGTGTTCTGCGCGTTGTCCAGCGGGCTGACGCTGTACACCATGCCGACGCGGCTGTCGGATACGGACGAACTGGAATAGGGAAGGAGCACCGCGTTGCCGGCGCCGCAGGGGGCGCGGCAACGCCGCGGTGGCTCAGCAGCTACGGCTGTAGAGTTGCTTGATGCCGTCGATGTCGATCAGCTTGACATGCCGCTGGCGAATCTGGATCAGCCCGGCTTCGGCGAAGCGCGAGAACAGGCGGCTGACGGTCTCGAGCTTCAGCCCGAGGTAGCTGCCGATCTCTTCGCGGCTCATGCGCATCACAAACTCGGACGCAGAATAACCGCGCGCGGACAGCCGTTCCGACAGGTTGATCAGGAAGGCGGCCAGGCGCTCCTCGGCGCGCATCGAGCCGAGCGTGACCAGCATCAGCTGGTCATGGGTGATTTCCTTGCCCATCAGGCGCAGGAACTGCTGTTGCAGCGAAGGCAGGTCGGCCGACAGCGTCTGCAGGTCGTTCATGCGGACCACGCATACCTCGGTGTCTTCGAGCGCGGTCGCATCGGATGCATGCTGCATCTCGCCCAGGCCGTCGAGTCCGACGATTTCGCCGGGCAGGTGGAACCCGGTAATCTGGGAGCGCCCGTCTTCGGTGGTCACATGCGTCTTGAGCGTACCGAAGCGGATGGCGTAGACCGCAGTGAGCGGGTCACCCATGCGATAGAGGGTTTCCCCCTTGTGCACGCGGATGCGTTCCTGCACCAGCGTGTCGATCTTGGCAAGGTCTTGCTGCGACATGCCGACCGGGAGGCACAGCTGTCCCATCGCACAGGTGGAGCAGCGGGGTGACATCTCGGTAATGGGGATGGAGGTGAGCAATTGGAACCTGCTAGAAATGGCAGCGGGGCACGATATGGTCATTTTACCGTGCGATGTGATGCGGCAGGGAGACAGAATTGACATTTGGAGTATTGATCAGCGTTTTCCTGCTCGCTCTGCTGGGCGGCGTGCACTGCGCCGCCATGTGCGGCGGGGTGGCGCTGGCCGTGGAGCAGCGGCGCGGCAAGGCAGCGCCGGTCAGCCTGGTGCGCAGCCGCACTGCATGGCTTGGCGAGTTGTTGGTGATGCACTTTGGCAGGATTACCACCTATATGCTGCTCGGTGCCGCGCTGGGCGCCGCCGGCGCAACCGCGTGGAAGCAGGATTACCTGCCGGTGCAGCGCTGGCTGTTCGGTGCAGGCAGCCTGATGCTGCTGTGGTCGGGCTGGCGTCTCCTGCGCGGCAGCACCTTTACCGTGAACTGGCTGGAGCGGATGGCGGCGCGTGCCGGCACTGCGGTGGCCGGCCGGCTCGGTGGACTCGCCGGCGCGATGCCGGCCTTCGTGCGGGCGCGCGGGGGGCTGGCACGGCGTTATGGCGTGGGCCTGGCCTGGGGGCTGGTACCGTGCGGCATGGTCTACGGCGCGCTGACGCTGGCGCTGCTGGCGGGCAATGCCGGTTCGGGCGCGCTGGTAATGGGCGTGTTCGGGCTTGGCACGCTGCCGAACCTGCTGGTGCTGTCCGGGCTGTCCGGCTATCTGAGACTGTGGTCGCGGCGACCGGGCGTGCGCCTGGGCGCGGGTCTTGCCGTGATGGCGTTCGGAGGTCTTGGCATCGCCCGAGCGGTGCTGCTGCCACATTCGCTGGCGGAACAGGGCTTCTGTCTGGTGTTTTGATGCGGCACGGGGCATCCTGCGGCGTTGGCACCCCGCGCAAGCAGGATGGTGGTTGCAGGCGGAGCCGGGAATGCCATACAATCGCCTGCATTGCGGTATCGCGCGGAGTCAGACAGGCTGCGGTAAGCAGCGGCGAGCAGCGCCTGGTGGTCTTCCTATCCGAAGGCGCGCTCGGGACGCGGGAAGCGGAAGGCTTTCGATGAGCGCCAGTCCCCGCGGTCCATCCGGTTCAAAAGATCTGGTTCAAAAGTCCGGTTGGCGCTGCGGCGTGGTAGATGCCGGCCTTGCTCCCGATACCCGTATTTTCTTGCGTCCGAGGCGTTCAGTTCGCCGACCGCGATGTCCGTTTGTGCGGACGAGCGACGCAAGAGGTTCGCTGGCCGATCCATGACGGCATGCGGACGATCTCCTGCCGGAAGCCCCGGCAACTCGATGCAAAGAAAGGGAAGTGCACGGCCTGGGTACGGCAGGTATCCGGCTCGCTGCGCAATGAGATGGCGGTGGCTTTGGCACCGCTGTATCCAAAATCTCCGGTGCCCCGGATCCGTCCGGGAGCAGGTGCAAAGACAGGCTGCACACCATCAACATGAATACCCAAGAGGCGAAGATCGTCCTCGAGACGGCGCTGATCTGCGCGCAGGAACCGTTGCGTGTCAACGATCTGCGCCGCCTGTTCGACGATGACGTCGGCGCAGACACCATCCGCGTGCTGCTGGACGAACTGCGCCAGGACTGGCGCCCGCGCGGCGTCGAGCTGGTGGCGCTGGCCAGCGGCTGGCGGTTCCAGAGCCGGCCCGAAATGCGGGAATACCTCGACCGCCTGAATCCGGAAAAACCGCCAAAATACTCGCGTGCGGTGATGGAGACCCTGGCGATCATCGCCTACCGCCAGCCGGTGACCCGCGGCGATATCGAGGAAATCCGCGGCGTGACGGTCAGCACGGAAGTGATCAAGAAGCTCGAGGACCGCAGCTGGATCGAGGTCATTGGCCATCGCGACGTGCCGGGCCGCCCGGCGCTGTATGCCACCACCAAGGCCTTCCTGGACGACCTCGGGCTGCGCACGCTGGACGAACTGCCGCCGCTGGAGGACGCCCAGGCGCAGGCGCAGGCCGCCTTGCTGGAGCAGCAGGCGATCAACTTCGAGGACCTGGCGGCGAACAAGCCGGCCAGCGCCGACGAGGAAGCCTTTGCCGAGCCGGCGCCGGCGCCTGAAAGCGAACCCGCAGCGCCCGAAGACGGCGCCGATGGCTTTGACGCGCAGCCGGCCGCCGACACGGTGGTTGAGGCGGGTGCGGGCGATGCCACCGAACCGGCCGCAACTTCTCCGGGCGGGGCGCGGGAACAGCTGCCGGACGACGGCATCCCGCCGCACCCGAGCGAGCACGACGAGCGCGTGCCGAACTGAACAACATGCAACATCCGATAGTGAATATCTTGTCTGATTCCGTTGAGCAAGACGCCCGCCATGCGGGCGCATCCGCCGACACCGGCGCCGCAGAACCCGGAACGGGCAGCGACGCCGCGCCCCGCCGCAAGGGGCTGCGCCGCGGTCTGAGGAACCTGGTGGCATCCCGCCGCCAGGCGGCGCAGGACCGCGCCGAGGGCGCCGAAGGCGCCGGCGCGGCCGGCCAGGGCGATGCCGGCGAGGCGGGTGCCACCGCCGGCGCGGGCGCCGCCGGTGCCGGGCGCGGCGGCCAGCGCGGCCGCGGCAAGCGCAAGACGGGCGAGGGCGTGCAGGGCGGGCAGGGCAGCCAGGGCGGCAGCAAGGCAGACAAGATCGACCGCGCGGCCCGCGCCGAAGGCGTCGACAAGCCGGAGCAGCCGGCCCGCAAGCGCAAGCAGGGACTGCGCGGCGGCAAGCCCGCGCCGACCGGTGACACCCAGGGCGCCGGCGCGCGCCCGCAGGGCCAGCGCAAGGATGGCGGCAAGCCGCAGGCCGCGCGCAAGGGCCAGGGCGGTGCCGACAAGGCTGCGGCGAGCAGCGAAGACCTGTTCCGCTTCGTCATTTCCGAGCAATACGACAGCGAAGACACCGTCATCCCGCGCACCAAGGCCAAGCCGGTGCGCGAGCTGTCCGCCGAAGACGACGCCCCCAAGCTGCACAAGGTGCTGGCCGAGGGCGGCCTGGGCTCGCGCCGCGAGATGGAAGAGCTGATCCTGCAGGGCCGCGTCTCGGTCAACGGGCTGCCTGCCCATATCGGCCAGCGCATCCTGCCGGCCGACCAGGTCCGCGTAAACGGCAAGCTGATCCACCGCAAGGTGTCGACCAAGCCGCCGCGCGTGCTGCTGTATCACAAGCCTGCCGGCGAGATCGTCAGCCAGTCCGATCCGGAAGGCCGTCCGACCGTGTTCGATAACCTGCCGCGCATCAAGACCGGCAAGTGGGTCGCGGTGGGCCGTCTGGACTTCAACACCGAAGGCCTGCTGATCTTCACCACCTCGGGCGACATTGCCAACCGCTTCATGCATCCCCGCTACGGCGTCGAGCGCGAATACGCGGTGCGTACGCTGGGCGAGCTGGCCGAGGCCGACCGCCAGCGCCTGCTGCACGGCATCAAGCTGGACGACGGCGAGGCCAACTTCCTGCGCATTGCCGACGGTGGCGGCGAAGGCGCCAACCATTGGTACCACGTGGCCCTGACCGAAGGCCGCAACCGCGAAGTGCGCCGCATGTTCGAGGCGGTCGGCCTGACCGTGTCGCGCCTGATCCGCACCCGCTACGGCCAGTTCCTGCTGCCGCGCGGCCTCAAGCGCGGCCGCTGGCAAGAGGTGGAGCCGAATGACGTCAAGACGCTGATGAGCAGCGTCGGCCTGAAGGTGCCCGGCAAGGGCGAGCAGGCGCCCAAGGGCGCCACCAAGGTGGGCGGGCGCAAGCAGCGCACCGAGGCGGCGATTGCCGGCATGCCGATGCATACCGGCATGGACGGCCTGCCGCGCTTCGACCAGGGCGGTCCTCGTGGCGGTGGCGGCGGCAGCCGCAGCAGCCAGCCGGATCCGATGAAGACGTCGATGGGCTATATCAGCCACGGGCCGACGCTGCTGACTTCGCATGCCGCCAACCTCGGCGGTGGCCGCGGCGCCGGTGCGCGCCAGGGACGTGGCGGCGCCGGCATGGGCGGCATGGGCTCCGGGAAGGGGCAGGCCGGCCAGGGGCAGGGCAAGGCGCGCCGCGGCGGCGAAGCCAATGGCAACGTGATGCCGAAGGCAGCGAAGTCGGGCGGCAACCGTTCGCAGCGTGGTGGTGGCGGCAATCGCGGTGGCAACCGCGGCGGCAACCGTTAAGCGCTGTATGCGGCGCGCGGCGGGCGGAACGCCTGCCGGCGCCGGGTGCGGTCCGCGGTAATGTCTGGCTTTTGCCTTTTCGACATAATCCGCGTATAATTCAAGTCTATTCAAAAAGCCATCCTCGTCCGAGGATGGGCGAATGATGGGCATTGCGCCCATTTTTTTTTGGTTCGCCCGTTTTCGGTACCTCCGCCTGGGGCGGAAGGGGGTGGCGGACAGGCAGCGCTGCAGTGGGTCGTCCCGGACGGCACCGGCGGGTTTGCCTGCCACGGTGTTGATGGCCATTACTCGGGATAACAGTGCATCTGGCAGATTTGATCGAAACCACCCTAAGCGGCATGGGATATGAGCTGGTCGAGCTCGAGCGTGCCCCGGCCGGATTGCTGCGTGTCTATATCGATCAGCCTGAAACCGGCATTGCCATCGAGGATTGCGAAAAGGTGAGCCGCCAGCTCACCCACGTGTTTACGGTCGAGAACGTCGACTATGAACGCCTCGAGGTCTCGTCGCCCGGACTGGACCGGCCGCTGAAGAAGCTGGCCGACTTCATCCGCTTTGCCGGCGCGGAGGCGCGCGTGACGCTGCGCCTGCCCGTCAACGGACAGAAGAACTTCACCGGCATCCTGCGCGAGCCCACCGGCGCCGCGGGCGAAGAGAAGATCGGCCTGGAGTTCGAGGGCAAGGATGGCCCGGCGCTGCTGGAATTTGCCGTATCCGATGTCGACAAGGCACGCCTGGTGCCGGTGATCGACTTCAAAGGAAATCAAAGAAAAGGGAACAAGCAATGAGCCGCGAAGTTCTGTTGCTCGTCGATGCGCTTGCGCGTGAGAAGAACGTCGACAAGGATGTGGTATTCGGTGCCCTGGAGGCGGCGCTCGCCTCGGCCACCAAGAAGCGTTTCGAGGAAGACGTGGATATCCGTGTCGCGATCGATCGCGAGTCGGGCGAGCATGAAACCTTCCGCCGCTGGCTGGTCGTTCCCGACGAACTGGGCCTGCAGGAGCCGGACAAGCAGATCCTGCTGTTCGAGGCCCGCGAGGAAAACCCCAGCATCGAGCTGGGTGACTATATCGAGCAGCAGATCGAGTCGGTCGAGTTCGGCCGCATCGGCGCGCAGGCCGCCAAGCAGGTGATCCTGCAGCGCATCCGCGATGCCGAGCGCGAGCAGATCCTGAACGACTACCTCGATCGCGGCGAGAAGATCATGACCGGCACGGTCAAGCGTGCCGACAAGAAGGGCCTGATCGTCGAGTCCGGCCGCGTCGAAGCGCTGCTGGCCCGCGACCAGATCATCCCCAAGGAAAACCTGCGCACCGGCGACCGCGTGCGCGCGTATATTCTGAATGTGGACCGCGCCGCGCGCGGCCCGCAGATCGAGCTGTCGCGCACCGCGCCTGACTTCCTGATCAAGCTCTTCGAGAACGAAGTGCCGGAGATGGAACAGGGCCTGCTGGAAATCAAGGCGGCTGCCCGCGACCCGGGCGTTCGCGCCAAGATCGCGGTGGTCGCGCACGACAAGCGCATCGACCCGATCGGCACCTGCGTGGGCGTGCGCGGCACGCGCGTCACCGCGGTGCGCAACGAGATCGGCGGCGAGGCGGTGGACATCGTGCTGTGGTCGGAAGACCCGGCGCAGTTCGTGATCGGCGCGCTGGCGCCGGCGCAGGTGCAGTCGATCGTGGTCGATGAAGAGAAGCACAGCATGGACGTGGTGGTCGACGAGGAAAACCTCGCCGTCGCCATCGGCCGCAGCGGTCAGAACGTGCGCCTGGCGTCCGAGCTGACCGGCTGGCAGATCAACATCATGACGCAGGAAGAATCGGCGCAGAAGCAGGCCGAGGAAAGCGATGTGGTGCGCAAGCTGTTCATGTCCAAGCTGGACGTGGACGAGGAAGTCGCCGACATCCTGATCGAGGAAGGCTTCTCCACGCTGGAAGAAGTGGCTTATGTCCCCATCAGTGAAATGATGGAGATCGAGGCCTTTGACGAAGACACCGTCAACGAGCTGCGCAATCGCGCGCGTGATGCGCTCCTGACGATGGAACTGGCCCGGGAAGAAAAGGTGGAAGAGGTGTCGCAGGACCTGCGCTCGCTCGACGGCCTCAACCCGGAACTGATCGGCAAGCTGGCCGAAGGCGATATCCATACGCGTGACGACCTGGCCGAACTGGCCGTGGACGAGCTGGTCGAGATGACCGGTGTCAGCGAGGAAGAAGCCAAGTCGCTGATCATGAAAGCACGGGAACATTGGTTCAACTGAGGGACACGCCCTGGCCGCTGAAACCGGGCAGGGCGCGCTTTCCGCAACAATTTGTCCCGACGTAGAAACCAAGCATTGAAAGGGTTTGAATGGCAAGCACAACAGTTGCCCAACTGGCCGCAGAACTGAGTCGCAGCGCAGCTGCCCTGCTGGAACAATTGCAGGCGGCTGGGGTGGGCAAAGCGACGCCAGAAGACATCATCACGGAATCGGATAAGACCAGGCTGCTGGACTATCTGAAGCGCTCGCACGGCCAGGCCGACGACAGCGCCCGCAAGAAGATCACACTGACCAAGCGCGAAACCTCCGAGATCCGCCAGTCGGACGCCACCGGCAAGACCCGCACGGTCCAGGTGGAAGTGCGCAAGAAGCGCGTGCTGATCAAGCGCGACGACGCTGCGCCGGAATCGCAGGCCGATGGCGCCGAGGCCCAGGCCCAGGTCGTCGACGCCGCCGAGGAGGCGCGCCGCGAAGCGGAAGAGCGCCGCCAGGCCGAACAGCTGGCGCGCCAGGAAGCCGAGGCCAAGGCTGCCCGCGAGGCCGCCGAGCGCGAGGAAGCCGAGCGCCGCGCGCGCCAGGAGGCACTCGAGGCCGAACAGCGCCGCCAGGCCGAACTCGCTGCCCGCAAGGCCGAGGAAGAGGCTGCCGCGTCGCGCGCCGTGACCGAAGCCAACGAGGACGCCTCGCGCAAGAAGGCCGAGGACGAGAAGGCCCGCGTCGCCGCCGAACGCGCCGAGGCGCAGAAGGCCGCCGACGAGGCCAAGGCTGCCGCCGACAAGGCCCGTGCCGAACAGGAAATCGCCGCGCGCAAGCGCCGCGAGGCTGCCGAAGCCGAAGCCCGCGCGATCCAGCAGATGCTGAATGCGCCGGCCCGCGTGCTGAAGGCGCCGTCCGAGCGCAAGGCCGAGGAAAAGAAGGCCGAGCAGACCGGTACGCTGCACAAGCCGGTCAAGCCGGCCGGCACCGAAGCCAAGCCGGGCGAGAAAAAGCCGGTGACCGCCACCGCTACCACCACCACCGACAAGAAGGGCAAGGTCGTCAAGGCCGGCACCTCGTCGACGTGGCAGGATGAAGGCAGCCGCAAGAAGGGCAGCGGCCTGAAGACGCGCGGCGATTCGTCGGGCGGCGTGGGCGGCTGGCGCGGTGGCCCGCGCGGCCGTGGCGGCCGTCAGCAGCAGCATGACGACAGCCGCAGCAACTTCCAGGCGCCGACCGAACCGGTGGTGCGCGAAGTGCACGTGCCGGAAACCATCTCGGTGGCCGACCTGGCCCACAAGATGGCGGTGAAGGCATCCGAGGTCATCAAGCAGATGATGAAGCTCGGCCAGATGGTGACGATCAACCAGGTGCTGGACCAGGAAACCGCCATGATCGTGGTGGAAGAAATGGGCCACAAGGCGTACGCCGCCAAGCTGGACGATCCGGAAGCGCTGCTGGTGGTCGACGGCGAAGAGCACGAAGACGCCGAACTGCTGCCGCGTCCGCCGGTGGTGACCGTGATGGGCCACGTCGACCACGGCAAGACCTCGCTGCTGGACTACATCCGCCGCACCAAGGTGGCCGCGGGCGAAGCCGGCGGCATTACGCAGCATATCGGTGCCTACCATGTGGAAACCGACCGCGGCGTGATCACCTTCCTGGACACCCCGGGTCACGAGGCCTTCACGGCCATGCGTGCGCGCGGTGCCAAGGCTACCGACATCGTGATCCTGGTGGTCGCGGCCGACGACGGCGTGATGCCGCAGACCAAGGAAGCGATCGCGCACGCCAAGGCTGCCGGCGTGCCGATCGTGGTGGCGATCAACAAGGTCGACAAGCCCGAAGCCAACCCGGACCGCGTCAAGCAGGAACTGGTGGCCGAGCAGGTGGTGCCGGAAGAATACGGCGGCGATTCGCCGTTCGTGCCGGTGTCCGCCAAGACCGGCGCCGGCATCGAGGACCTGCTGGAGCAGGTGTCGCTGCAGGCCGAAGTGCTGGAACTGAAGGCACCGGTGGACGCCCCGGCCAAGGGCCTGGTGGTGGAAGCCCAGCTCGACAAGGGCAAGGGCCCGATCGCAACCATCCTGGTCAGCAGCGGCACGCTCAAGCGTGGCGATGTGGTGCTGGCTGGCAGCGCCTACGGGCGCGTGCGCGCCATGCTGGACGAGAACGGCAAGGCGACCAAGGAAGCCGGCCCGTCGATCCCGGTGGAAATCCAGGGCCTGTCGGAAGTGCCCGCCGCCGGCGAGGAAGTGCTGGTGCTGCCGGACGAGCGCAAGGCGCGCGAAATCGCGCTGTTCCGCCAGGGCAAGTTCCGCGACGTGAAGCTGGCCAAGCAACAGGCCGCCAAGCTCGAGAACATGCTCGAGCAGATGGCCGAAGGCGAAGTCCAGACGCTGCCGCTGATCGTCAAGGCCGACGTGCAAGGTTCGCAGGAAGCGCTGGTGCAGTCGCTGCAGAAGCTGTCGACCGCCGAGGTGCGGGTGCAGATCGTGCACGGCGGCGTGGGTGGCATCTCCGAATCCGACGTCAACCTGGCGACGGCCTCGAAGGCGGTCATCATCGGCTTCAACGTGCGTGCCGATGCGGGCGCGCGCAAGCTGGCCGAGCACAATGGCATCGATATCCGCTACTACAACATCATTTACGATGCGGTAGACGAGATCAAGGCGGCGATGTCGGGCATGCTGGCGCCGGAGAAGCGCGAAACCACCACCGGCACGGTCGAGGTGCGCCAGGTGTTCCGCGTGCCGAAGGTCGGCACGGTGGCCGGCTGTATGGTCACCGACGGCGTGGTCAAGCGCAATTCGCTGGTGCGCGTGCTGCGCAACAACGTGGTCATCCACGACGGCGAGCTGGATTCGCTCAAGCGCTTCAAGGACGACGTCAAGGAAGTCAAGCAAGGCTTCGAGTGCGGTCTGTCGATCAAGAACTTCAACGATGTTCAGGAAGGCGACCAGCTCGAGGTGTACGAAATCACAGAGGTGGCGCGCACGCTGTAAGGCGTCGCAAGCAACGGCAGGCTTCGGCCTGCCGTTGTCATCTCGACCAGACTGTATTGAATGGCCAAGAAAGGCAATATCTCCTCCCGCAATCTCCGCATCTCCGACCAGATCCAGAAGGACCTGGCCGAGATGATCCAGCGCGAACTGCGCGACCCGCGCCTCGGCCTGGTCACGCTGCAGTCGGTCACGCTGACGCCCGACTACGCGCACGCCAAGGTCTACTTCACCGTGCTGGGCGCCGACGCGGCCGAAGCCGCCGCCATCCTGAACGAGAAGGCCGGCTACCTGCACTCGCTGCTGTTCAAGCGCCTGCACATCCATACCGTGCCGACGCTGCATTTCCATCACGACACCTCGGTCGAACACGCGATCGAGATGTCCAGGCTGATCAACGAAGCGAACGCCACGCGTTCGAAAGACGAAGACTGATGCCGGCGCCCATGCCGGCCGGCATGGGCTTTCCTGGCGCGGTCGCCGCGCGTTGCGCACCCGCCTTCCGCTTTTTTCCCGATGACCGATTCCAACGCCAACCGTCCGCCGCGCCTGCCGCGCCGCGAGGTCCATGGTGTGCTGCTGCTCGACAAGCCGCTGGGGCTGTCGTCCAACGACGCGCTGGTGCGCGCCAAGCGCCTGTTGCGCGCGGCCAAGGCCGGCCATACCGGCACGCTGGATCCGCTGGCCACCGGGCTGCTGCCGCTGTGCTTCGGCGAAGCCACCAAGTTCTCGCAGGACCTGCTGGAAGCGGACAAGACCTATGACGCCGAAGTGCGGCTGGGCGCGCGCTCCAGCACCGGCGACGCCGAAGGCGAGCTGCTAGACGTGCGTGCGGTCACCTGCGACCGGGCCGCGGTGGAGCGTGTGCTGGCAAGTTTTGTCGGCGAGATCGAGCAGGTGCCGCCGATGCATTCGGCGCTGAAGAAGGACGGCCGTCCGCTGTACGAATACGCGCGCGCCGGCCAGACCGTGGAGCGCTCGGCGCGCCGTGTCACGATCCGTTCGATCGCGTTGCTGGACTGCGCCTTGCCCGAAACCCCTTCGTTCACGATGCGGGTGACGTGCAGCAAGGGCACCTATATCCGCACGCTGGCCGAGGACATCGGCGAAGCGCTGGGCTGCGGCGCCCACCTGACCGGCCTGCGCCGCATCGCCGTGGGCGACCTGACGCTCGACGGCGCGGTGACGCTGGCCCAGATCGAAGCACAGGATGATGGGCAGCGCCCGGCCATGCTGGCGCCGGTCGATGCCCTGCTGCAGAAATGCGTGCCGGTGCAGCTGGATGCGGCAGCGGCGGGGCGCTTCCTGCAGGGCCAGCGTATTGCCCAGCGCGACCTGCCGGCCGGCACCGTGCTGGCCGAGGAAAGCCTGGCGCGGGTCTATGCCGGCGAGCCGGCGCGGCTGCTGGGCGTGGCACGCATGCGCGAAGGCGCGTTGCGGCCGGAACGGCTGGTCAAGCTGTAAGGCGGCGGGCGGCGACGTAGCCGCAGCTTGCCGAACGACAGCCCTTATTCCAATGTGACCTTGGCCGTCTTGATCACGTCGGCCCACATCTTGCGGTCCTGCGCGAGGAATCCGGCAAAGTGCTCGGGCGTATCGCCCACGGGCTCGGAGCCGAACTCGGCCATCTTCTTTCTGACTTCCGGGTTCGTCAGCGCCTTGACCAGCGCCTGGTTGTAGCGGGCCACGATCGCCTTCGGCAGGTCCTTCGGCCCGAAGATGCCTTGCCAGGTCGGCATGTTGAAGTCCTTCAGGCCGCTCTCCGCCAGCGTCGGCACTTCGGGCAGCAACGGCGAACGCTTGCTGCCGGTTACCGCCAACGCCTTGACCTTGCCGCTCTTGGCGAGCGCCGCGGCGGTGGTGATGTTATCGACCGTCATCGCGATATGGCCGCCCATCAGGTCGGTGATCACCGGCGTTGCGCCCTTGTACGGCGCATGGACCATGTCGATGCCGAGGCGGTGCAGCATGGTCTCGGCGATCAGGTGGTTCGAGGTGCCGACACCCGCGGTGCCATAGGTGACCTGCGGCGTCTTTTTGACGTACGCGGCGAAGTCGGCCATGGTCTTGACCGGCAGCGCCGGGTTGACGATCACGACATTGGGCTGCGTCGCCAGCATGGCGATGGGGGTGAAGTCATCCGCCTTGTACGGCGTGCCCTTGGGATTGAGCACGTGGGTCACCGCCATCGCGCCGGCGGCGCCCATGCCGATGGTGTAGCCGTCGGCCGGTGCCTTGGCCAGCTTGTCCGCGGCGATATTGCCGCCCGCGCCGGGCACGTTTTCCACCACCACCGGCACGCCCAGGCTTTCCGACAGCGGCGCCTGCACCAGCCGCGCCAGCAGGTCGGCCGAACCGCCCGGGGCAAAGCCCACCAGCAGGCGCACCGGCTTTGCCGGCTTCCATTCCTGCGCGTGCGCGGCGGGGACCATCGCAGCACCCAGACTGATCCACATCATGCCGCGTGCCAGCGGCTTTCTCCACTTTCCTACCTTTTCCATGCCTTCCAGCTCCAGCAGTGTCATGGGCAATTTGTCAGCGGGCTTGCCCTTACCCGGAATGCGTTTGCTGCGTGCGCGAATTCTGTGAGCGGCATCAGGCCGCCGCGCCGCCGAGTACCTGTCCCAGCAGCCGTGCCACCATGCGGTTCGACAACAGCACCGGCGCTTGCGCATGACGCGCCACCGTGGCACGCATGGCTTCGGTGTAGCCCATGCAGTGCATCACCACCAGGTCGCAGCCGTGCAGTGCCGCGCCCGCCTGCGCGAAGCGGCCGGTACTGCTGTCGGCGCTGTCTGTATAGGGCGATGCGTGCGTGACGCGCAGCTCGCAGGGCACCGGCTGGATCAGGTGAAAGCCGCTCACCTGCGCCTCCAGCGGCAGCACGATGCCGAGCCGCTTGCAGCCCTGCGCCAGCGCCACGGTCAGGTGGTCTACCACCTGCTGAGGCTCCAGCACCAGCGTCTGCATCGGCGGCAGCGCGGTGCCGGTGCACAGCGGCACCAGCGCGTCGAAGCGGCCGTCGTCGAGCGAGGTCATCAGCCGCGCCAGCATGGCCTCGGCCACCGGCTTGCCCATCACCGCCTGCGTGCCGTCGCGCAGGCGGCTGGCGAAGCGGTATTCGCCGGCGGCGGGCGCCAGCGCGGCGATCTCGTCGGAACCCAGCGCGTCGAGGATGCCGAATTCTTCTACGTCAGCCGGCAGGCCCAGGTCGGCCATCATCTGCGGCACCACGTCGGTCCGCGGCGACTGCCCGATGGTGACGAAGGCCACGCGCGGGGGGCGAGGGGCGGCCATAGTCATGCCTCGGCCCCCACGGTCTGAAGGTGCGCGAGCGAGCCGTAGCGCCGCTGCAGCTCGGCCCATTCCTCGGCATCGTGGAAGGCGCACTGGCCCTCGCCGAACTGCTTGGCGACCTCGATGCAGAAGCGCGTCGCCACATCGATGTCGAAGGCGTTGGTGACGCCGGTGGCGCATCCCGGCACGGTGGTCTGCGCGGTCAGTGCCACGCCCACCACCGGCGCTGCGGTGACGATGGCGGGCTGCATGATCGAATTGACATGCCACAGGCCATTCTCATACGGGGTGATGTCCTGCGTGGTCAGCGGCAGCACCATCGGCAGCTCGCCGCTGACCCAGCCCATCAGGTCCAGCATCCGCTCCGGCAGGCGCAGCAGCCAGCCTTCCTTGGCCACCGGCGTCAGCGCCACGCCGCGGCGGTTGACGAAGCGGTTGCCGCGCGTGGTGTCGACCGACAGGATCGCCGCCATGTCGGGATGCACCTCGTGCGACATCATCGTGCGCATCGCGAAGGGCGATTTCATCATCGGCACCGGCTGGTGCGGCCGTGTGGCGGCGTGCGGGCAGATGTGGGTATGGATCCGCACCGGGCCGGCCAGCACATCGCCGCTGGCGGCCATGTCGGCCAGCTTGAGCGCGGTGGCGACGGCGACGATGGCGCCGTCGGCATCCGACACCAGGCCGGTCACGGCAGGGCGTGCGCCGACGCCGCCGAGGCGGCCGACCACGCCCAGCGCGGGCGCGTCGGGGTTGCGGCCGGGCAGGGTGCAGGCGAGGAAGTCGGTGTAGAGGCCGTTCTCTTCCACACGCGTCACCGTGACGTCGCGGATGCCGCGGGCGCGCAGCAAGGTGGCGACGGCTGCGCCGTCGACATTGGCTGCGGACAGCAGCTCGATCGATTCAATCACCTGCTTGATGGACATCTTGCTTGGGGTTCCTTGCTTGCGTTACGGAATGGCGATGGGTCAGTTGGCAGCGGCGCAGGCCGGCACGGACAGTGCGCCCGGGGCGACGTCCACGACCTGCTGGCCAAGGAACCAGCGCGCGCGATGCGCGCCGCCCATCTCCATGCGATCGCCCGAGACCCGTACCCAGTTGCCTTCGGGCAAGCCCAGCACCGGCATCTGCGGCTGCAGCACCGTGAACTCGGCCAGGCGCTGGTCGCGCGTTTCGCCGCGGAAGCCAGGCACCACCAGGTTGAAGTAGTGCGGGTTGATCTGGAACGGCACCAGCCCGAGCGCGTCGAGGCCACCGGGGTCGGCGACCGGCATGTCGTTGGTGGTGCGGATGGTCGGGCAGGCGACATTGGTGCCGGCGCTCCAGCCGATATAGCGTGCGTCGCCCGCGGCCACCCGTCGCGCAACCAAGGGCAGCAGGCCGCGCTCGCGCAGGCATTGCAGCAGACGGAAGGTGTTGCCGCCGCCGATGACGATCAGGTCGGCCGCTGCCACCGCCCGCACGCAGTCGGCATCGGAGAGCCGGTGCGGCGATTGCGCAGCGATGCCGGCCGGGGCCAGTGCGTCGCGCACCAGCGCTTCGTAGCTGTCCCAGTCGCGCGTGACGCCGGCGAACGGCAGGAAGCAGGCGCGCGTGCGCCCGCCGGCCAGTTCTCGGATCGCGTCGTGGGCATGGACGAGGTAGCCCGCGTCGCTGGAGGAGTTGCTGAGTAACAGGAGTTCCATGGGTCTTGGCTGCGGGATGACTATTGGGCGGCGATGTCGGCTGGATGGCGCCAGAGCGGATCGCCGATTCGCTGCCCGAGCGGCGCCACCGCCTGCACCAGGGTTTCGCGCAGCGCGCGTGCCTGGGCCTGGCTGACCTGCATCGCGGTGAAGGACAGGCACAGCCCGCGCACGTCGCCCGAGAGCGGATCGGCCAGCGTGGTGGCAACGGCGCCAATGCCCGGCATGCCTTCGTTGACGGCGATGGCGCTGCGCTCGGCGCGGGCCGTGGCCACGCGCTCGCGCAGCTCGGCTACGGTCGCGGGACATCCGGCCGGTGCGTCGGGCAGCTTGCGGGTGCCGGTGGCGCCGTAGCGCGCGCTGAATTCGGTCTCGGGCAGGCGCGACAACAGCACGCGGCCCATGGCGGTGGTAAAGGCCGGCCGCCGCGCTCCCGGCGGCGACAGCACCTGCACCGGGTTGCTGCCGTTCAGGCGCTGCAGCACCACGGTGTCGGTGCCGTCGAGCATCGACAGGTAGGCCGTGAAGCCGGTCGAATCCGACAACGCGGCGAGGATCTGGCGGCACTGGTCGTCAAAGGGGTGCGCCTGGGTGGCGGCCTGCGCCGCGCGGATCACCAGTGCGCCCGGTCGATAGCGTCGCGTCGACGGCTGCAGCTCCAGCAGCCGGTAGCGCACCATCTGGGCGAGCAGGCGCGATGCCGAGCTCTTGGCCAGTCCAAGCTCGTCCAGCACATCGTTGAACGTGATCTCGTGGCGGCCGTGCCCGAACAGGTCCAGCACGCCCTCCACGCCTTCAAGAATGCTCACTCCGCCTCTCCACCTTCGTTCATTGCCTTAGTTCCGTTTTTCGGAACCAAGGTTCCATAATTCGGTTGGCAAATCATAGGGCGATGGGGGCCGGAGCACAAGGGGAAATTTCCCTTGCCGGAGACGGGCAAAAAAAATGGCCCCGAACCGGGGCCATTCCATGCATCGCTGGTGCGCTCAATGCGCCGCCATTGCGTCCGCCGAGCCGCCACCGCTACCCCGGGCCGGTCGCGTCAGCCAGACAAAGCCGATCAGCACGAAGAACAGCATGCCCGAGATCCAGAAGATGTCGTTGGCGCCGAGCATGGCCGCCTGCTGGGTGATATTGCGCTCGATCACGCCGACCGCCTGCGCCTGGCTCATGCCCATCTGCATCAGGTGGTTGAGCTGGTCGTGGTAGACCGGGTTATATGGATTGACCTGCTCGACCAGTTGCGCATGATGCAGGGCCGAGCGGTTCTCCCAGACCGTGGTCGAAACCGATGCGCCGATGCCGCCGAAGGTGATCCGTACGAAGTTCGACAGGCCCGAGGCGGCGGGGATTTTCTCCGGCGGCTGGCCCGACAGGATGATCGAGGTCAGCGGGATGAAGAACATCGCCATGGCCGCGCCCTGGATCAGCGTGGGCACCATCAGGGTCCAGGTATCGACCTGCGTGGTGAAGCCCGCACGCATCAGGCTGACGATGCCGAAGGTGATGAAGGCCGCGGTCGCCACCCAGCGCGCATCCATCTTCGGCAGGTTGCGCCCGATCACCGGCGACAGCAGGATCGCGAAGATCCCGACCGGCGCCATCACGATGCCAGCGTCGGTCGCGGTATAGCCGACGATGGTCTGCAGCCATAGCGGCAGGATCACCAGGTTGCCGAAGAACAGCCCGTAGGCGACCGAGATCGCGACCACGCCGGAACTGAAGTTGCGGCCCTTGAACAGGCTGATGTCGACAATGGGATGCTTCTCATAGGTTTCCCACGCGAGGAAGAACAGGAAGCCGACGATCGCCACCAGCGTCAGCACCACGATCTCGGTCGAGTGGAACCAGTCCAGCTCCTTGCCCTTGTCCAGCATCAGCTGCATCGATCCCACCCAGATCACCAGCAGCGCCAGGCCGATGCGGTCGATCGGCAGCACCTTGGTGGGGGTCTCGCGGTCCTTGTAGATGGCCCAGGTCGCGTAAGCGGTGACGATGCCCACCGGCACGTTGATGTAGAAGATCCACGGCCAGGTCATGTTGTCCGAGATCCAGCCGCCCAGCAGCGGCCCCATGATCGGCGCCACCAGCGTGGTCATGCCCCATAGCGCCAGCGCCATGGTGCTCTTCGCGGGCGGATAGCTCGACAGCAGCAGCGACTGCGACAGCGGGATCATCGGCCCGGCCACCGCCCCCTGCAGCACGCGCGCGGCCAGCAGCGTCTCCAGGTTGGGCGCGACGCCGCACAGCCACGACGCCAGCACGAACAGCAGGATCGAGGTGATGAACAGCCGCACCGCGCCGAAGCGCGTGGTCAGCCAGCCGGTCAGCGGTACCGAGATCGCATT
The DNA here is from genome assembly GCF_003254285.1 of Cupriavidus phytorum. Classification (NCBI taxonomy): domain Bacteria; kingdom Pseudomonadati; phylum Pseudomonadota; class Betaproteobacteria; order Burkholderiales; family Burkholderiaceae; genus Cupriavidus; species Cupriavidus phytorum. The sequence continues at coordinate 371,415 of NZ_QKZN01000002.1, forward strand.
GGCCACCGCGAACGAGGTGATGACCCAGGTGCCCTGGTTCGGCGCCACGCCCAGGTCGCCCGAGATCGCCGGGATCGACACATTGGCGATCGACGAGTCCAGCACGTTCATGAACGTGGCCAGCGACAGCGCGATGGTGCCGAGCACCAGCTTGCCGCCGGTCAGCGGCTGCGGCTGTTGCGGCAGGGCCCGAGCCGGCGCCGGGCCGGCGCCTGGCTGGGCCCCGGGCGCGGCCGGTGCGGCGGAAGGGGAGGTGGCCATGATCAGGTATTGGCGGGCTTGGCCGACTTGGCGGCCTTGGCGTGAGCGGCGCTGGCCGAGGACAGGCCGGTGCCGCGGCCGCCGTTGTTGGCGGCGATGATGCGCGCGATCAGCTGGTCGGCATCCTGCGCCACCTTGTCATAGACGTCGGTCTGCATCGGCCGGGCCGGCGCGGCGGCGGCCATGGCGGCGCCTTCCTCGCGGCGCACGTCGACCTTGACCGTCATCGACAGGCCCACGCGCAGCGGATGGTCCTTGAGCTGCTGCGGGTCCAGCGCGATGCGCACCGGCAGCCGCTGCACCACCTTGATCCAGTTGCCGGTGGCGTTCTGCGCCGGCAGCAGCGAAAACGCCGAGCCGGTGCCGGCCGAGAAGCCCGCGACCTTGCCGCGGTATTCGACCTTGGAGCCATAAACGTCGGCTTCCAGCGTCACCGGCTGGCCGATGCGCATATGCGTGATCTGCACTTCCTTGAAGTTGGCGTCGACCCAGACCTGGTCCAGCGGCACTACCGCCATCAGCGGCGCGCCGGCGGCGACGCGCTGGCCAACCTGCACCGAGCGCTTGGCGACGTAGCCGGTCACCGGCGCCGGCAGCGCCGAGCGCGCGAACGACAGGTAGGCCGAGCGCAGGTTGGCGGCGGCGCGCTGCACGTTAGGGTGGTTCTCGACCGTGGTCTGGTCGGTCAGCACCTGGTTCGATGCCAGCTGCTCGCGCGCGGCCAGCAGCGCGGACTCGGCGCCCTTGAGCGCGGCTTGCGCGTGCGAGATCTCTTCATTCGACACCGCGCCCGAGCCGGCGATGGCCTGGCGCCGGCGCAGGTCGTCGCGCGCCTTGGCCACGTCGGCTTCGCGCAGCGCCACGTTGGCGGCGAGCGAGCCGTTGTTGACGTACAGCGTGCGCACTTCGCGCACGGCCTGGGCCAGCTGGGCCTCGGCCTGTTCCAGCGCTACCTGCGTGTCGGCGCGGTCGAGCTGGATCAGCGGCTGGCCGGCGGTGACCAGCTGGGTGTCGTCGGCCGAGATCGACACGACGGTGCCAGCCACCAGCGGCGTGACCTGGACCACGTTGCCGGCGACATAGGCGTCGTCGGTGCTTTCGAAATGGCGGGCATACAGCCCCCAGTACACGCCGTAGCCGATGCCGGCGACCACGATCGCCGCGCTCAGCGACAGCAGCATGCGCTTGCGCTTGCCGTTGGGAGGGGTGGCCGTGGCTTGCTGGGGGGTGTTGGTGCCGGCCGCTTGCTGGTTGTTGCTCATGATGTCTTCTGGATAATCTTGTCTGCGTTCACCGGGTGCGCGGATTAGCCGCGGGCGCCCGCCTGGGTGTGGCCCTGCGTGTGGCCCGGCTGCTGCGCCTGCCCATGGGCGACGCTCTCGTGGCCTTCGGCCGGCTCCTGGTAGCCGCCGCCGAGCGCCTTCATCAGGCCCATCTGCAGGTCCAGCCGCCTTGCCTGCAGGTCGGTCGCCAGGCGGCGCTGCTGCAGCACGTTGCTTTCCGCGTTGAGCACGGTCAGCTGCGTGCCGAGCCCGGCCTTGTAGCGCGTGGTGGCCAGCGCGTAGGCGTGCTCGGCCAGGTCCAGCGCTTCGCGCTGGGTCTGGATCTGCTTGTCGACGCTGCGGATGCTGGTGATGGTGTCGGCGGTCTCGCGCAGCGCATCGACCAGCGCCTGGTTGTAGTTGGCCACGGCGATGTCATAGCCGGCGTACTTGCCCTTCAGGTTGGCGCGCAGCCTGCCGCCCTCGAAGATCGGCAGGCGCACGGTCGGACCGATGCCGAAGGTGCGGCTGATGCCCATCAGCAGGTTCGAAGGATCCAGCGCGGCCAGGCCGGCAAAGGCAGTCAGGCTGACGTCGGGCAGGAATTCCTTCCTGGCGACGTTGATGTCCTTGGACGCCGCCTCGACACGCCAGCGCGCCGCCACCAGGTCGGGGCGGCGGCCCAGCAGCCCGATGGTCAGGTCGTCGGGCAGGGTGGGCGTGGCCTGGGCCAGCAATACCGGCGGCTGGATCTGCAGGCCGCGGTCCGGGCCCTTGCCGAGCAGCGCGGCAAGCTGGTTGCGGGCCAGCGCGATCTCTTCGTCGACGCGCTGCAGGTCGGTCTGCGATGCGGCCACGGTGCCGCGTGCCTGCGTGGTCTCGACCTGCGTGTCGAGGCCGGCGGCCAGCCGCTGGCGCGACAGCTCGGTCAGGTCGCGGCGCTGCGCGATGGCGCGCTCGGCGACGTCGCGCTGGGCATACAGCGCGGCCAGGCGGGCGTAGTTGCGCGCGATCGAGGTCGCCAGGATCAGGCGTGAAGCCTGGCTTTCGGCCTCGGCGGCGCGGTCATCGGACAGCGCGGCTTCGAGCGCATCGCGGTTCTTGCCCCAGAAGTCGAAGTCATAGGACAGGCCCACCTGCAGGCGCGACTGGTTCTGCCACGAGCCCGCCAGCGGCGTGCCTTCGAACAGATCGTTCTCGGAGAAGCGCTGGCGGATCAGGCTGCCTTCGAACTCCAGGTGCGGGTAGAGCGCGCTGCGCGTGGCCTCGGCCATGGCGCGCGACGCTTCCACGCGGGCAAAGGCCGCCTGCAGGCTGGGATTGTCCTTGACCGCTTCGTCGACCAGCGCGCTCAGCTGCGGGTCCTTGAACTGGTCGACCCAGTCCTGCGACGGCCACTGGCCGTGTTCGCCGGGCAGGGTTTGCGAAGTCGCCATCGCGGCCGGGTCGGCCATGGTCTGGGTGCTGTGCGAATCGCCCAGCGCCGCGCAGCCGGCCAGCGCCGCGGCCGCGATCGCGGTCAGCGCCAGCGTGCCGGCACGGCGCGCCAGCTTGCGGGAACTGGCAGGCTGGTTAAATCGGAAGGAAAGAACTGGTTTCATGGTGTTGCTCCGTGGCGGAGCCATACGGTGTCTACGGGCTGCTGACGGTGTCCGGCCGGGCTGGCCGACGCGGACGATCTGGCGTGCCGGAAGTCCGGCGCGCAGCCTGCTACCCGCTGTTGTCGATGACCCGGCGCAGCATGCTGCGCAGCAACTGGATCTCGTCCTCGGAAAAACCGCGAAAGTGGTGCGCCAGGACCTTGCAGAAGATGGCCGGCAGTTGCTGCACCAGTTCCTGGCCCTGCGGCGTCACCGACAGGTCGACCACGCGGCGGTCGGCGTCGCGGCGGCGGCGCTCGATCAGGCCGCGTTTTTCCATGCGGCTGAGCAGCCGCGTAACCGAGCCCATGTCGGTGTTGAGCTCGCGGCCCAGGTCAGTGACGGTCGAGGCCCGGCCGGTGGCCAGCATCATCAGGCAGCTGGCCTGAGCCTGGGTGATGTCCAGGCTGCTGACCTCCTGCTCGACGCCGTGCGCCAGCATGTTCTTGGCCCGTTGCATCAGGTAGCCGACGCTGTCGCACATCTGGTACTGGGCGGGATCGAACGAACCGGCCGGAGAGGCCGGCGCAGCGGAAGCGGGTGCTTGTGACATCTTTGCCTTTGCAATCTTTGCTGAGGCAAATATATGTTTACGTTTAACGATCCGCAAGAAAGGAAATTGGTCATTGCGAAATCCGCAAATATTTTCCCTAGGCCAGGGGCGGTTCCGGTCAACGCTTCTTGCGCCGCAACATGCTAGAATGTTGGGTTACCTCAGATTCTCCGGCCCTCCTTGCGAGGGCCCCGTTCTTAGCGAGACGCAGCAATGACCCGCGCCATCCGAAATATCGCCATCATCGCCCACGTCGATCATGGCAAGACCACCCTGGTCGACCAGCTCCTGCGCCAGGCAGGCACCTTCCGCGACAACCAGCAAGTCGCCGAGCGGGTGATGGACTCGAACGACCTGGAAAAGGAACGCGGGATCACGATTCTCGCGAAGAACTGTGCCGTCGAGTACAACGGCACCCATATCAATATCGTCGACACCCCGGGCCACGCCGACTTCGGCGGTGAAGTGGAGCGCGTGCTGTCGATGGTCGACGGCGTGCTGCTGCTGGTCGACGCGGTCGAAGGCCCGATGCCGCAGACCCGTTTCGTCACGCGCAAGGCGCTGGCGCTGGGCCTGAAGCCGATCGTGGTGATCAACAAGATCGACCGCCCGGGCGCGCGTCCGGACTGGGTCATCAACCAGACCTTCGACCTGTTCGACAAGCTGGGCGCGACCGACGAGCAACTCGACTTCCCGGTGATCTACGCCTCGGGCCTGAACGGCTACGCCGGCCTGACCGAAGACGTGCGCGACGGCGACATGAAGCCGCTGTTCGAGACCGTGCTCGACAAGGTGCCGGTGCGTGACGACGACCGCGACGGCCCGCTGCAGCTGCAGATCATCTCGCTGGACTACTCCAGCTACGTCGGCAAGATCGGCGTGGGCCGCATCTCGCGCGGCCGTGCCCGTCCGCTGCAGGACGTGGTGGTCAAGTTCGGTCCGGAAGGCAACCCGATCAAGGGCCGCATCAACCAGGTGCTGAAGTTCCAGGGCCTGGAGCGCGAAATCGTGCAGGAAGCCGAAGCCGGCGACATCGTGCTGATCAACGGCATCGAAGAACTGGGCATCGGCTGCACCGTGTGCGCGCCCGAGGCCCAGGACGCGCTGCCGATGCTGAAGGTGGACGAGCCGACGCTGACCATGAACTTCTGCGTCAACACCTCGCCGCTGGCCGGCCGCGAAGGCAAGTTCGTCACCAGCCGCCAGCTGCGCGAGCGCCTGGACCGCGAACTGAAGTCCAACGTGGCGCTGCGCGTGGCCGATACCGGCGACGACACCATCTTCGAAGTTTCGGGCCGCGGTGAACTGCACCTGACCATCCTGCTGGAAAACATGCGCCGCGAAGGCTACGAGCTGGCCGTGTCGCGTCCGCGCGTGGTGTTCAAGGAAATCGACGGCGTCAAGTGCGAGCCGTACGAGCTGCTGACCGTCGACGTCGAAGACAGCCACCAGGGCGGCATCATGGAAGAGCTGGGCCGCCGCAAGGGCGAACTGCTCGACATGGCGTCGGACGGCAAGGGCCGCACCCGCCTCGAGTACCGCATTCCGGCCCGCGGCCTGATCGGCTTCCAGGGCGAGTTCCTGACGCTGACGCGCGGCACCGGGCTGATCAGCCATATCTTCGACGACTACGCGCCGGTGCGCGAAGGCGGCCTGGGCGAGCGCCACAACGGCGTGCTGATCTCGCAGGACGACGGCGACGCCGTGGCCTACGCGCTGTGGAAGCTGCAGGACCGCGGCCGCATGTTCGTCAAGCCGGGCGATGCGCTGTATGAAGGCATGATCATCGGCATCCACAGCCGCGACAACGACCTGGTCGTGAACCCGATCAAGGGCAAGCAGCTGACCAACGTGCGCGCCTCGGGTACCGACGAAGCCGTGCGCCTGGTGCCGCCGATCCAGATGTCGCTGGAATACGCGGTGGAATTCATCGCCGACGACGAGCTGGTCGAGCTGACGCCAAAGAGCATCCGCCTGCGCAAGCGCCACCTGAAGGAGCACGAGCGCAAGCGTGCCGCCCGCGAAGGCGCATAAGCGCCCGGGCGCTGACGCTGCTCACAAAAAACCGCGCCTGCAGGCGCGGTTTTTTATTGCGTGCCCGGCAGCGTCGCCGGCACCGCGGCACGCGGGCTGCGCCATTCCGGCGGCTTCCACAGGTAGCGCAGGTCGCGGTCGCGCCAGGCATCGGCGAACATGTCGCGCCATTCGTGGAAGGTCAGCGTCAGCGGATTGTGGCTGCGCAACTGGCGCGTAATGCCGTAGACCGGCGCCTCGTGCTCGGCGACGAAGGTGCCGAACAGGCGGTCCCAGAGCGTCAGCACGCCGGCATAGTTGCGGTCGATGTACTGCGGGTTCTTGGCGTGGTGGACGCGATGGACCGAAGGCGTGTTCAGCAGCCGCTCGACCAGCGGCCAGCGCTGCCCCAGCCGCGTATGGACGAAGAACTGGAAGCCCAGGTTCAGGCCCACGGCCAGGATCACCCAGTCCGGCGTGAAGCCGATATACGCCAGCGGAATCCAGAACAGCCACATGCCGGACAGCGGGTAGGTCAGGCTCTGCCGGAACGCGGTCGAGAAGTTCATGCCTTCGGACGAATGGTGCGTCACGTGCGAAGCCCACAGCCAGCGCACGCGATGGCTGGCGCGATGGAACCAGTAGTAGAGGAAGTCCTGCAGCAACAGCAGCAGCAAGAACGACCACAACGTCTGCGGCATCGCCTGCAGGCCGTGCTGGTAGCACCACGTGTACACGGTGCGGACCATCAGCCAGAGGAAGAACGCGTCCGAGGCCTGGTGCATCAGCGCCAGCGCGGCGTTGGAGAGCGTGTCGCGCAGGCTGTAGACGGCGGGGTCGCGGCGCGCCCAGTACCACGCTTCGGCGCCGATGGTCAGCACGAAGACCGGCGCGAAGGCCAGCAGCACGAGTCCGGGGTCGAGCGATGCGGTGTTCATCCCGGCAGTGTGCCCGTGTTCGCCATGAAATGGCCACGAGGGCTTCCTCCAAACGGTGGCGCGGTGGGCCAGGTGGGCCGCTTCCGCCACTTGACGGCGATGATGTACTGCCACGCAATTCTGTCACGCGTGTGAAGGCGATCAATACGGGTAAAGGATGCGGTGCCGGCGCCGTAGTTGGACAGGGTAGCGGCGCGGCGCGCCGCCTTCATTCAGTTTCCTCTTTCCTCCCGGAGCCTCATCCATGTTCAGGAACACGACCATCGGCGCCAGATTGTGGTTTCTCACTATCGTCATTAATTTGTTGTTGCTGATTGTCGGTGCCGTCGGCTGGCTCGGCATGTCGCGCAGCAACGAGGCGACGCACCAGATCTACGAGCAGCAGTTGTCGGCCGCGGTCCACCTGGCCGAGGCGCGTTCGAACCAGTTGCTGGTGCGCGTGTTGCTGGACCAGGCCACCTTTGCCGCCGACCCGGCCGACGCCAAGGCGCGCGCCGCGACCGCGGAGGGCTTTGCGCGCGATTCGGAGCAGGCCTGGAAGGCCTATCTCGCGCTGCCGCGTTCGGCCGACGAAGCGAAGGTGGTCGAAGACGTTACCGCCAAGCGCAATGCGCTGTTCAGGCAGGGTGTCGCGCCCATGATCGCCGCGCTGCACGCCGGCGATCGCGACGGCGTGATGAAGGCGGTGCTGGAAACCATTCCGCAGCTCGATATCGCCTTCACCGCCGTCAACACGGAGCTGAACAAGCTGCAGGTGGCCAGCGCGAAGCAGGTCTATGAGGCCTCGCAGCAGCGCTACCGCAACCTGTTCACGCTGTCCGTGTGCGTGCTGGCCGCGGGACTGGTGTTCAGCACCGTGGTGGCGTGGCGCCTGCGCCGTTCGATCGTGCAGCCGCTGGATACGGCGATTGCGCGTTTCGAAAAGATTGCAGGGGGCGACCTCAGCGTAGCTGCAAGCGGCGGCGCAGTAGGGGCCGGCGAAACACTGGCCGACGAAGCGGCGCGCAACGAGACCGCGCGCATGCTCGGCATGCTGGGCCGGATGCAGGCCAGCCTGGTGGCGATGGTGGGCGATGTGCGCGGCGGTGCCGACTCGATCGCCGCGGCCAGCAAGCAGATTGCCAGCGGCAATGCCGACCTGTCGCAGCGCACCGAGCAGCAGGCGGCTTCGCTGGAGGAAACCGCTTCGAGCATGGAGGAACTGACCAGCACCGTGCGCCAGAATGCCGACAGCGCGCGCGAGGCGCGCGCGCTTGCCAGCGACGCCGCAACCCTGGCGGGGCGCGGCAGCGACGCGGTGCTGCGCGTGGTCAATACCATGCAGTCGATCGACGCCAGTTCGGGCAAGATCGTCGACATCATCGACGTGATCGAGAAGATCGCGTTCCAGACCAATATCCTGGCGCTGAACGCCGCGGTGGAAGCCGCGCGCGCTGGCGAGCATGGCCGCGGCTTTGCCGTGGTGGCAGGCGACGTGCGCGACCTGGCGCAGCGCTGCGCCGGCGCTTCCAAGGAGATCCGCGCGCTGATCGGCGCATCGGTGGCCAATGTGCGCGAGGGCTCGGGGCTGGTCGATGAGGCCGGGCGCGCGATGCAGGACATCGTCGACGCGGTGCAGCGCGTCAGCGCCATCATCGGCGATATCAGCGCGGCGTCGGACGAGCAGTCCAACGGCATCGAGCAGGTCAATGTGGCGGTGTCGCAGATGGACAGCATGACGCAGCAGAATGCGGCGCTGGTGGAGCAGGCTGCGGCCGCCGCGGCATCGCTGGAAGAGCAGGCGCAGCGGCTCACCTCGCTGGTGGCGACGTTCCGGCTGGCCTGAACGGGCAGGGCGCATGCGTGCCGGCATGCGCCGCAAGCTGCTCACGAGCGTGCGCTTGCCAAGGTGACTGGCGTAAAATTGCCAGTTGCATTGGAGGAGTACGACATGACTGAATTCGTCACGACCGAGGTCCGCGGTGGCATCGGATACCTGACGCTGAACCGTCCGCAGGCGCTCAACGCGCTGTCGCTGGACATGATCCGCGCCATCACGCAGGCGCTGCAGGACTGGGCCGCCGCGCCCGAGGTCACCGCCGTGGTGGTGGCCGGTGCTGGTGGCAAGGCCTTCTGCGCCGGCGGCGATATCCGCTATTTCCACCAGGCGGCGCATGCGGGCGATCCGCTGCTCGACCAGTTCTTCGTCGAGGAATACGCGCTCAATTTCCTGATCCACCGCTACGCCAAGCCCTATATCGCGTTGATGGATGGCGTGGTGATGGGCGGCGGCATGGGCATTTCGCAGGGTGCGCGACTGCGGCTGGTCACCGATCGCACCAGGATGGCCATGCCGGAAACGAATATCGGCCTGTTCCCGGATGTGGGCGGCGGCTGGTTCCTGGCGCGCACACCCGGACGCATCGGCGAATACCTGGGCCTGACCGGCACCGTGATCCACGCCGCCGACGCCTTGTATGCCGGCCTGGCCGACGCCTACATGCCCGGCAACCGCCTCGCGGAACTGGTCGATTCGCTGCGCGCGCAGCAGTTCGCCAGCGGCGATGCGGTGCTGGCGCATATCGAAACCTTTACCGCACCGCACCGCGCGGATTGCGCGCCGGCGCAGAGCACGCTGGCCGGGCTGTCGGCGCAGATCGACCAGCTCTTCGCCGGCAGCACTGCGCAGGACATCCTTGCCGCCGTCAGCGATGCCCCGGGCGACTGGGCCGCACAGACTGCCGCCATGCTGCGCAGCCGTTCGCCGCTGATGCTGTGCGTGACGCTGGAGCAGATCCGCCGCGCGCGCAGCATGTCGCTGGAAGACGAGCTGCGCATGGAGCTGGACATGATGTACTACGTGTTCCGCAAGGGCGACGGCGTCGAAGGCATCCGCGCGCTGGCGGTCGACAAGGACCACAAGCCGCGCTGGCGATATGCGCGGCTCGACGAAGTCAGCCGCGAGAAGGCGCTGTCGTTCTTCGACAGCCCATGGCGCCAGGAGGAGCACCCGCTGGCGGCACTGGGCAAGCCTGCCTGATATCGCTGCACGGAACGCTCCGGCGCCGACTCGGGTAGAGTGACGGGCAGGGTCTGGCGCCCGCGCACGGCAATGCCGCGCGCGGACGCCGCCTGTGCCAATCCGTCCACACCGTCAAAGGAGCCGCAATGAGTGATCCTCGTGATGTCGTTGTACTGGTGGGAAGCCTGCGCAAGGAGTCATACAACCGCAAGCTGGCCAAGGCGCTGATCGCGCTGGCGCCGGCGCAGCTCAGGCTGGAAATCGTCGAGATCGGCAGCCTGGAGCTGTACAACCAGGACCTCGACGACAAGCCGACCCAGGCCTGGACCGCATTCCGCGACCGTATCCGCCGCGCCGACGCCGTGCTGTTCGTCACGCCGGAATACAACCGTTCGGTGCCCGCGCCGTTGAAGAACGCCATCGACGTGGGTTCGCGCCCGTATGGCAGCAGCGTCTGGGACGGCAAGCCCGGCGCCATCATCAGCGCATCGCCGGGCGCCATCGGCGGCTTCGGCGCCAATCACCACCTGCGCCAGTCGCTGGTATTCCTGAATATCCCCATCCTGCAGCAACCGGAGGCGTATATCGGCGGCGTCGACAAGCTGTTCGACGAGCAGGGCGGGATTGCCAACGAGTCGACCAAGGGTTTCCTTGGGAAGTTTTTGACTACGTTTGCCGGCTGGATCGAGCGGAACGCGCCGCGCTGAGGAGGCGCGCAGCGTCAGCTTCCGAAAATCGTCCGCCCAAAAGCAAAACGGCGCCTGAATCAGGCGCCGTTTTGCACGGGAATTTGGGGTGGCTGATGGGACTCGAACCCACGACGACAGGAATCACAATCCTGGACTCTACCAACTGAGCTACAGCCACCGTAGAGGTCATCAGCGAAGCGCTGATCGACGAAAAACAAGATTATACAAACAGATTTTCGAGATGGCTAGTATCCCGCACAAAAATTTTTGAGGGCATCGCTCAGGAACGTGGCGGACTCCACTTGGCCTCGAGCAGCACCGCCTGCTTGATCGCGGCGATGGTCTCGGCTTCGGTATCGAACTGGCCCAGCAGCCGGCGCGACTTGCCGTTCAGCACGGCTTCCTGCAACGCTTTGCCCGCGGCTTCCGAGGTGCCGGGGTGCCAGCAGTAGCGCGCGGTCCATTTGCCATCCTGGAGCTGCTCGGCCACCCAGATCACCCTGAAGTCTTCATAGACCACGCCGAACGGCGCTTCTTTTTCCACGTTGTCTTTGTCCATGCTGCCTCCCCTGCCGGCACGGTCCGCATACCGTGCCTGATCTCGCCTGGGGAGCGTGCGGAAATCGTATCACGGGTCCTGGGTGAGTTCCGACCACGCCCGCCAGCCAAATATGCTGCGCACAGCCCCTACCTCTGCAGGGTTCATGCGGCACGTGCCCGAAGCGATACTCGAGTCCGAGGGACATTGACCCCCCTCGACCTTCCCGTCAGGCGGCCCGCCCCATGGGCCGCCTGCCTCTTTTTCCTTCCCCGCTTTGCTTCCCCCGCAGCCGACGTTTCCATGCCGCATCCTGCCTGCGATGGAACCTCTCGGCCACGCGCGAGCCCAACCGAGGTTATCGACGCAGGGAACAGGCCATGCAGAACAAGTGTAGATGGACGGCGAGGATTCTTGCGGTGTCGGCACTGGCGGCCTTGCTGGGCGGGTGCGCCGCGGGCGGCGGTACCGACGGCAGGGAGTCGGGCATCACGACTTACGGCACGCTGGACATCGGTATCAGCCATACGCGATAGCCCCGGCGATGCGCCGCAAGCGGAATCTATTTTGCGTGACCGATGGAACGCTTGTCCGGAAGGCTGGTCAAATCCGTTCGTCCAGGTGGTGCCGGGCGAGCGCGCAAAAAAAGAGTCCGCAGCGCGGACTCTTAACTTTAGCGATCTCAAATGCCCTGAAGGCCGTTGCACTGTAACTGCCATGCGGGCAATGCACCATTCGGGTAAACGAAGAGCGATGCCGCAAGCGCGAGATCGCCGACGAAAAAAAAGCCCGCCGGAGCGGGCTAATAATCAGTTGAAGAAAGCCCTGTATTCGAGGGCAGGCACAGTGTAAGAAAGTGCCCTGCCTCAGCGAATTAGGGGAATCCCTTTCCGGGCGCCGGTTTCCGGGCGATCGGGCATCTCATGTGCGGCGCGCGAAACCCGCGCGCCGCCATGCATACTTTCACGATTCGAAGTTAGAGCGCAGCCTCGGCGCGGCACCGGTCCGCGCGCTTACGCGGCAAGCGGCTCTTGTGCGTGCGGCCGCAGATGCATGCGCGCTTCTTCGAACAGCGCATCGACGTCGGCCCGCGCGCGCGCCGCATGCATGCGCTTCGCATCGGACAGCACGCGGCGCCAGCCACGCCCGCCGGCGATGCCGCGATGCAGGCCGAGCATGTGCCGTGTCACGGCACCCATATATCCGCCTTGCTCAACGAAGTCGCCGATATAACGCTGCATCGCCAGTTCGACCTCGAGCCGCGACGGCACCGGCGCACTGGCATCGCCATAGAAGCGCGCGTCCATTTCCGCCAGGATGTACGGCTGGTGATATGCCTCGCGTCCGATCATGACGCCATCGACGTGCTGCAGATGAGCAGCGATTTCGTCATGGCTGACGATGCCGCCGTTGATCAGGATCTCGAGCTGCGGGAATTCGCGCTTGAGCTGGTATGCCACCTCATAGCGCAGCGGCGGAATCTCGCGGTTTTCCTTCGGGCTCAGGCCCTTCAGGATCGCATTGCGCGCATGGACGATAAACGTGCTGCAACCCGCCTGCGCCACCTTGCCGACAAAATCGCGCACGAAATCGTAGTGCTCGATCTTGTCGATGCCGATGCGATGCTTCACGGTGACCGGTATCTCCACCGCATCGCGCATCGCCTTCACGCAGTCCGCCACCAGTTCCGGCTCCGCCATCAGGCAGGCACCGAAGGCGCCGCGCTGCACGCGCTCGGACGGGCAGCCGCAGTTGAGGTTGATTTCCGCATAGCCCCACTGCTGGCCAAGCTTGGCCGCCATGGCGAGGTCGGCCGGCTCGCTGCCGCCCAGCTGCAGCGCGACCGGATGCTCGGCCGCATCGAAGTCGAGGTGGCGCGGCACGTCGCCATGCAGCAGCGCGCCGGTGGTCACCATCTCGGTATACAGCCAGGTGTGGCGGCTGAGCTGGCGATGGAACATGCGGCAATGACGGTCGGTCCAGTCCATCATTGGCGCAACCGAAATGCGGCGGGGATTTACGTTCATGAAATACGGCAATTGGTACGGGCCGGACGCAGCAGCGTCGGCAGGCCGCTGAGGCTGGCGCGGCGGCATATGCAGGTCACTGCACCCCCGACAGGGGCCAGGCACGGGGCGGGCCAGCAAGAAGACGTGAGTATAGGGTACCGCGCCAAGGTTTGCTGCGCCACGATATAAGCGCGGCATCGCGCATCGTGGTGAGGGAATTGCGCTGCTCGCTCCGGCGTAACGCTTTGATACAGCGGCCAGCGATTCCGGTTGCTATGCTGGCCGCAATTCCGCTCCTGCCGTTTCTCTCATGTTCCGGACGCCCGCTGCCGCTGTCTCCTTGCTACTGTGTTTGATGGCGCCATCGCTGGCGCAGGCCGACGACCGTGATTATCCCGGTGGCTATCGCCATGGCGGCGAATACAAGGAGAAGTTCCGTAGCGGCGGCTGCGAGGTGGAGCGCGAGCAGAAGCGCGATGGCGAATACAAGGAAGAGCGCAAGTGCAAGGGTGGTCCGCGCGGTTACGAGCAGAAGCAGAAATACCGCGAAGGCCCTTGCCTGATCGAGCGCGAGTGGAAGCGCGATGGGGAATTCGAAGAGAAGATCGAGTGCAAGCGCTGGTAACGGGTAAACGCCTTGCCATGCCAGACGCCGTTGCTGGCTAATGGCAAGGCTCAAGATGGGGCAAAGCTCAAGATGGCGCGTGGCCCGCGCGCGGGTTAAAATCCGCACCCGGCGCCCACAATATCTGCACGTCCAAGGGCGCCGTTTTCATTCCCCGGGGGCGGTATGTTGGTTCGAACGGCACTGATTGGCGCAGCAATGGCAACCATGGTGGCAGGGTGTGCCACTGGCACTTCGGAGAAGGACGTCCGCGCTCGCCCGCCGATGCGCCTGAATACGCAGGCCAAGATGGCCGACGTTGCAAAATGCCTGCGCAACAATCTGGGCGATGAGGCTACGCTGGTCCAGTTGCCGGCGAAAAACCAGATCGAAATCCGTATCGGCCAGAGCGCCGCAAGCGGTGAATATCTATACGCCTACCTGATCTCGCTGACGGCACAGGCCGATGGCACGGCGCTGGAATTGCGCAAGACCGATACCTGGTTTCCCCAGCTGACGCCGGCGGAATTGGAGGCCGAGGTCAAGGCCTGCGCGCGCAGCTAAGCGGGGCAGGGCCCGGCGACGCCAGGCGTCTGCGAGTATCCGTCAGGCGGCCAGCTTTTCGGTGGTTTCAAGTTCCAGCATGCGGCAGATGGCCGCCATGCTGCCGACCATGGTACGGCGCTGCGTACCCTGGTAGACGCGTACGCCCTTGCTCTGGCGAAACGGCACGGGCTTGACCGGACGGCGGGCGGCGACGTGGTGGATTTGCGGCATGGTGGCACCTCTTTTTAGGCAAAGCGGGGTCAACACCCGGCAAGCCGGGCGGCGTCTGCAAAGCAATGGAAGCGGGTGGGCCCGCGCAGGCAAAGCGCCTGCGATGGTGCCCGGCTAGAAGCCGGAAGAGCGGATCAGCCCGACGGCGATGCCTTCCAGCGAGAACTCTTCACCGGGCTCGACGATGATGTTGGTGAAGTCCGGGTTCTCGGCGATCAGTTCGATATGGCCACCGCGCCGCTGCAGGCGCTTGACGGTGACGTCGTCGCCCAGTCGTGCCACCACGATCTTGCCGTTGGCGGCCTCGCTGGCGCGGCGCACGGCGAGCAGGTCGCCGTCGAGGATGCCGGCGTCGCGCATGCTCAGCCCGCGCACGCGCAGCAGGTAATCCGGACGCTCATCGAAGACCGAGGCATCGACCTGGTACTGGCGGTCGATATGCTCGGCGGCCAGGATGGGGCTGCCGGCTGCGACGCGGCCCACCAGCGGCAGCGTCAGCTGCAATACGCCGGCCATTGGCAACGAGAACTGGTCCGGCAGTTCCGAATCGCTGCGCGACACCTTCAGGCGGATGCCGCGCGACGCGCCCGGCGTCAGTTCGATCACGCCTTTGCGGGCCAGCGCCCGCAAATGTTCTTCGGCGGCGTTGGGCGAGGAGAAACCGAACTCCGCTGCGATCTCGGCGCGGGTAGGGGGGAAGCCGGTACGGCGGATCGTGTTGCGGATCAGATCGAAAATCTGCTGCTGCCGGGGTGTCAGGGTCGCCATGGGATCGCCGTTCCGTGCAGGGCCGCTGGCCTGGATGACGAAGAATCTGTGAAGACTCTGGTCCGTTATCCAGCATCCGGCGGGCCGGGCACTGTATGTTTAAACAGTATGCTGTGATTTTATACAGTATCGGCGCCAGCGCAAGCAGAATTTTGAGGCGTGTCGCATGGACGCCGGCCAGGGCGCCTGATCTTCGCTGGGGCTGGGCGTGTGCGCCCGCTACAATCGCCTTTCCTTTATCCAGAAGAAATCCTTGCGCGCTCCCATGACCCAATTGCCTCGCATCGTCGTATTGGCCACTGGCGGCACCATCGCGGGCGCGGCCGGCAGCGCCGCCAGCAGCGCCCGTTACCAGGCCGCGACTGTGCCGGTGTCCTCATTGCTGGCGGCGGTGCCGCCGTTGCAGTCGCTGGCCCGCATCGAGGCCGAACAGGTGGCGCAGGTCGACAGCAAGGACATGACCTTCGCGTTGTGGCAGACATTGGCGGCGCGGGTCGGGCACTGGTCGGCGCAGCCTGACGTGGCGGGCATCGTGATCACGCACGGCACCGACACGCTGGAAGAAACCGCGATGGCGCTGCACCTGACGCAATCGTGCCCGGTGCCAGTGGTCCTGACCGCTGCGATGCGTCCGTCGACGTCGCTGTCGGCCGACGGGCCGCTGAACCTGCTGGATGCGGTGCGTGTTGCCGCCCATCCGGATGCGCGCGGCAAGGGTGTGCTGGTGGTACTGAACCAGCAGATCCACGCGGCACGGGACGTGGCCAAGGCGCATACGTCGGCGGTCGATGCCTTTGTCTCACCGTGCGGGCCGCTGGGGTTCGTGCAGGACGACTACGTGCGTTTTGCCCGGGCGCCGCGGGCGACTGCGCCCATCGGGCCGATGCCGGCGGCGTGGCCGGTGGTGGAGATCGTGGCGAGCTACGCGCAGCCGGGCAGGGCGGTGGTGGATGCGCTGGTGCAGGCCGGCGCCGCGGGGCTGGTTGTCGCCGCGACCGGCAATGGCTCGATCCATGAGGTGTTGGCAGCGGCCCTTGCCGACGCCGCGGCGGCCGGGGTGGCGGTGGTGCGCAGCTCGCGTACCAGTGCCGGCCATGTGGCGATCCCGCCGCAGCCCAGTCCTGCCGACGGTGTATTCGTGTCTGCTGGGGACCTGAATCCCTACAAGGCGCGCGTATTGCTCGTGCTGGCCCTGGCTGCGGATGCCGGGCTCGCACGCGACCCGGCGCGGCTGCAGGCGGTCTTTGCCAGCGCCTGATTTGCCCGTGAAATCAGCGGCTTGCGTTGTTGCCGCGGGCCGGGCTATAATTTAAGGCTATTCAACCTTGCCACACCGGACTCGTGACGCCCGGGTGGCTAATCCCAAAAGGAGCGTCAATGCGTCATTACGAAATCGTCTTCATCGTCCACCCGGACCAGAGCGAACAAGTGCCGGCCATGATCGAGCGCTACAAGCAGCTCGTGACCTCGCAGAACGGCAACGTTCACCGCGTGGAAGACTGGGGCCGTCGCCAGATGGCTTACATGATCCAGAAGCTGGCCAAGGCTCACTACGTTTGCCTCAACATCGAATGCGGCAAGGAAACCCTGGCTGAACTGGAACACGCGTTCAAGTTCAACGACGCCGTCCTGCGCCACCTGATCGTGCAGACCAAGAAGGCCGAGACCGCACCTTCGCCGATGATGAAGGAAGTGCAGCGCGAAGAAGCCCGCAAGGCCGCGCAAACGACCACCGAAGGCCAGGCCGCCTGAGTGCGGACTGCGGTGCGCGTCGTGGCTGACAGCGTCGGCCCGGGCGCGAGCGCAAACCGCAACGATTGCAACCAGCAAGAGGCCACGCGTTGAACCAGCTTCGGCTTGCCGCCACCCTGGCGGAACGCGATGCCCTGCGCTATACCCCGGCCGGGGTCCCCGTCGTGAACTGCATCCTGCAGTACAGCGGCGAGGCCGTCGAGGCGCAGACGCCGCGACAGGTCGAGTTTGCAATCGCTGCGATGGGGATCGGCCAGGTTGGCCAGCGTCTGGAGCGGCTACCGCTCGGCACGCTGCTCGACTGCGAAGGATTCCTGGCCCGCAAGCACCGCAACAGCAAGGCTCTCGTCTTTCACATCACTGGATGTAAAGCATTCGAAAAGGATTGAATCATGGCATTCGTCAAACGTGACAACAAGAACAAGAAGCGCTTCCAGCAACAGAACCCGCTGTTCAAGCGCAAGCGCTTCTGCCGCTTCACCGTGGCTGGCGTCGAACAGATCGACTACAAGGATCTGGACACCCTGAAGGACTTCATCGGCGACAACGGCAAGATCACGCCGGCCCGCCTGACCGGTACCAAGGCTCACTATCAGCGTCAGCTGGATACGGCCATCAAGCGCGCGCGTTTCCTCGCGCTGATGCCGTACACCGACCTGCACAAGAACTGATCAGGCCCTAGGTCCGTAAGGAGAGAACACGATGCAAATCATTCTGCTGGAAAAAGTCGTCAACCTGGGCAACCTGGGTGACATCGTCAAGGTGAAGGACGGTTACGCCCGTAACTTCCTGATCCCGGGCAAGAAGGCCCGCCGTGCCACGCAAAGCGCGATCGCCGAATTCGAAGTCAAGCGCGCCGAGCTGGAAAAGGCCGCCGCCGAGAAGCTGGCCGCCGCGCAAGCCGAAGGCGAGAAGCTGAACGGCCTGAACGTCCAGATCACCCAGAAGTCGGGTGTGGACGGCCGCCTGTTCGGTTCGGTGACCAACGCCGACATCGCTGAAGCCCTGGCTGGCCAAGGCTACAAGCTGGAAAAGGCGCAGGTTCGCCTGCCGAACGGTCCGCTGAAGACGGTTGGCGACCACCCGGTCAGCGTTGCGCTGCACACGGACGTCGTGGTCGACGTGACCGTGTCGGTGGTGGGCGAGAGCGTCTAAGGACGCGCCGCTCCGGCTGGCGCACGGCGCCGGCCAAAGCCCGCAAGCATTGCAAGAAGGCAGGAGCCCCGGCTCCTGCCTTTTTTGTTGCCCGGCCGCTGGCTTGCCCGCCGGCCCTGGACGGCGCTGTCGCCAAATGTCCGGCGAAGTGTGTCCACCCGCCGTTATAATCCCTCCCCATGAACGCGCCCGTCGCCGACCCCCAACTCGATAACCTCAAGGTTCCGCCGCACTCCATCGAAGCCGAGCAGTCGGTGCTCGGTGGCCTGCTGCTGGACAATGCCGCCTGGGACCGCATCGCGGACTTCCTGTCCGAGGCGGATTTCTACCGTTTCGACCACCGGATGATCTTCCAGAGCATCGCCCGGTTGATCTCGGCCACCAAGCCGGCCGACGTGATCACGGTCTACGAGATGCTGCAGGTGGCCGGCAAGGCCGAAGAGGTGGGCGGGCTGGCGTACCTGAACTCGCTGGCGCAGAACACCCCCAGCGCGGCAAATATCCGCCGCTACGCGGAGATCGTGCGCGAGCGCTCGGTGCTGCGCAAGCTGGTGACGGTGGCCGACGATATCGCCTCGGCCGCGTTCGCGCCCAAGGGGCGCGAGGTGCGCGAGCTGCTCGACGAGGCCGAATCCAAGGTCTTCGCGATTGCCGAAGAAGGCTCGCGCGGGCAGAAGGGCTTCCAGGAAATCCAGCCGCTGCTGACCCAGGTGGTGGAGCGTATCGACGAGCTGTATCACCGCGATTCGACCACCGACGTCACCGGCGTGCCGACCGGCTTCATCGACCTCGACAAGATGACCAGCGGCATGCAGCCGGGCGACCTGATCATCGTCGCCGGCCGCCCGTCGATGGGCAAGACCGCGTTCTCGCTGAACATCGGCGAGCACGTGGCGGTGGAGCAGGGCTTGCCGGTGGCGGTGTTCTCCATGGAAATGGCGGGCACGCAGCTGGCCATGCGTATGCTGGGCTCGGTCGGCCGGCTCGACCAGCACCGGCTGCGTACCGGGCGCCTGCTCGACGAGGACTGGCCGCGGCTGACGCATGCGATCCAGCGCATGAACGACACCCAGCTGTTCATCGACGAAACCCCGGCGCTGAACCCGATGGAACTGCGCGCGCGTTCGCGGCGCCTGGCGCGCCAGTGCGGGCAGCTCGGCCTGATCATCATCGACTACCTGCAGCTGATGTCGGGCTCCGGCGGCGGCGAGAACCGCGCCACGGAAATTTCAGAAATCTCCCGTTCCCTGAAGGGTCTGGCGAAAGAGCTGAATTGCCCGGTGATCGCGCTGTCGCAGCTGAACCGAAGCCTGGAACAGCGTCCCAACAAGCGCCCGGTGATGTCCGACCTGCGCGAATCGGGCGCCATCGAACAGGATGCCGACGTGATCCTGTTCATCTACCGCGACGAAGTCTATAACGCCGACTCGCAGGACAAGGGCACCGCCGAAATCATCATCGGCAAGCAGCGTAACGGCCCGATCGGCACGGTGCGCCTGACCTTCCTCGGCCAGTTCACGAAGTTCGACAACTTCAGCGGCGGCCCGGCTTTCTTCGACAACGACACCTGACGAAGTCAAGCGGGTCGGCCCTCCGGCGTGCCTGCCCGTCTCGTTTGTGCCAAATACGCGGGCAATGTCCCGGTAACCCTGTAAAATATTGCGCTTTGATGACAGCCGCCATCCGCGGCGGTCATGCTCGCGTCCGCTTAATCCCGCAACACCATCCGCAGCGATACCACGCTGCCACAAGGAACATTCCATGTTCGGCCGATTCATGCCCACCGAGGGCAAGTTCTTCGAATATTTCAACCAGCACGCCGACTGCGCGGTGACCGCCGCGCATGAACTGCAGGCCCTGGTCAACGACCTGCCCAACGCCGAGGCCCATGCCCGGCGCGTCCAGGCCACCGAAAAGAAGGCCGACCGGATCACGCACGACACCATCGACCTGCTGCACAAGACCTTCATCACGCCGCTGGACCGCGACGAGATCCACAAGCTCATCACGACCATGGACGACATCCTCGACCTGATGGAGGACGTGGCCGAGACCATCTCGCTGTATGACGTGACCAACCTGACCGACGAGGCGCTGCGCCTGGCCGCGATCTGCGTGCAGTGCTGCGACCAGGTCAAGATCGCGGTGGGCCTGCTCGAGGACATGGGCAACGCCAGCACCATCCTGAAGACCGCGCAGCAGATCGACCAGCTCGAATCCGAGGCTGACCGCGTGATGCGCTCGGCGATGTCCAAGCTGTTCCGCGACGAGACCGACGTCAAGCGCCTGATCAAGCTGAAGGCCATCTACGAGCAGCTCGAGACGATCACCGACAAGTGCGAGGACGTCGCCAACATCATCGAAGGCATCGTCCTGGAAAACGCCTGAGGCGGCAATCGGCATGCAGACCATACAAATGAGCCTGTGGGTGATCGCCTTGCTGGTGGCGCTGGCACTGCTGTTCGACTTCATGAACGGCTTCCACGACGCGGCCAACTCGATCGCGACGGTGGTGTCCACGGGCGTGCTCAAGCCGCACCATGCGGTGGCGATGGCGGCGATGTGCAACGTCGTCGCGATCTTCGTGTTTCACCTGAAGGTGGCGGCCACGGTCGGCACCGGCACCATCCAGGGCGGCGTCGTCGACCACTATGTCATCTTCGGCGCGCTGGTCGGGGCGATCGCGTGGAACGTCATCACCTGGTATTACGGCATTCCGTCGTCGTCGTCGCATGCGCTGATCGGCGGGCTGGTCGGCGCCGCGGTGGCCAAGGCCGGCACCGGCGCGCTGGTGGCCAGCGGGCTGCTGAAGACGGTGGCGTTCATCCTGGTGTCGCCTTTCCTCGGCTTCCTGCTGGGTTCGCTGATGATGGTCATCGTGGGCTGGACCTTCTTCCGCACGCCGCCATCGCGCGTCGACCGCTGGTTCCGGCGGCTGCAGCTGGTCTCGGCCTCGCTGTACAGCCTCGGCCATGGCGGCAATGATGCGCAGAAGACCATCGGCATCATCTGGATGCTGCTGATCGCCAGCGGCCACGTGCTCGCCGGGGATCCGCCGCCGACCTGGGTGATCGTCAGCTGCTACGTCGCCATCGGCATGGGCACGCTGTTCGGCGGCTGGCGCATCGTGCGCACCATGGGCCAGAAGATCACCAAGCTCAAGCCCGTGGGCGGCTTCTGCGCCGAGACCGGCGGCGCGCTGACGCTGTTCTTCGCCTCGGCGCTGGGCGTGCCGGTGTCGACCACGCACACGATCACCGGCGCCATCGTCGGGGTCGGCTCGTCGCAGAAGATGTCGGCGGTGCGCTGGGGCGTGGCCGGCAATATCGTGTGGGCCTGGGTGCTGACGATTCCGGCCTCGGCCTTCATGGCGGCGATCGCATGGTGGATCGGTCGCCATATCCTGTAACGCGGGACCGGCCGTCGATGAAAAAAAGCCAGGCAGATACCTGGCTTTTTTATTTGCCCGCGTGGGCGGCTTCAGCGGTTGGCGAAGGCGGCGATGGGATCGTCGTCGTCGGGCAGCGGGGCGGGTTCCGGCACCAGGGGCGCCGGAACGGGCGCGGGCACCGGTGTCGCCGGCGCCGGCGGCAGGTTGACCGCACCGGCCACCACCCGCCGCGCGCCGTTGTAGCGCGAGGCCCAGTAGGGCTTGCCCATGTCCTCCAGCCGCACGGTGCCGCCGGACGATGGCGCATGGACAAAGCGGTTCTGCCCGACGTAGATGCCGACGTGCGAGTTGGCGCGGCCGGTGGTGTTGAAGAACACCAGGTCGCCGGAAGCGACTTCGCTGCGGTTGAGCGAGCTCCCGCGCGTGCCCATGGCCTCGGTGGTGCGCGGCAAGCTGACATTGGCCGCGCGCGCGACCACATAACGCACCAGGCCGCTGCAGTCGAAGCCGGCATCGGGCGTGTTGCCGCCGTAGCGGTAGGGGGTGCCCACCAGCGACATCGCCTGGATCGAGATTTCCTCCAGCCCGGCGCTGGGATCGGTCATGGGCTTGCCGGGCGTACGCGGCAAGCTGCCATGGCGAGGCGGCGGGGAGCTGGCGCACGCCGCCAGCAGCAGTGCGGCGGCGCACAGCAGCGGCAGGCCGGCCCGGGTGAGTGGGCCGGGCAGTGCGGAAGGACTGGAAGAACTACGGGTACGGCGCAATGGCATCGCTGGATTCCGGTCGCCGGCCTGCCGGCGCACCGTAAGCCTTGCCGCTACCAGCGTAGCTGGGCGTTGCGCGTACCGGTGCTGACCTTGATCGACTTGGCCTGGCCCTTGTAACTGGCCTCGATATTGTAGCTGCCTTCGGGCGCACGTATCAGGCAGCGGGGCCCGGCGGCGCGGAAGCTTGCGACCTCCTGCTCGTCGCGCACCAGCCTGACCGCGACATCGGACAGGAACTCGCCCGCGGCGCCCTGCGTGAACAGGACGCCGATATTGAAATCCTTCTCGCGCGCGCTCAGCGCCTGGCGCTCGTCTTCGGCGACGCCGCCGCAGACATAGCTGACCGGGCCCATGGTGCGGATCACCAGTTCGTCAGCCGCGGCGCGCGCCTGAAGCGGTCCGGCCAGGACCATGGCGGCGCCGATCAGCGCGGCCCGGCGGAGATGCTGTGGGTTCATCGACGCCTCCAGTTGGGGATGCGGGACAACAAGCGGACGAGCGGACATCATAGCCGCATTGCGCTTGCCGCTCACGACAGCGGGCCCGGGCCCCTTCCGCATGGAAGGGTGCCCGGGCCCGCTGTCAGCGTCAGAGCACGTCGCCGGCGTGGTCGGCCAGGCGCGAGCGCTCGCCGCGCGCCAGCGTGATATGGCCGCTGTGGCTCCAGCCCTTGAAGCGGTCGACCACGTAGGTCAGGCCCGACGAGCCCTCGGTCAGGTAGGGCGTGTCGATCTGCGCGATATTGCCCAGGCAGATGATCTTGGTGCCCGGGCCGGCGCGCGTCACCAGCGTCTTCATCTGCTTGGGCGTCAGGTTCTGCGCCTCGTCGATGATGACGAACTTGTTGACGAAGGTGCGGCCGCGCATGAAGTTCATGCTCTTGACCTTGATGCGCGAGCGGATCAGCTCCTGCGTCGCGGCGCGGCCCCAGTCGCCGGCGCTGTCGTCGCTCTTCTGCAGCACTTCGAGGTTGTCGTCGAACGCGCCCATCCACGGCTGCATCTTTTCTTCCTCGGTGCCGGGCAGGAAGCCGATGTCCTCGCCCACCGGCACGGTGGCGCGGGTGACGATGATCTCGTTGTAGAGCTTCTGGTCCAGCACCTGCTCCAGCCCGGCCGCCAGTGCCAGCAGCGTCTTGCCGGTACCGGCCTGCCCCAGCAGCGTGACGAAGTCGATGTCCGGGTTCATCAGCAGGTTGAGCGCGAAGTTCTGCTCGCGGTTGCGCGCGGTCACGCTCCACACGTTGTTCTTGTGGTGCGTGTAGTCCTTCAGGGTCTGCAGCAGCGCGGTCTTGCCGTTGATCTCCTTGACCTGCGCATAGAGCGGCAGGCTGCCGTCCACGGGCTCGAGGTAGACGAACTGGTTGACCAGGAACGACGGCACCAGCGGACCGGTGAGCCGGTAGAACATGGCGCCGGACTTGGGGTCCTGCCAGCTTTCGACGCCCTTGCCGTGCTTGGCCCAGAAGTCGCCGGGCAGCTGCATCACGCCCGCATAGAGCAGGTCCTTGTCCTCGAGGACCTGGTCGTTGAAGTAGTCCTCGGCCGGCAGGCCCAGTGCGCGCGCCTTGATGCGCATGTTGATGTCTTTCGACACCAGCACCACCTGGCGCTCGGGATACTGCTGCTGCAGCGCGCTGACGACGCCCAGGATCTGGTTGTCGGCCTTGCCCTGCGGCAGGCCTTCGGGCAGCTTGATGTCGTTCAGGCGCGTCTGGAAGAACAGCTTGCCCTGCGCGTCGCGGTTGCCCAGGCTGGCCAGCGACAGGCCTTCGTCGAGCACGCCGTCGGTGCCGCCCACCAGCGAGTCGAGCGTGCGGCTGACCATGCGCGCGTTGCGCGCGACTTCGCTCATGCCCTTCTTGTGGTTGTCCAGCTCTTCGAGCGTCATCATCGGCAGATAGATGTCGTGCTCTTCGAAGCGGAACAGCGAGGCCGGGTCGTGCATCAGCACGTTGGTGTCGAGCACGAACAGCTTGCTCGGGCCTTCGGCCTTGCGCGCGCGGCGCGTGGTGCCGGTCGACGGCTTGACCAGGCTCACCGGCGCGGCGGTGACGGCCGGCGTCGATACAGCGGGTGTCTCGGTGCTGCGGGCGCGGGTGCCGCCGGCGGCGCGGGCCTTGACTTCAGGCACCTGCGTGTCGCCGGTTTCCAGCAATGCCACGCGCTCGAGCGCCGGCACAGGTTTCTTGCCCTGTGTGGCGGCTTTGGCCTTAGGCACCGCGGAAACCGGAGCAAACTCGCTCGGGTCCAGCAATTGGGCAGGCTTGGCGGGCATGGTAGGCAGCGGCATGCTTGGCTTTCCTTTCAGGGGGACAAGAAGGGGGCGGGAATGTCCGGTCCGCGGCGCCGTGCGGCATCGGTAGCGTGCGACATGTTTAAGGCGGCGTGGCGGACCCGGGCCGGGGCATGCATGCGCGCGGCGCCCGGCGCGGACAAAGATGAGGACAGACGTGGCTGCAAACAAAAAAGCCGCCATGCCTGCGGAACAGGGTTGGCGGCTCTTGGGCGGACTGCCGACATGGCAGGTCCGCTACCGGCCTGTGGCAGGAAGCGCCTGGGCCGGGGAGTCGAAACAGCGTGGCATCCGGAATCTGAACTCATTACGGGCCAATGTATCTGAAGGCTTTGGGTTTGGCAATTGGGCAATTGGGTTTGCCAACGTTTGCCACGGCGCGTCCGGATCGGATCCGTTACGGGCAACGCCAACGCTGCGGCGATGCTTCAGAGCCCGCGCACGATCTCGAGCACTTCGTCGACGTGGTTGGGCACCTTGATGCCGCGCAGCTCGTGTCGCAGGATGCCCTTGCCGTCGATGACGAAGGTGCTGCGCTCGATGCCGCGGTGCTCCTTGCCATACAGCTTTTTCATCTTGATGACATCGAACAATGTGCACACATTTTCGTCGGCATCGGAGATCAGTTCGAACGGCAGTTCCAGCTTGGCCTTGAAGTTTTCATGCGAGCGCAGGCTGTCGCGCGAGATGCCGAATACCTGCACGCCGGCCTTCTCGAAATCCTCGTACTGGTCGCGGAAGTTCATCGCCTCCGTGGTGCAGCCCGGCGTGTTGTCCTTCGGGTAGAAGTACAGCACCACCGTCTTGCCGCGGTAGTCGGCCAGGCGGAAGGTGGCGTCGCCGGTCATCGGCGCGCTGAAGTCGGGGATGGCCTTGTTGAGACTGACGGTCATGCTTGTGGCTCCTTGGAGGAGGGGCAGGGGATCGGTGAGATCGTTGGAATCGGGAGAGGGGCTGCCGCCTCAGCGCGAGCAGATTGGGGCGCCTCGCGCGGACTTCAAGCGTGGCGACTGCTCAACTTTCGCCGGGGGCCGCGTCAGCTGGCCTCGGGCTCGAGCAGCAGCACCGCCGCCACCTTGCGGCCCTCGGCCATCAGGATGTTGTAGGTGCGGCAGGCGGCCTGCATGTCCATGGCATCGACGCCGACGTGGCGGCGCGCCAGCGACGCGGTCAGGCGCGGGTGCGGAAAGCGCAGCCGCGAGCCGGTGCCGAGCAGCACCACTTCGGGTCCCAGTTCGGACAGCTGCTCGAAATGCGCGGGCTCCAGGTCTTCGAAGCGGTCGACCGGCCAGGGCTGGACTTCGCCCTCCGGCATGACCAGCACCGACCTGGTATGGCGCACGAGGTTGATTTCGATATATCCGGGCCCGTAGGCCGTGACGGTGTTGAGCGACTGGGGCTGGTCGGCGTGGAGTTTCACTTGGGGATCTCGGCGGTGGACGGCGCGGGCTGGCGGGCGGGTCCGCGGAGCGGAGCGCCGGCGGGCCGGGCGGGCCTTGGATGGACGACAGCGGGCAGGCGGCCGCGGTGCGCGCGGACAGCGCACGCTGCAATGCAAGAATCCCTGCCGAAGTCTGTCATAATCCGATAAATTATAGCTTTTGCCTTCCTGTCTGCCACGTTTGCGTTGCATCGCAGCGGACGGCGCCTCCGCATTCTTTCAGATTCTGTCAGATCGCCCCGATTCCCAGTCCGGTGCCGCCGACGCGGCACGCCACGCTTGCCCGACATCGCCGTGAAACCCATCCAGAAATCCAACAAACTCAATAACGTTTGCTACGACATCCGCGGGCCGGTGCTGGAAAAGGCCAAGCAGATGGAGGAAGAAGGGCACAAGATCATCAAGCTGAATATCGGCAACCTGGCCGTATTCGGTTTTGACGCGCCGGAAGAGATTCAGCAGGACATGATGCGAAACCTGCCGAATTCGGCAGGTTATTCCGATTCCAAGGGCATTTTCGCCGCGCGCAAGGCGATCATGCACTATACCCAGCAAAAAAATATCGAAGGCGTCGGCCTGGACGATATCTATGTGGGCAACGGCGCCTCCGAGCTGATCGTGATGGCCGTCAACGCGCTGCTCAATACCGGCGACGAAGTGCTGGTGCCGGCGCCGGACTACCCGCTGTGGACCGCCGCGGTGAGCCTGTCGGGCGGCACGCCGGTGCACTACATCTGCGACGAGTCCAACGAGTGGATGCCCGATCCGGCCGATATCAGCGCGCGCATCACGCCGCATACCAAGGCCATCGTCATCATCAACCCGAACAACCCCACCGGGGCGCTGTACTCGGATGAACTGCTGCTCGAGATCGTCGCGATCGCGCGCGAGCACGGCCTGATCATCTTTGCCGACGAGATCTACGACAAGGTCCTGTACGACGGCAACACCCATACCTCGATCGCCTCGCTGTCGACCGACGTGCTGACGGTGACCTTCAACGGCCTGTCGAAGAACTACCGCTCGTGCGGCTACCGCGCCGGCTGGATGGTGGTGTCCGGCGACAAGCGCCCGGCCATCGACTACATCGAAGGCCTGAACATGCTGTCGTCGATGCGTCTGTGCGCCAACGTGCCGGGCCAGTGGGCGATCCAGACCGCGCTGGGCGGCTACCAGAGCATCAACGACCTGGTCGCCGAAGGCGGGCGCCTGCGCCGCCAGCGCGACCTGGCCTACGAACTGATCACCGCGATTCCGGGCGTGACCTGCGTCAAGCCCAAGGCGGCGCTGTACCTGTTCCCGAAGCTGGACCTGTCGATGTACCCGGTGCAGGACGACCAGGAGTTCATCTATGAACTGCTGCAGGAGTCCAAGGTGCTGCTGGTGCAGGGCTCCGGTTTCAACTGGGCCCGGCCCGACCATTTCCGCATCGTGTTCCTGCCGCACGAGGAAGACCTGCGCGAGGCCATCGGCCGCATCGCGCGCTTCCTCGAGGCTTACCGAAAACGCCACGGCAAGGCAGCGGCCTGATCCGGCCGGCCGCGCCGCAACTCATCCTTAGCAACTCAGAAGATTGTCCATGAACCCCATCAAAGTTGGCCTGCTCGGCATCGGTACCGTCGGTAGCGGCACGTTCAACGTGCTCAAGCGCAACCAGGAAGAAATTCGTCGCCGCGCCGGCCGCGGCATCGAGATTGCCGTGGTGGCCGATCTCAACACCGAACGCGCGCGCGAACTGACCAACGGGGAAGTGGAAGTCGTCAGCGACGCCAACGCGGTGGTCAACCGCCCCGACATCGACATCGTCATCGAACTGATCGGCGGCTACGGCATTGCGCGCGAGCTGGTGCTCAAGGCGATCGAGAACGGCAAGCACGTGGTCACCGCCAACAAGGCACTGCTGGCCGTGCACGGCAACGAGATCTTCGAGGCCGCGCGCAACAAGGGCGTGATCGTCGCGTTCGAGGCCGCGGTGGCCGGCGGCATCCCCATCATCAAGGCGCTGCGCGAAGGCCTGACCGCCAACCGCATCCAGTGGATCGCCGGCATCATCAACGGCACCACCAACTTCATCCTGTCCGAGATGCGCGACAAGGGCCTCGATTTCGACGCGGTCCTGAAGGAAGCGCAGCAACTGGGCTACGCCGAGGCCGACCCGACCTTCGACATCGAGGGCGTCGATGCCGCGCACAAGGTCACGCTGATGAGCGCGATTGCCTTCGGCATGCCGGTGCAGTTCGACAAGGCCCACGTGGAAGGCATCATCAGGCTGTCGGCCACCGACATCAAGTACGCCGAAGAGCTGGGCTACCGCATCAAGCTGCTCGGCATCACCCGCCGCCGCGACGACGGCGTCGAGCTGCGCGTGCATCCGACGCTGGTGCCGGCCACGCGCCTGATCGCCAATGTGGAAGGCGCGATGAACGCGGTGCTGGTGCAGGGCGACGCCGTGGGCGCCACGCTGTACTACGGCAAGGGCGCCGGCGCCGAGCCGACCGCCTCGGCGGTGATCGCCGACCTGGTCGACGTGACCCGACTGCACACCGCCGATCCCGAGCACCGCGTGCCGCACCTGGCGTTCCAGCCGGATGAGCTGTCGAGCGTGCCGGTGCTGCCGATCGAGGAGATCAACAGCTCGTACTACCTGCGCATGCGCGTGGCCGACGAGACCGGCGTGCTGGCCGAGATCACGCGCATCCTGGCCGAGGGCGGCATCTCGATCGACGCCATGCTGCAGAAGGAATCGCGCGAAGGCGAGCCGCAGACCGACATCATCATCCTGACTCACATCACGCGCGAGAAGCACGTCAACGCCGCCATCGCCAGGATCGAGGCACTGCCCACCGTGCTGTCCGCGGTGACGCGCCTGCGCATGGAAGAACTGAACTAAGGGCCGGACCGGACCATTGTCATGAAATACCAGTCGACCCGCGGCCACGAGATGCCGCAATCGTTTTCCGAGATCCTGCTGGGCGGCCTGGCGCCGGACGGCGGCCTGTACCTGCCCGCGCAGTATCCGCAGGTCACGGCCGATGAGCTGGAAGCATGGCGCAAGCTGCCGTATGCCGACCTGGCCTACGAGATCCTGCGCAAGTTCTGCGACGACATTCCCGCCGAAGACCTGCACGCGCTGACGCGCAAGACTTACACCGCCGAGGTGTACTGCAACGCGCGCGCAGGCGACAACACCGCCGACATCACGCCGCTGCGCACGCTGGGCGAGGAAGGCGGCACCAGGCTGCAGTTGCTGGGCCTGTCCAACGGCCCGACGCTGGCGTTCAAGGACATGGCGATGCAGCTGCTCGGCAACCTGTTCGAGTACGCGCTGGCGCGCGCCGGGCAGGAGCTGAACATCCTCGGCGCCACCTCCGGCGATACCGGCAGCGCGGCCGAATACGCGATGCGCGGCAAGCGCGGCATCCGCGTCTTCATGCTGAGTCCGCACCGCAAGATGAGCGCGTTCCAGACCGCGCAGATGTTCAGCCTGCAGGACCCGAACATCTTCAACATCGCCATCGACGGCGTGTTCGACGACGCCCAGGACATCGTCAAGGCGGTCTCGAACGACCACGCCTTCAAGGCGCGCCAGAAGATCGGCACGGTCAACTCGATCAACTGGGCGCGCGTGGTGGCCCAGGTGGTGTACTACTTCAAGGGCTGGCTGCTGGCGACCGACGGTCCCGGCCAGAAGGTCTCGTTCTGCGTGCCGTCGGGCAACTTCGGCAACGTCTGCGCCGGCCATATCGCGCGCATGATGGGCCTGCCGATCGACAAGCTGGTAGTCGCCACCAACGAGAACGACGTGCTCGACGAGTTCTTCCGCACCGGCGCCTACCGCGTGCGCAAGTCGGCCGAGACCTACCATACCTCCAGTCCGAGCATGGACATCTCCAAGGCCTCGAACTTCGAGCGCTTCGTGTTCGACCTGCTGGGGCAGGACGCCGGCAAGCTGGCGGCGCTGTTCCGCGACGTGGAAGAGCAGGGCGGCTTCGACCTGGCCGGCACGCCGGAATTCGACCGCATCCGCGAGTTCGGCTTTGTCTCGGGCCGCAGCACGCACGAGGACCGGCTGGCGACCATCCGCGACCTGTCGTCGCGCTACGGCATCACCATCGATACCCACACCGCCGACGGCATCAAGGTGGCGCGCGAGCATCTCAGCGCCGGCGTGCC
Organism: Cupriavidus phytorum; assembly: GCF_003254285.1. NCBI lineage: Bacteria > Pseudomonadati > Pseudomonadota > Betaproteobacteria > Burkholderiales > Burkholderiaceae > Cupriavidus > Cupriavidus phytorum. The sequence continues at coordinate 401,442 of NZ_QKZN01000002.1, forward strand.
GATGGTGGTGCTGGAAACCGCGCTGCCGGCCAAGTTTGCGGACACCATCCGCGAAGCGCTCGGCCACGAGCCGGAGCGCCCGGCCAAGTTCGAGGGCATCGAGAGCCTGCCGCAGCGCTTCGAGGTGATGCCGGCCGACGCCGCGCAGGTGAAGGCCTATATCGCCCGCCACACCGGCCTGTAAGCGCGCGGGTGCGGACCTGGGGACGTGGCTGCGGCGCCGCCGCGTGCCGGGTCCGGTCCAACTCGCTACAATCAGGCTGCGGGCCCGATCCACGGTCCCCGGATTGCCAGCCCCGCGCGCGGGTGCCGGCAATGCGCGGGCCGTTTTTCGTGGGCCAACCCTTTCCCACATCGCACCATGACCCAAGCCGCAGCACCTTCCCGTCCTCCGATGCTGACCATGGCCCAGGCGCTCGACGCGCTGCTTGCCGCCGCCCGGCCGCTGGCGCAGGCCGAGTCGATCGACACGCTCGCCGCCAACGGCCGCGTGCTGGCCGCGCCGGTGACAAGCACGCTGCGCGTGCCGCCGGCCGACAATACCTCGATGGATGGCTATGCCGTGCGCGCCGCCGAGGTCCCGGTCGCGGGCACGCGGCTGCGCGTGTCGCAACGGATTCCCGCCGGCCATGTCGGCACCGCGCTGGAGCCGGGCACCGCGGCGCGCATCTTCACCGGCGGGCTGATCCCGCCCGGCGCCGATGCCGTGGTGATGCAGGAGCAATGCACGGCCGAGGGCGACGACGTGATCGTCAACCACGTGCCGCAGTCCGGCGAATGGGTGCGGCGCGCCGGCGAGGATATCGAAGCCGGCAGCGTGATCCTGCCGGCCGGCACGCGGCTGACGCCGCAGGCGCTGGGGCTGGCCGCGTCGGTCGGCCAGGCGCAGCTGGAGGTGGTGCGACGCGTGCGCGTCGCGGTGTTCTTCACCGGCGACGAACTGGCGATGCCGGGCGAGCCGCTCAAGCCGGGCGCGATCTACAACTCCAACCGTTTCACGCTGCGCGGCCTGCTGGAGAACCTGGGCTGCGAGGTCAGCGACTTCGGCATCGTGCCCGATACGCTGGCCGCGACGCGCGAGACGCTGCGCCGCGCGGCGCAGGGTCATGACCTGATCATTACCTCGGGCGGCGTCTCGGTCGGCGAGGAAGACCATATCAAGCCCGCGGTCGAGGCCGAGGGGCGGCTCGATATGTGGCAGATCGCGATCAAGCCGGGCAAGCCGCTGGCGTTCGGGCAGGTCGGCAGCGGCAGCGAGCCGGCGTTTTTCCTGGGCTTGCCGGGCAACCCCGTGTCCAGCTTCGTAACCTTCCTGCTGTTCGTGCGCCCGTTCATCCTGCGCCTGCAGGGCGTGGCCGAGGTCACGCCGCGGCGCCTGCCGCTGCGCGCCGATTTCGAGCTGAAGAAAGGCGACCGCCGCAACGAATTCCTGCGCGCGCGCCTCAACGCCGAGGGTGGGCTGGACCTGTTCCCCAACCAGAGCTCGGGCGTGCTAACCTCCACCGTCTGGGGCGATGGCCTGATCGACAATCCGCCCAACCAGGCGATCGCGCGCGGCGATACCGTGCAGTTCATTCCGTTTGACGGCCTGCTCGCGTAGCGGCCGGCATGACCAGGAAGCAGAAGGCAGCAATGATCATCGAACTCCGATTCTTTGCCAGCGTGCGCGAGCAGCTCGGCGTGTCCGCCGAGCGCGCCGACGTGCCGCCCGAGGTGCGCACCGTCGGCGCGCTGCGCCAGTGGCTGCGCCAGCGCGGCGGCGCCTGGGCCGAGACCCTGGCCGAGGGCCGCGCGCTGCGCATGGCGGTCGACCACGCCGTCGCCCGCGCCGATACCGCACTTGCCGACGGCTGCGAAGTCGCGTTTTTTCCGCCCGTGACCGGAGGCTGAGATGAGCGTCAGGGTGCAGCGTGAGGATTTCGATCTCGGCGCCGAAGTCGCGGCGCTGCGCGCCGATAACCCGCAGGTCGGCGCCGTGGCCAGCTTTATCGGCACCGTGCGCGACGTCAGCGAGGGCAGCGCCGTCAGCGCGATGGAGCTGGAGCATTACCCGGGCATGACCGAGAAGGCGCTGGCGCAGATCGAGGCGGCGGCGTGCGCGCGCTGGGAACTGCTGGGCGTCACCATCATCCATCGCGTCGGCCCGCTGCTGCCGCTGGACCAGATCGTGCTGGTCGCGGTGGCATCGAAGCATCGCGGCAATGCCTTCGCCGCGTGCGAATTCATCATGGACTACCTCAAGTCCGAAGCGCCGTTCTGGAAAAAGGAAGAAACGCCGGAGGGCGCGCGCTGGGTCGATGCACGGGTGACCGATGAAGATGCGCTGAAGCGCTGGGGCATCCAGTCGATCAACGCCAGCGGCGAGGACCAGCCCTGATGGGGCCGTTGGGGTTTGTCGCCGTCGGTGTTGGCGCCGCGGCGGGGGCATGGCTGCGCTGGGGGTTCTCGGTGCTGTGGAATACGATCAACCCGGCGATGCCGTATGGCACCCTCGCGGCCAACCTGCTGGGCGGCTACCTGATCGGGCTTGCTGTCGGCTTCTTCGATACCCATGCCGGTCTGCCGCCGGAATGGCGCCTGCTGGCCATTACCGGCTTCCTGGGCGGGCTGACCACGTTCTCGACCTTCTCAAGCGAAGTTGTCGCCAACCTGATCGCCGGTGACTACGGCTGGGCGGCGATGCACCTGCTGCTGCATCTCGGCGGCTCCTTGCTGCTGACCGCGCTCGGGCTCTGGACCTATCGCATGCTGGCCTGATGGGCGTCCCGGATCAGGGCCAGCAGCGCGGCATTGAAGGCCTGCGCCTGCTCCATATGCGGACTGTGGCCGGCACCGGCCACCACGCTGAACCCCGCCGCCGGGTGCAAGGCTCGCGTGGCCATGCCCACCGCCGGCGCATACAGCCTGCTGGACTCTCCGTACAGATGGAACAGCGGCACGCGCGCCGCGCGCAGCGTGTCGCGGAAATCCTGCCGCGCCATGTCTTCCCACAAGCTGGCCAGCGCCGCGGCATCGCACTGCTGCGCCATGTGCGCGACGCGCTGCGTCGCCGCTGCCTCCGGACGCCGGCCTGCGGCCCACAAGCCTGATGCCACCGACGGCGCCAGCCGGGGCCAGTCGGCTCGGATCCGGTCCGCCATCTGCCGGGCATGGGCCAGGTCGTAATGGCCGTGCAGCCCATGCGGCCAGCCCGGGTCGGTGACCATGCGGGGCGTCATGTCGATGCTGCCCACCGCCGCGAGCGGCAGTTGCGGCTGGTCGCGCAGCAGCGCCCAGGCCACCATCGCCCCCATCGACCAGCCCGCCACCACCACGTCAGCCAGCCCGAGGTGCCAGACCAGCGCGGCCACGTCGCGCGCCAGCGCCGCGATGGTCGCGCCGCGGCGCTGCCGCGACAGCCCGTGCCCGGCATGGTCGGGGGCGATCACGCGGAAGCCCGCCAGCGCCAGCGCGCGCTGTCCGTCAAAGGCCGCGCCATTGACCGACCAGCCGTGCAGCAGCAGCAGGGGCCGTCCCTGGCCAACCTCGCGCCAGCCGGGCAGGGCGCCGCGCGCCGGATGGAGCGCATAAGGCGGCGCGGCGGGGCTGGCGGGTACCGGATCGGAAGCGTCCAACGGCGTGTCTCGGCTGGCTGGAGGGGTAGAAGATGCCCGGGCTGCCGCACGGGGTGAGGGTGCCCCTCTATTGACATCCACGCCGGGCAATTTATACGATGAAACATGAATCAGATATCAGGTTTTGCCTGAATGTCGGTTCCGGGTGACGGCAAGCATGCGGGAGGGGCGAGGAGGCGCCTGCCGACAGTCTGCCGGCGCCGGCAAAACAGGCAGCGGTCGGCATTTCCATGACAAGGCGCCCAGCGCCACCGGAGACAAGATGTCCACCACCCAGACTGGCGACACCGGCATAGCCGACGTCGACGCCACCGGCCCCGCCGGCGGCATGGGCCCGCCCAAGACCGCGCGCGGGCAGAAGACGCGCGAGGCGCTGCTGCGCGCCGCCGAGAAGGTGTTCGGCGAGAAGGGCTACTACGCCGCGTCGATCTCCGAGATCACGCAGGAAGCCAAGGTGGCAATGGGCACCTTCTACCTGTACTTCAAGGACAAGGAAGACATCTTCCGCGCGCTGGTCGGGCACATGCTGGAACTGGTGCGCGCGCACCTGCGCAAGCACGTGGCCGCCGCCGAAACCCAGATGGAGGCCGAGCGCCTGGGCCTGAAGGCGTTCCTGTCCTTCGTTTCGCGCCACAAGAACCTGTACCGGATCGTGCTGGATTCTTACTCGGTCGACGAGACCATCTACAGCAGCTATTTCCAGGTATTCGCCGAGCTCTACAGCCGGCGCCTGACCCGTGCCGAAGAGCAGGGCGAAATCGTGCCCGGCGATGCCGAGGTGCGCGCCTGGTGCCTGATCGGCATCAGCAATTTCCTCGGCATGCGCTATGCGCGCTGGAAGCGTCCGCCATCGATGGAGAAGGTGGTCGACACCGCGTTCGACCTGATCGCGCATGGCCTGCAGCCGCGCCAGACGCGATAGGCGCGACAGGCCCGATTGCGCAGTACCGGCCCGCATGCGCCGCCAGCCGGCATGCCACGCAGTTGCAGCAGGTTTCATCCCTACAAACACAAACGAGACCGAACCAGGAGACCGCAATGCATCGCAACCCCCAGGCCCTGGCCCTGGCCGCCGCGCTGCTCGGCGCCGGCGCCGCGCTGGCCAAGGACATCCGCATCGCCCACGTCTACGACAAGACCGGCGCGCTCGAGGCCTATGCCAAGCAGACCCAGACCGGCCTGATGATGGGCCTGGAATACGCCACCAACGGCACCATGACCGTTAACGGCAACAAGCTGGTGGTGATCGAGAAAGACACCCAGGGCAAGCCGGACGTGGCCAAGGCGCAGCTGGCCGCGGCCTACAGCGACGACCGCGCCGACATCGCGGTGGGCCCGACGTCCTCCGGCACGGCGCTGGCGATGCTGCCGGTGGCCGAGGAATACAAGAAGGTGCTGCTGGTCGAGCCCGCCGTGGCCGACTCCATCACCGGCGACAAGTGGAACCGCTATATCTTCCGCACCGGCCGCAATTCGTCGCAGGACGCGATTTCCAATGCGGTGGCGCTGGACAAGCCGGGCGTGCAGATCGCCACGCTGGCGCAGGACTATGCCTTCGGCCGCGACGGCGTCAAGGCCTTCAAGGGCGCGCTCAAGCACGCCAGGATCGTGCATGAGGAATACCTGCCGACCAATACCACCGACTTCACCGCGGGCGCGCAGCGGCTGTTCGATTCGCTCAAGGACAAGCCCGGCCGCAAGGTGATCTTCATCATCTGGGCCGGCGCCGGCAACCCGTTCAAGATCGCCGACCTGGATCCGAAGCGCTACGGCATAGAGATCGCCACCGGCGGCAACATCCTGCCCGCGATGGCCAGCTACAAGAATTTCCCCGGCATGGAAGGGGCCACGTACTACTACTTCGGCATCCCCAAGAACAAGGCCAACGAGTGGCTGGTGTCCAACCACTACAGCAAGTTCAAGGCGCCGCCCGATTTCTTCACCGCCGGCGGCATGAGCGCGGGCATCGCGCTGGTCGAAGCCCTGAAGAAGACGCATGGCGAGACCGGCACCGAGAAGCTGATCGCGGCGATGGAGGGCATGTCGTTCGACACGCCCAAGGGCAGGATGACCTTCCGCAAGGAAGACCACCAGGCGATGCAGTCCATGTACCACTTCAAGATCAAGGTGGACCCGGCCTTTGCCTGGGGCGTGCCGGAACTCGTGCGCGAGATCAGGCCCGAGGAAATGAACGTGCCCGTGCGCAACCACCGCTGATGGACGCGCCAGCCTCCTACGCCAGGACCGCGCCGGCGCCGTCGCAGCCGGCGGGCCAGCCCGCGGGCACGGCGGCGTCCGCGGCGCGGCCGCTGCTGGAAACACGCGGGCTCACCATCCGCTTTGGCGGCCACGTCGCCGTCAATGCGGTGTCGTGCGCGTTCCGGCCCGGCGAGCTGACCTGCATCGTCGGCCCCAACGGCGCCGGCAAGACCACGTATTTCAACCTGATCTCGGGACAGCTGCCGCCCACTGCCGGGCAGATCCTGCTCGACGGCGAGGACGTGACGCGCCTGCCGGTGTCGCAGAAGACCCGGCGCGGCATCGGCCGCGCGTTCCAGCTGACCAGTCTGTTCCCGCAGCTGTCGGTGCTGGAGAACGTGCGGCTGGCGGTGCAGGCGCGGCAGCAGCGCGGCATCGATTTGTTCTCGATGTGGTCGCGCCACCGCGACCTGCAGGCGCAGGCCATGGCCATCCTCGAGCGCGTGGCGCTGGCCGGCAAGCGCCACCTGACGGTGGCATCGCTGCCGCACGGCGACCAGCGCAAGCTGGAGGTCGGCATCTTGCTGGCGCTGCAGCCGCGCGTGTTCATGTTCGACGAGCCCACCGCTGGCATGAGCGTCGACGAAGTGCCGGTGATCCTGGACCTGATCCGCGAGATCCGCCAGGACCGCACCAAGACCGTGCTGCTGGTCGAGCACAAGATGGACGTGGTGCGCTCGCTGGCCGACCGCATCATCGTGCTGCACAACGGCACGCTGGTGGCGGATGGTGACCCGGCCGAGGTGATCGCATCGCCGGTGGTGCAGCAGGCCTACCTGGGCCTGCCGGAAGAGGAGGGCAGCCATGGCTGAGGCGACCGCGGCGCAACCGATCCTGCAATTGCGGGACGTGCAGACCCATATCGGCCCGTACCACATCCTGCATGGCGTCAGCTTCGCGGTGCCGCGCGGCGGCGTGACCATGCTGCTGGGACGCAACGGCGCCGGCAAGACCACCACGCTACGCACCATCATGGGCCTGTGGCAGGCCAGCACCGGCACCGTCAGCTTCAACGGCGCCGACATCACGCGCCTCAGCACGCCGGCGATCGCGCAGGCTGGCATTGCCTACGTGCCCGAGAACATGAGCGTGTTCTCCGACCTGACCGTGGCCGAGAACATGCGCCTGGCAGCGCGCACCGGCGCCATCGACGAACGCCGGCTGGACTGGGTGTTCCGCATGTTCCCGGCGCTGAAGACCTTCTGGCACCAGCGCGCCGGCGTGCTGTCGGGCGGGCAGAAGCAGATGCTGTCGGTGGCGCGCGCCATCATCGAGCCGCGCCAGCTGCTGATCGTCGACGAGCCGACCAAGGGCCTGGCGCCGGCGATCATCCAGAACATGATCCACGTGTTCCGCGAGCTGAAGCAGACCGAGGTGTCGATCCTGCTGGTGGAGCAGAACTTCCATATGGCGAAGTCGGTGGGCGATACGGTGGCGGTGATGGACGATGGCCGCACGGTGCATAGCGGCACGATGGCGGCGCTGGCGGAGGATGAGGCATTGCAGCAGCGGCTGCTGGGGTTGTCGCTGGCGGCGCACCAGTAGGCCTTTGCAGTTGCGCAGGTTGGCTCCCAAGGCAGCACACATCAGCACGAACAGACACATGACGACTTCATCAACCACCTTGCCGTCCGCAACTCCGGCCGCACCGCCCGGAGTCCGCCTCGACTGGACCCCGCTGGCGCTCGCGCCCTTGCTGATGCTGCTGGCCTTTCCGCTGGTCGGCAGCCCGTCGACCTGGCTCACGCTGACCATTGCCGGCCTGGCGATGGGGATGATCATCTTCGTGGTGTCGTCCGGGCTGACGCTGGTGTTCGGCCTGATGGACGTGCTCAACTTCGGCCATGGCGCGTTCATCGCACTGGGCGCCTATGTCGCGGCCTCGGTGCTGCTGCCGCTGGCGGGCTGGGTCGAGGCCGACAGCCTGGCGCTGAACCTGTCGGTGTTTGCGCTGGCGATCGCCGCGGCGATGGTGGCAGCCGGCGCGGTCGGGCTGTTTTTCGAGCGCGTGGTGGTGCGTCCGGTCTACGGCCAGCATCTCAAGCAGATCCTGATCACGATGGGCGGCATGATCGTGGCCGAGCAGCTGATCAAGGCGATCTGGGGCCCGGAAACCATTGCGCTGCAGGTGCCCACCACCTTCCGCGGCGCGGTGCTGCTGGGCGACGCGGCGATCGAGAAATACCGGCTGATCGCGATGGCGCTGGGGCTGGTGATCTTTATCGCCATGCTGCTGCTGCTCAACCGCACCCGCATCGGCCTGCTGATCCGCGCCGGGGTGGAGAACCGCGAGATGGTCGAGGCGCTGGGCTACCGGGTGCGCCGGCTGTTCGTCGGCGTGTTCGTCGCGGGCGCCGCGCTGGCGGGTCTGGGCGGCGTGCTGTGGGGCCTGTACCAGCAGAACATCACGGCGGCGATCGGGGCGCAGGTCAATGTGCTGATCTTCATCGTGATCATCATCGGCGGGCTCGGTTCCACCACGGGCTGTTTCGTCGGCGCGCTGCTGGTGGGGCTGATGGCCAACTACACCGGCTTCCTGTTTCCCAAGGTGGCGCTGTTCTCCAACATCTTGCTGATGATGCTGATCCTGCTGTGGCGCCCGCAAGGGCTGTTCCCGGTGGCGCGGCGCTGAGGGCAATGACCATGATCCGACTTCTCTCCGGCGACCTGCCGCGCAGCCGCGTGCTGGCGGCGCTGCTGCTGCTGATCCTGATTGCGCTGGCGTGCGCGCCGTTTGCGTTCCCCGGCGCGCGCGCGCTCAACATGGCGGCCAAGATCTGCATCTTCGTGGTGCTGGTGGCCAGCTATGACCTGCTGCTGGGCTATACCGGCATCGTCTCGTTTGCCCACACCATGTTCTTCGGCATCGGCGGCTATGGCGTGGCCATCGCCATGTCGCGCATGGAGCCGGGCTGGGGCGCCTTGCTGGCCGGCACGGCCGGCGCGCTGGCCGTATCGGCGCTGCTGGCCTTCCTGATCGGGCTGTTCTCGCTGCGGGTGCGGGCGATTTTCTTCGCCATGATCACGCTGGCGGTGGCCACCGCCTTCGCCACGCTGGTGTCGCAGCTGTCGGAGTGGACCGGCGGCGAGGACGGACTGACTTTCAAGGTGCCCGAGGTGCTGCGCCCCGGCTTTACGCTGGGCGACGCCGAATGGCTGGGCGTGCCGCTGAGCGGCAAGCTGCTGAGCTACTACCTGGTATTCGCCGGCGCGCTGGTGCTGTTCCTGGCGCTGCTGCGCATCGTCAACTCGCCGTTCGGCCGGGTGCTGCAGGCGATCCGCGAGAACGACTTCCGCGCCGAGGCGATCGGCTACCGCACCGTGGTCTACCGCACGGTGTCGACGGTGCTGTCGGCGATGTTCGCCACGCTGGCGGGCGTGCTGATGGCCATCTGGCTGCGCTACAACGGCCCCGACACCTCGCTGTCGTTCGAGATCATGGTCGATATCCTGCTGATCGTGGTGATCGGCGGCATGGGCACGCTCTACGGCGCGGTGATCGGCACCGTGCTGTTCCTGCTGGCGCAGACCTACCTGCAGGACGTGATGAAGCTGGCCAGCGACGGCACCGCCGCGCTGCCGCTGCTGTCGGCGCTGCTGCATCCGGACCGCTGGCTGCTGTGGCTGGGCCTGCTGTTCGTGCTGAGCGTCTATTATTTCCCGCAAGGCGTGGTGGGGCGGCTGCGCGGCAGCGGGCCGGTCCAGGACATCGCCAGCTGAGCGGAGGCTAGCCCATGTACGTGATCGACTGGCTGCACCGGAACGCGCAGCATTTCCCCGACAAGGTCGCGCTGGTGGACGTGGAGAGCGGCCGCCACGTGACCTATCGCCATGTCGACGAGCGTGCCAGCCGCTTTGCCGAATACCTGCGCGACCATCTGCGCCTGGCGCCGGGCACGCGCGTGGCGGTGCTGGCGCACAACAGCTCGGACTATCTCGAGATGCTGTATGGCTGCGCCAAGGCCGGCATGGTGATGGTGTGCCTGAACTGGCGCCTGCCCGCGGCCGAGCTGCTGCCGATCCTGCACGACTGCACGCCGCAAGTACTGGTGGCGGGCGATGGTTTCCTGGGCGTGGCGGCGGAACTGGCCCGCGCCATGCCGCTGCGCGCGGTGCTGCACCTGGCCGATGACGAAGCCGCCGACGTGCCCGGCGGCTGGACCGAATACGAGGCCGTGCTCGATGCCGCGTCCGGCCGCATCATCGAGATGCCGTGCCGCGACGAGAGCGAAATCTGGCACCTGCTGTACACCTCCGGCACCACCGGCAAGCCCAAGGGCGTGATCCAGACCTACGGCATGGTGTTCTTCAACGCCGTCAACGCGATGCTGGCCAACCAGATCACGTGCGACGACGCGTTCCTCAACGTGCTGCCGTTCTTCCATACCGGCGGCCTGAACCTGTATGCCAACCCGGTGCTGCACGCCGGCGGCACGGTGCACATCATGCGGCAGTTCGAGCCGCAGGCCGTGCTGTCCCGGCTCGACCGCCGCAGCGGCGCGGGTATCACCATGTTCTTCGCGGTGCCGTCGGTGTACCTGTTCCTGAGCCAGCATCCGCGCTTCGCGCAGGCGGACCTGTCCGGCGTGCGCAATATGGCGGCCGGCGGCTCGCCGGTGCCACGGCCACTGCTGGAAGCCTACCTGGCCAAGGGCGTGACCATCCGCTTCGGCTTCGGCATGACCGAGACCGGTCCCACGGTGTTCGTTTGCGACGAGGACACAGCGCGCCGCAAGCTCGGCAGCATCGGCAAGCCGGTGGGATCGATGCTGACCCGCATCGTCGATCCGCTCGGCGTCGACGTGGGCCCCGGCGAGCGCGGCGAACTGCTGATCAAGGGGCCGGGCGTGACGCCGGGCTACTGGAACCTGCCCGAGGCCACCGCGCAGGCGCTGCGCGACGGCTGGCTGCATTCCGGCGACATTGCCTATTGCGATGAGGACGGCGACTACTACATCGTCGACCGCGCCAAGGACATGTTCATCTCGGGCGGCGAGAACGTCTATCCGGCCGAGGTCGAGAATGTGCTGTTCCAGCTGCCGGGCGTGGCCGAGGCCGCGGTGATCGGCACGCCGGACCCGCGCTGGGGCGAGGTCGGCATGGCGCTGGTGGTGCTGCGCCCGGGTGCCGCGCTTGACGCGGATGCCGTGATCGCTCACTGCAAGGCGCACCTGGCCGGCTACAAGGTGCCGCGCGAGGTGCGCTTCCTCGACGCGTTGCCGCGCACGCCGTCCGGCAAGGTGGAAAAGCACAAGCTGCGTGCGGACCTGGCCGGAAACAGCGGCTGAGGCGTGCACCAGTTGCCGTGGTTTGATGTCGTTCCCGTTGTTCGCAGTCGCAGTCTTCACAGTCTTCGCAGTCTTCCATCGACGTATGTCTCGACGGCCCCGGCACGGGGCGACAGAAGGAGGTTGACATGCAATCCACGCAGCTTTCGCCGCGGTACCGCGGCCTCAGGCTCACGGCGCTGGCGGCGGTCGCATCGATGCTGGCCGCATGCGGGTCGGGCGGCGACGACAACGGCAATGGCGGCAAGCCCAATACCAAGCCCGCCTATATCGGCGCAGTCACCATCAGCAGCTACGACGGCGCCACCGACGACCTGCTGACCGCAGGCTTGGGCAAGGACGGCCTGGCCAGCAGCACGGCGCCATTGCCGCTCAACCCGGCCGCACCGACCGCGGCGGAACTGCGGCGCTATGCGATCTATACCAACTATCGCGCCATTGTCGACACCAGTGCCGGCGGCGGCTATGGCTCGCTCTATGGGCCCAATGTCGATGCACAAGGGAATATCACGGCGTCGGAGGGCAAGGTCGCGGGCGTGGAGTACGTGGCGTACTCCGACGACGGCTCCGGCCAGCAGAACGTGACCATGCTGGTGCAGATCCCCACCACCTTCAACACCACGCAACCATGCCTGATCACCGCCACGTCATCGGGCTCGCGCGGCGTCTATGGCGCCATCGGCACCGGCGAATGGGGCCTGAAGCGCGGCTGCGCGGTGGCCTATACCGACAAGGGCACCGGCGCCGCGCCGCATGACCTCGATACCGACACGGTGGCGCTGATCGACGGCACCCGCACCACGCGCGCGGCCGCCGGCAAGAACGCGCACTTCGCCGCGCCGGCCGGCGCCACCTCGCTGGCGGAATTCACGGCAGCCAATCCGCACCGGCTGGCGTTCAAGCATGCGCATTCGCAGCGCAACCCGGAGAAGGACTGGGGCAAGTTCACGCTGCAAGCGGTGGAGTTTGCGCTGTGGGCCATCAATGACCGCTTCGGCGCCGTGTCGGCCAACGGCACGCGTCAGCGCACGCTGGACCAGGACAAGGTCCTTGTGATCGCATCGAGCGTGTCCAATGGCGGCGGCGCCGCCGTGGCGGCCGCCGAGCAGGATGCCGGCGGCCTGATCGACGGCGTGGCGGTGGCCGAGCCCAACCTGAACATGCCGCCCAACACCGGCATCGTGGTGCGGCGCGGCGCGGCGCAGGTGGCGGCATCTGGCCTGACGCTGTACGACTACACCACCACCGCCAACCTGCTGCAGCACTGCGCCGGGCGCGCCACCGCGCTGACCCAGGCGCCGTTCTACACCAACCCCACCATGGCGCCGTTCTTTGCCGCGCGCTGCCAGACGCTGGCCGAGAAAGGGCTGGTTACCGGCGCCAACACGGATCAGCAGAGCGCCAGCGCGCTGCAGGCGCTGCGCGCCGCCGGCTGGGAAGCGGAATCGGATGACCTGCACCCGTCGCTGGCCGCGTTCGATGTGGCGGCCGCGATCTCGGTCACCTATGCCAACGCCTATGCGCGGGCCAGCGTGACCGACCGGCTGTGCGGCTACAGCTTTGCCGCCACGCTGACCGACCTGAAGCCCGCTGCGATCGCACCGGCGCCGCTGGCGTCGATGTACGCCACCGGCAACGGCATCCCGCCGCAGGCACCGGTCCAGCTGATCAACGACCGCGATCCGCAGCACGGGCCCTACCTGAACCTGCCGTCCGTGTCCGCCTCGACCCAGCGCGCCGACATCAACTACGACGGCGCCAGCTGCCTGCGCAACCTGCTGACCGGATCCGATGCGGCGGCACTCGCGTTGCAGGCCGGCCAGGGGCTGACGCTGCGCAACGGCAACCTGCGCGGCAAGCCGGCGCTGATCGTGCATGGGCGCAGCGACGCGCTGCTGCCGGTCAACCATACCTCGCGCCCCTACCTGGGCCTGAACCGCCAGCAGGAGGGCGTGACCAGCAAGCTGTCCTACGTGGAGGTCGAGAACGCACAGCATTTCGACGCCTTCATCGGCGTGGTGCCGGGCTACAGCAACCGCTATGTGCCGTTGCACGTCTACCTGAACCGGGCCCTCGACGCGGTCTACGACAACCTGACCGCGGGCAGGGCGCTGCCGCCGTCGCAGGTGGTGCGGACCACGCCGCGCGGCGGCACCTTCAACACCCCGGCGCCGGCGCTGCTGCCGTCCAACGTGCCGCCGTTCGCCGCCACGCCGGCACCCGGCAACGCCATCACCGTCACCGCCAATACCGTACAGGTGCCCGACTGATGCACGACGAACCGCCGCGCGTGCTGTCGCAGCGCGATTTCGACCGCTTCGCCGCGCTGTCGCGCGACGACAACCCGATCCACTGCGATCCGGCCTTTGCCCGTGGCACGCATTTCGGTGCCACGGTGGCGCACGGCATGCTGCTGTTCTCGCTGCTGTGCGCGCATGGCGCGCGGCAACTGCCGCGACCGGCCTTGCCGGTCGCGCAGACGCTGATGTTCCCGGCGCCGGCGTTCGTTGGCGATGCGGTGCAGTTTGCGCTGTCTGCGCAGCCGGCGCCCGCCGGACTTGCCGCCTGCGCCACCACGGTGAGCTGTGCGGGCGCGCCCGGCCAGGTGCCGCGAGTGACGGCCGTGGGCGAGGCGCGCTGGCTGGCGGACGCGAGCCCTGCCGCACTGGCCGACCACTCAGCCGGAGCGGACCCGGTTGCGCAGGACGGCGATGCGGCCCTGTACGGTCTGCGTCCGGGCCAGCAGGCGAGCGCGGTGCGGGCCTTCACCGCGGCGGACCTGGACGAGTACATCGCGCTGACCGGCGATGCCAACCCGTTCCACGCCGATGCGGGCTTCGTCCGCACGCGCGGTTTCGCCGGCCCGGTGGTGCCGCTGCCGCTGCTGGCCGGCATGTTTTCGGACCTGCTCGGCACCCGCTTGCCCGGGCGCGGCACCGGCTGGATGAAGCAGTCGCTGCGGCTGGCCGCGCCGGCCCGGCTGGACGAGCCGCTGACGGCGCGGGTGCGCGTCGTGCGGCTGCGCGCGGACAAGGATCTCGTCAACCTGGCCAGCGTGATCACCGGCGCCGACGGCCGGGTGGTGGTGCAGGGCGAGTCGCTGGTGCTGGTGCGCAACCTGGCTGACAAGGGCGCAGAGCCCGCCGCGTAGCGGGCGCGCGTACCGCGGGCATCACATGGTGCCGCGCCGCGCCATGCCGGTGGCGCGCAATTCCACTCGGCATGCGGCCTTGAAATGTCTCCGCAAAGCCTTATCTTTCGGTATGACATCGAGTGTCCGGCAGGGCATACGGGCGCGCCGGCAACCATCGCCGGCGCCAGCGCCCCCGCATCAGGACACGACCTATCCGAGAGAGGGAATCCTTATGCGTCTTGACAAGCTGACCACCCGGTTCCAGGAAGCGCTGGCTGATGCGCAAAGCCTGGCGCTGGCCAACGACAACCAGTACATCGATCCGCAGCACGTGCTGCGCGCCCTGCTGGCGCAGGACGACGGCGCCGCCAAGGCGCTGCTGGCACGCGCCGGCGCCAACGTGCAGGGCCTGCAGACCGCGCTGGACGCGGCCATCAAGCGCCTGCCCCAGGTGCAGGGCACCAGCGAGGTCCAGATCGGCCGCGAGCTGGGTAACCTGCTCAATGCCACCGAGAAGGAAGCGATCAAGCGCGGCGACCAGTTCATCGCCAGCGAGCTGTTCCTGCTGGCCGTCGCCGACGACAAGGGCGACGCCGGCCGGCTCGCGCGCGAGCATGGGCTCAACCGCAAGTCGCTGGAGTCGGCGATCCAGGCCGTGCGCGGCGGCGATTCGGTCAATAGCGCCGAGGCCGAAGGCCAGCGCGAGGCCCTGAAGAAATACACCATCGACCTGACCGAGCGCGCCCGCATCGGCAAGCTCGACCCGGTGATCGGCCGCGACGACGAGATCCGCCGCGCGATCCAGATCCTGCAGCGCCGCACCAAGAACAACCCGGTGCTGATCGGCGAGCCGGGCGTCGGCAAGACCGCCATCGTCGAAGGCCTGGCGCAGCGCATCGTCAACGGTGAAGTGCCCGAGAGCCTGAAGAACAAGCGCGTGCTGGTGCTGGACATGGCCGGCCTGCTGGCCGGCGCCAAGTACCGCGGCGAGTTCGAGGAACGCCTGAAGGCGGTGCTGAACGACGTCGCCAAGGACGAGGGCCAGACCATCGTCTTCATCGACGAGATCCACACCATGGTCGGCGCCGGCAAGGCCGAGGGCGCGATCGACGCAGGCAACATGCTCAAGCCGGCGCTGGCGCGCGGCGAGCTGCACTGCATCGGCGCGACCACGCTGGACGAATACCGCAAGTACATCGAGAAGGATGCCGCGCTGGAGCGCCGCTTCCAGAAAGTGCTGGTCGACGAGCCGACCGTGGAAGCGACCATCGCCATCCTGCGCGGCCTGCAGGAGAAGTATGAGCTGCACCACGGCGTCGAGATTACCGACCCGGCCATCGTCGCCGCGGCGGAGCTGTCGCATCGCTATATCACCGACCGCTTCCTGCCCGACAAGGCCATCGACCTGATCGACGAGGCCGCGGCGCGCATCAAGATGGAAATCGATTCCAAGCCGGAGTCGATGGACAAGCTCGAGCGCCGCACCATCCAGCTGAAGATCGAGCGCGAGGCGGTCAAGAAAGAGACCGACGAAGCCTCGCTGAAGCGCCTGGAGCTGATCGAGCAGGAGATCGCGCGCCTGGAGAAGGAATACGCCGACCTCGATGAAATCTGGAAGGCCGAGAAGGGCGCCGCGCAGGGCACGGCCGCGCTGAAGGAAGAGATCGAGAAGGTCAAGCTCGAGATCTCCAGGCTGCAGCGCGAAGGCAAGCTCGACAAGGTCGCCGAGCTGCAATACGGCAAGCTGCCGGGCCTGGAAGGCAAGCTCAAGGCCGCGACCGATGCCGAGGAGCGGGAGCAGAAGCAGCCCAACAAGCTGCTGCGCACGCAGGTGGGCGCCGAGGAAATCGCCGAGGTGGTCAGCCGCGCCACCGGCATCCCGGTGTCGAAGATGATGCAGGGCGAGCGCGAGAAGCTGCTGAAGATGGAAGAGCGCCTGCATGCGCGCGTGGTCGGCCAGGACGAGGCCGTGCGGCTGGTGTCCGACGCCATCCGCCGTTCGCGTGCCGGGCTGGCGGACGAGAACAAGCCTTATGGCTCGTTCCTGTTCCTGGGGCCGACCGGCGTCGGCAAGACCGAGCTGTGCAAGGCGCTGGCCGAATTCATGTTCGATTCGGAAGAGCACCTGATCCGCATCGACATGAGCGAATTCATGGAGAAGCACAGCGTCAGCCGCCTGATCGGCGCGCCGCCCGGATACGTTGGCTATGAAGAAGGGGGCTACCTGACCGAGGCCGTGCGCCGCAAGCCGTACAGCGTGGTGCTGCTCGACGAAGTCGAGAAGGCCCACCCGGACGTCTTCAACGTGCTGCTGCAGGTGCTGGACGATGGCCGCCTGACCGACGGCCAGGGCCGCACGGTGGACTTCAAGAACACGGTGATCGTGATGACGTCCAACCTCGGTTCGCAGATCATCCAGTCAATGGCCGGCGAGCCGCAGGAAGCGATCAAGGGCGCGGTCTGGCAGGAAGTGCGCACGCATTTCCGGCCGGAATTCCTCAACCGGATCGATGAAGTCGTGGTGTTCCACGCGCTCGACCAGAAAAACATCGAGTCGATCGCGCGCATCCAGCTGCAGCGCCTCCAGGCCCGCCTGGCCCGCATGGACATGACGTTGCAGGTCAGCGACATGGCGCTGGAGAAGATCGCCAGCGCGGGCTACGACCCGGTGTTCGGGGCGCGTCCGCTCAAGCGCGCGATCCAGCAGCAGATCGAGAACCCGGTGGCGCGGGCCATCCTCGAAGGCAAATTCGCCGCCAAGGATGTGGTGCCGGTGGACTATGCCGACGGCGAGTTCACGTTCGGGCGGAAGCTGGACTGAGGCTGAGCGTCGTCTCCCCGCACACGGGGAGGCGTGGTCAAGCGTTGCCATGCACAATCCCTGCGCGCGAGCGCAGGGATTTTTCTTTTTTGGCCGCCGTGTAATGCGGTCCGCACCCGTGCAAATATTTCACGCGGCATTGGAGACGGCGCTACAGCAGCCAAGGGATTGCAGGGTGATGCCAAGTGGCACGTTTTTCGCGTTGCAAAAGGGTTGAGTTTCCGCACAAGGCGCTGCGCCGCAGCCCCATCCCCCAGGAGCCCTTTATGAACGACAAGCCTTTCCTCACAGACGTCAAGACCCTGCGCGAGCGTGCGCGTCAGCACATCGACGAGGGGGCGGTGACCGCGGGCTATGCGGCCGACCGCGACACCGTGCTGAAGTTGCTGAACGACGCGCTGGCGACCGAACTGGTCTGCGTGTTGCGCTACCGCCGCCACTACTACATGGCCAAGGGGCCGAACTCGAAGAGCGTGGCCGATGAATTCCTGGCGCATTCGAATGAAGAGCAGGGCCATGCCGACCAGATTGCCGAGCGCATCGTGCAACTGGGCGGCGAGCCCGATTTTGCCCCGGACGGGCTGACCAGCCGCTCGCATGCGGAGTATGTGGCCGGCACCTCGCTGACCGACATGATCAAGGAAGACCTGGTGGCCGAGCGCATTGCCATCGACAGCTACCGGGAGATCATCCAGTTTCTGGGCGAGCGCGACCCGACCTCGCGCCGGCTGATGGAATCGATCCTGGCCGTGGAAGAGGAGCATGCCGACGAGATGGCCGACCTGCTGAGCCGGCAGGGCGGCAGCTGATGCGATTGCCGCGCACTTGATATGGGTCAAGCCGCGGCGGCGGCCGGGCCGATAAGATCTGCCCTGTCATGGAGATGCGGGGGCGCTCTTCATGACTTGTCTACCCGTTTCCAGAATGGAAACTTCGCCCGCACCGGTTTGCCGGTGCGGGCGTTTTCTTTTGGGCGTGCCGGTTGAGCCACTTGAGTGATCGACCCCACTGCGCCTGTGGATACCCTTCCCGGGTATGCCCATATTTCCGCCGGATCTTATGCAGAAAACGGCGAAGGATCGGCGAAACCCTTCGTTCCGTTCGGAATGCCCCGTCGGTAGTCTTGCTCCTGACACAAGCCGGGCCCCAGGGCGGGCGACGCAAACAGGCGCACGGCGCCATTCACGACACTGACGGGAGCAACACAAGATGATTCGCAAACTGGCCATCGGCCTGGCCGTGCTGGCAGCAATCGGCGCGGCGCAGACCGCAAGCGCTGCCAACCTGCTGAACGTTTCCTACGACCCGACGCGCGAGCTGTATGTCGACGTCAACGCCGCCTTCGCCAAGGCCTGGAAGGCCCAGGGCGGCGACGCCGTGAACGTGCGCCAGTCGCACGGCGGCTCGGGCAAGCAGGCGCGCTCGGTGATCGACGGGCTCGATGCCGACGTGGTCACGCTGGCGCTGGGCTATGACATCGACGCCATCGCCGAGAAGGGCCTGATCAAGCCGGACTGGCAGAAGCGCCTGCCGCACAACGCCTCGCCGTACACCTCGACCATCGTGTTCCTGGTGCGCAAGGGCAATCCCAAGGGCATCAAGGACTGGGGCGACCTGGTCAAGCCCGGGGTGCAGGTGATCACCCCCAACCCCAAGACCTCGGGCGGCGCGCGCTGGAACTATCTGGCGGCGTGGGGTTATGCGCTGCGCCAGCCGGGCGGCAACGATGCCAAGGCGCGCGAGTTCGTCGGCGAACTGCTCAAGCATGTGCCGGTGCTGGATTCGGGCGCGCGCGGCGCCACCACTACCTTTGTCGAACGCGGCCTGGGCGATGTGCTGATCGCGTGGGAGAACGAAGCGATCCTGGCGATCAAGGAGCTGGGCCCGGACAAGTTCGACATCGTCGCGCCGTCGGTGTCGATCCTGGCCGAGCCGCCGGTGGCGGTGGTCGACAAGGTGGTCGACAAGAAGGGCACGCGCAAGGCGGCCGAGGCCTACCTGCAGTTCCTGTACACCGACGAAGGTCAGGAGATCGCGGCGAAGAACTACTACCGCCCGATCTCGCAGAAGGTCGCTGCCAAGTACGCCGCCAATTTCCCGAAGGTGAAGCTGTTCACCATCGACGAGGTGTTCGGCGGCTGGCAGAAGGCGCAGAAGACCCACTTTGCCGACGGCGGCTCGTTCGACCAGATCTACCAGCCCGGCAAGAAATAAGACCCCCAGACTGGAGCGCCGGGCCGCGTGGGGCGGCCGCGGCGTCGACCGGTCGATCCGAACAAGGAAGCCCGATGTCCATCCTGACGCTCTCCGGCAGCCCGTCGGCCCAGTCCCGCTCCGGTCTCGTGCTGGCGCACCTGCGCTCGGCGCTCGAGGCTGCCGGCGAACGCACCCGCCACCTCGACCTGCGCGACCTTCCCGCCGGCCCGCTGCTGGCCGCGCGCGCCGACGACCCGGCCATCGATGCCGCCACGCGTGCCGTGGCCGAGGCGCAGGTGGTGGTACTGGCCACGCCGGTCTACAAGGCCGCCTACAGCGGCCTGCTCAAGGCCTTCCTGGACCTGCTGCCGCAGACCGGGCTGCGCGACAAGATCGTGCTGCCGATCGCCACGGGCGGCAGCCTGGCGCATGCGCTGGCGATCGACTATGCCCTGCGGCCGGTGCTGGCCGCGCTCGGCTCGCGCCAGATCCTGCCCGGCATCTTTGCCGTGGACCAGCAGATCGAAGCGGTCGATGCCGCCGGCGCGCGCCAGGCGCGCTTCGATGCCGCGCTGACGGCGCGGCTGGACGAAGGCGTGCTGCGCGTGCGCGATGCGCTGGCGCATGCCCGCATCGAAGTGCCGCTCGACGTGGTGCCCGGCGCCTATGTCCAGCGTGCCGCCGCGATCGCGGTGGCCGAGCGATGTTCCGCCTGAACTGATGGCTTGACTGTAGTGGCGCCGGCCAGTCCGGCGCGACGGCAGCGACGCGATGCCACCCGCCACGCGGGGCCGGCAGGGCGGCGTGCTGCCGCAACCATCCCGGACATCGATCTGGCCCGCAGCACATCGTCGCGAGCCATGGAGGACTTCACATGACAACGACCAACCCGCTGCGCACCGCAAGCCAGCGCCGCCGACTCATCACCGCAGCGCTGGTGCTTGCCACGGGCCTGGCCTACGGGCTGCTGCCCGGCCGCGCGCAGGCGCAATCGAACCACATCGACCCCAAGGTGCTGCGCATCGGCTACCAGAAGTACGGCACGCTGACGCTGCTGAAGGCGCGCGGCACGCTGGAGAAGCGCCTCGCGCCGCAAGGCATCAGCGTCAAGTGGACCGAGTTCCCGGCAGGGCCGCAATTGCTTGAAGGACTCAATGTCGGCGCCATCGACTTCGGCACCGTCGGCGAGGCGCCGCCGATCTTCGCGCAGGCCGCCGGTGCGCAACTGGTCTATGTCGGCAACGAGCCGCCGGCGCCGGTGGCCGAGGCCATCGTCGTGCCCAGGGGCTCGGCGCTGCGCTCGGTGGCCGACCTGCGCGGCAAGCGCGTGGCGCTGAACAAGGGCTCGAACGTGCATTACCTGCTGGTGCGCCAGCTGGAGCAGGCCGGCATTCCCTACGGCGAGATCCAGCCGGTCTACCTGCCGCCGGCCGATGCGCGCGCCGCCTTCGAGCGCGGCGCTGTCGATGCGTGGGTGATCTGGGACCCGTTCCTCGCCGCCGCCGAGAAGCAGCTGGGCGCGCGCGTGCTGGCCGATGGCCGCGGTGCGGATGGCAAGAACGTGGTCAGCAACCACCAGTTCTACCTGGCGTCGCGCCCCTATGCCCAGGCCCGGCCGGAGATCGTCAGCCTGATCCTGGATGAACTGGCCACGTTGGGCACCTGGGCGCAACAGCACCCGAAGGAGGCCACCACGGTGCTTACCGGTGAAACCGGGCTGCCGGCCGATGTGCTCGCGCTTGCGGTGTCGCGCTTCTCGTACGGCGCGCGCCCGGTTAGCGCCGAGGTGCTGGCCGAGCAGCAACGCATTGCCGATGCGTTTCACGCGCTGAAGCTGATTCCCAAGCCGGTCAAGGTCGCCGACGCGCGCTGGGCCGCGCCGCAGCAGCAGGCCAGGCGCTGACCCGCCAGCCAAGCAGAACAGGAGCACGACATGCAAGTATTCTGGTTCATCCCCACCCATGGCGACAGCCGCTACCTGGGCACCTCCGAAGGCGCGCGCGCGGTCGGTTTCGATTACCTCAAGCAGGTCGCTGTGGCCGCCGATACGCTCGGCTATGAAGGCGTGCTGATCCCGACGGGCCGCTCATGCGAAGACCCGTGGGTGGTGGCATCGGCGCTGGCCGCGGTGACGCAGCGCCTGAAATTCCTGGTCGCGGTACGCCCGGGCCTGATGGCACCGACGCTGGCCGCGCGCATGGCGGCGACCTTCGACCGCGTTTCCAACGGGCGCTTGCTGATCAACCTCGTCACCGGCGGCGATCGCGCCGAGCTCGAGGGTGACGGCCTGTTCCTCGACCACACCGAGCGTTACGAGGCCTCGGCCGAATTCCTGCGCATCTGGCGCCAGGTGCTCGCCGCGAGCCATGACGGCGACAAGGTCGACTACGAGGGCAGGCACCTGAGCGTGAAGGGCGCCACCGTGCTGTACCCGCCGCTGCAGCGGCCGCATCCGCCGGTGTACTTCGGCGGCTCGTCGGCGCCGGCGCATGCGCTGGCGGGCGAGCAGGTCGATACCTACCTGACCTGGGGCGAGCCGCCCGCGGCGGTGGCGCAGAAGCTGGACGACGTGCGCCGCCACGCCGCGCGCCACGGCCGCACGGTCAAGTTCGGCATCCGCCTGCACGTGATCGTGCGCGAGACCGATGCCGCGGCATGGGCCGCCGCCGAGGACCTGATCAGCCGGCTCGACGACGAGACGGTGGCACGCGCGCAGGCCGTGTTCGCCAACATGGATTCCGAAGGCCAGCGCCGCATGGCCGCGCTGCATGCGGGCGGCACGCGCCGCACGCGCGAGGCGCTGGAGATCAGCCCCAACCTGTGGGCCGGTGTCGGCCTGGTGCGCGGCGGCGCCGGCACCGCGCTGGTGGGCGACCCGCATACCGTGGCCGAGCGCCTGCGCGAATACGCCGCGCTGGGCATCGACACCTTCGTGCTGTCCGGCTATCCGCACCTGGAAGAAGCCTACCGTTTCGCCGAACTGGTGTTCCCGCTGCTGCCGCGCGCGGTGCGCGCGAAGTTCGACACGCTGCCGGGCAAGGTCCTGTCCGGCCCGTTCGGTGAAGTCATGGCGACCGGCATCGTGCCGCGCGCCGCGCAAAGCTGAGGAGGCAACCATGACCGCTCCGCTGCTACCGCCGTCGCGCCAGGCGCCGCGGGCCTTGTGGCGCGCCGCGGCGCCGTGGATCGTGCCGGTGCTGCTGATCGTCGCGTGGCAGCTGGCGTCGCAGCACGGCTGGCTGTCCAGCCGCGTGCTGCCGGCCCCGCTGGCCGTGGTGCAGGCCGCGTGGGAGCTGGCGCGCTCGGGCGAGCTGTGGCGGCACGTCGGTGTCAGCACCTGGCGCGCGCTGCTGGGGTTTGCCATTGGCGGCGGGCTGGGCCTGCTGCTGGGGCTGCTGACCGGTACCTTCCGCAGCGCCGCCACGCTGCTCGACAGCACGCTGCAGATGGTGCGCAACATCCCGGCGCTGGCGCTGATCCCGCTGGTGATCCTGTGGTTCGGCATCGACGAGAGCGCCAAGCTGTTCCTGGTGTCGCTGGGCGTGTTTTTCCCGGTGTACCTGAACACCTACCACGGCATCCGCTCGGTCGACGCGGGGCTGGTGGAGATGGCGCGCAGCTACGGCTTGTCCGGCTGGCAGCTGTATCGCGAAGTGATCCTGCCAGGCGCGCTGCCGGGCATCCTGGTGGGCGTGCGCTTTGCGCTGGGGCTGATGTGGGTGGTGCTGATCGTCGCGGAAACCATCTCCGCGCAAGCGGGCATCGGCTACATGACCATGAACGCGCGCGAATTCCTGCAAACCGACGTGGTGCTGGTCGGCATCCTGCTCTATGCCCTGCTGGGCAAGCTGGCCGACTGGCTGTCGCGCGGGCTGGAGCGCTACTGGCTGCGCTGGCACCCGGGCTACGCCGCGGCCTGAGCGGCGCGGCAACCAATCAAGGCAAGGAGAGCGAGATGCAGATGTATCCGGTGGAACGGGCGGCCCTGGCCGAGCTGGAAGCGGGCCTGGCGCGACGAGAGGCGTCCGCTGTCGCGGACGTGGCGCGCGCGGTGCCCCCCAGGACCGCGGGCGGCGTGGCGCTGCGCGTGAACCAGGTGGTCAAGCGCTACGACGGCCGCACGGTGCTGCACGAGGTGGCGCTGGAGGTCGCGCCGGGCGAGTTCCTGGCCATCGTCGGGCGCAGCGGCTGCGGCAAGAGCACCTTGCTGCGGCTGGTGGCCGGGCTGGAAGCGGCCGACGGCGGCAGCATTGCCATCGATGGCGACTCCGCCGCCACGGGCCGGGCGCGCCAGGCCGACGTGCGCGTGATGTTCCAGGACGCGCGGCTGCTGCCGTGGAAGCGCGTGCTGGACAACGTGGCGCTGGGCCTGCCGCGCGCACGCCGCGCCGAAGCAGCGCAGGTGCTGGCGCAGGTAGGGCTGGCCGACCGCGCGCAGGCGTGGCCGGCACGGCTGTCCGGCGGCCAGCGCCAGCGCGTTGCGCTGGCGCGCGCGCTGGTGCACCACCCGCAGCTGTTGCTGCTCGACGAACCGCTGGGCGCGCTGGATGCGCTGACGCGCATCGAAATGCAGGCGCTGATCGAATCGCTGTGGCGCCGGCTGGGCTTTACCGCGCTGCTGGTCACGCACGATGTCTCCGAAGCGGTGGCGCTGGCCGACCGCATCGTGCTGATCGAGGACGGCCGCATCGCCATGGACACGCGCGTGGCGCTGGCACGGCCGCGCGAACGCGGCGCCGCGGCTTTTGCGCAACTGGAAGCCGAGGTGCTGCAGCGGGTGATGCGGCCGTCGCCGGCCGCCGCAGCGGCCGGCGCGCAGGCTGCCGTGCCCGCCGCACCGCCGCTGGATGTGAGCTGGGCTGCCTGACGGCGCATATCGACAGTCCTAAATCTTCATACGCCGGCGCCTGCCAGGCTTCTATCATGAGCAGGCAGGCCGCCGCTGGCGCCGCGCCTGCCCTTATCAATCAGACCGCCGGCCCAGAACCTCCCGAATGGCCGGTCAACCCAAGGATCACCATGCCAGGCGTGCATGAACCCACGGGCGCAGCGTCTGCGCTCCAACGCTATCTCGAATCGCTGCCGCGCCAGCCACTGGCGGACCGGCAACTGTGGCGCGATGCGCGCGGGCAGGTGCAGGGCCAGTTCTTCAACTGCTCGCTGACCAGCGCGTTCGAGCCGCTGGTGACGCTGGCGGACCGGCAGGTGGTGGCGCATGAAGGCGCGATCCATACCTATGCCGAGGACGGCGTCGGCCTGGCGGCATGGAAGCTGTTCGCGATGGCGGCCGACGATCACACCCTGGTGTCGCTGGATCGGCTCTCGCGCCTGCTGCATGCCATCAACTACTTTGCCGCGGACGGCGAGCACAAGCTGGTGCTGAACGTGCACAACCGGCTGCTCGCCGCGGTGGCCGACGACCACGGCGCGGCGTTCCGGCGCGCGCTGCAGTCGCTGGGGTTGCCGCTGGAGCGCTTTGTGATCCAGGTGCCGGCCAGCGCCAACGACGACCTCGCACTGCTGCTGCATGTGGTCGGCAACTACCGGCGCAATGGCTTCGCAGTGAGCCTGCAGGCGTCGGATCCGGCGGAGGCGGGGGCGCTGATGGCGCATGCACTGCCGGACTGGCTCAAGCTCGACATGCGCCGCACCTGGACCGACCGCCAGCTCTCCGGCCTGCGCGCCAGCGCGGCCAGCGCCGGCGTCACGCTGATCGGGCGGCGCCTGCAGGACGCCGAGAGCATCGAGCGCCTGCAGGCCGCCGGCATCGGCCTGGGGCAGGGTGCCTTTGCCGGCGGGCTGGTGAATGCGGCCGCGCTGCGCGCGGCGGATCGATCGGTCGCTGCATCCCATGCCGCGACCTTGCATGCACTGAACGAGGAGCCGGTATGACGCCATCGGACAGGACCGCACCCGGCCGTGCCACGCGGCTGGAAATTCCCCGCCATCTGCAGGTGCTGACGGTGCCCGGCCTGCACGGCAGCGGTCCGGGGCACTGGCAGAGCCGCTGGGAGCAGCAGTTTCCGGACTGGCAGCGGGTCGAGCAGCATGACTGGTCGCGCCCGAGCCTGCCGCTGTGGGCCGAGCGCGTTTCCGAAGGCGTGATGCGGGCCCGGCGCGTGGCCGCGCGCGGCGCGGTGCTGGTGGCGCACAGCTTCGGCTGCCTGGCGACGCTGCGCCAGGCGGCGCTGGACCCGGTCGGCATCGCCGGCGCCTTGCTGGTGGCGCCGGCCGATCCGGACAAGTTCGGCGTGGCGGCGTTGCTGCCCGCCTACCGGCTGCCGTTCCCGACCATCCTCGCGGCCAGTCGCAACGACCCGTGGATGCCACAGCGCACCGCGTTCTCGTGGGGCACGCTGTGGGGCAGCGAACTGGTCGACGTTGGCCATCTCGGCCACATCAATGCCGACTCGGGACTCGGCGAGTGGCCCGAAGGGCTCGCGCTGCTCGATACGCTGGTGCAGCGCATCGCCCAGAGGGGCGATACCGGCACTCAAAGTGCTTCAGGCACCCCTTGGGAGGCAGGACTCGAAGTCGCCCCGACGGTCCCTTATATCTAAACCGTCTAAGAAAATTCATAAAGATTCGTTCTTTTTATAAAGACGGCTCTGCAGAATCTGTCTCGTAAGCCGGCGCCTTAGTTGCCGGTGTCATAAAGAACGGCGTGCCGGACCGGGCCAACAGGCCTGGCAGCGCACCGCTCACAGACGAGACGACATGCCTCCATCCATTTCCCTGGCGGACGCGCCGCCGCCGGCGGCGCCCCGCGTGCCCGAGTCCGGTTCCGGCTCGGCGCCCGCGCCGCGCCACCCGTCCACGCAGCGCTTCACCGTGCTGCCGGGCTTCGGCCTGTCGCTTGGCTTCACGCTGTTCTACCTGACGCTGATCGTGCTGGTGCCGCTGTCGGCCACGTTCCTGAAGACGTTCACGATGACGTGGGACGCGTTCTGGACCTCGATCACGGCGCCGCGCGTGGTGGCATCGCTGCAGCTGAGCTTCGGCGCGTCGCTGATCGCGGCCATCGTCAATACGGTGTTCGGGCTGATCGTGGCGTGGGTGCTGGTGCGCTACCGCTTTGCCGGCAAGCGCCTGATCGATGCGCTGGTCGACCTGCCGTTCGCGCTGCCGACCGCGGTGGCGGGCATCGCGCTGACCGCGCTGTTCGCCGGCAATGGCTGGATCGGCCGCTACCTGGAGCCGCTCGGCATCAAGGTCGCGTTCACGCCGCTGGGCGTGGTGGTGGCGCTGACCTTTATCGGCCTGCCGTTCGTGGTGCGCACGGTGCAGCCGGTGCTGGAAGACGTCGAGCAGGAGCTGGAAGAGGCCGCCGCCAGCCTCGGCGCCAACCGGCTGCAGACCTTCCGCCGCGTGATCCTGCCGGCGATCCTGCCGGCGCTGCTGACCGGCTTTGCGCTGTCGTTCGCGCGCGCCACCGGCGAGTACGGCTCGGTGGTATTCATCTCGGGCAACATGCCGATGGTGTCCGAGATCGCGCCGCTGATGATCTATTCCAAGCTGGAGCAGTACGACTACGCCGGCGCCACCGCGGTGGCGGTGGTGATGCTGGTGATCTCGTTCGCGCTGCTGCTGCTGATCAACCTGCTGCAGGCCTGGACGCGCCGCCACCAGTCGGGTGCGCGCGCCGCGCTGGCCGCTGAAGCGCCCGCTGCGGGCAAGGAGTTCTGAGATGGCCGGATCGATCTCGGGACGCCTCGGCGGGCACGGCAGCGCCAGGGGACATCACCGCTTCGACGCCACCGGCGAGGCGCCATGGGTGCGCTACACCCTGATCGCGCTGGCGGTGTTGTTCCTGACGCTGTTCCTGTTCGTGCCGCTGGCATCGGTGTTCTATGAAGCCCTGCGCAAGGGCGTGCAGACCTACTGGGAAGCGCTGGTCGAGCCCGACGCGCTGGCCGCGATCCAGCTCACGCTGACGGTGGCGGCGATCGCGGTGCCGCTGAACGTGGTGTTCGGCGTGGCGGCGGCGTGGGCCATCGCCAAGTTCGACTTCCGCGGCAAGAACCTGCTGATCACGCTGATCGATCTGCCGTTCTCGGTGTCGCCGGTGATCTCCGGCCTGGTCTATGTGCTGCTGTTCGGCGCGCAGGGCTGGCTGGGTCCATGGCTGGAAGCGCACGACATCAAGATCATGTTCGCGGTGCCGGGCATCGTGCTGGCCACCATCTTCGTCACATTCCCCTTCGTCGCGCGCGAGCTGATTCCGCTGATGCAGGCGCAGGGCAGCGAAGAAGAAGAGGCCGCGATCGTGCTGGGCGCGTCGGGCTGGCAGACCTTCCGCCATATCACGCTGCCCAATATCCGCTGGGGCCTGCTGTACGGCGTGATCTTGTGCAATGCGCGCGCGATGGGCGAGTTCGGCGCGGTGTCGGTGGTGTCGGGCCATATCCGCGGACTGACCAACACCATGCCGCTGCACGTGGAGATCCTCTACAACGAGTACAACTTCGCGGCCGCGTTCGCGGTAGCGTCGCTGCTGACACTGCTGGCGCTGATTACGCTGGGCATCAAGACGCTGGTGGAATTCCGCGCCCGCAAGGAAACCGAAGAGGCCGCGCCGGAGCGGCCGCTGGCAAGCCTGCCGGCTTCAGTGCAAGGACAAGCATCATGAGCATCCAGGTCAAGAACGTAGAGAAGCGCTTTGGCGATTTCGTCGCGCTGGACAATGTCTCGCTCGATTTCGACGAGGGCGAGCTGACCGCGCTGCTGGGGCCTTCGGGCTGCGGCAAGACCACGCTGCTGCGCATCATCGCCGGGCTGGAGCGCGCCGATGCCGGTCAGATCGTGCTGGCCGGGCGCGATGCGTCGGACCAGCATGTGCGCCAGCGCCAGGTGGGCTTCGTGTTCCAGCATTACGCGCTGTTCAAGCATATGAGCGTGTTCGAGAACGTCGCCTTCGGCCTGCGCGTGAAGCCGCGCGCCGAGCGCCCCAGCGAAGCACAGATCCGCGAGAAGGTGCATGCGCTGCTGGACCTGGTCCAGCTCGACTGGCTCGCCGACCGCTACCCGGCGCAGCTGTCCGGCGGCCAGCGCCAGCGCATCGCGCTGGCACGGGCGCTGGCGGTGGAGCCACGCGTGCTGCTGCTCGACGAGCCCTTCGGCGCGCTCGATGCCAAGGTGCGCAAGGAACTGCGCCGCTGGCTGCGGCGCCTGCACGACGAGCTGCACGTGACCAGCGTGTTCGTCACGCACGACCAGGAAGAAGCGCTGGAAGTGGCTGACCAGGTAGTGCTGATGAACCGCGGCCGCGTCGAGCAGCACGGCTCGCCCGAGGCGGTCTACAACCATCCCGCCACGCCATTCGTGTTCGGCTTCCTCGGCAACGTGAACCTGTTCCACGGCCGGCTGGAAGTGGGCGAGAGCGGCGGCCTGCTGCATACCGGCGAGGCGGTGCTGCCGGTGGTCGGCAGCGGCCACGAGACCGCCGGCGATGCGGTCGCCTATGTCCGCCCGCACGATCTGGACCTGGAGCGCTATGCACCCGGCGCCGACGGCATCGCCGTGACGCTGCGCCGCGCGCTGACGCTGGGCCCGGTGGCGCAGCTCGAGCTCGAGCGCGAAGACAACCAGGACGTGATCGAGGTGGCGCTGCCGCTCGAGCGCTTCCGCCACGCGGGCTTCCGCGAGGGCGAGCTGCTTGCCGTGCGCCCGCGCCAGCTGCGCGTCTTTACGCAAGCCAACGGCTCCGCCCCCATCCAAAAGCAAGAGGCCGCACGATGAACTTCCAGCAACTCCGTTCGATCCGCGAGGCGGTGCGCCGCCAGTTCAACCTGACCGAGGTCGCCAACGCGCTCTACACCTCGCAGCCCGGCGTGTCGCGCCAGATCCGCGAGCTGGAGGAGGAGCTGGGGGTGGAGATCTTCGAGCGCTACGGCAAGCGCCTGACCGGGCTGACCGAGCCCGGCCGCGAGATCGTGCGCATCGTCGAGCGGCTGCTGCTCGAGGCCGAGAACCTGCGCCAGGCCGGCGACGAATATGCGGGCCGCCACACCGGCCGGCTCACCGTCGCCACCACCCACACCCAGGCGCGCTACGCCTTGCCGCGCGTGGTGCAGGCGTTCCGCCGCGAATACCCGCATGTGACGCTCGCACTGCAGGAGGCGTCGCCAACGCATATCGTCGAGCTGCTGCTGACCGGGCAGGCCGATATCGGCATCGCCACCGAGGCGCTGGCGACCGAGGCCGGGCTGACCTCGTTCGAGGCCTACAGCTGGCAGCACGTGCTGGTGGTGTCGCCGGACCATCCGCTGACGCGCCTGCCGGAACCGACGCTCGAAGACGTCGCGAACTTCCAGCTGATCACCTACGACGCCGGTTTCACCGGCCGCCGCAAGATCGACAGCGCCTTTGCCGAGGCGGGCCTGCAGCCGGAGATCGTGCTGACGGCGCTCGATGCCGACGTGATCAAGACCTATGCCGAACTCGACCTGGGCGTGGGCATCATCGCGTCGATGGCCTATGACGAACGCAAGGACTCCGGGCTGGTGCGGATCTCGGCCGACCACCTGTTCGCGCCCAACACCACCAGCGTGGCGGTGCGTCGCGGCGCCTACCTGCGCGGCTATGCGCACGCCTTCATCAACATGTTCGCGCCGCACCTGTCGCGCGACACCGTCAGCAGCGCGCTGTCCGAGCAGGACCGCCAGGCCCTGGCCGCCTGACCCGGCGCGCGGCGCCGGCGGCACCCGCACGGGCCGGCAGGTACGCCATCCGCACCTGCCCGGTGCCGTTCGCACCCCGTGCCCGCCATTCGTCGCAACAGACTTTCTTCAGATCCCTGGCCGGGGTACATTCCCTGCACGTCCCTGCGCTGGCGTTCCGGTCAGGCGCCACACGTGTACCGCAGCGCAACAAAGCTTGCGCACGGCCGCCGGTCGGCAAGGACCGGGCAAGGGAGAGAGAGACGATCATGCGCGACGACGAACCGCTACTGCGCTGGCAGTGGCGCGGCTATGCCCGCAACCACCAGCATCCCCGCAACCTGCTGCTGCATATCGTGGCCGTGCCGATGTTCATGGCTGGCACCGTGCTGGGCCTCTATGGCCTGTTGCGCCTGAACCTGCCTGCGATCGCGCTGGGGCTGGTGTGCATGGGCATGTCGATGGCGCTGCAAGGCCGCGGCCACCGGCTCGAGGCCCATGCGCCGGAGCCGTTTGCCGGACCGGCCGACATCGCCGGACGCATCCTCGCCGAGCAGTGGATCACCTTTCCGCGCTATGTGCTGTCCGGTCAATGGTGGCACGCGCTGGCGGGCCGCGGCGCGGCGCCTGTGCCCGCGTCCGCGCCCACTCCGGCGCGGTCCGGCGATGTGACAGGGCAGGGTGGCTGACTCGCCCCATGTCGCCGTCACATCACCCGCTGTATTGCGCATGGCGAAAGCCGCGCTAACATGAACGCCATGGACCGCTGCTTCACACACGCCTGCACCGCCATTCCGTCCCGCCTGAATATCCTCGGGCGCGACCTGCTGTTCGTGCTGTGCATGAACTCGGTGATCGCCATCAGCCTGAACTACGGCTTCCAGACCGGCGGCTCGCTGTGGCACAACTTCGTCTACAGCCAGCTGATCGGGCTGTCGATCTGGGCGCTGATCGACATCCCGCGCGTGGTGATCTGGTGGAACGACCGGCCGCGCCGCTGGCCCTTCCTGCTGCTGGCCGCCGCGGCGGTGCCCGCCGGCGTGGTGTTCGGCAGCTGGGCCACGCGCGTGGTGCTGGACCTGCCGCCGAAGTCGGCCGACGAGGCCGGCGGCATGCTGCGCATGTGCCTGGTGGTGGGCATGCTGGCAGCCGCGTCGATGATCTACTTCTACTGGTCGCGCGAAAAGCTGGCATCGCTGGAGCGCCAGGCCGCGCTGGACGCGCTGCAGCGCGAGGAAGCCGAAAAGCAGCTGGTGCGCGCGCAGCTGATGGCGCTGCAGGCGCAGATCGAGCCGCACTTCCTGTTCAACTCGCTGGCCAACCTCGACGGCCTGATCGCTACCGATCCGCCCGCGGCGCGGCAGCTGCTGCAGCGGCTGATCGGCTTCCTGCGCATGTCGCTGGCGCATACCCGCGCCGAGCAATGCACGCTGCGTCAGGAGTTCGAGCTGCTGCGCAGCTACCTCGAGATCCAGGCCATGCGCTTCGGCCAGCGGCTCTCGTACGACATCGACCTGCCGCGCGAACTGGCGAAGGTCGAGATCCCGCCGATGCTGATCCAGCCGCTGGTGGAAAACGCGGTCACGCACGGCATCGAACCCTGCATGATCGGCGGCCATATCCGGCTGTCGGCGCGCGCCGCAGGCGACAACGCGGTGCAGGTGGTGATCGCCGATACCGGGGTGGGTTTCGGCCATGCCTCGGGCAAGGGCTCGGGGCTGGGCATCACCCATGTGCGCGAGCGCCTGGCGCGTATCTTCGGCGCGGCGGCGAGCATGCAGATGGAAGAAAACACGCCGCGCGGCGTGGTGGTGCGGCTGACCTTGCCGCTGGAGCGCCCGGCCGAGGCGCCCACCCTGACCCAGACCGTCACCGCCATGCCGGAGGGCATGCCGGTATCCGCCCCCGCCATGCCACGGCTCTGACGCGCACTCGCTGTCGGCTCACCTGAAACAACAAGCGCTGCAGGTTTCGCCCGTGCCGGCGCCTGCAGCGCCACGAAGCTGCTAACGACAACGCCCCCACGCCCCCATGACCCCGACCCTGCTGATTGCCGACGACGAAGCGCTGCTCGCCCGCGTGCTGGAATCCGAACTGGCGGCCCTGTGGCCCGAGGCGCGGGTCGTGTCCGTGGTCCACGACGGCGTGGCCGCGCTGGCGGCGGCGCGCGAACACCAGCCGCGCGTGGCCTTCCTCGATATCCGCATGCCTGGCATGAGCGGCATGGACGTGGCGCGCGAGCTGATCGAATTCGATGCCCCGCCGCTGGTGGTGTTCGTCACCGCCTACGACCAGTTTGCGCTGGAGGCCTTCGAGCGCGCCGCGGTCGACTATGTGCTCAAGCCGGTGCAGCGCGAACGGCTGGAAGCGACCGTGCAGCGCCTGAAGGACCGGCTGGCCGCCCCCGCGGAAGCGGAAAACGACGACGATGAAGCCACGGTGGCCGAGACCGACCGGCTCGGCCAGCTGCTGGCGCGGCTGGAATCGCTCGAGCATGCCGCGCCGGGCGCGGCCGGCGCGCCGCAGCGCCAGTACCTGCGCTTTATCAAGGCGCTGGTGGGGCAGGAGGTGCGCATCATCCCGGTCGACGAAGTGATCTACCTGGAAGCCACCGACAAGTACGTCAACGTGGTCTCGGGCGCCGGCGAGGCGCTGATCCGCACCAGCTTGCGCGAGCTGACCCAGCAGCTCGATCCGGAGCGCTTCTGGCAGGTGCACCGCGGCACCGTGGTCAACATCAGCTGCGTCGCCAGCGCGGTCAACCAGTCGCTGGGCCGGCTGTCGCTGCGGCTGCGCGACCGGCCGGAGCTGCTGCCGGTGGCGCGCCAGTACGCGCACCTGTTCAAGCAGATGTGACGGCGGGGGTGGGCCAAGATCGGCCGGCACGGAGGCGGCGTGGCCGCCACCTGCCAGCAGCGGACAGGGGTTTTCCTCTATGATGCGGGCTTCGGCCCGTATTTTTTTGCCCGCCGCCCAGCCCACCGCATTGCCCCTCCGACCGCCCGCGCCATGTCCATCGCCGCCCTCGAGCCCACGCCAAATTCCCTTCGCCACGACGCCCAGGTGATCGGGCTGGTGGGGCTGGCGCATGGGGTCTCGCACTTCTACCACTTGCTGCTGGCGCCGCTGTTCCCATGGATCAAGGCCGAGTTCGGGTTGAGCTATGCCGAGCTGGGCCTGCTGATGACAGTGTTCTTCGCGGTGTCGGCGGTGGTCCAGACCGCGTCGGGCTTCGTGGTCGACCGCTTCGGCGCGCGGCCGGTGCTGTTCGGCGGGCTGGCCTGCCTGGGCGCCGCGGCCTTGCTGCTGTCGGCCAGCGGCGGCTATGCCGGGCTGCTGTTCGGCGCGGCGGTGGCGGGCCTGGGCAACGGCGTGTTCCATCCGGCCGACTTCACGCTGCTGAACAAGCATGTGTCGCAGCCGCGGCTGGGCCACGCGTTCTCGGTGCACGGCATTTCCGGCAACCTGGGCTGGGCCGCGGCGCCGCTGTTCCTGGTGGCGATCGCCAACCTGGCGAGCTGGCGCGTGGCGCTGGCGGCCGCCTCGGCGGTGGCTTTCATCGTACTGGCCGTGCTGGTGGCGCTGCGCCACGTGCTGGACCCGCGCGAAGTGCAGGGCGCCGTGGGCCGGCCCGCCGCCCGGACGGCGGCCGCGGGTGGGAGCGTACTGGGATTCCTGCGCCTGCCCCAGGTATGGGTGTGCTGGGGCTTCTTCCTGCTGACGACGTTCTCCGCCGCAGGCATCCAGAGCTTCGCCCCCACCGCGCTGACCTACCTGTACGGCATGCCGTTCACGCTGGCGACCGCGTCCTACACCGTCTACATGCTGTGCAGCGCCGGCGGCATGATCGTCGGCGGCTTTGCCGCCAGCCGCACCAGCAACCATGACCGGCTGATCGCGGTCAGCTTCACCGTGTCGGGCCTGATGGCAGTGCTGGTGGGGCTGAACCTGGTGCCGGCGCTGCTGGTGCCGGTACTGATGGGCGTGATCGGCTTTGGCGCCGGCACCGCCGGGCCCTCGCGCGACCTGCTGGTGCGTGCGGCAGCGCCGGCCGGCGCCACCGGGCGCGTCTACGGCGTGGTCTACTCGGGGCTGGATATTGGCCTGGCCTGCGGCCCGCTGTTCTTCGGCGCGCTGATGGACGCCAGGCTGCCGGCCTGGGTTTTCTTCATGATCGGCGGCTTCCAGCTGCTGTCGATCTTCACCGCGGTGACCGTGGGCAACGGCAACCGCTCGCGCAGCCAGGCCGCGGGCCGGGCGGAGGCCGCCTAGCCACTCCGCCAGCCTGCCCGCCGCTTTCCGAATCCGCTTGCCTGAGGAACGTTTCCATGCCAATGACGCCGGCCAACGCCACCCAGCCTGAAGACACCGATCGCGGCGCGCCGCTGCCGGGCGGGCATATCCTGGTCGATGCGCTGCTGGCGCACGGGGCCGAACTGGCCTTCGGCGTGCCGGGCGAAAGCTACCTGGCGGTGCTCGACGGCTTCCACCGCCGCCGCGACCGGCTGCGCTTCATCGTCTGCCGCCAGGAGGGCGGGGCCGCGGTGATGGCCGAGGCCTACGGCAAGCTGACCGGCCGCCCCGGGCTGGCGTTCTGCACGCGTGGGCCGGGCGCCACCAATGCCAGCATCGGCGTGCATACCGCGTTCCAGGACTCGACCCCGATGATCCTGTTCATCGGCCAGGTCGGCACCGACTTCATGGACCGCGAGGCCTTCCAGGAAATCGACTACCGCCGCATGTTCGGCCAGATGGCCAAGTGGGTGGCGCAGATCGACCGGGTCGAGCGCATCCCCGAATACATCGCGCGCGCCTACCAGACCGCCACCTCGGGCCGGCCCGGCCCGGTGGTGCTGGCGCTGCCCGAGGACATGCTGGCGCAAACCGCCGCGGTGCCGCAGCTGCAGGCCTACCAGCGCGTCATGGCCTGGCCCGGCGAGGCCGAGCTGGCGCGGCTGGCCGAGATGCTCCAGGCCGCCGAGCGCCCGTTCGTGCTGGCCGGTGGCAGCGGCTGGACCCCGCAGGCCTGCGCCGACCTGCAGGCCTTTGCCGAGCGCTTCGCGCTGCCGGTGGGCTGCGCCTTCCGTGGCCAGGACCTGTTCGACAACCGCCATCCCAACTACGCCGGCGATGTCGGCATTGGCATCAATCCCGCGCTGGCCGAGCGCGTCCGCAATGCCGACCTGGTGCTCGCGATCGGCCCGCGGCTGGGCGAGATGACCACCGGAGGCTACGCGCTGATCGCGGCGCCGCGGCCGGCCCAGAAGCTGGTCCATGTGCATGCCGGCGCCGAAGAGCTGGGCAGCGTGTACCAGGCCGATTTGATGATCCAGGCCGCGATGCCGGCCATCGCCGCGCGCCTGGCCGGCCTGCAACCACCCAGCGCGCCACGCTGGAAAGCGTGGACCGAGGCCGCGCATGCCGATTACGAGCGCTACCTGCAGCCGCCGCCGTTCACGGGGCAGGGCGTCGACATGGCCGAAGTCATCCGCACGCTGGACCAGATGCTGCCGGACGACGCGGTGGTGACCAACGGCGCCGGCAACTATGCCGGCTGGCTGCACCGCTATTTCCACTATCGCCCGTTCACCAGCGGCGGCCGCGGCCAGCTGGCGCCGACCAGCGGCGCGATGGGCTACGGCGTGCCGGCGGCAGTCGGTGCCAAGATCGCCTTCCCGCGGCGTACCGTGGTGGCGCTGGCGGGTGACGGCTGCTTCCTGATGAATGGCCAGGAACTTGCTACTTCGATGCAATACCAGGCGCCGGTCATCATCATCGTCGTCAACAACGGCATGTACGGCACCATCCGCATGCACCAGGAACGCGAATACCCGACGCACGTGTCCGGCACCGAGCTGCACAATCCCGACTTTGCCGCGCTGGCGCGCGCCTACGGGGCACGCGGCGCCACCGTGACCACGACCGAGGCCTTTGCGCCGGCCTTGCGCGAGGCGCTGGCGGCGCCCGTGTCGACGCTGATCGAAATCCAGGTGGACCCGGACGTGATCACGCCGCGCACCACGCTGAGCGCGATCCGGGCGCAGGCGCTGGCCAGCCGGAAGCCATGACGCTACGCGGCCACAACATTTTTTCTTATCGACCAGGAGACCCGAGATGAAGCCCGTCACCACCGACCTGTGCGACGCGCATGAAGACCGTCTTGCCGACGGCACGCTGCGCGTGATGGCGCCGGTGTTCCGCGCCTTCGGCAAGCAGCCGGCGTTTGCCGGTCCGGCCGCGACGCTCAAGGTGTTCGAAGACAACTCGCTGGTGCGCGCCACGCTGGAGTCGCCGGGCCGCGGGCGCGTGCTGGTGGTCGACGGCGGCGGCTCGCTGCGCTGCGCGCTGGTGGGTGGCAACCTGGGCCTGCTGGCAGAGAAGAACGGCTGGGTCGGCATCGTCGTCAACGGGTGCATCCGCGATACCGCCGAGCTGGACGTGTGCGACATCGGCATCCGCGCGCTGGCCGCGCATCCGCAGAAGAGCCAGAAGCGCAACGTCGGCGAGAGCGAGGTCGCGGTGCAGATGCCGGGCGCGGTGGTGCGCCCGGGCAACTGGATCTACGTCGACGTCGACGGGATCCTGGTCGCCGACGAAGCGCTGGAGCGCTGAGCATGCCGCGCGTCTTCGTCTATGGCACGTTGCGCGCCGGCGAGGTCAACGACCTGAACGCCGCGGCCCTGCGCCACGGCATTGCCGCGCCCACGCTGCTGGGCACCGGCACGGTAGCCGGCAGGCTTTATGACTTCGGCACTTATCCCGGCCTGGTGCTGGACGCCGGCGGCGGACCGGTGGTCGGCGACATCTACGAGATTGCCGACGCCCTGCTGCCGGTGCTGGACGAGATCGAGGAGGTCTATCCAGGACAGGCCACGCTGTTCGTGCGCGAGGAACAGGCGGTGCAGCACAACGGCCAGCCCGTCACCTGCCTGCTGTACCCGGTGGCCGACGCCGCGGCCGCCGCGCTGCCGCGCATCGACGGCGGTGACTGGGTGGCCTATCGCCGCGCCCGCGATACGGCCGCGGCCTGAATCCCCGCGCGTTTCAAACAGCGGCGCCCATTCGCGGCGCCGTTTGCTTTTGCGTAGCATGGCCGACCATGACATCGAGCGATGGAACCGACGGCCATGCACGCTCCGTAAGTCCCGCAGCAAATCCCACAACAAATCTCGCCGCAAACGTGCTGGATCAATGCCGGCGACGTGCGCCTGGCCGTTTGTCGACCATATCGAAAGCGCGCCGGCCTCGGCGGTGTTGCGCGCCAGTCGCCTTAACTAGCCGTTCGGCTGATTTTTCACAATGTGGAAAAAGGTTTTGAACCGCAAAAATACCGATTTGCGAAGCACAACGCCATTTCTCATGATGAAAGACTCTGTCCCGCATCATGAAATATTTTATATAAAGCATTGATTTAAAAAACAAATAAATCTTGGTCTATTCCAGAGGTCGGGGTTGTTGCAGCGCGGTAGCGTTCTCTACACTCTTATATAAGACACAGGACGCCGGGCACGAAAACAGCGGCCGACGCATCGGCGACGCGACGCAGCCCCGGGTCAGGCGAGCACGAGATCCCCAGCATTCCCAATCACGTTCAGGAGAGCGACCATGAACCGCCAAGAGCAGATCCAGGCCCTGCAAAAAGACTGGGACACCAATCCGCGCTGGAAGGGCATCAAGCGTAATTTCACCGCCGAGGACGTGGTGCGCCTGCGCGGTTCGGTTCAGGTCGAGCACACCCTGGCGCGCCGTGGTGCCGAAAAGCTGTGGCACCTGCTGCATACCGAGCCGTTCGTCAACTCGCTCGGCGCGCTGACCGGCAACCAGGCCATGCAGCAGGTCAAGGCGGGCCTGAAGGCGATCTACCTGTCGGGCTGGCAGGTCGCCGGCGACGCCAACCTGGCCGGGGAGATGTACCCCGACCAGTCGCTGTATCCGGCCAACTCGGTGCCGCAGGTGGTCAAGCGCATCAATAACACCTTCCAGCGCGCCGACCAGATCCAGTGGAGCGAAGGCTCGGGCGACACCGACTTCTTCGCCCCCATCGTCGCCGACGCGGAAGCGGGCTTCGGCGGCGTGCTGAATGCCTTCGAACTGATGAAGGCCATGATCGAGGCG
Organism: Cupriavidus phytorum; assembly: GCF_003254285.1. NCBI lineage: Bacteria > Pseudomonadati > Pseudomonadota > Betaproteobacteria > Burkholderiales > Burkholderiaceae > Cupriavidus > Cupriavidus phytorum. The sequence continues at coordinate 439,526 of NZ_QKZN01000002.1, forward strand.
GGCGCCGCCGGTGTGCACTTCGAGGACCAGCTTGCTTCGGTGAAGAAGTGCGGCCATATGGGCGGCAAGGTGCTGGTGCCGACCCGCGAAGCCGTCGCCAAGCTGACCGCCGCGCGCCTGGCTGCCGACGTCTCCGGCGTGCCGACGCTGGTGATCGCCCGCACCGACGCCGAAGCCGCCGACCTGCTGACCTCGGACATCGACGACAACGACAAGCCGTTCTGCACCGGCGAGCGCACCGTCGAAGGCTTCTACCGCGTCCGCAACGGCCTGGAACAGTCGGTCTCGCGCGCGCTGGCCTATGCCGAGGTCGCTGACCTGGTGTGGTGCGAAACCGGCAAGCCGGACCTGGAGTTCGCCAAGAAATTTGCCGAGGCCGTGCACGCGCGCTTCCCGGGCAAGATGCTGGCCTACAACTGCTCGCCGTCGTTCAACTGGAAGAAGAACCTGGACGACGCCACCATCGCCAGGTTCCAGCGCGAACTGGGCGCGATGGGCTACAAGTTCCAGTTCATCACGCTGGCCGGCTTCCACTCGCTCAACTACTCGATGTTCAACCTGGCCTACGGCTATGCCCGCAACCAGATGAGCGCATTCGTCGAACTGCAGGAAGCCGAGTTCAAGGCCGCAGAGAAGGGCTTCACCGCGGTCAAGCACCAGCGCGAAGTCGGCACCGGTTACTTCGACGCCGTGACCCAGACCATCGAAGGCGGCCAGTCGTCGACGACCGCGCTGAAGGGTTCGACCGAAGACGAGCAGTTCTTCGAAGACAAGAAAGTGGCCTGACTCTCCTGGTCACTCCCGCCGGCTCGTGGGTCCGGCGGGATCGGGAGGGCGTGCGACCATCACGCTCTCTCTTTTAGGCGACGCGCCGTTCTCTCTCAGGGACGGCGCGATTTTTTTATTCTCAATGCGACTCCCATATATGCGCCGGATGCGGGAGCGCATACCGGCGATTCACTCGAAGGTGCCAGCCGCCTTGGAGAGCGTCCACCCCACACCGAGACACAGGCCAACCCATCCAAGCGCGATCAGGGCGACGTCGTGCCAGTTCATGGTGCGACGCCCAGGTCGACGCAATTTGAAGGTGTCCCGTGACGAAGGCATGGCCGTCTCCCTCGAAAGCATGGGAACAGGCTAGGGCACCGATCCGTGATTTCACGGACGGATTTGTAAAGGTTTGTTGCGGTGCGGATGGGCCACACGGCATTGAGCGCCCGTCTGCCCCAAACGCGCCTGGGCCGTCGCAATGCTTACGGACTTCGATCTGAGAGATTGTCCAAATGCAACAAATTGTCATTTCTGGCGGCTTGCAGCATTTGGGTGATTCCCTGGCGCGGACAGATGGCTTAAAGTGCCGGAGCCTTTATCGGCACTCTCCGAGCCACTTCATCCAGAACAACATCATGAAAGCAACTCTCTCGCTCGCTGCCTGCGCCATCGCGGCGGCACTGCTGGCCGGCTGTTCCGGCGGCATGCCCACCAATGTCGACGGCATGCTGAGCGCCGGCACCTCGCTGGCCAAGGCTGCCACGCTGTCCGACGCCGACGTCAAGAGCCTGTCGGACCAGGCCTGCGCGGAATCGGACAAGACCAACAAGATCGCCGCTGCCAACAGCACCTACAGCAAGCGCCTGGTCAAGATCATGAGCGTGCTGAAGAACAGCGACGTGCCCAACGTCAACGCCAAGGTCTACATGACCAAGGAGGTCAACGCCTGGGCCATGGCCAACGGCTGCGTGCGTGTCTACAGCGGCCTGATGGACATGATGACCGACGACGAAGTGCGCGGCGTGCTGGGCCACGAGCTGGGCCACGTGGCGCTGGGCCACACCAAGAAGGCCATGCAGGTGGCCTACACCGCCACCGCGGCGCGCGGCGCGGCGGCGTCGGCCGGCAATGGCGCGGTGGCGGCGCTGTCGCAATCGCAGCTGGGCGAGCTGGGCGAGAAGCTGATCAACGCGCAGTTCTCGCAGTCGCAGGAGACCGCTGCCGACGACTATTCGTTCGACCTGCTGACCAAGAACAAGGCCAGCACCAAGGGCCTGGTCACGGCATTCCAGAAGCTGGCCAAGCTCGACGGCGGCAAGTCCAGCATGTTCTCGTCGCACCCGGGCTCGGACGACCGCGCCAAGCATATCGAGCAGCGCATGAGCAAGGCTTCGTAAGCCGCCTGTGCCAGAAAAAAACCGCCCGCACCGGTCATGCCGGTGCGGGCGGTTTTGCTTTGGCGCTTTTGCGCGCTGCGCTGGGGTTCAGCGGTAGACGATCACCGGAATGTCGGTATGGGTCAGCACCTTCTGCGTCTCGCTGCCTAGCAGCAGGCCGGACAGGCCGCGCCGGCCGTGCGAGGCCATGAAGATCACGTCGCAGCCGTGGCGCTCGGCGGCATCGATGATGCCGAGGTAGGGCACGGCAAAGGTCGACATGTCGGCGTCGAAGGTCACGCCGGCCGCCGTGGCCAGGTTCTCGACCTCTTTCAGATACAGCTTGGCCTGGTTCTCGATGCGGTCCTTGAATGCCTGCGGGGCCTCGACCACGATCTCGCTGAACGGCGTGTACGGGTATTCCTCCAGGCAGACATAGGCCGTGACGCGCGCGCCGATGGCCTTGGCGAGCTCCAGTCCGCCGTTGATGGCTTTCTTGGAGAGTTCCGAGCCGTCGGTGGGAAGCAGGATATGTTGGAACATGCGGGGCTCCTTGGCTGACTAGGGTCGGGGCAGGGCGGCGGCCCGCCGGTTCGCGGCAGGGCCGCGGCGCCGGGCAACGCCTGTCTTGAATCCATTGTAGTCAGTGTGCCGAGAAGGTCATTGCGTAATGTCAATGGCATCCGGATGGATCCTCGGCACGCCCGTGGCCTGCCGCGGGTTCAGTCCGCCAGCACTTCCGCCACGGGCAGCGCCGCGGCCTGCTCGGCGCGCCGCCAGTAGGACGGATTGCCGTAGGTGTTCTTCAGGTGGTCGATAAACAGCCGCACCCGCAGCGGCAGGTGCTTGCGCTGCGGGAACACCGCATGGATGCCGATCGGCGGCGCCTGGAACTCGTCCAGTACCGTCACCAGCCGTCCGCTGGCAATCTCGCTGCCGACTTCCCACCACGAGCGCCAGGCCAGCCCGTTGCCTTGCAGGCACCACTCGTGCAGCACCGCGCCGTCGCTGCATTCCATGGTGCCGCCGACCTTCACGGTCAAGGCGCGGCCCTCTTCCTGGAACACCCAGCCGCGCTGCATGTTGGCGCTGGCGCCGAAGGCGAGGCAGTTATGCCGCTGCAGGTCCTCAGGCGTGTTCGGGCGCCCGGCGCGCGCCAGGTATTCCGGTGCGGCCACCACCACGCGGCGGGTTTCGGCGAGCCGGATCGACACCAGGCTGGAATCGGGCAGGTCGCCCAGGCGGATGGCGCAGTCGAAGCCTTCGTTGACCAGGTCGACCACGCGGTCGGAGAGGTCGAGCGTGATGGATACATCAGGGTGCGACTCGATGAACAGCGGCACCAGCGGCGCCACGTGCTTGCGTCCATAGCCGGCCGGCGCGGTCACGCGCAGGTGGCCGCTGGCCTTGACGCCGCCGGCCGAGACGCTGGCCTCGGCGTTGTGCAGGTCGTTCAGGATGCGCTGGCAATCCTCCAGGAACGCCGAGCCCTCGAAGGTCAGGCTGATCTTGCGCGTGGTCCGCACCAGCAGCTTGACGCCCAGCCGCTCTTCCAGGGCATCGATGCGCCGGCCGATGATCGCGGGCGCCACGCCCTCGGCCGCGGCGGCGGCGGACAGGCTACCGCGCGAGGCGACGGATACAAAGGTCTCCAGTTGTTTGAAATGGTCCACGAATGTTTCGCCTGAGTTGCACGGGAGATCCCGCAGGGTGCCGCGCTGGCCACGCAAGGCGTGCCACGGCGGGCCTTTGGTCACCAGTGAAGAGGATTTGGTGCGGAGTCTGGTTTTAGTCAGCCAAGATTAGTTGTGTAAAAGTAAAAGATCAAGTGACCGACGACCTCTTTGCCGCACTGCAGCGTCTCCCTACAATTCGATGCATTCAATGGTGTACAGAGCCACGCAGCTGTGGTCTGGCCGCCGCTCACCAAGTCGGCCCATAAGTCGCCCCGTACCGTTGCAGGTTGTCCAGGCTCCCATGAACAAGATCCGCGCCGTCGTCTTCGATGCCTATGGCACGCTGTTCGACGTGTATTCCGTCACCGCGCGCGCGGAGCAGCTGTTCCCGGGCCGCGGCGAGGCGCTGGCGCTGCTGTGGCGCGACCGCCAGATCGACTACACGCGCATCCGCACTATGGCCGCGCCCGACGGTGCGCACTACAAGCCGTTCTGGGCCATCACTGTGGACGCGCTGCGCTACGCCGCCGAGCGCCTGGGTCTGCCGCTGGACGAAGCCGCCGAGGCGCAGCTGCTCAAGGAATATGCGTGCCTGTCGGCGTTCCCGGAAAACCTGGGGGCACTGAAGCGCCTGCGCAAGGCGGGGCTGCCGCTGGGCATCCTGTCCAACGGCAACGCGGAGATGCTCGACATCTCGGTCAAGAGCGCCGGCATGCACGGGCTGTTCGACCACGTGCTGTCGGTCGATGCGGTGCGCCAGTACAAGACCGCGCCGGCCGCCTATGCGCTTGGGCCGCTCGCCTTCGGCCTGGATGCGCAGGAGATGCTGTTCGTCTCGTCCAACGGCTGGGACGCCTGCGGCGCCACCTGGTATGGCTACACCACTTTCTGGATCAACCGTGCCGGCCATCCGGCGGAGCGGCTCGACGTAGCCCCCTCCGGCACCGGTCACGACATGAACGACCTGCTCGATTTCGTCCGCGCCCACGGCGTGGCGGCATAGCAGGGCGCCCAACAACCCAAGCTATCGCTATCGTTTAACAGGAGAACAAGATGGCTATCACGCTGCCCGCGGGCATGAAGATCACCGGCGAAATCCTGCCGGCCTACGAAGATATCCTCACGCCGGAAGCCCTGGCCCTGGTAGACAAGCTGCACCGCGCCTTCGAGCCGCGCCGTCAGGAACTGCTGGCCGCGCGCGTCGCGCGTGCCAAGCGCCTGGACGCCGGCGAGGTGCCCGACTTCCTGCCGGAAACCAAGAACATCCGCGAAGGCGACTGGAAGGTTGCCCCGGTGCCCAAGGCGCTGGAATGCCGCCGCGTGGAAATCACCGGCCCGGTCGAAGCCAAGATGGTGATCAACGCCTTCAACTCGGGCGCTGACAGCTACATGACCGACTTCGAGGATTCCAACACCCCCAACTGGCACAACCAGCTGCAGGGCCAGGTCAACCTGAAGGCGGCGGTGCGCCGCACGCTGACGCTGGAATCGAAGGGCAAGCAGTACAAGCTGAACGACAAGATCGCCACGCTGCAGGTGCGCCCGCGCGGCTGGCACCTAGACGAGAAGCACGTCACCATCGACGGCAAGCGCGTCTCGGGCGGCATCTTCGACTTCGCGCTGTTCCTGTTCCACAACGCCAAGGAACAGATCGCGCGCGGCGCCGGCCCGTTCTTCTACCTGCCGAAGATGGAAAGCCATCTGGAAGCGCGCCTGTGGAACGACATCTTCGTGATGGCGCAGAACGAAATCGGCCTGCCGCAAGGCACCATCAAGGCCACCGTGCTGATCGAGACCATCCTCGCCGCGTTCGAGATGGACGAAATCCTGTATGAGCTGCGCGAGCACAGCGCCGGCCTGAACGCCGGCCGCTGGGACTACATCTTCTCGTGCATCAAGAAGTTCAAGAACGACAAGGACTTCTGCCTGGCCGACCGCGCCAAGGTCACCATGACCGCGCCGTTCATGCGCTCGTACGCGCTGCTGCTGCTCAAGACCTGCCACCACCGCGGCGCCCCCGCGATCGGCGGCATGAGCGCGCTGATCCCGATCAAGAACGATCCGGAGAAGAACGCCATCGCCATGGAAGGCATCATCAGCGACAAGCGCCGCGATGCCACCGATGGCTACGACGGCGGCTGGGTGGCGCACCCGGGCCTGGTCGAGCCGGCGATGAAGGAATTCGTCGCGGTGCTGGGCGACAAGCCGAACCAGTTCGAGAAGCAGCGTCCGGACGTGCAGGTGAAGGGCGCCGACCTGCTGAACTTCCAGCCGGAAACGCCGATCACCGAGCACGGCCTGCGCATGAACATCAACGTCGGCATTCACTACCTGGGCGCCTGGCTGGCCGGCAACGGCTGCGTGCCGATCCACAACCTGATGGAAGATGCCGCCACTGCCGAGATCTCGCGCTCGCAGGTGTGGCAGTGGATCCGCTCGCCCAAGGGCAAGCTGGAGGATGGCACCAAGGTCACGGCCGAGCTGGTGCGCAAGCTGATCCCGGAAGAGCTGGCCAAGGTCAAGGAACTGGTTGGTGGCGACACCAGCACCTATGACCGCGCCGCCGAGATTTTCGAGCAGATGTCGACGTCGGAGGACTTTGCCGAGTTCCTGACGCTGCCGCTGTACGAAGAAGTCTGAGCAAGCCGGTACTTGCCATCGGAAACCGCAGCTTCGGCTGCGGTTTTTTTTGCTTTTTCACGCTGCTCGGCCGCTGCGTTAAGCCGGCCTTATACCTGTCATGCAGTGCAGCAATACAGCGTAAGTACTTGTAACTTTAGCGCCGGAGGCTGCACCTTTCTTGTCCTGTCTTCAATACTTTTTGGGTTTATCCCTAGGGCCTGAATTGGAGTAAACATTCTAGGATGCGGGTTCGATGGTGCGCTGCAAGATTGGCGGCCAGGCACGATCGGCACGCGTTGCCGTGACCGAGTGCCAGCGCCGGCGCGCCATTCCGTCCCGATCCACCCACAGGAGATCTGCATGTCACCTTTTACGCCCGAACAATTTGCTGCGGCGCAGAAGTCCAACGTGAGCCATTTGTTCGCGCTGACGAACACGGCATTTGAAGGTTTCCAGAAGCTGACCGAGCTGAACCTGCAGACCCTCAGGACCACGCTCGCCGAAGGTCAGGAAAACATCGAAGCGGTGCTGTCCGGCAAGGACGTGCGTGAAGTGTTTGCGGCCCAGGGCCAACAGGCCCAGCCGGCCGCCGAGAAGGCGGTGGCGTATGCGCGCCATGTCTATGAAATCGCCTCGAATACCCAGGCGCAGCTGAGCAAGGCCGTCGAAGCGCAGTACGAGCAGCACAACCGCAACGTCCAGGCTTTCGTCGACACCTTCGTCAAGAACGCGCCGGCCGGTTCGGAGGCGCTGACCGCGCTGCTGCAGTCGGGCGTCGCCGCGGCCAACACCACGTACCAGTCGTTCCAGGACGCCGCCAAGCAGACCGCGGAAGTCGCCAAGGCCAACTTTGCCAAGACCGCCGCTGCCGCGTCGGCCACGGCCGCCAACGCTACGCCGCGCGCCGCCAAGGCGTAACAGCACAGCGAACACAGCGCTGGCCCGGCCAGGCCGGACCGCGCGCTGCAGACAGATCGCAGGCATGCAGGCCCGGGAACCCCGCGTTCCCGGGCCGCGGCACCGCGACACCATATCTTCCCGCCTCATCGATGCGCACCGGGACCGGCACGGTCCGGCCCGGCATGGCCGCGCTTTGCCTGCGCGACGGTAGCGGGAACTTGCTCGGGGACTACCGGGGGAATGTCCCTTCCTGCAAGGCAGGGGTCTTTCAACTCACGACAACGACGCAATCAGCATGACGAAGAGAATCGCATTGGTAACAGGTGGCATGGGCGGACTCGGCGAAGCCATCAGCATCCGGCTGCACGACGCCGGCCATGCCGTGGTGGTGACGCACTCGCCCGGCAATGCCAACGCCGGGGACTGGCTGGCCACGATGGCGGCCAGCGGCCGCGAGATGCGCGCCTATGAGGTCGACGTATCGGACTATGACGCCTGCCAGGCCTGCGCCGCGCGCATCCTGGCCGACGTCGGCCAGGTCGACATCCTGGTCAACAATGCCGGCATTACGCGCGACATGGCGTTCAAGAAGATGGACAAGCCGAACTGGGATGCGGTGATGCGGACCAATCTCGATTCGGTGTTCAACCTCACCAAGCCGCTGTGCGAAGGCATGGTCGAGCGCGGCTGGGGCCGCATCATCAATATCTCGTCGGTGAACGGCTCCAAGGGCGCGTTCGGCCAGACCAACTATGCCGCGGCCAAGGCCGGCATGCACGGCTTCACCAAGTCGCTGGCGCTGGAAGTGGCGCGCAAGGGCGTGACCGTCAACACGGTCTCGCCGGGCTACCTGGCCACCAAGATGGTCAACGCCGTGCCCAGGGAGATCATGGAGACCAAGATCCTGCCGCAGATCCCGGTGGGCCGCGTCGGCAAGCCAGAGGAAGTGGCCGCACTGATCGCCTACCTGTGCTCCGACGACGCGGCCTATGTGACCGGCTCCAATATCGCCATCAACGGCGGGCAGCACATGCAGTAAGAAGGGCGGGGCCGGGATCTCGGCATGGGGTCCTGCCCCGCTTCCGTCCATGCGTACGCAAAGTCCACGCCGCAAGCGCGCCGGCCGGGCGCCGGCCGTCGTTGCATTCCGCCGCAGGCCGGATTCTTGTCCATACTGAAGCTTGACCGGCGGAGCGCCTCACCTCCGCCGCGAACCAACGCATTGGGAGGGGAATCGTGTTCAAGCACATCTTGCTGGCCACCGATGGCTCGGAACTTTCAAGGATGGCGATGGAAGCGGCGATCGGTTTTGTCAAGGCCGATGGCGCCAGGCTGACTGCCTATACCTGCATGGAAGAGTATCCCTACCTCGCATCGGGCGACGCCGGCCATCCCAGGCGCAAGGCCTTCGAAGAGCAGGAAGCCGAACGGGCCCGGGCGCGGCTGGAAGAGGTGGTTGCCGCCGCCAGCGCGGCGGGCGTACCGTGCGCCACCGACATGACGGCAACCGTCCCCTACAAGGGCATCATCGACGCCGCGGCAAGGCACGAGTGTGACGTGATCTTCATGGCGTCGCACGGCCGCAGGGGCCTGGACGCCCTGCTGGTCGGCAGTGAAACGCAGAAGGTGCTGACCCACTGTCGGGTACCCGTGCTGGTCTACCGCTGAAGGCGCGGGCGCGGCGCGCAGGCGCGATGCGGGCTGCGGAGCTGCAACGGACTCCACCCACAAGGGAGGTGCTGCCATGGCGGACATCGAACAGGACAAGGTTGTCGGCGTCCTCAACCGGATTCTCGAGGCCGAACTCGCCGGCGTGGTGCGCTACACGCACTATTCGTTCCTGATCTTCGGCTTCGGGCGCATCCCGATCGTGTCGTGGCTGCGCGAGCAGGCCAACGAGTCGCTGCTGCATGCGCAGCAGGCCGGCGAGTGGATCACCACTCTCGGCGCTTACCCCTCGCTCGGCATCGGCGAGCTGCTGGACGCCCACACCCAGGATATCGGCGCGATCCTGCGCGAGTCGCTGGCCACGGAGCAGGAGGCGCTGGCGTTGTACCGTGAACTGCTCGGCCTGGTCGAGGGCCGCTCGGTTGCGCTGGAGGAGTATGCGCGGCAGTTGATCCAGCTCGAGGAGCTGCATGCAGGCGAGGTCGAGAAGATGCTGCGCAAGCCGGGCGCGCCAATGATCCCCGATCCCGCCAGAGGCACCGACCAGGGATAAGGCCGGCATCGGTGACACGACCGCCTGTTGCCGGGCCGCTCACTTGTTGCCATCGCGCGCATCCCCGCCGATCGCATCGACGATGATCATGGTGCGGTCCAGCACCCCGCGCTCGTCGAAGTACGCGCTGAAGTGCGCAGGCTGGTACGCGCCGGCGTAGAGCCGGTACGACCACGCCTCGCGTTTCATCATCGGGTAGTACTCGACCGGCTCGCGTGGCAGGCCGAAGTGCTCGGCCACGTCCTGCTTGGTCCACACGCCCGGGCGGGCGGCGTAGATTTCCTTCTCGGTCAGCATCTGGCGGAAGCTGGTCAGCTTGCCGCCGGCGTCGAAGTCCGCGGCATACACCTCGAACCCGAGCGGCTGCTTGGAATAGATCCAGCGGCTGGTGCCGTTGGCGAGCGGATAGGTTTCGGAAGGCGCGCCGAAGGTATCGCGCACGGCGCTCTGCGGGCTGCCGATCATTTTCTGCGCGGTCTGCACGGGCTGCAGCGTTGCGCAGGCGCACAGCAGGGTTGCCGCGGTCGCGGCCAGCCAGACGGACAGGCGATGGCGCATGGTGGGTCTCCGGTAGGCACTGCGGATGGGAATTCGTTCAGCATAGCGCAACGCATCCGGAGGCGTGCTGCCGCTGCCTCTGCCGATGCAGCTGCGCCGCCCGTTACCAGCCGAACCGGTAATCCTTTGCCGGATGCAGCCGCCAGCTGCCGTCCCCCGGCAGCTCCAGCACCTGGTGGTGGTACTTCAGCAGCGTGGGCCGGTGGCTGACGCTGACCAGCGTCGCCTGCAAGCCGGCCAGCAACTGGTACAGGGCCTCTTCGTTGCTGATGTCGAGGGCGCTGGTGGCCTCGTCCAGCATCACATAGCGCGGCTTGGCCAGCAGCACGCGCGCGATGGTCAGGCGCTGCTGCTCGCCCAGCGACAGCACCTTGCTCCAATCCACTTCGGTGTCGAGCCCGCCAAAGCGGCTGGCAATGTCGCGCAGGTTGACGGTATCCAGCAATTGCAGCAGCTCGTCGTCTGCGACCTGCCGGCCGACATGGTTGGGATAGAGCAGCTGGCTGCGCAGGCTGCCGACCACCATGTACGGATGCTGCGGCAGGAACAGCATGTCCTGCGGCGCCGGCCGCACGATGCGGCCGGCGCCGCTGTTCCACAGCCCCGCGATCGCGCGCATCAGCGAACTCTTGCCGCCGCCGCTGGCGCCGACGATCAGCAGTCCCTCGCCGGGATGGATCGACACGCTCAGGTCGGTGACCAGCGTGCGCTCCTGGTTGGGCGTCTGCAGCGTGACATGTTCCAGCGCGAGTCGCGAGTCCTGGCGGGACTCGATGATGGAGGCAGCGCGGGGCGCGGTCGTCTTTTTCCCGGTCAGGGTGCTGGAGAACGTGTCCAGGCGGTCGAGCCCGGCCACGAACCGGCTCAGGTCTTCAAAGTTGTCGACGATCACCGTCAGCGCGTTCAGCACGGCGGCGAAGGCGCCCGCGGCGCGGATCGCGCTGCCAACCTCGAGTTCGCCGTCCAGCACGCGCGAGGCCACGATCGCACTGGGCAGCAGGATGGTCAGGAAGCCATAGCCATACTGGAACATGTTCAGCCCCAGCTGCCACCGGATAAGCCGCTCGAAATTCTGGAACGCCTTGCCGAAGCGTCCGCGCACGTGGGAAGACTCCTGGGGCTCGCCGCGATAGAACGCAATCGACTCGGCGTTCTCGCGCACGCGGATCAGGCTGAAGCGGAAGTCGGCCTCGCGCTTGAGCTGGTAGAAGTTCAGGCCGATGAGCACCCGGCCGAAACAGGCGATCGAGACAAAGGTGCCGGCAATCGCGTACACCACCAGGAAATAGACCAGCTCCCTGGAGATCATCCACAGCACCGCGCTGAACGCAATCAGCTGCAGCAGCGCGCCGATGCCGATCGACAGGAAGAACAGCGACTGCCGCGTAAAGGTGTTGATGTCCTCGGAGATGCGCTGGTCGGGATTGTCGATGCCGGCATCCGCATTGAGCTTGTAGAAAATGCGGTTCTTGAAATATCCGTCCAGGTAATGGTGGGTCATCCAGCGCCGCCAGTGCAGGCCCAGCGTGTTGCGGATGTAGTAATAGACCGCGTAGACGGGAATGGCGACGATCAGGATATAGAGGCAGGTGCGGATCGAGGCCCAGAAGCGCTCGGCGTCACGCGCCGCCAGCGCCGAGGTGAATTCGCCGGTCTGCTCGTTGATCAGCACCTCGGCCTGGGTCTGGCCCAGCAGCAGCAGGACCAGCACCAGCAGCAGGCCGGCGGCCTTCCATCGCTCCTGCGAGACCCAGTAGGGTTTGGCAATCACCCAATAGCGGGTCCAGACGTGCCGCGTCGACGTGGCGGGGCGTTTGCCGGGGGGCGTAGTGCTGTCGGCCACCTGCGGCTCGGGCACGGCGCTCATAATCCACCTCCGGGGTGCTGAGCGGATTTCATTGTCGTCACATGGCGGCACGGCTCCGGGGCGCGGACCGCGGCGCGGCGGAAAATGACTATTGAAATATAGGCCAGCAAAATCGATGCCCGGCGCTTTTGCGCGGGCCCCGCGCACGCGAGCCCATGTGCAAGGGTTCGCCCGCCGCCGGCAGGCCGCGCCGCGCATGGTGGAAACCCGGGCGTGTCCCCTGACTGAACACTCACTAAGATGAAAGACCCGCCGCCGGTGCGGCGCACAACGACAACGCGGAGACTTCATCTATGGATCGTCGACAGTTCCTCGGCACTGCCGCACTCGCGGTGGCGGCCGGCGTGGCGCCGCACGCGCTGGCCCAGAAGTGGCCCGCGCGCGCCATCCGGCTGGTGGTAGCCTACCCGCCGGGCGGCGGCACCGACGTGGTGGCGCGCCTGTTCGCCGACTACCTCGCGCGCGTGACCGGGCAGTCGGTGGTGGTGGAGAACAAGCCCGGCGGCGCCACCATTCCGGCCACGCAGGACGTGATCCGCGCGAAGAACGACGGCCAGACCCTGCTGGTGACGCTGGGCTCTTCGGCCACCTCGGGTGCGCATATCAACCGCGTTCCCTACGATCCCCTGACCGACCTGACCGCGCTCGCCGAACTCGGCCGCGCGCCGGTGCTGCTGGCCGCCAACAAGGACGCGCCGTACAACACGCTGAAGGAACTGGTCGCCTACGCCAAGGCGAATCCGGGCAAGCCGATCCACTCGGCCTCGTACGGGCCGGGCACATCGTCGCACTTCGGCCCGCTGCTGTTCAACCGGCTCGCCGGCACAAATCTCGAGCCGGTGCTGTACAAGGGTTCGGCGCCGGCCACGCAGGACCTGGTAGGCGGCGTGGTGCCGCTGATGATCGACGGCCTGACCACCGGCGTGCCGCTGTACCAGGCCGGCAAGACCAAGGTGCTGGCCACCACCATCCCGGAACGCTCGGAACTCGCGCCCGGCGCGCCCACGTTCCGCGAGCTGGGCTACCCCGAGATGGAACAGCTGAGCGGCTATTTCGCGCTGTTTGGCCCCAAGGCCATGCCCCGCGAGACGGTGGAGGCGGTCTCCGCCGCGGTGCGCAAGGTGCTGGCCGATCCCGCTTACCAGAAGCGGCTGGCGGGCGTGGGCGTGCTGCCGCCACAGGCGGTCACGCCCGATGCGTTTGCCGCGCAGGTCCGCGCCGACCACGCGCGCTGGGGGCAGTTCATCAAGGACATCGGCTTCAAGATCGAGGGAAGCTGAACCCCCTGCGCCTCAAGCGTCGTCTTGCTGGCTGGCCTGTGCCGGCGCTTTTTTCCGCGCCTTGCCCTGGTTGAACGCGATCGCGGCGCGGACCAGGGCCTTGAGCGCGCGTGCATCGATCTGGTCGCCCTCGGCGAGGTCGATCGCGCGCCATTTGTTGCCGCCCAGGCCGGCGTTGAAGAGATGGTCCGGGTCGGGCAGGCTGGCGCCGTTGGTAAAGGTAATCTTCACCTTGGCCTTGTGGGCGTTGGCAACGGCGATCATGCCGTCGCGCGACCATACCGGGCTGCCCATCCATTTCCATTCCTCGACGATGCCGCTGTCGGCGGCGAGGATGGCCTTGCGCAGGCGGGCCAGGGTCTGGCCGCGCCAGTCGGCCAGGCCCGCGATCAGCTGGTCGATCTGTTCAGACGGATTCATCGATGCTCGTTCCTCAAGGTTCTGGCTGACCGGCTTATCATAGCCGCTCCGTGCGGTGCCTTGGCCAGGCGCCGCGCGCCCTCGCGTGCCGAAGCGCTTCCCCCGAACGGGGCGTTCCATGGCGGCGGAATTCGCCTACCCTCGCAAGCTTCATCGGCCGCCGGCCAGCTGCCGCACGGCCTCGTCTTCACGATCGCATCCTGCCGGAGATTGCATGAAGGTAGATCCGCTCCGCGACTGGCAATACGCCGAGACCGTGCTGAATGCGCGCACGCCGCAGGAAGTCGCACAGGTGGCGCTGCGCGCGGCCCGGGCCATGGGCTTCAACCACCATGCCTACGTCATGAAGCAGCCCGCGCTCGGCCCGCAGGACGACAACGACTTCGTCTGCTTCCACGATTTTTCGGTGGACTGGGCGCGGGCGCGCTATGAGCCGCTGCGCGCGAAGCGGCACGAGGATGGCGACGCGCGCGTGGCGCACGTACGCGCGGGCATGCCGGCGACGTCGTGGAATGCGCTGGGCGAGGTCGACCACACGCGTCGCGATATCGGGCAGAGCGCGCGCAAGCTGCTGCGCAGCGCGGGTGAACACGGGCTCAACGCGGGCCTGACCATTCCGCTATGGACGCCGGGCATCGACTGGGCCTTCATGACGCTGACCACCGATGCCACCTCGGACCTGCGCGCGCTGCGCACCACGCTGGCACCGATGAGCTACTTTGCGCATTGCCTGCATTCGGCGCTGCGGCGGCTGCAAGGCGAGGCCGCGCGCCCGGCGCTGAGCCGGCGCCAGCGCGAGATCCTGCACTGGGCGGCGATCGGCAAGACCACGTGGGAGATCTCCACCATCCTCGGCATCAGCGAGAGCACCGTCTACTTCCACCTCAACGTTGCCGCCGACAAGCTCAATACGCGCGGGCGCCAGGCCACCTGCGCGCGCGCGGTGGCTCTGGGGCTGCTGTCGATCTGACACCGACGCGGCTTTCACCGGGGGCCGGCCGTTAACGCGGAGAAGCCCCGGGGCAACACCTTGCCCCGGGGCTTGCAGTCAGCGCGACGACCGCGCGTCAGTTGGCCGGCGTGTAATAGCGGCCAGCGATACGGGTGCCGGCATCGCTCCACTGGTTCCAGACCAGCGCCGCATTGCCTTTCTCGTTCACCGCCAGCGCAGGAATCGCCGCGGTGTCGCCGTAGCTCTCGCCCAGCGCGGCGGTGCCCCAGCCGGTGCCGGCGACATAGCGGTTGGTCCACAGGTCGGCCACGCTGCTGCCCTCGGGCGCCTGGGTCCAGGCGACAAAGCCGTTGCCGGCGCCGTCCAGGCCGACCGTCGGCAGGCTGGGCGTGCGCGTGCTGGCACTCAGCAGCACGGTCGCGGTGCCCCAGGCGCCGTTGGCCGGGGCCACGCTGGCCACCAGCGTGTTGTCGTTGCGGCCCCAGGCCACCATGGCGTCGCCGCGCGCATTGACGGACAGCCGGGCCTTGCTGATAAAGGCTTCGGCCACCGGCGGCGCCACCGCCACGGGGTTCTGCCAGGCCGAGGTAAAGCGCCTGGCGTACAGCGTGCTTGCCACGGTGCCGTTGGCGACATCGGACTGGCCCCATACCAGCGTGGCATTGCCGCTGCCGTCCATGGCGATGGCGGGATAGCCGAGCGAGCGGTCGATGCTGTCGTCGCGCACCAGCTCGCTGGGCGCGTCCCAGCTGCCGCCGCTGAAGCGGCTGGTCCAGATGCCGTTGCTGGCCAGGTCGGTCAGTTCCCACACGGCAATCGCCTCGCCCGAAGGGGCCACGGCAACCTGCGGGCGCAGGTTCTGGATGCCGGCGTCATTGGGCGTCGCCAACATCGATTCCGTGCCCCAGCCGCCGGCGGCGGTGTAGCGGTTCGCGACGATCTTGAACGGGCCGAACTGGCCGTCGCGCTGGCTCCACACCGCGATCGCGTTGCCGCTGGCGTCCATGCCGACCTGCGGCTGCGCGGCGAGGCCGACGCCGGCCTCGATACGGGCCAGCGTGCCCCAGCCTGTGGCCGGGTCGAAGGGCCTGGCCCAGATGTCGTAGGCGCCTGCGCTGGTCAGCTGCGCCCACACCACCATGGCGCGCCCGGTGGCGCGATCCATCGCGATCTGCGGGCCGTCGGTGGCGCCGGCGGCGTCGTTTTCCAGCGCCACCGGCGCGCTCCAGCCGGAACCCGGCACGTAGCGGCTTGCCAGCACGCTTTCGTTGGCGGTGCCCTCGTCGAGCTGCATCCAGACCGCGATGGCGTTGCCGGCGGCATCGATGGCGACGTTGACATGGCCCGCGCCGGCTTCGGTGAAGGGCGCCGGATCGGTCCAGCCCGCCGGCGTGGGCGTACCGGGGTTGCCGGGGCCAGGGTTGCCGGGGGTGCCAGGCGTGCCCGGCGTGCCCGGCGTTCCGGGGGTGCCCGGGTTGCCGGGTGTCGTGCTGTTATCGTCCCCGCCGCACGCGGACAGCGCCGCGCAAACCGCCATCAGCAAAATCGTCTTACGCATTGAGTCTTCCCTTTCGGATCTTGTTCTTCAACGATCAATTCGCGGCCGCGGCCGGCATGGCGGCGCTGTGGAGGCCGCAGCGGACGCGGCGCCTGGGGCTGGCGCGAATTGCCAGGGCGAGAATAGTGAAAGGCGGGCAGGCCGGCGCGCCGACCCTGTGGGATTCCACAGGGTGGACGCAGCGCGCTCATGTCGGGCCCGGCTTCTGACCTATATTGAAGTCCTGCGGCCTCGGCACAGGCGTCGCCCGACCGGCCGCGGCCGGAAGGAGCGCGCCATGAGGATCGCCAGCATCGAAGCCATCGCCCTGCGCATTCCGTTCACGGTCGGCGGCGTTTCGGCGGCGGGCGTCTGGGGCGGGGCCGGCATGCAGGCCGCCGATTCGCTGCTGCTCAAGGTGAGCACCGATGACGGCCTGGTCGGGTGGGGCGAAACCTTTGGCTTTGTCGGCGTTCCGGCGGCCCGGGCGGCGATCGAGCAGATGCTGGCGCCGGCCTGCATCGGCCGCGACGCGAGCCAGATCGATGCGATCGGCCTCGACCTGCAGCGCAGCTTCCATGTATTCGGGCGCAGCGGGCCCTTGTTCTACGGGCTGTCGGCGCTCGATATCGCGCTGTGGGACCTGTGCGGCAAGGCGGCGGGGCTGCCCGTTTACCGGCTGCTGGGCGGGGCGCGGCGCGCGCAGCTGCCGGCCTACGCCAGCCTGATCCGCTATGCCGATGCCGAGGCGATCGCGGTCAACGTCAGGCGCGCCATCGCCGATGGCTATCGCAGCCTGAAGCTGCATGAAGTCGACCTGGCCGTGATCCGCGCCGCGCGCGCGGCAGCGGGCCCGGATATCGAGATCACGCTGGATACGAATTGCCCGTGGACGCTGCATCAGGCCATCGGCATGGCCCGCGCGCTGCAGCCCTTGTCGCTGCGGTGGCTGGAAGAGCCGCTGTGGCCGCCCGAGAACTACGCCGGACTTGCGGCCCTGCGCCGGCAGTGCGCGATTCCGCTCGCCGCCGGCGAGAATGCGACCACGCTGATGGAATTCGAGCACCTGCTAAGCCTTGGTGCCGTCGATGTGGTGCAGCCCAGCCCGGCCAAGATGGGCGGCATCAGCGCCCTGCGCGATGTCTTTGCCCTGGCCAGGGCGCACAACGCGCAGGTGATGGTCCATACCTTCTACGACGGCCCCGGGCTGCTGGCCGCCATGCATGCCACCGCGGCGCTGGGCGATGCCGAGGCCATGATCGAATGGCGGTACTTCGACATGGCCGCACAGGTGCTTGGCGATGCGGTGGTGCCGCGCGACGGCATGATTGCGCTGCCCGCGGGCCCGGGCCTGGGCCTCGACCCGGATCCGGAAGTGATCCGGCGCTACCGCATCGGCTGACGCCGGCGCTCAGAAGTCGACCTTCTCCCCGGGCTGCGGCACGATCACGCTTGCCGCGGCACCAGCACCGAGCGCCGCCTTGAATTGCTCCGGCGTGCCGCTGGCTTGCGGCGAGGTCTGGTAGTGGATCGGGATGGCGAAGCGCGGCCGGATCAGGTCGCGCACGGCGATCGCGGCATCCTGCGGCCCCATGGTGGAATACCCCCCGATCGGGATCAGCACCAGGTCCGGCTTGTAGATCTCGCCGATCAGGCGCATGTCGCCGAACAACCCGGTATCGCCCATGTGCCAGATGCGGAAGCCGTTCTCCAGTTCGATGATGTAGCCCACCGGCTCGCCGCCGTAGTGGGTCTCGTCCTTGCCGGTGGCCGGGTTCTTCAGCGCCAATTCCGATGAGTGTTCCGCATGCACCGCCGTGATCTTCGGGCCTGCCGGGCCAAACGGCATCACCGTGCCGCTCTTGCCGAAGCGCTGCACCTGCGCCTCCGGCACCAGGCCGAGGCTGACCAGCGCCCGGCCCAGGCCGCCGCCGTTGTACACCGGTGCGTTGGTCAGCCGGGCCAGCGCGGGGGTATCGCCCAGATGGTCATTGTGGGCATGCGTGACCAGGATCAGGTCGACCTTGCCGAGCGCGGGCAGCTGTTTGAAGCCGGGCGGGGTCTTCGGATTGTTGGTCAGCCACGGGTCGATCACGATGACCTTGCCGCCCGGCGTGGTGATGCGCGTGGCGGCCTGGCCCAGCCACAGCACTTCGGCCTTGCCCGCGGTGGGCTGGCCGGACGCTACCGGGCGCGGGGCGTCCGCCGGCGGCGTCGGTGCGGCACAGGCGCCGAGCAAGGCGGAGAGGGCGGCAAGCGTGGTGAGGGCGGCGGGAATCCGCGCAAGGTGTCTGAGCATGTCGTGCCTCCGTGAAGGGATCGATGCCGGATCGGTACCCGATCAATATCGGATCAATACGTAAGGCAGCCCGGGCCGCTAGCGCACAAACATGCCCAGGCCTTCGTGGTCGTAGAATTCCAGCCACACGCGGTCGCTGGAAAACGCGGCCTGCGAGATCGTGCCCGGCATGGCGTTTTCATTGTCGAGCGTGAAGGTGAAGATATCGCCGTCCCAGTGGCTCAGCGGCAGCACCAGCGGCGTCGCGCCCAGCGTCATCACCAGCGTGCCGCCCTGGTCGGCGACTTGCAGCGGACCGTAGTAGTCGTTGCGGTAGGTGCCGGTGTAGGCCGACAGCGCGCGCGCCGGCAGCGGATTGGCCGGGCGCGGCTGTCCCACCAGCCGGCCTTCCGGCTCCAGCAGCGGTGCCAGCGCATCGCCGTAGAGCTTGCCCCAGTCGCGGCGGATGGCGCCGTATTGCGCCAGGTCGAAGAACTGGGCGCTCAGGGTTTCCGGCACGCCGATGGGCTGCGCGTTGGTCAGCGTCACGATCGCCAGGTCAAGTTCCGGCACCGCCATGAAGCTGGTGGCGACGCCCAGGGCGAAGGCGCCGGAGTGGTTGAGCGAGGTCAGGCCCAGTTCGGTCGTTCCGACATTGAAGCCATAGCCATAGTAGCCGGCAGGGCGGCCGCCGGCGGGCGGGTTGCTCTGCATTTGCGGACTTATCGCGGGGGCCAGCGCGGCGGCGTCGACCACACGCTGCCCGCCGAACTCGCCCTTGGCGAGCAGCATCGTCAGCCATTTGGCCATGTCGTTGACCGACGCACTGACGCCGCCCGCCGCCGATTGCGCATCGGGCATCCGCGTCGATCCCTGTACCCAGTTGCCGTTGACCCGCACGTGGCCGAGCGCGCGGTTGTCGCGCGCGGCATAGTCGGCAAAGCGCGAACTGGTGCGCGTCATGCCCAGCGGCTGGTACAGCGCCTGTTCCGACAGCGTGGCCCAGTCGGTGCCGGCGGCGACGGCAACCGCTTCGGCGGCGGCTGTCATGCCGAAGTTGGTGTACGCGTAGACCGCGCGGAACGGATGCAGCGGCAGGAAGCGCAGCCGCGTCAGCACTTGCTGGCGATCGTAGCCCATGTCCTCGAGACGGTCGCCGGCATGGTCCGGCAGGCCGGAGCGGTGGGCGTAGAGGTCGCCGATGGTGACGTCCGCCGATACCTCGGCATCGGCCAGCGTGAACCAGGGCAGGTGCGTGCGCACTGGGGTATCCCAGCCGATGCCGCCGCGGCCGACCTGGCGCGCCACCACGGTGGCGCCGATGGACTTCGACACCGAGGCCAGCTGGAACACGGTGTCGGCATCGACCGGCGCGGGATCGGTCACCAGCCGGCGACCGAAGCCCTTGGCGTAAACGGTCTGGTTGCCGCGCACCACCGCGACCGCCATGCCGGGCATGCGCGAACTGGCCATCAGGTCAGCGACCAGCTTGTCCAGTTGCGCGATGGCCTGGGTGATCTGTGCCGCGGGGACCGGCTCGGGCGGCGTCGGTGTGGGCGGCGGCTCGTCGTCGTCGCCGCCGCACGCCGGCAGCGCGGGGACCAGCAGGCCGCCCAGCGCGGCTCCCAGGAAACGGCGACGCTCTTGCAGTTTGGCCACGGTAGTTCTCCGTTATGACGCGGAACAGGCCATCGCACGGCAGTGTCGGCCCCAGGTAGAACTACTGTATGCGATCGATAGAGCGGCGGCGAAGGAGAGAGAGGTTTTGACGCTGCAAATAGCAAAAGGCCCGCACTTCCGTGCGGGCCTTCGCCTGAATCTTGGTGCCCAGGAGAGGACTCGGTCACGCATGCGCGACCCCGGCTGCGCTTGCAAGCGCAGCCCTTCTCGTCCTCACGAAAAGCGCTCAAGCGCTTTTCTTCCTGGGCGGAAAAGAAAAAAGGCCTGCATGCGCAGACCTTTTTGAATTGTGGTGCCCAGGAGAGGACTCGAACCTCCACAGTGTTGCCACCGCTAGGACCTGAACCTAGTGCGTCTACCAATTCCGCCACCTGGGCAGGTGGTGAGCCGCGAATTCTACCGAAGGCGGCGGAATTTGCAAGCCCCTGCGCGGGCGCCGTGCAAAAAAACTTTGGCGAGCCCGCTCAGCAGTGTTCGGGGCGCCCGCCGGCAATCAGAACGACGGCACCATCGCGCCCTTGTACTGCGCCTTCATGAACTGGCGCACGTCTTCGGACTGGTATGCGGCCACCAGCTTCTTGACCCACGGCTTGTCCTTGTCCTGGGTGCGCACCACGATGATGTTGGCGTACGGGCTGTGGATGTCTTCCAGCGCGATCGCGTCCCTGGTCGGCTGCAGGCCGGCGGCGAGCGCGTAGTTGGTGTTGATCACGGCGGCGCCGACATCGGGCAGGGCGCGCGCCAGCTGTGCCGCGTCCAGTTCGACGAGCTTCAGCTTCTTGGGGTTCTCGGCGACGTCCAGCGGCGTGGCATTGGAACCGTTGGTGCCGGCGCCGGCCTTCAGCTTGATCACGCCTTGCGCCTGCAGCAACAGCAGCGCGCGGTTTTCATTGGAGGGATCGTTGGGCACTGCCACCTTGGCGCCCTGCGGCAGGTCCTTGGGCGACTTCAGGTTCTTCGAGTAGATGCCCAGCGGCGAGATATAGGTGTAGCCGACGCTCTGCATCTTGTAGCCGCGCTGCTTCACCTGGCTGTCCAGGTACGGCTGGTGCTGGAAACTGTTGGCGTCCAGGTCGCCGGCGTCGAGCGCGGCGTTGGGCTGCACGTAGTCGTTGAACTCGACCACCTTCACGTTCAGGCCATTGCGCTTGGCCACCTTCTGGACCACTTGCCAGACTTCGGCGTCCGGTCCGCTGACCGTGCCGACACGGATGGTCTGTTCCTGGGCCGCGGCACTGCCGGCGGCGATAAAACCCATGGCGGACACAGCTGCCGCCAGACGCTTGATGAAAGACGTGCGCATAGGAGAGGTGAAGATCTAGTTGTGATGTGGCGAGTGAGAGGCAATCGCAGGGCAGGGATCGCCTGTCCGGAGCGAGGGCACAGATTAACGCAATTGCGTCCGGATGGCGCGGCGCGGACGATTCTGGCGTCTATTTCTTTTTCATAAGCTTATGAAGCCAGGCGGCGCCCGCCTGCCGGCATAAAATGCCCCCGCGCCGCGCGGCTCAGTCCGCAAACACTTCGCGCAAGGTCCGCAAGGTGTCTGCCACGGTCCGGTCGCTCAGGCCGCCCGCGCGCTTCACCAGCCGGGACTTGTCGACGGTGCGCAGCTGGTCCAGCAGGATCAGGCCGGTCTTGCGCTGGAACGTCACCGGTATGCGAAACGGTGCCGGCCGGCTGCCGGTGGTCATCGGCGCGACCGTCACCGTGCGCAGGTAGTCGTGCATCTCGGGCGGCGACAGGATGACGCAGGGGCGCGTCTTCTCGATCTCGCTGCCGACGGTAGGATCGAGCGCGACCAGCCAGACATCGCCGCGCGCTACCATTTCAGCTCCGCGTCGTCGACGTTGGGCAGCTCGCCCAGCACCAGGGTGTCGTCGCCGTCCGCGGCGATCTGCCGGCTGGCTTCGGCCCAGCCTTGCCGCGGTGCCTGCCGGGGCCGGCGCAGCACCAGCGTGTCATTGACGATTTCCATTTCCACTTCATTCTCCAGACCCAGCTGTGCCAGGATTGCCTTGGGGATCAGGACACCTTGCGAGTTGCCCATCTTGCGGATCGTTGCCTTCATGTCTTGTTGCTCATGGTGTGGCCAGTACTGGCGGCAGCACAATGTTATTACACCGCGGGCATCAAGGAAACAGGCAGGCACGAGCCTGCATGGAAATGTGACATCGCGGCGCAGTCGGCGACATGCGAATGGTCCGAAAACGCCCGCGCCGTGCGGTGCGGCCGGCTCAGTCGGCGACCGCGCCGTAGCCCTGGCCCTTCCATTCGATAAAACACAGCCCGTGCCCGAACGGGTCCGACAGCGTGGCCTGCCGGCCCCAGGCGAATTCCTGGGGCCAGTCCTCGATCTCGGCGCCGGCCTCGAGCGCGCGCTCGATGGCCTGCTCGAGGTCGGCGACGACGAAATCGAGGTGTACCGGGGTCCAGTGGCGCCGATAGTCGCGCCGGGTCGCGGCGCGCGTGGTCGGGCGCGTGCCCGCGGGCTTGGCGAGCAGGTAGATCGGGGCATTGCCGCCCAGCATTTCGGCGACGGACCCGTCGAACAGCTTGCGGCCAAGCCGCAGACCCAGCCCTTGCGCGTAGAAATCGATGCCGCGCGCCAGGTCGTCGACATCGATATTGATCAGCAACTCCATCACAGCCTCCTGCAGCGTTCCGTGTGAAAGCGGCCGCATTGTGCGCCGGGTCTCCTGACAGCTGCTGTCAGGAGTGATGTTTCAGCCGGGCGCGGCGTTCACGCGGAGGCTTCAGCCGGCGCGAGTCTGGCCGATATCCGAGAGGGCGGGGTCGGCACAATGTTGCAGTGCGCAGACAAAAAGGTCTCGCGAATACGCGGAGACTTCATAATATCGACTTATCGCAAACGGGAGAGTGAAGTTGCGTTTTGAGCACTTGGTGGAGATCAATGATCCGGGCAACCCGCAGCTGGAACCGCTGACGGCCGAGCAGGTGTGGCAGGGCCTGGTGCTGCGCGCCGAATCTCCCGAGCTTTTCGTGCTGGGCCTGGACCGCGCCGAAGTGGTGGGCCGCGGCGACAACTGGATCGACCGCGTGCTGCATTTCGGCGAGGCCTCGATCGAGGACCACGTGGTCTACGAGCCGCGCCGGCTGGTGCGCTATGAGACCGCGGCCACGGCCGAGCATGCCGGCGGCACGCTGACCATGGCGATCGAGACCCCGGGTCCGGGCGCGCTGCTGCTGCGCTTTATCTACGACACCACCATGCCGGCCGTCGACGCCAGCGGCGATGACCGCTACGCCGAGATCGTCAAGTCCGCCTACCACGCGGCCGACATCGACACCGTCCGCAAGATCCGCGAGATCGCCGACACCGGGCGGCTGGGGTGAGCGAGGGCCCCGCCACGCCGGAAGGTTCCGGCCAGCGGTCGGATCTGCCGACCCG
The DNA here is from genome assembly GCF_003254285.1 of Cupriavidus phytorum. NCBI lineage: Bacteria > Pseudomonadati > Pseudomonadota > Betaproteobacteria > Burkholderiales > Burkholderiaceae > Cupriavidus > Cupriavidus phytorum. The sequence continues at coordinate 463,076 of NZ_QKZN01000002.1, forward strand.
GCAGTCGCTGCGCGCGCGCTATGGCGAACGGCTGCGCTGGCTGGTGCTGGCAACGCTGATGCTGGGCACGATCTCGTCGATCGTCTCGTCCACCATCGTCAATGTGGCAATTCCCGACCTGAGCCGGCATTTCGTGCTGGGGCAGGAGCGCGCGCAATGGGTCGCGGCCAGCTTCATGATCGCGATGACGCTGTCGATGCTGCTGACACCCTGGCTGCTGAATCGCTACGGGCTGCGGCGCACCTTCCTGGGCGCGTCGCTGCTGTTGGGCGCGGGCGGGCTGGTGGGCGGTTTCTCGCCCAGCTATGGCGTGATGATCGCGATGCGCGTGGCCGAGGGCATCGCCGCGGGCATCATGCAGCCGCTGCCCAATATCCTGATCCTGCGCGTGTTTGAAGAGCGCGAGCAGGGCAAGGCGATCAGCCTGTTCGGCTTCGGCGTGGTGCTGGCGCCGGCGCTGGGCCCCAGCCTGGGCGGCTTCCTGGTCGAGGCCTTCGGCTGGCGCTCGATCTTCTTCGTGGTGGTGCCGCTGACGCTGCTGGCCGTGCTGATGGCGCGCCGCTTCATGGCGGTAGACTCGATCATGATGGGCGAGCGCCAGCCGCTGGACTGGCGCGGGCTGGGCCTGGCCGGTATCGCCACGGTCAGCCTGCTCAACGGCGTGGTCGAGATGCGCGAGAGCGTTGCCGCGGGCCTGGCGCTGTCGGGCTTCGGCGTGCTGATGCTGGCGGCGTTCGTGATGTGGCAGCTGCGCGCGGCGTACCCGCTGATGAATATGCGGCTGTACAGCTACCGGCAGTTCGCGGCCGGGGCGGTGGTGGCCTTCATCTATGGCGCGGGCCTGTTCGGCTCGACCTACCTGTTGCCGGTCTACATGCAGATGGCGCTGGAATACACCCCGTCGCGCGCCGGCCTGGTGCTGTTCCCGGCGGGCGTGATGCTGGCGCTGACGATTGCGGCGGCGGGGCGCTTCACGCACCGGATCCCGCCACATGTGCAGGTGTCGTTCGGGCTGGCGCTGCTGTCGTTGTCGTTCCTGCTGATGGCGCTGGGCTCGCGCGCGACGCCCTACCTGGTGCTGGTGGGGCTGGCGGTGCTGGGGCGGATCGGCCTGGGCTGCATCCTGCCGTCGCTGACGCTGGGCGCGATGCGCGGCGTGGACTTCACGCTGATCGCGCAGGGTTCGAGCTGCATCAACTTCCTGCGGCAGCTGGGCGGCGCCATCGGCGTGAGCCTGGCGGGGGTGGGGCTGCAGTGGCGCCTGGCCGAGCATGGCGCACTGCTGGGTCAGGCCGGCGACAGCGCGCTTCAGGCGGCGCGGATCCGCGCCTTCGACGAGACCTTCCTCGCGGTGGGCGTGGTGATCGCCAGCGCGATGCTGGCGGCCTGGCGCATCCGGCCGCGTCCGGCGCCGGCGGCCTGAGGCCGCCGGCGCCGGAATCATTCAGCTGGCGGCGCCGCTGCGCAGTTCTTCCACCAGCGCGATGTACTGCTCCATCGCCTGTTCGCGCGCGGTGCCGCGCAGCGCTTCCCACGCCTCGAACTTGTAGCGGCCGACGAAATCGGTCATGCCGGGCTTGTCGCCGTGCGCATCGCCTTCGCTGCCTTGCTTGAACAGCGCGTACAGGCGCAGCAGGGACATATTGCTGGGGCGCTCGCTCAGTTGCTTGACGTCGATCTGGGCCTGTTCGAAGCGTGCCTGCAGGTCGCTCATGGGGTTTCCTCCGTGTGGACTGTCCTGGATTGCGAAAATGCAGTCCGATGATAGCCGCCCCGCGCGGGCGCGCCGTCCGTATAAAACCGAAGAAGCCCTCGATTCCGGGCCCAACGGATACAATCGCGCCATGTCCTGGATTCTTGCTGTTGAAACTTCTACGGAGTGGTGCTCGGTCGCGCTCGGACGCGCGGCAGGCGCCGGCCTCGAGTGCCTGGTGCGCCATGAGCACACCGGCGCACGCTCGTCGGCGCGCGTGCTGCCGGCCGCCGGGGAATTGCTGGCCGAAGCCGGCATTGCGCTGGCCGATTGCGCGGCCATCGCCTTTGGCGCCGGCCCGGGCTCGTTCACCGGCCTGCGCACCGCCTGCGGCGTGGCGCAGGGGCTGGCGTTCGGCGCCGGCCTGCCGGTGGTGCCGGTCAACACGCTGATGGCCTGCGCCGAACGCGCCCGCGCTGCCACGCCGGCGCTGCCGGACGGCACCGCGGTGCTGGTGGCGCTGGATGCGCGCATGGACGAGGCCTATGCGGCGGCCTTCGGCTGGAACGCGGGCGCGCGGGAGTGGGCGGAACTCACGCCGATGCAGGTCGGCGCGCCCGAAACCGTGGCCTTGCCCGACGGCGAATTCTGGCTGGCCGGCAACGCGTCCACTGTGTTTGGCGAGCGCCTGGCGGGCCTGGCCCGCGCCGCGCGCGTGCTGCCCGAGGCGATGCCCCATGCGCAGCCGATGGTTGCCCTGGCACTGCGCGCGCTGGCGCGCGGCGAGGCCATCGACGCCGACCAGGCCATGCCGGTCTACCTGCGCGACAAGGTTGCCCAGACCATTGCCGAGCGCGAGGCCGCGTCGGCCGCGCGCGCGGCGCGCGCGGCGGCCCAGCCGGGGAGCGCATCGTGAGCGCCGCGTATCCCCTGGCGGACCGCCACCACTGGCCCGAGGTGCCGGCCATGCCGGCGCTGCCCGAGGGCTGGTCGCTGGGCCGCATGAGCGCGCTGGACCTGCAGGCGGTGGCGGGCATCGAGGCGCGCGCCTACAGCCATCCGTGGACGCGCGGCAATTTCGAGAACTCGGTCAAGTCCGGGCATCTCGGGCTGACGCTGCGCGATCCGGCGGGCACGCTGGTGGCCTACGCCGTGCTGATGCCGGTGGTCGATGAAATGCACCTGCTCAACATCACGGTCGAGCCGCAACGCCAGCGCCAGGGGCTCGGGCGCCTGATGCTCGCGGTGGTGCTGGCGACCTCGCACGCGCACCGCATCCACACCATGCTGCTGGAGGTGCGGCCCTCCAATACCGGGGCGATCGCGCTCTACCAGGCGGCCGGGTTTGCCGAGATCGGACGCCGCAAGGGCTATTACCCGGCGCCCGGCGGCAAGCGCGAAGACGCGCTGGTGCTGCGCCGCGCCTGGCCGGCGCAGGCTGCCGCCAACGAAGGCACGGAGGGGCAGGCATGAGCCGCCGCGCACAGTTCCTCGAGGTGCTGGGCATTCCGACCGAATGGGTGCCGCGCACGCGTGTGGCGGCGCCGGCAGAGGCGCCGCCACACGTAGTGGCGCAGCCGGCAGCCGAGCCGCCCGCGGCAGTGACGGCTGAGCCGGTGGCTGCTGCGATTGCGCACCCCGAGGCGCCGCCGGCTGTCCCGGCGGTGCCGCCAGCCCCCGAGCGCGCTGCGCCGGCGCTGGTTCCCGCCGGGCCGGCGCCCGGCGCTGCGCAAGCAGAGCGGGAAGCGGCCATCGCCACGATGGACTGGCCGGCGCTGGAGGCCGCGGTAGCGGGCTGCACCGCCTGCGGCCTGTGCCAGACCCGCACCAACACCGTGTTCGGCGTGGGTGCGCGCCAGGCCGAATGGATGCTGGTGGGCGAAGCCCCCGGCGAGAACGAAGACCTGCAGGGCGAGCCCTTCGTCGGCCAGGCCGGCAAGCTGCTCGACAACATGCTCGGCGCGCTCGGGCTGGCGCGCGGGCGCAATGTGTTCATCGCCAACGTGCTCAAATGCCGCCCGCCCGGCAACCGCAACCCGGAAGCGGACGAGGTGGCGCAGTGCGAGCCGTTCCTGCGCCGGCAGATCGCGCTGGTCAGGCCCCGCGTGATCGTGGTGCTGGGCCGCTTCGCCGCGCAATCGCTGCTGCGCACCACCACGCCGATCGGCAAGCTGCGCGGCACCGTGCATGCGTACGAAGGCATTCCCGTGGTGGTGACCTACCATCCCGCCTACCTGCTGCGCACGCTGACCGACAAGGCGCGCGCCTGGGAAGATCTGTGCCTGGCCCGTGAGGTCCACGACCGTGCGGGAGCTGGGGCCTGACCTCTCGCTGACCCGCGGCGGCGACGGCCATGGGCCGTCGCACGCGCCGCTGTGGCGCCGTGCCGCGTCGGCACGCGCGCGCGACCTGGCCTGGACCACGCTGTCGCCGCCGCTGCTGGACACCGTGCCCGGCGCCGCGCTGGCGCGCTGGCCGGCCGGCACCCTCGAGGCCTGGCAGCGCTGGCTCGAAGGCGCGGATCCCGCCGCGCTGCCCGCCACCATCGACGAACTGGCCGACGGCCACGCCGCGCTCGCTGCCGATGCCGACCACGACCCCGCCAACCGCAGCCTGCGCCTGGGCCGGCATGCCGAGCGGCTGCTGCATTTTGCCTTGCGCCATATGCAGGGGCTGTCGCTGCTGGCCGCCAACGTGCCGGTGCGGCGCGCCGGCCGCCACGGCGTGCGCACGCTGGGCGAGCTCGATTTCGTCTGGCGCGAGCTGGACTCGGGCGCGGTGGTGCACTGGGAGATGGCGGCCAAGTTCTACCTGATGGCGGCGGGCGGCGATCAGCCGCCGCGGGCGCAGGATTTCGTCGGCCCGAACCTGGTCGATCGCCTTGGTGACAAGCTCGGCCATATCGTGCACCGGCAGCTGCCGTTGGGGCATACGCCCGAGGCGCGGGCCGCGCTGGGCCATACCGTCGATCGCAGCGAGGTTTACCTGCTGGGCTGGCTGTTCTATCGCGACGGCCAGGTGCCGGCCGGGCTGGAGACGCTGGGCATTGCGCCGGACCACTTGCACGGCTGGTGGTCCACCCTCGATGCCTGGGCCGCGCGCGCCAGTGCGCGCCCGGGCCTGCGCTGGTGCCGCCTGCCGCGTACCGGGTGGCTCTCCGGCGCACTGGTGCCGGAGGCCGGCACCGACGACGCCGCCACGCTGCACGCGCTGCTGGCGCAGCGCTTTGCCGATCCGCGCCATGACCACGGCTGGCGCCGCGAGTCGCCGGTGATGCTGTGCGAGCTGGAGCCGGCCGGGCCGCAGGCGCCGGGCTGGTGGCGCGAATGCTCGCGCGGGTTCGTGGTGCCGCCGGGATGGCAAGAGCGCGCGCTGGTACGCACTGAAGAGCCGCCGCGGGCAGGCGCGCCAGTGGGGCAGGACGACGCCTGACGCGCGCTGGCTGGCCGCGGCGCGGCCTCGCCGTGAGGGGGCTAGTGGTGCTTGTCCTCGCCGATCATCGCCAGCGAGTTGAAGGTGCGGACGTTGTACTTGTGCAGCTTGAGCACCAGCGCCATGGTCACGCAGATAAACAGGCCCAGCGCGATGATGACCACGCCGATCGGCACGTTGAGCTTGATCAGCAGCGCGTACAGGCACAGCATCAGCAGCACCGAGACGTTCTCATTGAAGTTCTGCACCGCGATCGAGTGCCCGGCCGACAGCAGCACGTGGCCGCGGTGCTGCAGCAGCGCGTTCATTGGGACCACGAAATAGCCCGACATCGCGCCCACCAGCATCAGGAAGACGTAGGCGATGGCCATGTACAGCGGCATGTGCAGGCCCATTACGTCGAGCGTGACCTGCGGCATCGCGTCCTTGGTGTAGAAGGCCATCAGCATCACCGTGGCGCCCATCGCCACGCCGAACGGCAGCACCGACAGCGATTTGCGCAGCGGGATGCGCGCCGCCGCCAGGATTGCGCCGACCGCCACGCCCACCGCCACCACGGCCTGCAGCAGCGCACCCTGGGACAGGTTCAGGCCCAGCGATTTCTCGGCCCACTTCAGCACGATGAACTGCAGCGTCGCGCCCACGCCCCAGAACAGCGTGGTCACCGCCAGCGAGATCTGGCCCAGCTTGTCGCGCCACAGCGCCAGGAAGCAGTCGCCGAATTCGGCGATCAGCTTGATCGGGTTCTTTTCCTGCGCCGGATAGCGTGCGCCGGTGTCGGGGATGAACAGGTTGAACAGCGAAGCGATCACGTAGAACAGCATGATCACCACCATCGCCGCCTCGGCCGGGGTGTCGATGCCGGTATTGATCAAGGGCAGGTCCAGGCGCAGCAGCAGGCCGGAGACATGCACGGAAATCAGCGCGCCGCCGACCACCGTGCCGAGGATAATCGAGCCCACCGTCAGGCCCTCGATCCAGCCGTTGGCCAGCACCAGCTTTTCGGGGGGCAGCAGCTCGGTCAGGATGCCGTACTTGGCGGGCGAATACGCCGCCGCGCCGAAGCCGACCACGCCGTAGGCCAGCAGCGGATGCAGCCCGAACATCATGATGGCGCAGCCGACCACCTTGATGGCGTTGGTGATGAGCATCACCCGCCCCTTGGGCATCGAGTCGGCGAAGGCGCCGACGAAGGCGGCAAGAATGACGTAGGAGAGAACGAAGAACAGCTTGAGCAGCGGGGTCATCCACTGCGGGGAATGCAATTCGGTGAGAAGGGCGATGGCGGCGATCAGTAAGGCATTGTCGGCCAGCGAGGAAAAAAACTGCGCGGCCATGATGGTGTAAAAACCCTTCTTCATGCTGTCGACTTTCTCTCCATCGCGCGCTCCATTCAGGGTAGGCAGGCTGGTGCCGGCCGCAGAGGCCATGGTTTGCAGGGAACCTTGTGCCGCGGCCGTGTCGAATTGTGTCGCAGGTGCTGCGCTGCGGCGCCGTGAGGCCTGCCTGACAGTCATTGACATAATGCTTCGCTTTTAGAACATGGCCGGAGCGTCCGGCTTTATATCACGAAAACATGACATTCCCGAACCCCGGCAACGGCTCTTTTTGACAGCAAATTGCCTTGCCGATTCCCTGATGACCCCCGGCAACAGCATCCGAATGTGTTCAAATAACGGCTGCCACCGCGGCCCGCCGGACCGGTCTTTCCCTGATCTGGTGTGCGCCCGGCGAGATATGGTGACTGGGATACCTGGGCGTGCCAATTGCGGGCATCCCGCATATCCGTCGCCACAACCGTCGCCGCTGCCGTCGCCCACATGGGTCGCCGGTCCGTGCTGCGGCACACCGACAGGTGACGTTTGCGCCATCGATACTGAGACAGAGCCGTCCCTCCAGCCAGCCGCGCGCATGAGCCGCCCGCGCCGCTGCCGGCTTTGTCCGCTACCCTGATGTGACTTCCAATGCCAAGACCGATCCAAGCCGTCATCCACCAACCCGCCCTGGCCAACAATCTCGACGTGATCCGCCGCAAGGCGCCCGATGCGCGCGTCTGGGCGGTGGTAAAGGCCAATGCCTACGGCCATGGCATCCGCCGCGTCTTTGCTGCACTGCGTGGTGCCGATGGCTTCGGCCTGCTGGACCTGAATGAGGCCGTGCTGCTGCGCGACCTCGGCTGGCAGGGCCCGATCCTGCTGCTGGAGGGCTTCTTCCAGCCGCAGGACATCGCCCTGATCGAGCAATACCGGCTGACCACCGCGATCCACTGCGACGAGCAGCTGCGCATGCTGGAAAGCGCGCGCCCCAAGGGCCCGCTGGCGATCCAGCTCAAGCTCAACACCGGCATGAACCGGCTCGGCTTCCACCCGGCGGAATACCGCGCCGCATGGGAGCGCGCGCGTGCCATGCCGTGCGTGGGCAGCATCGTCCATATGACGCATTTCTCCGATGCCGACGGCCCGCGCGGCATCGCCCACCAGGTCGAGGCCTTCGACGCCGCCACCGCCAACCTGCCGGGCGAGGCCAGCCTGTCGAACTCGGCCGCGGTGCTGTGGCACCCGCAGGCGCACCGCGCCTGGGTGCGACCGGGCATCATCCTTTACGGCGCCTCGCCCACCGGCCGCGATGCCGATATCGCCGGCACCGGGCTACAGCCGGCAATGTCGCTGCACAGCGAGCTGATCGCGGTGCAGGACCTGCAGCCGGGCGATACCGTCGGCTACGGCTCGCTCTTCACCGCGGAGCGGCCGATGCGCATCGGCGTGGTCGCCTGCGGCTATGCCGACGGCTACCCGCGCCATGCGTCGGGCTGGGGCGAGCAGCGCGCGCCGGTGCTGGTCGACGGCGTGCGCACCGAACTGGTCGGGCGCGTGTCGATGGACATGCTGTGCGTCGACCTGACGCCGTGCCCGAAGGCGCGCGTCGGCAGCCCGGTCACGCTGTGGGGCCAGGGCCTGCCGATCGACGAAGTGGCGCAGGCCAGCGGCACGGTCGGCTACGAGCTGATGTGCGCGCTGGCGCCGCGCGTGCCGACCACGGTGGCGACCATCACCGCATCGGACAGCGCCGCGCCCGTGGTCGCCTGATCGGGGCGGGGGCCGGGCGGGCGCAGCGCCGCGCGGTTACGCTCTGCACGCGAGCACTGCGCAGGGCCGCTTCGCCACGACGCCATCTCCGCAAGCCGGGTCGCTTCAGGCCCGGCTCGATTCATTCTGCAAGGACTTCCGTTGGCCAAGAGCAAGACTGTCTATACCTGTACCGAATGCGGCGGCACCACGCCGCGCTGGGCCGGCCAGTGCCCGCATTGCCAGCAGTGGAACACGCTGGTGGAGACCGTGGCGGAATCCGCCGCGAACAAGCGCTTCCAGCCGCTGGCGGCATCGGCCACGGTGCGCAAGCTGGCCGAGATCGAGGCCGCCGACGTGCCGCGCTTTTCCAGCGGCATCGACGAGTTCGACCGGGTGCTGGGCGGCGGCCTGGTGTCGGGCGGGGTGGTGCTGATCGGCGGCGATCCCGGGATCGGCAAGTCGACGCTGCTGCTGCAGGCGCTGGCCAGCCTGGCCGGGCAGCGCCGCGTGCTCTATGTCAGCGGCGAGGAATCGGGCGCGCAGATCGCGCTGCGCGCGCAGCGCCTGGGCGTCGAAAGCCCGTCGCTGGGGCTGCTCGCCGAAATCCAGCTGGAGAAGATCCAGGCCACGCTGGAAGTGGAAAAGCCCGAGGTCGCGGTGATCGATTCGATCCAGACGCTGTATTCCGAGGCGCTGACCTCGGCGCCGGGGTCGGTGGCGCAGGTGCGCGAATGCGCGGCGCAGCTCACGCGCATCGCCAAGAGCAGCGGCACCACCATCATCCTGGTAGGCCACGTGACCAAGGAGGGCAGCCTGGCGGGGCCGCGCGTGCTCGAGCATATCGTCGATACGGTGCTGTATTTCGAAGGCGATACCCATTCTTCGCACCGGCTGATCCGCGCCTTCAAGAACCGCTTTGGCGCGGTCAACGAACTGGGCGTGTTCGCAATGACCGAGCGCGGCCTGCGCGGCATCAGCAATCCGTCGGCGCTGTTCCTGTCGCAGCATGAAGAGACCGTGCCGGGATCGTGCGTGCTGGTGACGCAGGAAGGCACGCGGCCGCTGCTGGTCGAAATCCAGGCGCTGGTCGATACCGCGCACGTGCCCAACCCGCGCCGGCTGGCGGTGGGGCTGGAGCAGAACCGGCTGGCCTTGCTGCTGGCGGTGCTGCACCGGCATGCGGGCATCGCCTGCTTCGACCAGGATGTGTTCCTGAACGCGGTGGGCGGGGTCAAGATCACCGAGCCCGCCGCGGACCTGGCGGTGCTGCTGTCGATCCACTCGTCGATGCGCAACAAGCCGCTGCCGCGCGGCCTGGTGGTGTTCGGCGAAGTGGGGCTGGCCGGCGAGATCCGCCCCAGCCCGCGCGGGCAGGAGCGCCTGAAGGAAGCGGCCAAGCTGGGCTTTACGCTGGCCGTGATCCCCAAGGCCAATGCGCCCAAGCAGAAGATCGACGGGCTTGAGGTAATCGCGGTGGAACGCATCGAGCAGGCCATCGACCGCGTGCGCCACCTGGACTGAGCCATGGACACCGACATCGCTTTCGAGACGGGCCGCTTGCGGCTGCGCCAGTGGCGCGATGAAGACTACGCGCCGTTTGCCGCGCTCAATGCCGATGCGCAGGTGATGCGCTATTTCCCGGCACCGCTGACGCGCGCCGAAAGCGATGCGATGGCCGAGCGCTGCCGCAGCCTGATCGCGCAGCAGGGGTGGGGCGTCTGGGTCGTCGAACGCGTGGCGGACGCTACCTTCCTGGGCTTCGTCGGACTGCACGAGCCCGCCGCCACGCTGCCGTTCGCGCCGTGCGTGGAGATCGCCTGGCGGCTGGCGCGGCAGGCCTGGGGCCAGGGCTACGCCACCGAGGCGGCGCGCGGCGCGCTCGCCTACGGCTTCGGCAGGCTCGGGCTGGAGGAAATCGTCGCCTTCACCACGCTTGCCAATGCCCGCTCGCGCGCGGTGATGGAGCGGCTGGGCATGCGCGAGGACGCGGAGGGTTTCGACCATCCCGCCTTGCCGCCGCAGCACCCGTTGCGGCCGCATTGCCTGTACCGCTTGCCGCGCGCGGCGTGGCAGGCAGCGGGCGCATGATGCCGATGCGGCAATCCCCCGCGCGCCAGCGGACCGGCGCCGCATGTGGCGTCGACGGCAGGCGCGGCAAAATCGGTAATAATGCGCAGCACAGCCGCGCCCTCGCACTGACGGCAATGATTACCGGATCACCTGAGTTCCAATGATGCAAGCCAATTCCCGTGCCTATTTCCTGCTGATTGCCATCGTCTCCTTCGCCCTGGTTGGCGTCGCGCTCTACCTGCAGTTCGAAAAGGGCTACCAGCCTTGTCCGCTCTGCGTGATGCAGCGCTTCGCCTTCATCGGCATCGGCGTGTTCTCGCTGCTGGCGGCGGTGGCGCAGAACACGCGCTCGCTGTGGCAGGGCCTGGGCATGCTGTCCGGCATCGCCGGCATCGCGGTGGCGGTCTATCACGTGTCGCTGCTGCTCAATCCCAAGGCTTCGTGCGGCATCGATCCGCTCGAGAACTGGGTTAATGCGCTGCCCACCGCCAAGGTGCTGCCGCAACTGTTCTACTCCGACGGCCTGTGCACCGCGCCGCTGCCGCCGGTGCTGGGGCTGTCGGTGCCGGCATGGTCGCTGATCTGGCTGTTCGTGCTGACGCTGACGCTGGCGGTGGGGCTGATCCGCAGGGAGAAGAATTTCCGCTGAGGGGTGGGGGCGTTCGAATGAAAAAAACCGGCGCTGTGTGCGCCGTTTTTTTTTTGCGTGGGGCCACAGCGGCATCCCACCGGCGGGTTTGCTCCCCTCTCCCTCTGGGAGAGGGGCGGGGGAGAGGGCAGTGCATCCACGAAGTGACGCGGCTCGATGCTTGCCACGCGCCGGCCCTCTCCCCCGGCCCCTCTCCCGCAAGCGGGCGAGGGGAGCAAATCGTCGCGGCAGACGTCAGGCAATCTGCTCGATCTGCTCCTGCAGCTCCAGCCACTTCTCTTCCAGCGTCTCGAGCTCGCCGTTGACCTCGCCCTGGCGCTTGAGCATCTCCATCAGCTTCGACTTATTGGCCTCGGCATAGCTGGCTTCGTCGGCCATGAACTGGTCGATCTCCTCCCGGGCAGTCTGCAGCACCGCCATGCGCTTCTCGACCTTTTCCAGTTCCTTGGTGAGCGGCTTGCGCAGCGCCGACAGCCGCTGGCGCTCGTCGGCCTCGGCGCGGCGCTGGTCCTTGCGGTTGATCGTGGTGGCGTCGCCACCGTTCTCTGCCAGGTGCGCGGCCGTGGCGGCGTTGCGCTTGGCCGCCGCCTGCTGCAGCAGCCAGTCGCGGTAGTCGTCGAGGTCGCCATCGAACGGCCGGATGGTGCCGTCGGCCACCAGCATGAACTGGTCGGCGGTGGCGCGCAGCAGATGCCGGTCGTGCGAGACCAGGATCAGCGTGCCTTCGAACTGCGCCAGGGCCATGGTCAGCGCCTCGCGCGTATCGAGGTCGAGGTGGTTGGTCGGCTCGTCGAGCAGCAGCAGGTTGGGCTTCTGCCATACGATCAGGGCCAGCGCCAGCCGGGCTTTTTCACCGCCGGAGAAGGGCTCGATCGGCGTGGTGGCCATGTCGCCGCGGAAGTTGAAGCTGCCGAGGAAGTCGCGCAGCTCCTGCTCGCGCACGTCGGGCGCCAGGCGCGCGAGGTGCTGCAGCGCGGAGTCGTGGTCGCGCAGCGTTTCCAGCTGGTGCTGGGCGAAGTAGCCGATCTGCAGGCCCTTGCCCAGGCGCAGGTTGCCCTTGAGCGGGTCCTGGGTGCCGGCCAGGGTCTTGACCAGCGTCGACTTGCCCTGGCCGTTCGCGCCCAGCAGGCCGATGCGCTGGCCATTCTGGATCGACAGCGCCAGGTTGTGCAGGATGGTGACGGGCGGATCGGCCTCGGCATAGCCGCAATCGACGCCGTCGAGCACCATCATCGGGTTGGGCGCGGCATCGGGCTCGCGGAACTCGAAGGCGAAGCCGGCGGCGACGTGCACCGGCGCCAGCCGCTCCATCTTCTCCAGCGCCTTGACCCGGCTCTGCGCCTGGCGCGCCTTGGTCGCCTTGGCCTTGAAGCGGGTGATGAACGATTCCAGGTGCGCGATTTCCTTCTGCTGGCGCACGTAGGCGGCCTGCTGCTGCGCCATCTGCTGCAGCCGCAGCGTCTCGAACAGCGTGTAGTTGCCGCCGTAGCGGCGCAGCTGCTGGTTTTCGATATGCACCGTGACATTGCAGATCGCGTCGAGGAATTCGCGGTCGTGCGAGATCATCACCAGCGTGCCGGGATAGCGCGCCAGCCAGTCTTCCAGCCAGACGATGGCGTCGAGGTCCAGGTGGTTGGTCGGTTCGTCGAGCAGCAGCAGGTCCGACGGGCACATCAGCGCCTGCGCCAGGTTCAGGCGCATGCGCCAGCCGCCCGAGAACGACGCCACCGGCTGCGACACCTGCGCCAGCGTGAAGCCCAGGCCCAGCAGCAAGGCCTCGGCCCGCGCCGGCGCGGTGTAGCCGTCGGCATCGGCATAGGCGGCGTGGGCTTCGCCTTCGGCACTGCCGTCGCCGCTGGCCTGGGCCGCGGCAATGGCGGCCTCGATCTCGCGCAGGCGGGTGTCGCCGTCGATCACGTAGTCGACCGCGGTGCGGCTGACCGCCGGCGTTTCCTGCGCCACGTGGGCGACGCGCCACTGCGCCGGCACGCTGACATCGCCGCCGTCCGGATGCAGCTCGCCGCGCAGCAGCGCGAACAGCGTCGACTTGCCGCTGCCGTTGGCGCCGACGAGGCCCACGCGCTCGCCCGGGTTGAGCGTCACGCTGGTGTGGTCGAACAGCACCTTGGTGCCGCGCTGAAGGACTAGCTGGTCGATTCGGATCACGGGAGGGGAAATGCCTGAGTGAAAAACAGAAAAAGCGCCGTCAATGCGGGCCGCGGCCGGCGCTGTGGCGCTGGCCCGCATTGTAGCGTTTCCGGTGCGCGGCACGCCGTGCCGGTGCAGGCAGCGCGCCAAAGCGGGTCGAAGCGCGTGGACGCGTGCACCGGCAAAGTGCCGGCAAAGCCCGCGAATCTAGGGATTACCCTTGGTCTCGCAAAACTCTATTTTCTTGGAAGTCGGTTGCGTGTAAATTCATTTTCACAACGACGCGCCCGCTGATGCGCGGTCGATCAACCGCTTCCACCATGCCCATTGGCCATTCGATCTCGGACCGCATTGCACGCAGCCTGCCGGCGCTGACGCCGGCGCACCGCCGCATGGCGGAATACGTGCTGGCCAACCTGTTTCGCGCAGCGACCATGCGCATCGACGAATTCGCCGCGGCGGTGGAGGTATCGGTAGCGACGGCCAACCGCTTTGCGCGCGCACTCGGCTTCGATGGCTATCCGCAGTTTCGTGCCGAGCTGGTGCGCGGTTTCGAAGCCACGCTGGCGCCGGTGGAGCGGCTGCGCAGCGAGCTGGAACGACCCGCCACCGTGGCCGAAGTGTTCGCGGCCTCGCTCGAGGATGCGGCCGCCAATGCCGAAGCCACAAGGCGCGGCATCGACGCGCAGGCGTGCGAGCGCGCGGTGGCGGCGATCCTCGCCGCGCAGCGCGTCTATGTGGCCGGCTTCGGCGCCAGCGGTTTCCTTGCCGGGCTGCTGCAGCACGGACTGGAAATGCATTGCCGCATGGTCACCTCGGTGGCGGGCGCGGGCGGTGCGTCGCATGCGGCGCGGCAGCTGTTCAAGCTGCAGCCGAGCGACCTGCTGATCGTGATCGCCTTCCCGCGCTACGTCACCGACACCATCGAGCTGGCCCAGCGCGTCAAGGCGCACGGCGGCAAGGTGCTGGCGCTGACCGACGGCCCGACCTCGCCGCTGGCGCCGCTGGCCGATATCGCGCTATATGCGCAGGCCGGCAACCGGCTCTCGGCCAATTCCGATGCCACCGTGCTGGCGCTGATCGAGGCGCTGTGCGGCGCGGTGGCGCACCGGGCCGAACGCCCGGTCAAGGCCGCCGCCGAAATGACCGAATTCCTGCTGCCGTGGCTGTATGGCACGCCCGAGGCCGAGCCCGCGCGCCGGTCCGCGCCGATGCCTGTGCCACCCACCGAAGCCAAGACCGGCGCGCGCCGCGCGCGCTCCTCCAACACCCGCAAGTCCTGAGTCCGAGTCTCCTTATCCTTATGCAAGCAGCTGTCATTGCCATCCACGGCGGCGCCGGCACCATCACCCGCGCGGCGATGGATGCGGCCCGCGAACGCGAATACATCGAAGCGCTCCAACATGTGCTGCAAGCCGGCCAGCGCATCCTGGCCGATGGCGGCAGCGCGCTCGACGCGGTCACCGAGGCGGTGCGCCTGCTCGAAGAATGCCCGCTGTTCAACGCCGGCAAGGGCGCGGTGCTGACCCATGCCGGCACCTATGAACTGGATGCGGCGGTAATGGATGGTGCCACCCTCAATGCCGGCGCGGTGGCCTGCGTCACGCGCCTGCGCAACCCGGTGCTGGCGGCGCGCGCGGTGCTGGAGCACAGCGAGCACGTGCTGTTTGCCGGCGCCGGCGCCGAGGCCTTCGCACAGGCGCAGGGGCTGGAGCTGGTCGCGCCGGAGTACTACTTCACCCAGGCCCGCCACGACCAGTGGCAGCGTGCGCGCGGCAACGCCGGCATGGCGCTGCTCGACCACGACGCCGCGACGCTGGCCGCGCAGCAGGCGCGCGGCACGGAACCGATCGATCCCGACAGCAAGTTCGGCACCGTGGGCGCGGTCGCCTGCGACAGCCGCGGCAACCTCGCGGCGGCCACGTCCACCGGCGGCGTGACCAACAAGCAGGTGGGCCGCGTCGGCGATACCCCGCTGATCGGCGCGGGCTGCTATGCCGACGACGTCGCGGCGGTGTCCGCCACCGGCACCGGCGAGATGTTTATCCGCACCGTGGCCGCGCACGATGTCGCGGCTCAGATGCGCTATGCCGGCCTGCCGCTCGACGAGGCGGCGCGGCGCGTGGTGATGGAGAAGCTGCCCGCGATCCAGGGCCGCGGCGGCCTGATCGCGGTCGACCGCGCCGGCAACGTCACGCTGCCGTTCAATACCGAAGGCATGTACCGCGGTGTCGCCCGGGTGGGCGAGGCCGTCGACGTGTCGATCTACGGCTGACGCGCCGCGCACCAGCCAGTCCCGCATCCCGCCATACAAGGAGTACCCGTGGTCACTACCGCAGCCCCCGCGCGCGTTCCCGTATCCGGCCTGGTCCTGCCGCCCGAGCGCGTGGTCCAGGTGGACGGGCTCACCGTGCGCTTCGCCACGTCCGAGCGCACCGTCGAGGCCGTGCGCAACCTGTCCTTCCATGTCGACCGCGGCGAGACGCTCGCGGTGGTGGGCGAGTCGGGCTCGGGCAAGTCGGTGACGTCGCTGGCGCTGATGCGGCTGGTCGAGCATGGCGGCGGCAAGATCGCGTCGGGCAGCATGGCGCTGCGCCGGCGCGGCGGCGAGGTGATCGACCTCGCGCGCACCGACAACGCCACGCTGCGCAGCGTGCGCGGCGCCGACGTGGCGATGATCTTCCAGGAGCCGATGACCTCGCTCAATCCGGTGTTCCCGGTGGGCGAGCAGATCGCGGAATCGATCCGCCTGCACCAGGGCAAGAGCCGCGCCGCGGCGCGCGCCGAGGCGCTGCGCATGCTGGAGCTGGTGCGCATCCCGGAAGCCCGGCGCGTGCTCGAGCGCTATCCGCACCAGCTCTCCGGCGGCATGCGCCAGCGCGTGATGATCGCGATGGCGCTGTCGTGCAAGCCGGCGCTGCTGATTGCCGACGAACCCACCACGGCGCTGGACGTGACCATCCAGGCCGAGATCCTGCAGCTGATCCGCGGCCTGCAGGCCGAGATGCAGATGGGCGTGGTCTTCATCACCCACGACATGGGCGTGGTGGCCGAAGTGGCCGACCGCGTACTGGTGATGTACCGCGGCGAGAAGGTGGAAGAGGGCACCTCGGACGACGTGTTCCGCGCCCCGGCCCATCCCTACACGCGCGCGCTGCTGTCGGCGGTGCCGCGCCTGGGCGCCATGCGCGGCACCGACCTGCCGGCCAAGTTCCCGCTGCTGCGGCTCGACAGCGCCAGCCCCGAGGCGGCCGCGCCACAGGATACGGTGGCGCCCGGCGTGGCACCGATCCTGCGCGTGCAGGACCTGGTCACGCGCTTCGACGTGCCCGGCGGCCTGTTCGGTCGCGTGACGCGGCGCGTGCATGCGGTGGAGCAAGTCAGCTTCGACCTTTATCCCGGCGAGACGCTGGCGCTGGTGGGGGAATCCGGTTGCGGCAAGTCCACCACCGGCCGCTCGCTGCTGCGCCTGGTGGAAAGCCAGAGCGGCACCATCGAGTTCAACGGGCAAAACATCAGCCAGCTCGAGGGCGCGGCGCTGCAGACCCTGCGCCGCAATATCCAGTTCATCTTCCAGGACCCGTTCGCTTCGCTCGATCCGCGCGTGCCGGTCGGCTATTCGATCATGGAGCCGCTGCTGGTGCACAAGGTCGCCAGCGGCAAGGAGGCCGAGCAGCGCGTGGCGTGGCTGCTCGACAAGGTGGGGCTGGACCCGTCGCACGCGGCGCGCTATCCGCACGAGTTTTCCGGCGGCCAGCGCCAGCGCATCTGCATTGCGCGCGCGCTGGCGCTGAACCCCAAGGTGGTGGTGGCGGATGAATCGGTGTCGGCGCTGGACGTGTCGATCCAGGCGCAGATCGTCAACCTGATGCTCGACCTGCAGCGCGAGCTCGGCATCGCCTTCCTGTTCATCTCGCACGACATGGCGGTGGTGGAGCGCGTCAGCCATCGCGTCGCCGTGATGTACCTGGGCCAGATCGTCGAGATCGGCCCGCGCCGCGCGATCTTCGAGAACCCGCAGCACCCGTACACGAAGAAACTGATGTCGGCGGTGCCGATCGCCGACCCGGCGCGGCGCCACCTGCGGCGCGAGCCGCTGAACGACGAGATCCCCAGCCCGATCCGCGCGGTTGGCGACGAGCCGGTGGTGCAGCCGCTGGTGCCGGTCGCTGGCAGCGGGGCGCTCGGCCATTTTGTTGCGCGGCACGCCGTTGGCGGCGCCTACTGAAACGGAAGTCAATCCAAGGAGAATCGAGATGTCTGCACGGATGGTTTCGCCCAGGCTGCTGGCCGGGCTGCTTATGGCTGGCGCGATGGGCGCGCTGGCGCCGGTGTCCGCCTTTGCCGCCAAGGATGCGGTGATGGCGGTTGCCTCCACGTTCACCACGCTGGACCCGTACGATTCCAACGACACGCTGTCGCAGGCGGTCGGCAAGACCTTTTACCAGGGGCTCTTCGGCCTGGACAAGGACATGAAGCTGGCCAACGTGCTGGCCGAAAGCTACGACGTCAGCAAGGACGGCCTGGCCTACACCATCAAGCTGAAGAAGGGCATCAAGTTCCACGACGGCACCACCTTCGATGCCGCCGCCGTCAAGGCCAACCTGGACCGCGTCACCAACCCGGCCAACAAGCTCAAGCGCTACACGCTGTTCAATCGTGTGGCCAAGACCGACGTGGTCGACGCCAATACCGTCAAGGTCACGCTGAAGGAGCCGTTCTCGCCGTTCATCAACGTGCTGGCGCATCCGTCGGCGGTGATGATCTCGCCGGCCGCGCTGCAGAAGTACGGCAAGGACATTGCCTTCCATCCGGTGGGCACCGGTCCGTTCGAGTTCGTCGAGTGGAAGCAGCCCGACCACCTGAAGGGCAAGAAGTTTGCCGGCTACTGGAAGACCGGCTACCCGAAGATCGACACCATCACCTGGAAGCCGGTGGTCGACAACAACACCCGCGCCGCCATCATGCAGACCGGCGAGGCGGACTTTGCCTTCAGCATTCCGTTCGAGCAGGCCGCGGTGCTGAAGAACAGCGCCAAGGTGGACCTGATCGCCGCGCCGTCGATCATCCAGCGCTACCTGACCATGAACACCATGGTCAAGCCGTTCAACGACCCCAAGGTGCGCCAGGCGATCAACTACGCCATCAACAAGGAGGCGCTGGCCAAGGTGGCGTTTGCGGGCTATGCGGTGCCGGCCGAGGGCGTGGTGCCGCACGGCGTCGACTATGCCGAGAAGCTGGGCCCGTGGCCGTACGACCCGGCCAAGGCGCGCGCGCTGCTGAAGGAAGCCGGCTACCCGAACGGCTTCGAAACCACACTGTGGTCGGCCTACAACCACACCACCGCGCAGAAGGTGATCCAGTTCGTGCAGCAGCAGCTGCAGCAGGTCGGCATCAAGGCGCAGGTGCAGGCGCTGGAGGCCGGCCAGCGCGTGGAGAAGGTCGAGAGCGTGCCGAAGCCGGAAGACGCCGGCGTGCGCATCTATTACGTGGGCTGGTCGTCGTCGACCGGTGAATCCGACTGGGCGCTGCGTCCGCTGCTGGCTTCGGAATCGATGCCGCCGAAGCTGCTGAACACCGCCTACTACAAGAACGAGCAGGTCGACGCCGATATCGCCGGCGCACTGCGCACCACCGATCGCGGCGAAAAGGCACGGCTGTACAAGGATGCGCAGGAACGCATCTGGAAGGATGCGCCGTGGGCTTTCCTGGTGACCGAGAAGGTGCTGTTCGCGCGCAGCAAGCGCATGAGCGGCGCGTATGTGATGCCGGACGGGTCGTTCAATTTTGACGAGATCGACATCAGGCAGTGAGGGTGAGAGCAGCGGCGGGGGCATGCAGCACCAGGACCGTCCGCGCCGCGAGCAGTCATCCAACAGAGCAGTAGAGCAGTAAGCCGACAGACGGCCGCCTGCCTCGCGACGCGGGGTTCGCAGGCGGGCGGCCCGCGGCCTTTCTTCATGGTGTGTGATGCTGAATTACTTCCTCAAACGCGTGCTGGGCGTGATCCCCACGCTGCTGATCGTGGCGGTGCTGGTGTTCCTGTTCGTCCACCTGCTGCCGGGCGATCCGGCGCGCCTGGCGGCGGGTCCGGAGGCTGACTCGGCCACGGTCGAACTGGTGCGCAAGGACCTGGGCCTGGACCGGCCCCTGCACGAGCAGTTCGTCAACTTCTTCTCAAACGCGCTGCGCGGCGAGTTCGGCAATTCACTGCGCACCAAGCGCCCGGTCAGCGAGGAGATCGGCGACCGCTTCATGCCGACGCTGCTGCTGACGGTGGCGTCGATGGCGTGGGCGGTGGTGTTTGGCATGGCCATCGGCATTGGCTCGGCGGTGTGGCGCAACCGCTGGCCGGACCGCTTCGGCATGACGCTGGCGGTTTCCGGGATTTCGTTCCCGGCCTTCGCGCTGGGCATGCTGCTGATGGAGGTGTTCTCGGTGCAGCTGGGCTGGCTGCCGTCGATCGGCGCCGACAGCTGGCAGCACTACGTGTTGCCCTCGGTCACGCTGGGCGCTGCGGTGGCGGCGGTGATGGCGCGCTTTACCCGGGCTTCGTTCGTCGAGGTGCTGCAGGAAGACTTTATCCGCACCGCCCGCGCCAAGGGCGTGCGCGAGACCCTGGTGGTGGCCAAGCACGGCCTGCGCAACGCCATGATCCCGGTGGTGACCATGATGGGCCTGCAGTTCGGCTTCCTGCTGGGCGGCTCTATCGTGGTCGAGAAGGTGTTCAACTGGCCGGGCCTGGGGCGCCTGCTGGTCGATGCCGTCGAGATGCGCGACTACCCGGTGATCCAGGCCGAGGTGCTGCTGTTCTCGCTCGAATTCATCCTGATCAACCTGGTGGTGGACATGCTCTACACCGTGATCAATCCCACCATCCGCTACAAGTGAGGCCGGCATGACTGAGCTTTCCACGCCCGCCGCAGCGCAAGCGGCATCCGCCACCGCGGCCGCGCCAGAGGCCGTACGCACGCCCTGGACCGAGTTCTGGCGCAAATTCCGCAAGCAGCACCTGGCGCTCGGCGCCGGCGCGTTCGTGCTGCTGCTGGTGCTGGTCGCGGTGCTGGCGCCGCATCTGGTGCCGTACGACCCCGAGAACTATTTCGACTATGACGCGCTCAACGCCGGCCCGTCGGCCGCGCACTGGATGGGCGTCGATTCGCTCGGGCGCGATATCTTCAGCCGCATCCTGGCCGGCACGCGCATCTCGCTGGCGGCGGGCTTCCTGTCGGTGATCATCGGCGCGGTGATCGGCACCGTGCTGGGCCTGCTGGCCGGCTACTACGAAGGCTGGTGGGACCGCATCGTGATGCGCATTTCCGACGTGCTGTTTGCCTTCCCGGGCATCCTGCTGGCGATCGGCATCGTCGCCATCCTGGGCAACGGCATGACCAACGTGATCTTCGCCGTCGCCATCTTCAGCATCCCGGCGTTCGCGCGGCTGGTGCGCGGCAACACGCTGATGCTGAAGCGGCTGACCTATGTTGAGGCTGCGCGCAGCATCGGCGCGTCGGACTGGACCATCCTGGTGCGCCATATCCTGCCGGGCACGGTGTCGTCGATCGTGGTGTATTTCTCGATGCGGATCGGCACCTCGATCATCACCGCCGCCAGCCTGTCGTTCCTGGGCCTGGGCGCGCAGCCGCCCACGCCGGAATGGGGCGCGATGCTCAACGAGGCGCGCGCCGACATGGTCACCGCGCCGCACGTGGCGATCTTCCCCAGCCTGGCGATCTTCCTGACCGTGCTGGCCTTCAACCTGCTGGGCGACGGGCTGCGCGACGCGCTCGATCCCAAGATCGACCGGCGCTGAAGATGAATGCTCCTACCCCAGGCGCGCCGCGCGTCGGCAGCCTTCCCGCGGGGCCGCTGGACAGCATTGCCGACGTGGCCGGCGTCACCGTGGGCCACTGCACGCTGGCAGAGGGCGGCGTGCAGACCGGCGTGACCGTGATCCGCCCGCATGGTGGCGATCCGTACCGCGACAAGGTGCCCGCCGCGGCCACCGTGCTCAATGGCTTCGGCAAGAGCGTGGGGCTGGTGCAGGTGGACGAGCTGGGCGTGCTGGAGACGCCGGTGGCGCTGACCAACACCTTTGCCGTCGGTGCCGTGGCGCAGGCGCAGATCCGCGCGGCGGTGGCGGCCAATCCGGAAATCGGCCGCGCGCTGCCCACGGTCAATCCGCTGGTGTTCGAATGCAATGACGGCTACCTGAACGATATCCAGCGCATGGCGGTGGCCGGCCCGCACTACGATGCGGCGCTGGCCGGCGCGGCAGCCGGATTCGCGCAGGGTGCCGTGGGCGCGGGCCGCGGCATGTCGGCGTTCGGCGTCAAGGGCGGCATCGGCTCGGCGTCGCGCGTGGCGGGCGGCCATCGCGTCGGTGCGCTGGTGCTGGCCAATTTCGGCACGCCCGAATCGCTGACCGTGGCCGGCCGGCTGGTCGGCCCGGAGCTGGCGCGGCGGCTGTCGCTGCCCGGTGGCACGCCGGAACCGGAGAAGGGCTCGATCATCATGATCGTGGCCACCGATGCGCCGCTGGACGCGCGCCAGCTGCGCCGGCTGTCGCTGCGCGCCGGCGCCGGGCTGGCGCGCACCGGTTCGGTGTTCGGGCATGGCTCGGGCGATATCGCGCTGGCGTTCTCGACGGCGTACACCGTGCCCGACGACGCGGCGCGGCCGATGCCGGCAGTTGCGCTGCTGCATGAAACCCGGCTCGACCCGCTGTTCCGGGCCGCGGCCGACAGCGTCGAGCAGGCCATCCTGCATGCCCTGTGGCATGCCGTGCCGGTGCAGGGCCGCGACGGCCACGGCCGTGCCGCGCTGCTCGACCTGATGCCTGAACTGCGCCAGAGCTGCTGATGAAGATCCTTGTTTCCACCGATATCGAAGGCGTGGCCGGCGTGTTCCACGCCGAGCAGACCCGCGCGGGCAACGGCGAATACGAACGCGCCCGCGCCTGGATGACGGGCGAGGCCAATGCCGCTATCGAAGGCGCCTTTGCCGGCGGCGCGGCCGAGGTGCTGGTCAACGATTCGCACGGCGGCTTCCGCAACCTGCTGCCGGACCAGCTCGACCCGCGCGCGCGCGTGGTGCTGGGCAAGCCGCGCTACCTGGGCATGATGGCGGGGGTCGAGTCCGGCGTCGACGGCGTGCTGATGATCGGCTACCACGGCCGCGCGCAGAGCCGCGGCGTGCTCGCGCACACCATCAACAGCGGCGCCTTTGCACGGGTCTGGCTCAACGGCAAGGAGCTCGGCGAGGCCGGGCTGTACGCCGCGCTCGCCGGCGAGTTCGGCGTGCCGGTGCTGATGGCCAGCGGCGACGACGTGTTCGTGCAGGAAACCCACGCGCTGATGCCGTGGGTGCGCTATGTCGAGACCAAGACCGCGGGCGGCTTCGGCAGCGGCGCCTCGCTGTCCCCGGCGGCAGCGCGCGCAGCCATTGCCGCGGCGGCAACGGCCGCGGTGCGCGAGCGCGCGCAGGCGCAATGCCTGCGCATTGCCGCGCCGGTGGCGTGCACGCTGCAGACGCAGACCCCGGCGCATGCCGACCTGTTCTGCCAGTGGCCGACGCTGGAGCGCCGCGACGGCGTGACGCTGTCGTTCCAGGCCGATTCGGTGCAGGCCGCGGTGCGCATGCTGAACTGCCTGTCGGCGATGTCGTTCATGCTGAAGTAGCACGGTGCGGCGTGGCGGGCCGGCCACGTCCCGCAGATTTGCGACAATGGCGGGTCGAGCAACAGGCAGGCCATACACAACGCATGACCCAGGCACACGACGGCGGCTGGATCCCGGTACGCAAGGATTTCGTCGATCCCGCCACACGCTGCCACGCGCGCGGCGCCAGCCGCCGCCATCACGGCTTTCCGGAAGGCCAGGCTTATATCCTGCGCGACGCCGCCGGGCACGAGTACCCGTTCGGCGAGGACTGCGCGCGCGCCGCGCTGGCGCAGCCGGCGCTGCTGCGGCAGGTGCCCGACTACACCGAGCGCGACGTGGTGCCGCGCACGGCCTTGCCGGAACTGCCCGCGGGCCCGCGCCGGCGCGACCCCGCGCAGGACCGTGCGGTCGAACGCGCCGCGGCGATCCGCTACCTGGTGCTGCGCATGGAAAAGGTGGCCGCGGTGCCGCGCGTGCAACCCACGGTGCGCTTCCCGGCGCTGGAGGACGTCTACGCGCAATACCAGCGCAGCGGCGACATCGCCCCGGCGCAGGTGCGCCGCATCCTGGCGATCGAGCGCAGCCCGTCGACGCCGCCGCGGCTGCGCGCGACCAACCTGCTCGACGTCTATACCGCGCACGTGAAGCTGGAACGGCTGATCGCGGCGTCGACCAGCGTCGACAACATCCGCTTCCTGCGCAGCCTGCATGACTGGCTGGCGCGGCACCTGGTGCTGACCGCCGCGCAGCTGGCCGCGGCCGGGATCGCGATGCATCCGCAGGCGTTCACGTCGGCCGGCATCTGGGGTCCCGAGGCCGAGGCACCCCCCGCGGCGGACAGGCCCCAGTCCGGTTCGCTGTTCTAGCCGCGACTGGCGAGACCCGCCGAATTGGCGTCTAATGCCTGCATCGCATCCGCGGGTGACGCCATGAGCCATTTTTCTCGCAGCTATGCCGAAGCGCGCCAGACCTTCCTGGACGCCGCCCGCGCCGCGGGCGCCGCGCTGGCGCAATTTCCGCATCCCACCCGGCGCGGCAGCGCCGGCGAAGACTTGGCGATCGACGTCGCGCTGGCCGGCGCGCCCGAGGCCCGGCGCTGCATCATGGTGACCTCGGGCACGCACGGCGCCGAGGGCTTTGCCGGATCGGGGGCGCAAACGGCGCTGCTGCACGACGCCGCGCTGCTTGCCGATTGCGCCGCCGCCGATGCCTGCCTGCTGCTGGTGCACGCGGTCAATCCCTATGGCTTCTCGCACCTGCGCCGGGTCAACGAGGACAACGTCGACCTGAACCGCAACTTCATGGATTTCTCGCAGCCGCTGCCGCACAACGCCGCCTATGCCGAAATCGCGCCGCTGCTGCTGCCGGCGCAATGGCCGCCGTCGGAGGCGGACCAGGCGCGGCTGATGAAGGCGGTGGCCGAGCGCGGCATGGCGTGGTACCAGGCCGCGGTCAGCAGCGGCCAGTACCAGGACCCGGGCGGCATGTTCTACGGCGGCGACAAGGCTACCTGGAGCAACTACACGCTGTGCCGCATCCTGGCGCGCTTCGGCGCCGGCCGCGCGGCGCTGCGCTGGATCGACATCCATACCGGCCTGGGCCCGTGGGGCTACGGCGAACCGATCCACATGGGCCCGGATACGCCCGAATCGATCACGCACACGCGCGCGATCTGGGGCGAGCGCGTGACCTCGATCTACGATGGCTCGTCGACCTCGGCCAACCTGACCGGGCTGGCCTGGCACGCCGTGCCACAGACCCTGCCGGCGGTGGACTACGCCGGCATCGCGCTCGAGTTCGGCACGCTGCCGGTGGGCGAGGTGCTCGACGCCCTGCGCGGCGACCACTGGTTGCACCGGCATCCCGAGGCCGACGAAAACCAGCGCGCGCTGGTGCGCCAGGCGATGTGGCGCGCCTTCTACGGCGATGCCGACGACTGGCGCGACGGCGTGGTCGCGCAAGTGAGCGACGCCGTGCGCAGCACCATCGCATCGGCCTAGCGAGTGGGGTTCAGGCCGCAGGCGTCATCTGGTATTGTCCGGGCTTGGCGGTAGAGTGCCGAGCCAGGCACTGCCGCCATGCCCGGGCCGGGGTGCCACGGCCGGGCCAGAGCCAGACCAACACCAAGAACAAGACGGAAGCGGCCGCCGCGCGCGCTTCCGGCATCAGCTCGGCAGGGAGGCCGGCGCGATGACGCTCTACGAACTGAAACCCAGGTTCCAGGCCTGGCTGCGCCCCGTGGTGCAAGACCTGGCGCAGCGCGGCGTGACCGCCAACCAGGTCACGCTTGCCGCGGCCGCCGGATCGCTCGCAGTTGGCGTGCTGGCCACGCTGGGCATGCAGGTGGCCGAGACCCCGGCGCTGTTCCTGCTGTTTCCGCTGTGGTTGTTCGGGCGCATGGCGCTCAATGCCATCGACGGCATGCTGGCGCGCGAGCATGGCCAGCAGAGCGTGCTGGGCGCCTACCTGAACGAGCTCGGCGACATGGTCTCGGACCTGGCGCTGATCCTGCCGCTGGCCGCGCTGCCCGGCTTCAGCCTGGGGCAGGTCGGTACCTTCGCGCTGCTGGCGCTGCTGGTGGAGGCCACCGGGCTGATCGGGCCGCTGGCCGGCGCCAGCCGGCGCTACGACGGCCCGCTCGGCAAGAGCGACCGGGCCTTCGCGCTCGGCGCGATCGCGCTGTGGGCCGGCCTGGGGCTGGGCTTCGGCGCGGCCGCCAGCTGGCTGTGGCTGCTGCTGTCGCTGTTGTCGCTGTTTACGATGGCCAACCGGGTGCGCCGCGGCATTGCCGAGGCGCAGTCCCGCCTTGCGGAGTAGCGCGATGGACCGACCGTCTTCCCGCCAGCCGCTGCAGCGGCAATTCGAGACCCACGACGGCCAGGCGCTGTGCTATCGCCACTGGCCCGCAGTGGAAGGGCCGGCGCGTGGCGCCGTGCTGCTGTTCCACCGTGGCCACGAGCATTCCGGCCGGGTCGCCCACCTTGCCGACGAGCTCAACCTGCCCGGCCACGACATCTTCGCCTGGGATGCGCGCGGCCATGGCAATTCGCCCGGCGAACGCGGCTACAGCCCCAGCCTGGCCGATTCGGTGCGCGACATCCAGACCTTCACCGCGCATATCGCCGAGGTCCATGGCATCCCGCTGGAACGTACCGCGGTGGTCGCGCAGAGCGTGGGCGCGGTGCTGGCCGCGACCTGGGTGCACGACTACGCGCCGCCGATCCGCGCGCTGGTGCTGGCGTCGCCGGCGTTCAAGGTCAAGCTGTACGTGCCGTTCGCGCGGCCGGGGCTGAAGCTGATGCAGCGCCTGCGCGGCAAGTTCTTCGTCAACAGCTACGTCAAGGCAAAGTTCCTGACCCATGATCCCGAGCGCATCGCCAGCTATGACAGCGATCCGCTGATCACGCGCCCGATCGCGGTCAATATCCTGCTCGACCTGTACCAGACCGCCGAGCGCATCGTCGCCGATGCGGCCGCGATCACGGTGCCGACGCAACTGCTGATCTCCGGCGCCGACTGGGTCGTGCACCGCGGGCCGCAGGACCGCTTCTACGAGCGCCTGGGTTCGCGCACCAAGGAACGCATCGTGCTGGACGGCTTCTACCACGATACCCTTGGCGAGCGCGATCGCAAGCAGGCGGTCGATGCCGCGCGCCGCTTTATCCTGCGCGAATTCGACACGCCGTCGGCGCCGCGCTCGCTGCTCGACGCCGACCAGATCGGCCCGTTCCGCGAGGAGGCGGACCGGCTGGCGTCGGCGCCGGGCGGACTGGCCGCCTGGTACTGGCGCGCGGCGCGGGCCAACCTGAAGCTGGGCGGGATGCTGTCGGACGGGGTGCGGCTGGGCCATCAGACCGGCTTCGACTCGGGCTCGACACTCGACTATGTCTACCGCAACACGCCGTCCGGCCGCGGCGCGCCGGGCCGGCTGGCCGACCGGCAATACCTGGACGCGATCGGCTGGCGCGGCATCCGCCAGCGCAAGGTCCACGCCGAGGCGCTGATCGCCGAGGCGGTGCGGCGCCTGCGCGTGGCCGGCATGCCGGTGCGCATGGTCGATATCGCCGCCGGCCATGGCCGCTACGTGCTGGAAGCGCTGGGCGCGCTGGAGGGCGGCGCGGGCGCGGTCGAGTCGATCCTGTTGCGCGACTACAGCGCGCTGAACGTGGAGCAGGGCCGCGCGCTGATCGCCGCCAAGGGCCTGCAGGGCGTGGCCCGCTTCGAGCAGGGCGATGCCTTCGACGGCGACAGCCTGGCCGAGCTGGCGCCGGCGCCGACGCTGGCGGTGGTGTCCGGCCTGTACGAGCTGTTCCCCGACAACGCCATGGTGCGGCGCTCGCTCGACAGGCTGGCGCGCGCGGTGCCGCCGGGAGGCTACCTGGTCTACACCGGCCAGCCCTGGCATCCGCAGCTGGAGTTCATCGCGCGCGCGCTGACCAGCCATCGCGCCGGCGCCGCCTGGGTGATGCGGCGCCGCTCGCAGGCCGAGATGGATGAACTGGTGCGGACCGCCGGCTTCGACAAGGTCACGCAGCGCATCGACCCGTGGGGCATCTTCACCGTCAGCCTGGCGCGCAGGCGCGGCGCATGAGCACGGTGCCGACGCAGGCGGGCGCCGGGGTGCAGCCGCGGCGGCCGTGGGGCCTGGCGTGCCTGCTGCTGGCGCTGGCCGGCGCGTTGTTCTTTTCCAGCTATGGCTTTGCCAACTGGCTGGCGAGCCAGCGCGCCGAGGTGCCGTCGTTCTATTTCGCATGGGAGCGGGGCATTCCGTTCCTGCCCTGGACCATCGTGCCGTACTGGTCGATCGACCTGCTGTACGGCCTCTCGTTCTTCCTGTGGCGCAGCCGCGCGGCGCTGCTGACGCACGTGAAGCGGCTGGTGATGGCGCAGCTGGTGTCGGTGGTGTGCTTTATCGCCTTCCCGCTGCGCTTCCGCTTTGCGCGGCCCGCTGCCGACGGCC
This sequence comes from Cupriavidus phytorum, assembly GCF_003254285.1. Taxonomy (NCBI): domain Bacteria; kingdom Pseudomonadati; phylum Pseudomonadota; class Betaproteobacteria; order Burkholderiales; family Burkholderiaceae; genus Cupriavidus; species Cupriavidus phytorum. Next base: position 490,758 of record NZ_QKZN01000002.1, read on the forward strand.
TGCCGGGCCAGCTGTTCACGCTGCTGGGCGGCTTCGACCTGCCGTTCAACCAGGCGCCGTCGCTGCATATCAGCCTGCTGGTGATCCTGTGGGTCGCCTTCGCGGCGCGCCTGCGCGGCGGCTGGCGCTGGCTGCTGCACGGCTGGTTTGCGCTGATCGGGGTGTCGGTGCTGACCACCTGGCAGCATCACCTGATCGACGTGCCCACCGGCGCGCTGGTGGGCTGGCTGTGCGTTTACCTGCTGCCGATGCAGCTGCCCGCGGCCGCGGCCGGCGCGCCCGATGCGCGCACGCGGCAGCTGTCGCGCCGCTACGGCGTGGGCGCGGTGGTGGCGCTGCTGTGCGCGGTGCTGGCGGTGGGCGCATCGGTGACGCTGGCGTTCCTGCTGCTGTGGGCGGCGCTGGCGCTGGCCTGCGTGGCACGCATCTACGCGCTGGCGGCGCCGGCGTGGTTCCAGAAGGATGGCGACGGCACCATGGCGCCGGCCGCGCGCTGGGTGCTGGCGCCTTACCTGCTGGGCGCCTTCATCAATTCACGCTGGTGGACGTGGCGCGCGCCGCAGGCCAGCGCGATCGCGCCGGGTGTCTGGGTGGGCCGCTTCCCGACAACGTCCGAGCTGCGCGCGCTCGGTGCGGATGCCGTGCTTGACCTCAGCGCCGAGCTGCCGCGCGCGGCCACGGCACCCGGCCTGGCGTATCGCTGCGTACCCGTGCTGGATCTGACCGTGCCGACGCCGCAGCAGCTCGCGCAGGCGGTGGCGCAGCTCGACGCCTGGCAACGGCAGGGACGCCGCGTGCTGGTCAGCTGTGCGCTGGGCTATTCGCGCAGCGCGCTGGTGGCGGCGGCGTGGCTGGCGCGGCGGCACGGGCTGCGCGATGCCGGCGCCGCGCTGGCGCTGCTGCGCCAGCATCGGCCGGCGGTGGTGCTCGAGCCCGAACATGCCGAAGCGCTGCAGCGCTGCCTGGATCATGCCGCTATCCAAGAGCCTGGCGATGGCCGCTGACCGGGACGCTGATGTCGTGCAAGGTACCGACGCCTGGATCGCGCACGCGGTGACGGGCGCGCTGGCTGGAGCCGCGTGGATCGGCGCCGCCGGACTGGCGTTCGCCATGCTGGCGGCTGGGCTGGGCGCGGGCACCGCGATGTCGCGCTGGCCGGCGGCACTGGCGCTGCTGCTGGCGCTGCCCCAGCTGTGGCTGCTGCTGCGCGTCGCGATCGACCAGCGCCTGTTCGGTGCGCTTGCGGCCTGCGCGCCGGACCAGCCCGGGCTGGCCAGGCTCGATGCCGCGCTGCTCGAACTGGGCTGGATGCCCGCCCAGCGCGCCGAGCGCCCCATGGCTGAACGCGCCCGCGGCGCGCTGCGCCTGGTGCGCGCCAGCGCGGTGCTGACCGTGTGCCAGCTGCTGCTGGCCTTGCTATCGCTGATCCTGAGGTAACCAACCATGTGGCTTGCCCGCGCGACCGCGCGCGCCATCATCGTCTTCGCCCGGCTGCTGACGGGCATGCGCGCCAACTGGCAGGGCTGCATCCCGGCCGCGGTGCAGCGCGTCTACTTTGCCAACCACAGCAGCCACGGCGATTTCGTGCTGATCTGGGGCTGCCTGCCGCCCGACCTGCGCACGGTGACGCGGCCGGTGGCGGGCGCCGACTACTGGCAGAAATCACCGCTGCGCCGCTTTATCGGCCGCGACGTGTTCCGCGCGCTGCTGATCGACCGCACCCGCAGCGAACCCGGCAGCGACCCGGTGGCGCTGATGCAGGCCGGGCTGGCGGCGGGCGACTCGCTGATCCTGTTTCCCGAAGGCACGCGCAACACCACCGACGCGCGCCTGCTGCCGTTCAAGAGCGGCATCTACCACCTGGCGCGGGCCTGTCCCGCGGTCGAGTTCGTGCCGGTGTGGATCGACAACCTGAACCGCGTGATGCCCAAGGGCGAAGTGGTGCCGGTGCCGCTGTTGTGCACCGTGACCTTCGGCGAACCGCTGCGGCTCGCCACCGACGACAGCAAGGAAGCGTTCCTTGCGCGCTGCCGCGACGGCCTGCTCGCCCTGGCCCCGGAACTGGAATGAACGCCATGCCCACCCTGCATTGGAGCCGCGAGACCTGGCTGCTGTTCGGCGGCCTGTTCGGCGTGCTGCTGCTCGCTTCCACCGTGACCGCGCTGCTGCGCTGGCGCGTCGCCGGCGGCGGCCAGCACGCGGTGATCGACAACCTGGGGCAGCGCGTGTCGGCCTGGTGGTGGATGATCGGCATCATGGGCGTGGCCTTTGCGCTGGGGCGCACCGCGGTGATCGTGCTGTTCTACCTGCTGTCGTTCTTCGCGCTGCGCGAGTTCGTCACCATCACCACCACGCGGCGCGGCGACCATCGCGCCATCGTCGCCGCGTTCTTCGTGTTCCTGCCGCTGCAGTACGTGCTGGTCTATATCGGCTGGTACGGCATGTTCTCGATCCTGATCCCGGTCTATGCCTTCCTGGTGCTGCCGATCCTGGCGGCGCTGTCGTCCGAGACCACGCGCTTCCTGGAGCGCTGCGCCGGGGTGCAGTGGGCGGTGATGGTGTGCGTGTTCTGCATTTCGCACGTGCCGGCGCTGCTGACGCTGCCGATCCCTGGCTTCGATGGCCGCAACCTGCTGCTGATCGCCTTCCTGGTGATCGTGGTGCAGGGCAGCGACGTGTTGCAGTACGTGTGGGGCAAGCTGTGCGGCAAGCGCAAGATCGCGCCGCTGCTGTCGCCGTCCAAGACCGTCGAGGGCTTTGTCGGCGGCGTCGCCAGCGCCACCGCGCTGGGCGCGGCGCTGTGGTGGATCACGCCGTTCTCGCCGTGGCAGGCCGGCGCGATCGCGCTGGTGATCGCGCTGATGGGCTTCCTCGGCGGCCTGGTGATGTCGGCGATCAAGCGCGACCGCGGCATCAAGGACTGGGGCCACATGATCCAGGGCCACGGCGGCATGCTCGACCGGCTCGATTCGGTAGTGTTCGCCGCGCCGGTGTTCTTCCACGTGACGCGCTACTGGTGGGTGCCCTGAGCCGATCGGGGCCTCACAGCGCCATCTCTTCGCACCACGCCACCACGGCATCGCGGAAGTCCTGGCAGATCGGCGACAGGTAGCCGTCGGCGCGCCACAGCACCGCCAGCTCGTGCTGCCACGACGTGCCCGGGGCCTCGATCGCGGCCAGTCCCTGACCCTCGGCCTGGCGCAGCATGCGCGGCGGCATGATGCCGAGCAGGTCGGAGTGCCGCAGCAGTTCGCCGAACGCGACCGGCGACGCCGTGCTTTCCACCGCCACGCGCGGCGGCGGCAGCCCGACCGCGGTGAACCGTTCTTCCAGCCACTGGCGCAGGTACAGCGAACTGGCCGGCACCACCCAGCGTTCGCCGGCGAGGTCGGCCAGCGTGCGAAAGCCGTCGCGGCGCGGATGGGCGCTGCGGCACACGATCTGCATGCTGAGCGGGCCGAGCGGCAGCCAGGCAACCTCCGCCGGCACGCTGGCGGGGCGCGCAGCGAGGATCAGGTCGGCTTCGCCGTTCTGCAGCATCGCCATCAGGCGCGCGCTCAGATGGGTCTCGATCGAGAACGTGGCCAGCGGCCGGCTCAGGAAGAAGCGCGCCAGCAGCGGCGACAGCAGCGACGGCAGCAGGTAGGGGATGGCGCCCAGGCGCACCGTGCCCGCGCGCGCGGCGCGCTGCTCGGCCAGTTCGCTGCGCATGTCGCCGGCGGCCAGCGAGATCCGGCGCGCATGCGCGGCCAGGGTGCGGCCCGCGCCGGTCGGCACCAGGCCGCGCGGGGTGCGCTCGAACAACGGCATGCCGGCTTCGCCTTCCAGCCGCGCCAGCGTCTTGGACAGCCCGGACTGGGTCATGCCCAGGGTCTCGGCGGCGCGGTGCAGGTTGCCCTGGTCGATCACGACCAGGAAGGCTTCTAGATCCTCGAATCGCATGGGCGGGATGGCGCTGGGGGTGCGGGCCATTGTAGCGCCATGCCTGCCAGGACTTGGCTAGCGCCGCGCAGGAATCACGCCGGCCCGGGCGCTGGCCTAGACTGCGTGGCATCCCTCGCGCATCGCACAGCAGTGGACACTGCGGCGGGCACTACAGAAGGGAGCCAGACAGGAGACCCATCGATGCCATACCGTTCCGCATGGCTGCGCGCAGCCATGACCGCCATAGTGCTGGCCGCCGTTCCCACCCTGATACCGGCCGCGGCCGCGGCTGCCGATCCCGCCCCCGCCGAACCCTATCCGTCGCGGCCACTGACCATCGTGGTGCCGTCGGTGGCGGGCAACGTCAACGACGCCGTGGCGCGGCTGATCGGGCAGGAACTGACCAAAAGCTGGGGCCAGCCCGTGATCGTCGACAACAAGCCCGGCGCGGGCACCACCACCGGCACCAAGTATGTGGCCAGGGCGCCCAGGGACGGCTACACCGCGCTGCTGACGTTTACCGCGCACGTGCAGAACCCGTCGCTGTACCGCGGCATCGGTTATGACCCGATCGCGGATTTCACGCCGGTCAGCGAGGTGGCGATCTCGTCCACCATGCTGGCGGTGTCGCCGGACTTTCCCGCGCGCACGCTGCCGGAGGTGGTGGCGCTGCTCAAGGCCAATCCCGGCAAGTACCCGTATGGCTCGTACGGCGCCGGCACCACCGGGCATATCCTGGGCGAGCTGTTCAAGCGCGAGGCCGGCCTGCAGATGGAGCACGTGGCGTACAAGGGCGGTGCGCCGCTCGCCACCGACCTGGCGGCGGGGCATGTGAAGCTCGGGTTTATTGCCGTGGGCACGGCGATGCCGCTGCTGCAGGGCGGCAAGCTGGTGCCGGTGGCGCTTGCCGGGGCGGAGCGCTCGGCCTTGCTGCCCAGGGTGCCGACCTTCCGCGAGGCCGGCTACCAGGGCTTCGAGCCGGATGCGTGGATGGGCCTGCTGTTCCCGGCCGGCGTGCCCAGGGCGCGGGTCGATGCACTGTCGCGCGAGGTTGCGCGCATCGTGCGCCTGCCCGAGATCGCCAGGAAGATGCAGGACCTGAACCTGGTGCCGGTGGGCAGCACGCCGGAGGCCTTCGCCACGGTGATGAAGAACGACCGCGACAAATGGAGCCGCATCATCCGCGATGTCGGCATCACGCTGGAGTAAGGGATTGACCATGCAAGACAACGACTATCTGGGGCTGGTCTGCTCGCGCTGGTGCCACTGGAGCGAACTGGAACTGCGGCGCCTGCGGCGCCAGCCGCTCGGGCCGGGGCAGGTGCGCATCCGCGTGCGGCACGCGGGCGTCGGCTTTGCGCTCAGCCTGTTCGTGTCGGGCAAGTACCAGCGCAAGCCGCCGTTGCCATTCACGCCGGGCACCGAAGCGGCCGGCGAGATCCTGGAGGTCGCGCCGGACGTGACGCGGCTGCACGTGGGGCAGCGCGTGGCGGCGGCGCTGGACTGGGGCGGCTTTGCCGAAGAAGTCGTGACGACCGCGGATACGGTTTATCCGGTGCCGGACGGACTCGCCCTCGCGCACGCCGCCGCGCTGCCGATCACCTGCGGCACGGTGTGGGCCGCGCTGGCGTGGCGCGTGGCCCTGCAGCCGGGCGACACCATGCTGGTCCACGGCGCCAGCGGCGCGCTGGGCACGGCGGCGGTGCAGGTGGGCAAGCTGATGGGCGCGCGCGTGATTGCCACCGCCAGCACCGCGGCCAAGCGCGAAGCCGCACTTGCCAACGGCGCTGCGCATGCGCTACCAGCCGATGCCGAGACGCTGGCGGCATCGGTCAAGGCGCTATGCCCGGCCGGCGGCGCCGACGTGGTGTTCGACCCGGTCGGCGGCGACCTGTTCGATGCCTCGCTGCGCTGTGCGGCGCCGGGCGCGCGGCTGCTGTCGATCGGTTATGCCAGCGGCCGCATCCCGTCGGTGCCGGCCAACCTGCTGCTGGTGAAGAACCTGACGCTGGTCGGCTTCAACTTTGGCTACTACATCGGCTGGGGCCTGACCGACGAGCGCCGGCGCTTTGCGCCACGGGTGCAGGCCATGGTCGGCGAGATCATGCAGGCGGCCGCCAGCGGCCGGCTGGCGCCGCCGGTGCTGCAGCACTTTGCGCTGGACGACTGGCTGAACGCGGTCGACACCACCATGTCGCGCCGTGCCATCGGCAAGGTCATGCTGGATATCTGAACGGAGCCAACTGATGCACGATGTCATGCACGATGCAATCGCGGCGACCGAGGACGACGCCATGTTCGACGGCCTGACCGTGCTCGACCTGAGCCAGGGCATCGCCGGCCCGTACTGCGGGCTGATCCTGCGCCAGCAGGGCGCGCGCGTGATCAAGGTGGAGCCGCCGGGCGGCGACTGGTCACGGCAGATGGGGCGCATCCGCGCCGGCCAGACCGCGATCGCGGTCGCCTGCAACGCGGGCAAGGAAAGCGTGGTGCTGGACGCGCGCAACGCCGACGGCCGCGCCGCCATCGGCCGGCTGGCGCAGCGCGCCGACGTGGTGATCCAGAACTTCCGCCCCGGCGTGGCCGAACGCATGGGCGTCGGCTACCAGGCCCTGGCCGCGCATAACCCGGCGCTGGTCTATGTCTCGATCTCGGGCTACGGCCATGCCGGACCGCTGGCGCACCGGCCCGCGGTGGATACCACCATGCAGGCCTACAGCGGGCTGATGCACCTGAACCGCGACGCCGCCGGCCAGCCGCGCCGCATCGCCTTCTTCATGGTCGACCTGGCCACCGGGCTGTACGCGTCGCAGCAGGCGTCGGCGGCGTTGTACCAGGCCGCGCGCCGCGGCCGCGGCCGCCATGTGCGGCTGTCGCTGCTCGAGACCAGCGCCGCGCTGCAGTCCTACCTGATGATTGACGATGCCATGTTCCCCGACGCCGAGCTGGCCGCGGCCAACGCGCCGACCGGGCTGTTCGAGGCGGCCGATGGCGCGCTGTACCTGAGCATGCTCAACGACGCGATGTTCCTGCGGCTGTCCAGGCTGCTGGGATTCGATGACTGGCTTGCCGATGCGTCGCTGCACAGCAGCGCCGGCCGGCTGCCGCGCGCGGCGGAACTGGGCCGGCGCGTGGCGCAGGCGCTGGCCGCGCAGCCGCTGGCGCACTGGGAGGCGCTGCTGACCGAGCACGATGTGCTGTTCGCGCGCGTCGGCCATGCACGCGAGTTGCTGCAGAGCGCGCAGTGCGCGCAGGCGGGCGTGTTCGGCCGGCTGCCGCTGGCAGGGATAGGCGAGGTGCCGTGGGCCAACCTGCCCGGCATGGCGGGACGAGACCGGCCGGCAGGGAATGCGCCGGCGCTTGGCCAGCATACCGAGGCGGTGCTGGCCGAGTTCGGCATCGGCGCCTGAAGCGGAGCCGCAAAAGAAAAACGGACGGTGCGCGATTGCGTACCGTCCGTGTCCCTTGTGCGTTGGTAGGCTCGATTGGACTCGAACCAACGACCCCCACCATGTCAAGGTGGTGCTCTAACCAGCTGAGCTACGAGCCTAGCGAAGGCGCGAATTATAGAGAGCGCTTCACGATTGCGCAAGCACCCCCGCGCAACTTTTTGCGTGGGTGCCTGGCAGGGCGCCTCAGGTCGGCCTCAGGTCGGCCTCAGGTCGCCTCAGGCCGCTGCGACGCGATCGCGCAGTTCGCGCTTCAGCACCTTGCCGATGGCGCTGCGCGGCAGGCTCTCCACCTCGTGGATCTGTGCCAGCCGCTGGGTCTTGCCCAGCCGCTCGTTGGCCCACGCCAGCACCTCTTGCGCGCTCGCGCCGCCGTCGGCGCGCAGCGCGACAAAGGCCACCGGGGTCTCGCCCCAGCGCTCCGACGGCACGCCGACCACCGAGACTTCGGACACCGCCGGATGCTCGCGCACCACCGCCTCGAGGTCGCTCGGGTAGATATTGAAGCCGCCCGAGATGATCATGTCCTTCTTGCGGTCCAGCAGCACCAGGAAGCCGTCCTCGTCGAAGCGGCCGATATCGCCGGTGCGGATAAAGCGCTGGCCCTGCGCGTCATGCCATTCGGTCTCGGCGGTCTTCTCGGGCTGGTTGTGGTAGCCGTTCATCATCGCCGCCGAACGGCCCACCACTTCGCCGGTGCTGCCGGGCGGCAGCTCGCGGCCATCCTCGTCGATGATGCGCACGTCGGCGCCGGTGGCGGGGCGGCCGACGGTGTGCAGCTTGTGCGGGAACTGGTCGGCGAACAGCAGGCAGCCACCGCCGCCTTCGGTCATGCCGTAGAGCTCGGTCAGCGCGCCGGGCCAGCGCCGCAGGATTTCGGCCTTCAGCGTCGGGCTGCACGGCGCGCTGGTGCAGAACTTGTGCCGGAAGGCGGACAGGTCGTGCTGGTCGAACGCCGGATGCGCCAGCAGGCGCTGGTACTGCACCGGCACCAGCATGGTGTGGGTGACGCGATGCTGCTGCGCCAGCGCCAGGTACTGGGCCGCATCGAACTTGGCCATCAGGATGGCCGTGCCACCCAGGCCGATGGTGGGGAAGAAGCTGGCCAGCGTGGTGTTGGAATACAGCGGCGTCGACAGCAGCGTGACCGCGTGCGTGCCATAGCCGGTGGCGGCGCCGCGCGACACATGGGCCCAGCGCATGCCGTGCGATTGCACGATGCCCTTGGGCGCGCCGGTGGTGCCGGACGAATAGATGATGTTGAGCGGCAGTTCCGGACGGATCTCGGGTTCCGTCACCGGCGTGCCGGCGGGCGCGAGCCAGTCCGTGTATGGCCGGCCCGCGTCGCTGTCGTCGAGCGTGATCACGGGCGTGCCGGCCAGCCTGGCGCGCACCGGCGCCAGCACGTCGGCGCTGGCATCGGTGAACACGAAGCGTGCGCCCGCGTCGGCAATCATGCCGGCCAGGCTGTCGGGCGTGGACGACGGCGCCAGCGGCGCGACCACCACGCCGGCGCGCACCGCGCCCAGGTACACCGCGGCGTATTCGATCGACGACGCGGCGCAGATGGCGATGGCTTCGCCGGGCCGCACGCCGTCGCGCGCCAGTGCCGCGGCAATGCGGTCCATGGCGGCGTCGAGCCCGGCGTAGTCGAGCACGCGTTCGCCATGCATCAGCGCACGTTGCGCCGGGCGCTGCGCGGCGTGCTCGCGCACGAGCACGGACATGGTGGTGAAGGGACGTTGCAGCGGAGTCGGTTGGGTCATGTCGGGCAGTGTTGGTGGATGCGGCAAGCATTACTGGATCTGCGCGCCGGAGTCCTTCACCACCTTGCTCCAGCGGTTGATCTCGGCGTCGATATGGGTGCGCAGCGCGGCGGGCGTCGAGCCCACCGGCTCATAACCGTTGGCCGCCAGCGTGGCCTTCAGCTCCGGCTGGCGCAGCACGGTGGCGATCTCGGTGCTGAGCCGGTCGATCACCGGCTGCGGCGTGCCGGCCGGTGCCAGCATCGCGTACCAGCCGGTAATGCTGATGCCGGGCACGCCGGCCTCGGCCAGCGTCGGCACCTCCGGGGCGACGGCGGCGCGCTGGCTGCCGGTGACGGCGAGCGCGCGCAGCTTGCCGCTTTTCACATGCGGCAGCGTGGTCGAGATGCTGTCGAAGGTCAGCTGGACTTCGCCGGACAGCATCGCCGTCACCACCTGGGCGCTGCCCTTGTACGGCACATGGGTCATCTTGATGCCCGCCACCGAATCGAACAGTTCGCCCGCGAGGTGGCCGGTATTGCCGTTGCCCGCCGAGGCAAAGGTCAGCTTGCCGGGCGCGGCCTTGGCCTCGGCGATCAGCTCCTTCACATTGGTGGCCTGCAGCGACGGGCTGGCCGCCAGGATCATCGGCAGGTTGGCCACCAGCGAAACCGGCGCGAAATCCTTGCGGGTGTCGTAGGGCAGCCGCGGATACAGGCTGGTGTTGATGGCATGCGCCGCCAGCACCATGATCAGCGTGTAGCCGTCGGGTTTGGCGCGCGCCAGCGCCTGGCTGGCGATGGTGCCGCCGGCGCCCGGCCGGTATTCCAGCACCACCGGCTGGCCCAGGCGCTCCTGCAGCTTGGCGGCGACGGGACGCGCCAGCAGGTCGGCGCTGCCGCCGGGCGGGTAGGGAATCAGCAGCTGGATCGGCCGCGCCGGCCAGGTCTCGGCGGCGGCGCCGGCGGGCAGGGCGGCTGCGGCTGCGGTGGCCAGCATGGCGGCCAGCCATGCGCGGCGGCCCCGGGCGGGGCGCGGAGTGGATGCCATCGGGTGTCTCCTCGTTGTGCCGGCCGCGCACGCAGCCGGGGTCCCTGCGCCGAATCCGGCGGGGAAGTGGATGTCACCAACGGTAATGGCGTCAGGCTGCCAGCGGAATTCTTAAATCGATAAGTCTGGCTTTTTGCGGGCGAAGCGGTACCGGGGAATCGGTGCCGGCGAATCGGAGCCGCTAATGGCTGGTCGGATGCGGCGGGCTGAACCAGTAGGGCACCAGCGCGGCGGCGATCAGCACCGCCGCCGACAGGAAGATGGCAGCGTAGGTGGACGGCAGCGGCCAGCCGCGCACATGGCCGGCATTGGCGATCAGCCCGAAGGCCCATGAGGTCAGTGCCGAACCCAGGAACACGAAGGTATTGAGCAGCCCCAGCCCGCGCCCGCGCTGCGACGGCGGGATCAGCCCGCGGCCCTGCGCCATCACCAGCGGATGCAGCATGCCGATGGTCGACAGCAGCGCCATCATCGCCACCCCATAACCGATGCCGCGGTCCGGCCATAGCGACAGCAGCACGCCCCCGGCCATGGCCAGGCACGCCCAGCCGGCGATGGCTGCCTTGAGCGTGCTGCGCCGTACCAGCACCGGCAGCACGAAGGCGGTCAGGAAGCCGGCCAGGCTCAGCAGCGTCAGCGCCACGCCGCGCGGTGCCGAGCCCAGGCTGAACACGTCGGCCAGGTAGGGCCCGCTCCAGGCATTGCGGAAGGCGGTGCCGGCGGCCATCGCCACGCACAGCGGGATCAGCGTCCACAGCGGCGCCAGCTTGAGCAGCTGCAGGCTTTCCGACAGCATCGCCGGCCACGACGCGCCGCGCGCCTCGGCATGGCCCTGGTCGCGCACGCAGCGCCACACGCCATAGCAGGCCGCCACCATGCCCAGCGCCGACACCGCCATCGACGGCCGCCAGCCCACCAGCGAGATGGCCCAGCCCAGCGGCGCGGTCGCGCACAGCGAGCCGATCATGCCGGTGGCGTTGGAGCGGCTGACCACGCGGGTGTAGTCGCGCTCGGACAGCTGCTCCGAGGCGAAATGCAGCAGCCCCATGAACACCGGCGCGCACGCCAGCCCCAGGCCCATCTGCGCCAGCGTGGCGGCGCCGCCGTTGGGGGCCAGCACGAACAGGATCGACGACAGCGCGCCCACCGCCAGCAGCAGCGCGGTCGGGCGGCCCACGCCATAGCGGTCGAAGGCGATGCCCACCGGGATCTGCGCCACGGCGAAGGCCAGGAAGAACGACGACGACAGCGCGCCGAAGCCCGCCGGCGACAAGCCGAAATCGTGCTGCAGCTCCGGCGCCATCACCGCCAGGCACGAGCGGAAGAACTGGCTGAGCGCAAAGGCAAAGGTCAGGATGGCGATGCCGCGCACGGCGTACGCGGCCGGGGTGCGCGCGGGCAGGGCCGTGGCGCCTGGGGGCGATCCGGAAGGGGGGATATTGCTGGGGGTCACGGCGTCAGTGGCGCTGTCTCTGCAGCGAGTGTAGGGCCTGCGCGCGTTGCCGGATCAACGGTTGGCCGGTGTTCGCCCAGATTGCGCGCCCAGATTGCGCGGGCGGGGAGTTGCGCTGCCGATTGTGTACTCCCTCTCCCGCTTGCGGGAGAGGGTCGGGGAGAGGGCGGGAGTTTCCACGAAGTCGAGGCCGTCGCGTTACGCAAGTGCCTGCCCTCTCCCCCGGCCCCTCTCCCGCAAGCGGGCGAGGGGAGCAAACAAGCGGTTCGCTGGTGCGTATCAGCCCGGCAGCGCGTCGTACGTCAGCAGGAACACCTGCTCATCCCCGGCGCTGACCGGCAGCCATACGATTTCCAGTTCCGGGAAGGCCGCCTCCACATTGGCATGCTCGTTGCCGATCTCCACCACCAGCACGCCGCCCGGGTTCAGCCGCGCCTTGGCCCCGGCGATGATCCGCCGCACCACGTCCATGCCGTCGTCGCCGCCGGCCAGCGCGATGCGCGGCTCGGCCAGGTATTCGGGCGGCAGCGCCTGCATCGAGCTTTCGTTGACGTAGGGCGGGTTGGTCAGGATCACGTCGTAGGTGGCGCCGTGCGGCAGCGGCGCGTACAGGTCGCCCTGGTACAGCCGGATGCGGTCTTCCATCTTGTAGTCGGCCACATTGCGGTGCGCCACGGCGAGCGCATCGGGCGAGATGTCGACCGCGTCGATCTTCGCGTTCGGCCACACATGCGCGGCCACGATCGGCAGGCAGCCGGAGCCGGTGCACAGCTCCAGCACCGGGCCGATGCTGTCGCTCTCGCCGACCCAGGGCTCCAGCCCTTCCTGCAGCAGTTCGCCGATAAAGCTGCGTGGCACGATCACGCGCGAATCGACGTAGAAGCGCAGCCCGTGCATATAGGCCTCGTGGGTGATGTAGGCGGCCGGCACGCGCTCGTTGACGCGGCGGTCGATCACTTTCAGCACGGCCTCGACTTCCTCGGGCAGCAGCCGCGCATCGAGGAAGGGATCGAGCGTATCGAGCGGCAGGCTGAGCGTATGCAGCACCAGGTAGGCCGCCTCGTCATAGGCGTTGGCGCTGCCGTGGCCGAAGGACAGGCGCGCGGCGGTAAAGCGCGACACGGCCAGGCGCAGCAGGTCGCGCACGGTGCGCAGGGGAGAGGGCGTTGCCATGGATGGGTTGTCTTTGCGAAAAGTTCAGGCGATCAGGCGTTCGAGCACGCCGCGGTACACGTTCTTCAGCGGCTCGATGAAGCGCACTTCGACGTGCTCGTCGATCTTGTGGATGCTGGCGTTGGGCGGGCCGAACTCGATCACCTGCGGGCAGATCTTCGCGATGAAGCGGCCGTCCGAGGTGCCGCCGGTGGTCGACAGCTCGGTGTCGAAGCCGGTCTCGGCCCGGATCGCCGACGACAGCGCCTCGGACAGCTCGCCGCGCGGCGTCAGGAAGGGCTCGCCGCCCAGGGTCCAGTCGAGCGTGTAGTCGAGGCTGTGGCGGTCCAGGATGGCATGCACGCGCGCCTTCAGGCCCTCGGGCGTGCTCGCCGTCGAGAAGCGGAAATTGAAGTCGATGGTGACGTGGCCCGGGATCACGTTGGTGGCGCCGGTGCCGCCGTGGATGTTCGACATCTGCCAGCTGGTGGGCGGGAAGTATTCGTTGCCCTGGTCCCAGGTTTCGGCGGCCAGTTCGGCCAGCGCCGGGGCGGCGTCATGGATCGGGTTGCGGCCCAGGTGCGGGTAGGCGATATGGCACTGGATGCCCTTCACCGTGAGCTTGCCCGACAGCGAGCCGCGGCGGCCGTTCTTGACCATGTCGCCGAGCGCGTTGACCGAGGTCGGCTCGCCGATCACGCAGTAGTCGAGGCGCTCGCCGCGCGCGGACAGCGCCTCGACCACCTTGACGGTGCCGTCGTGCGCCGGGCCTTCCTCGTCGCTGGTGATCAGGAAGCCGATCGAGCCGGCATGCGCGGGATGTGCCTTGACGAATTCTTCCACCGCCACCACGAAGCCCGCGATCGAGGTCTTCATGTCGGCGGCGCCGCGGCCGTACAGCTTGCCGTCGCGGTGGGTCGGCGCGAACGGGTCCGAATGCCACTGCTCCAGCGGGCCGGTCGGCACCACGTCGGTATGGCCGGCGAACACCAGCAGCTTGCCGTCCTTGCCCCTAGTGCCGCGCCTGACCGCCCACAGGTTGGTCACGCGGAAATCGTCGGGCCCGCTGACCAGCGCTTCGCAGTCGAAGCCGATGGCCTTCAGGCGGGTTTCCAGGATGGCCTGGCAGCCTTCGTCGGCGGGCGTGACGGAGCGGCGGCGGATCAGGTCTTCGGTAAGGGCGAGGGTGGGGTTCATCGGACGGCGGAATCGGAAATCAGAACTGGCTGGCGTACTGGTCGGCGGAGAAGCCGACCATCACCTTGCCATCGTGGGCCAGCACCGGGCGCTTGATCAGCGACGGGCTTTGCTGCATCAGCGCGATCGCGCCGGCTTCTTCGTCGGCGCGGGCCTTGTCGGCATCGGACAGCGCGCGCCAGGTGGTGCCCTTGCGGTTGAGCAGCGTGGCCAGCGGCACGTGCCGCAGCCAGCCGCGCAGCATGGCCTCGTCCACGCCCTGCTTCTTGAAGTCGTGGAAGGTGTAGGCGACGCCGTTGGCATCCAGCCAGGTGCGGGCCTTCTTGACGGTATCGCAGTTGGGAATGCCGTAGAGCAGCACGGTCATGGTTGGTCTCGTTACTTTCACTGGTCAGCGGAACAGCAAATTCAGCGCGATCACCAGGCCGCCCAGGCCCAGCGCCACGCCGCCCATTGCCACCGCCGTCATCAGGCGCAGGCGCCGGTCCAGCCGGGCGGCTTCCTTGCGCAGCGCGTCGATGGTGATGGCGTGCTGCTCGGCCAGCAGCTTGACCGCCTCGGCCTGCTGCACGACCGCGGCTTCGAGTTCGGCGATGCGGGCCGCGGGATCGCGTGCGTCGGCCACTGCGGCTTCGGGCGAGCCGTCCTTGCGCTTGTTCTTCTTCAGTTTCTCGAGGGTCTTGTTGGCCTGTTCGAGAATGGTGGGCAGCAGGGAAAGCACGGTACTGACGGTGGTGGGATCCAGGGCCATGAGTCGCTTGCGGAGGGAGGGCATGTTCAGCCTGGCCGGGCGGGGGACGACGGTAAATCGGCCCCGGAGCCGGGCCCCGGGGTGGCGCGGCCCATGCGGGCCGCGAGCGGTGCTCAGTCGCCGCGCAGCAGGTCGTTCAGGCTGGTCTTGGCGCGGGTCTGCGCGTCGACCTTCTTCACGATCACGGCGCAGTACAGGCTGTACTTGCCGTCCTTGGACGGCAGGTTGCCCGCCACCACCACCGAGCCGGCCGGCACGCGGCCATAGTGGATCTCGCCGGTTTCGCGGTCGTAGATCTTGGTCGACTGGCCCAGGTACACGCCCATCGAGATCACCGAGTTTTCCTCGACGATCACGCCTTCGACCACTTCCGAACGCGCGCCGATAAAGCAGTTGTCTTCGATGATCACCGGGTTGGCCTGCAGCGGCTCCAGCACGCCGCCGATGCCCACGCCGCCCGACAGGTGCACGTTCTTGCCGATCTGCGCGCACGAACCGACCGTGGCCCAGGTGTCGACCATGGTGCCTTCATCGACATAGGCGCCGATGTTGACGTACGACGGCATCAGCACCGCGTTCTTCGCGATGAACGAACCGCGGCGGGCCACGGCGGGCGGCACCACGCGGAAGCCTGCCTTGGCGAAATCGTCGCCGCTCCAGCTGGCGAACTTGGTCGGCACCTTGTCGTAGAACTGGGCAAAGCCGCCGGCGCTCATCGGCGCGTTGTCTTCCAGGCGGAACGACAGCAGCACGGCCTTCTTGACCCACTGGTTGACGATCCAGTCCTTGCCTTGCTTCTCGGCCACGCGCAGCGTGCCGGCATCGAGCTGGCCGATGACGTTGGCAACGGCCTCGCGGATGTCGTTGGGGGCGGACTTCGGCGACAGGCTGGTGCGGTCTTCCCAGGCCTGGTCGATCAGGGCTTGCAGAGCTTGCGTCATGGTTGGATTCTCAGGGTTGATGTTGATGTTCGGTCGTCGAGTCTCAGCCTCGACCTCTTGTTTGCTCCCCTCTCCCGCTGGCGGGAGAGGGGCAGGGGGTGAGGGTGGGCGGTTCTACTGGCGTGTTGCCTTGCTAAACCACCCCTCACCCCGACCCTCTCCCCTTGAGGGGAGAGGGAGAACACAAAGGGATAATCAGGCCTCAGCCCAGCGATTTGCAGAATTCCACGATCCGCCGCGCCCCCTCCACGCATTCCTCCGGCGTTGCCACCAGCGCCATGCGCACGCGGTTGGCGCCGGGGTTGATGCCGTCGGCCTCGCGCGCCAGGTAGCTACCGGGCAGCACCGTGACGTTCTGCTCGGCCAGCAGCCGCGCGGCGAATTCGGTATCGGACAGGCCGGTGCGCGAGACGTCGGCCCACAGGTAGAAGCCGGCATCGGGCAGCGCCACGTCGAGGACCTCCGCCAGCATCGGCGTGACTTCGCTGAACTTGCGCACGTAGGCGGCGCGGTTCTCGCGCACATGCGACTCGTCGTTCCACGCGGCGATGCTGGCGCTCTGCACCGCCGGGTTCATGGCGCCGCCGTGGTAGGTGCGGTAGAGCAGGAACTGCTTGAGCAGCGCGGCGTCGCCGGCGACGAAGCCGGAGCGCAGGCCCGGCACGTTGGAGCGCTTGGACAGGCTCGAGAACACCACCAGGCGCTCGAAGGGGTTGGCCCCATTCGCACGGCCGAGCTTGTGCGCGGCCTCGAGCGCGCCCAGCGGCGCGCGGCCCTCGTCGAAATAGATCTCGGAATAGCACTCGTCGGAGGCGATCACGAAGCCGTAGCGGTCGGACAGCGCGAACAGCTGCCGCCAGTCTTCCAGCGACAGCACCGCGCCGGTCGGGTTGCCGGGGGTGCAGACAAAGAGCAGCTGCACCTTCTGCCAGACCTCGTCGGCAATGCGGTCGAAGGCCGGGGCGAAATTGCGCGCCGGATCGCTGTTGGCGAACACCGGGGTGGCGCCGGCCAGCAGCGCCGCGCCTTCGTAGATCTGGTAGAACGGGTTGGGGCACAGCACCAGCGCGCCCGGCCGGGTGCCGTCGACCACGGTCTGGGCAAAGGCGAACAGCGCCTCGCGCGAGCCGGTCACGGGCAGCACTTCGGTGGCGGCGTTGACCTTGGGCAGGCCGTAGCGGCGCTCCAGCCAGCCTGCGATGCACTGCCGTAGTGCATCGGAGCCGGCCGTTGTGGGATAATTCGCCAGCCCCGCAAGCGACTCTGCCAGCGCTTGCTTGATGAATGCAGGCGTCGGATGCTTGGGTTCACCGATGCCGAAGCTGATGGCCGGCTTGTCGGCAGCCTTTACTTGCGCAAAGAGCACCCGCAGTTTCTCGAACGGGTAGGGCTGGAGCAGGTCGAGGCGCGGATTCACAGTGTCAGTCGGGGCCGGTTAAAACGACGCATTATAGAGGAACGGCGCGGGTTTCCGTGCGCCGGCCCGGCCCGCCAGGCGGTCTTTGGCGAGGGTGGGCCGCCGCGGATGGCGGGCATCACGCCACGGTGATGCCGCCGGCGCCGTCCGGACGCTGCCCGCCGCGCATGGCGGGCGCTCCGGCTCGCCTCGCACCGATTCCCTTTATGAGCACAAATTCCGTTGCGGCGCCGCTGGCGCCGGCCGACCGCCATGCGGTCAAGGCATCGCTTTCCATCCTGATCGGCGCCTCGGTGTGGGGCATCGCGTGGTTCCCGTACCGGGTGCTGGCCGGCTGGGGCCTGGGCGGCATGCATGCCGCGGCGCTGGTCAGCGCGGTCGCGGCGGTGCTGTCGCTGCTGGCGTTCCGCCGCCACCTGGGCGGGCTGCGGCCGCACTGGCTGTTCCTGGCGATCGGCCTGGCGGCGGGCGTGACCAACGCCGGCTTCGTCTGGGGCAGCGTCAACGGGCACGTGATGCGGGTGCTGCTGCTGTTCTACCTGACGCCGGTCTGGACCGCGCTGTTCGCGCGGCTGTTCCTGGGCGAGCGGCTGTCGGCGGCCGGGCTGGCGCTGGTGGGGCTGGCGCTGTTCGGCGCCGGGCTGATGCTGTGGACGCCGGAGGTCGGCGTGCCGCTGCCCGGCTCGGCCGCGGAATGGTCCGGGCTGATCGGCGGCATGGGCTTTGCGGTCAACAACGTGCTGTCGCGCCGCGCCGGGCAACGTTTTCCGGACACCGATGCACGCGTGCGCACGGTGGTGGTCTACCTGGGCTGCACCGTGGTCGGCGTGCCGGCCGCGCTGCTGCTCGACGGCCCGGTGGTGGCGGTCATGCCGGCAGCGCAGGTCAGCGCGGCGATGCTGGTGCTGGGGCTGGCGGCGGTGCTGGTGGTCAGCAACTCGGTGGTGCAGTACGGGCTGCAGCGGCTGCCGGCCAACCGCGTGTCGCTGCTGATGCTGTTCGAGATCGTCATCGCCGCGGTGTCGTCGTGGTGGCTGGCGACCGAGGTGCTGAGCTGGAAGGAGGCCGCGGGCGGCCTGTGCATCATCGCCGCCGGCGCCTTGTCCGGGCTGGTGCACCGCAGCCGCGCCGCGTCCGTGCCGGCCGCGGGCGCCGAGGCCGCGGCCTGCCACTAGCTCCGGCGCAGCTCAGTGGAGGATCACCCGCGACACCATCGCCACCAGCGGCGCGCGCACCGCACGCTCCACGCCGCGGTGCAGCTGCAGCGGCCGCAGCAGCATCTTGACCGTCATCTCGATCGGGATGTTGCGGCGGATCACGCGTGACACGCGCGTATTGAGGGCGCGCACCTCCGCCTCCGGGATCGACTCGACCCCGCGTTCCATGCGCAGCACGTTGCGCAGCGCGATCGCCGCGTCCTCGTTCTTGATCTCCAGCAGCCGGCGCGCCACCGCGCCCAGCACGCGTAGCCGGCCCAGGCGCTCGGCCTCGGCGAAGCGGTTGAAGAAGTGGAGGAAGTGCTTGTAGTGCCGCACCTCGTCGTTGGAGATGCGCCGCGTCAGGTCGCGCAGCACCGGCTCGTCGCTGGCCTGCTCGAGCGCCCTGTAGTAGGCCGCGGTGCCGGTCTCGACCACGCAGCGGGCCGCCATCTCGAGCGCCTCGGTGGGCTCGAACTGGTCGATCGAGCAGGTCTGGCTGTACTCGTCGAAGAAGCGCGCATAGCCGCGTTCCCAGTCGAATTCCGGCCAGACGTGCTCGACATAGCGCCGCAGCGCCAGGCCATGCTGCAGCTCCTCGGCTTCCCAGTGCTCGGACAGCCAGCCGGCGGCTTCGGGCACGCGGGCGTAATAGGTCGCCAGGTTGCCGGCATAGGTGTCGGAGCCGCTTTCGATGAACGAGGCCGACACCAGCAGGTAGAACAGGTCGCGGTCGCCGCGCACGCGCGCGACGTCGATCGCCTCGTATCGGATGTCGCTGACCAACCACGGCCGGGCGGCCGCTGACGGTTCACTCATGCTCTGTCCTCCTGGTTCGCCCAAAGGCGGGCGAAACGCTGCGAAAAGGCTGCTGGGGGCGTTCATGGTGCGTGGGGCCGGAGCGCATCCGGCATCACGCCGACAGAGCAGAGACTAGCATTTACCCTGATTAGTTTCCGGTGCGTCACGCGGCAAGCGCGGCTGGCGGCCCGCGCCTGGCTTGGCAAAGTGCTTGCAAAACCGCTTGTAAGGGTCGGAAAGGCAAAGGAATTCGGGGCGCCGGCATCTGGCGCTGGAGGGCCCCAAACGGGCCGGCGAAGGCATCTGCGATGGTATGATTAGCCCCAATTCTCGGGCTGGAGGGGTGTTTTGAGGTGCTGGCGTCACGCCGCGCCGGTCCCCGCGCAGCCCGGCTTTTCCGAACCGTGCAATAGCCCCGATACCCGATACCAGGCCGCTCCCGCGTTCCAGCCGGAGTGGCCGATACCACACGAGAAACCGTGCGACTATCCTCGATCAAACTGGCGGGCTTCAAGTCATTCGTCGATCCCACCAATTTCCAGGTGCCGGGCCAACTGGTCGGCATCGTCGGTCCCAACGGCTGCGGCAAATCCAACATCATCGATGCCGTGCGCTGGGTGCTGGGCGAGTCACGCGCGTCCGAGCTGCGTGGCGAGTCCATGCAGGACGTCATCTTCAACGGCTCGACCGCGCGCAAGCAGGCCGGCCGCGCCAGCGTCGAACTGGTGTTCGACAACGCCGAAGGCCGCGCCGCGGGCCAGTGGAGCCAGTACGCCGAAGTGGCGGTCAAGCGCGTGCTGACCCGCGACGGCACCTCGTCCTACTACATCAACAACCAGCCGGTGCGCCGGCGCGACATCCAGGACATCTTCCTGGGCACGGGCCTTGGCCCGCGCGCCTACGCCATCATCGGCCAGGGCATGATCTCGCGCATCATCGAGGCCAAGCCCGATGACATGCGCATCTTCCTGGAAGAGGCGGCGGGCGTGTCCAAGTACAAGGAGCGCCGCCGCGAGACCGAGAACCGGCTGTCCGACACCCGCGAAAACCTGACCCGGGTCGAGGACATCCTGCGCGAGCTCGGCAGCAACCTCGAAAAGCTCGAAGGCCAGGCCGAAGTGGCGCAGCGCTTCAAGACGCTGCAGGCCGACGGCGAAGAGAAGCAGCACCTGCTGTGGCTGCTGCGCAAGCGCGAGGCCCAGCAGGAGCAGGAACGCCACCAGCGCGCCATCGAGCAGGCCCAGATCGACCTGGAAGCGCAGACCGCGCAGCTGCGCCATGTCGAGGCCGAGCTGGAAACCATGCGCGCCGCGCACTATGCCGCATCGGATGGCATGCACGCCGCGCAGGGCGCGCTGTATGAAGCCAATGCCGAAGTCAGCAAGCTCGAGGCCGAGATCCGCTACGTGGTGGAATCGCGCAACCGCGTGCAGGCGCAGATCGCCGCGCTGACCGCGCAGCGCGAGCAGTGGCAGGCCAAGGCCGAGCAGGCCACCGACGAACTGGCGCAGGCCGAGGAAAACCTGGCCGTGGCCGAAGGCTGCACGGTCGAGGCGCAGGAGGCCGTGGCGCAGCAGAACGACGAGCTGCCGACGCTGGAAGCGCAGTGGCGCGACGCCCAGCAGCTGCTCAACGAGCAGCGCGCCGGCATCATGCAGGCCGAGCAGGCGCTGAAGCTGGAGGCCGCGCAGCAGCGCAGCGCTGACCAGATGCTGCAGCAGCTGGAACAGCGCCGCGAACGGCTGTCGGCCGAAGACAAGGGCCTGGACCGCCCCGACGAGACCCGCCTGGAGCAGGCCCGCGCCGAGCTGGCCGAGCAGGAGGCGCTGGTCGAGGAAGCCCAGGCCGTGCTCGCCGACGCCGAAGAGAACGTGCCGCGCCTGGACGAGGCGCGCCGCGCCGCGCAGGCGCGCGTGCACAGCGAAGCCGCCGCCATCGCCACGCTCGAGGCGCGCCTGTCGGCGCTGCGCCAGCTGCAGGAAAACGTGCAGACCGACGGCAAGGTGCAGCCGTGGCTCGCCAAACATGAGCTGGCCGAGCTGCCGCGGCTGTGGAAGAAGGTCCATATCGAGCCGGGCTGGGAAAACGCGCTCGAATCCGTGCTGCGCGAGAAGCTGGCCGCGCTGGAAGTGTCGAACCTGGACTGGGTCAAGGCCTTCCTGTCCGACGCGCCGCCCGCCAAGCTGGCGTTCTACTCGCCGCCGGCCGCGGCGCGTCCGCTGGAAACGCCCGCCGGCCTGCGCCCGCTGATGGCGCTGGTGCAGATCACCGAGCCCGGCATCCGTGCGGTGATGCAGGACTGGCTCGCCGACGTCTATGTCGCCACCGACATGGCGCAGGCGCTGGCCGCGCGCAACACGCTGCCCGAAGGCGCCTCGTTCGTGGTTGCCGAAGGCCACCTGGTGGGCCGCAACGCGATCCAGATCTACGCCGCCGATTCCGAGCAGGCCGGCATGCTCGCGCGCGAGCAGGAAATCGAGAACCTGCACAAGCAGGCGCGCGCGCAGTTGCTGCTGGCCGACGAGGCCAAGACCGAGGCGGTGCGCGCCGAAGCGGCCTACACCCAGGCCAGCCAGGCGCTGGGCGACGCCCGTGCCCGCGCCGAGCAGGCCACCCGCCGCGTGCATGCGCTGCAGATGGACGTGCTCAAGCTGTCGCAGGCGATGGAGCGCTATGCCGCGCGCAGCGGCCAGATCCGCGAGGAGCTGGAAGAGATCCACGCGCAGATCGAAGAGCAGCGCGCGATCCGCGCCGAATCCGAAGCCAGCTTCGAGCAGCACGACGCCGCGCTGGCCGAGATGCAGGCCACCCACGAAGACCAGCAGATGGCCTTCGAGGCGCTGGACAGCAAGCTCTCCGGCGCGCGCCACCAGCTGCGCGACCTCGAGCGCGCCGCGCAGGAAGCGCTGTTTGCCGAGCGCAACCTGGCCAGCCGCATCGACGAGCTGCGCCGCAATATCCAGGTGGCGGCGGACCAGGCCGAGCGCATCGCCGAATCGCTGGAGAACGCCCGCGCCGAACTCGAGACCATCAACGAGCAGACCGCGCATACCGGCCTGCAGGAAGCGCTGGAGCGCCGTGCCGAGAAGGAAGAGAAGCTGACCATCGCGCGCACCGAGCTCGACGCGCTGTCGGCGCAGCTGCGCCAGCACGACGAGCAGCGCCTGGCCGCCGAGCGCAGCCTGCAGCCGCTGCGCGACCGCATCACCGAGCTGCAGCTCAAGGAACAGGCCGCGCGCCTGAACCAGGAGCAGTTCAGCGAGCAGCTGAGCGCCGCCGAGGTGGACGAGGCCGCGCTGGCCGACAAGCTGACCGGCGACCTGAAGCCGTCGTATCTGCAGGGCGAAGTCACGCGCATCAACAACGCCATCAACGCGCTCGGCCCGGTCAACATGGCCGCGCTCGACGAACTGGCCGCGGCGCGCGAGCGCAAGACCTTCCTCGACGCGCAGTCGGCCGACCTGAACGACGCCATCGGCACGCTCGAGGACGCGATCGCCAAGATCGACCAGGAAACCCGCGCGCTGCTGCAGGGCACCTTCGACCAGGTCAACCACCATTTCGGCGAGCTGTTCCCGTCGCTGTTCGGCGGCGGCCAGGCGCGCCTGATCATGACCGGCGAGGAAATCCTCGATGCCGGCGTGCAGGTGATGGCGCAGCCGCCGGGCAAGAAGAACTCGACCATCCACCTGCTGTCGGGCGGCGAGAAGGCGCTGACCGCGATTGCGCTGGTGTTCGCGATGTTCCAGCTGAACCCGGCGCCGTTCTGCCTGCTGGACGAGGTCGACGCGCCGCTGGACGACGCCAATACCGAGCGCTACGCCAATATGGTGGCGCGCATGTCGGACAAGACCCAATTCGTTTTCATCTCACATAACAAGATCGCCATGGAAATGGCTCATCAACTGATTGGCGTGACCATGCAGGAGCAGGGCGTTTCACGGATCGTGGCCGTGGATATGGATGCAGCCGTGTCGATGGCGGAGGCAGCATGAAGCTCAATATGGACCTGCAGACCGCGCTGATCGTCGCGGGCCTGGTTTTCGTGGTGCTGGTGTTCGGCTACAACCAGTGGCAGATCCGCAAGGCGCGCCGCCCGCGCGAGCTGCGGCCCGAGGACGACCTGCCGCCGATGCGCGAGCCGGTGGTCGGCCAGAGCACCGCGCCGGAAACCGCCGCGCGCCTGCACGAAGCCGCCGCCGAGCAGCCGCCGCGGCGTGAGCCCACCTTGTCGCAGGCACCGGGCAGCCCCGGCGCCGCCGTGGCTGACCACAACCACGCCGCTGCCGCCGCGGCCGCGGCAGCCAGCAGCGCCGATGCCGACGAAGCCGTCGCCGAGGAAGTCGCGGTCGGGGCCGCGGCGTCGCGCGCGTCGCAGGAGGAGGCGGATGCCGCTCTCGCCGTGGCACCGGCGCCAGCAGCACCAGCTCCCGCACCCACGCCAGCGCCCGCGCCTGCACCTGCGCCGGCGCTTGCACCGGCACCGGTCGCTGCGGTACCGGACGGCCAGCCCGCGCCCGCAGTCGTCGATCCGCTGATCGACTGCATCGTGCCGCTGCACCTGGAACGCAAGGCCTCCGGCGACCGCATCCTGCCACTGACCGGCCGGCTGCGCCGCGCCGGCACCAAGCCGGTCCACATCGAAGGCCTGCGCGCCGAAGCCAACGCCTGGGAGCCCGTCACCGCCGGCCATCAGTACGAAGACCTGCAGGTCGGCGTGCAGCTGGCCAACCGCGGCGGCCCGCTCAACGCACTCGAGTTCTCGGAATTCGTCACCGCGGTCGAGTCGCTGGCCGAGTCGCTCGACGCCTCGGCCGACCTGCCGGACATGGGCGAGACCGTCGCCAACGCGCGCGAGCTCGACGCCTTTGCCGCCGCCTGCGACGTGCAGCTGGGTGTCAACGTGATCTCCGACGGCGCGCCATGGTCGGCCGCCTACGTGCAGAACGTGGCGACGCAGGACGGGCTGGTGCTGTCGCGCGACGGCACCCGCTTTATCCGCTACCAGGCCAATGCCGAGGGCGTGCAGCGCCCGCTGTTCACGCTGCAGTTCGGCGACACCAATTTCCTGCGCGACGACCTTACCGTCAAGGCCGGCCGCCAGATCACGCTGCTGCTCGACGTGCCGGTGGCAGACCAGGGCGCCAAACCGTTCAAGACCGTGTGCGAGTACGGCCATACGCTGGCGCAGCGCATGGGTGCGCAACTGGTCGACGACAATATGCGGCCGCTGACAGAGGCCTCGTTCGTCGCCATCTTCAACCAGCTCGAGGCGCTGTACCAGAAGCTGGAAGCGCGCGGCATGCCGGCCGGTTCGCCGGTGGCGCTGCGCCTGTTCAGCAACTAGCCGGAGCCTGCCATGACCGCAAAACACCGCGGCGCGCAGGCAGATGCCTCCGCGCCCGCCGGCGCCTTGCCGGCCGACGCCGCCGCCAGCCGCGTGGCCTGGCTGCGCGAAGAGCTGGACCGCCACAACTACCAGTATTACGTGCTGGACGCGCCCACCGTTCCCGATGCGGAATACGACGCGCTGTTCAGCGAGCTGATGGCGCTGGAGCTCGAGCATCCCGAGCTGCAGACGCCGGACTCGCCCACGCAGCGCGTGGGCGGCGAGCCGCTGGCGGCGTTCGACTCGGTGCGGCACCGCGTGCCGATGCTGTCGCTCAACAACGCCTTCGCCGACGACGACGTGCTCAACTTCGACCGTCGCTGCGCGCAGGGGCTGGGCCGCAGCGCGCCCGCGGCGGGCGAGGCCGACCTGTTCAGCGCCGCCGACGCGGTCGAATACGCGTGCGAGCTGAAGTTCGACGGCCTGGCCATGTCGCTGCGCTATGAAGACGGCCGCCTGGTGCAGGCCGCCACCCGCGGCGATGGCGAGACCGGCGAGGACGTCACCGTCAACGTGCGCACCATCAAGGCGATACCGCTGAAGCTGCGCGGACAGGCGCCCGCGGTGCTGGAGGTGCGCGGCGAGGTCTTCATGTTCCGCCGCGACTTCGACAAGCTCAACGCGCGCCAGGCCGAGGCCGGCGAGAAGACCTTCGTCAACCCGCGCAATGCCGCCGCCGGCAGCCTGCGCCAGCTCGATCCGCGCATCACCGCGCGGCGTCCGCTGTCGTTCTTCGCCTACGGGCTGGGCGAACTGCAGGGCGTGGAGCGGCCGCCGACCCACAGCGCCATGCTCGACGGCTTTGCCGCGCTGGGTTTGCCGGTGTGCAAGGACCGTGCGGTGGTGAAGGGCGCGCAAGGGCTGCTCGATTTCTATCGCGATATCGGCAAGCGCCGCGACGAGCTGCCCTACGACATCGACGGCGTGGTCTACAAGGTCAACGCGCTGGCCGAGCAGGAGCGCCTGGGCTTTGTCTCGCGCGCGCCGCGCTTTGCGCTGGCGCACAAGTTCCCGGCGCAGGAGATGACCACCATCGTCGAGGACATCGAGGTGCAGGTCGGCCGCACCGGCGCGATCACGCCGGTGGCGCGGCTCAGGCCGGTGTTCGTCGGCGGCGTGACCGTGACCAATGCCACGCTGCACAACGAGGACGAGATCCGACGCAAGGACGTGCATGTCGGCGACACCGTGATCGTGCGCCGCGCCGGCGACGTGATCCCGGAAGTCGTCGCCGTGGTGACCGAGCGGCGCCCGGCCGATGCCCGTGCCTTCGTGATGCCCACCGCCTGCCCGGTGTGCGGGTCGCATATCGAGAAGCTCGAGGACGAGGCCATTGCCCGCTGCACCGGCGGCCTGATCTGCGCGGCGCAGCGCAAGCAGTCGCTGCTGCATTTCGCGCAGCGGCGCGCCATGGACATCGAAGGCCTGGGCGACAAGCTGGTCGAGCAACTGGTCGACCAGGGCATCGTGCGCACGCCGGCGGACCTGTACAAGCTCGGCGTCGCCAAGCTGGCCGCGCTGGAGCGCATGGCGGACAAGTCGGCCGCCAACCTGGTGACGGCGATCGACAAGTCGCGCGCGACCACCATGAACCGCTTTATCTTCGCGCTCGGCATCCGCCATGTCGGCGAAGCCACCGCCAAGGACCTGGCCCGGCACTTCGGCAAGCTCGACGCGCTGATGGCGGCCGACGAGGCCGCGCTGCTCGAGGTCAACGACGTCGGCCCGGTGGTGGCGCAGTCGATCGCGCACTTCTTCGCCGAGCCGCACAACGTCGAGGTCATCGAGCAACTTCGCGCCGCCGGCGTCCACTGGCCGGAAAGCGAGCCGGTGGCAAAGGCGCCGGCGCCGCTGTCGGGCAAGACTTTTGTCCTGACCGGCACGCTGCCGACGCTGTCGCGCGAAGACGCCAAGGAACTGCTGGAAGCCGCCGGCGCCAAGGTGGCGGGGTCGGTGTCGAAGAAGACCGACTACGTGGTCGCCGGCGCCGAGGCTGGCAGCAAGCTGGACAAGGCCGAGGCGCTGGGCGTGCCGGTGCTGGACGAGGCCGGCATGCTGGCGCTGCTGGCACAAGCCGGCGCCGCGCCGGCCGAGGAATAACCGGGGAACGGAACCATGATCCGCGAGATTCTCAAGATGGGCGATGCGCGCCTGCTGCAGGTGGCGCGGCCGGTGGAGCGCTTCAACACGCCGGAGCTGCGCACGCTGATCGAAGACATGTTCGACACCATGGACCACGCCAACGGCGCGGGCCTGGCCGCGCCGCAGATCGGCGTGGACCTGCAGGTGGTGATCTTCGGCTTCGACCGCAATCCGCGCTACCCGGACGCGCCGACGGTGCCCAAGACGGTGCTGATCAACCCGGTGCTGGAAATGCAGTCCGACGAGATGGAGGACGGCTGGGAAGGCTGCCTGTCGGTGCCGGGCCTGCGTGGCGTGGTGCCGCGGCACCTGCGGCTGAAGTACAGCGGCTACGACCTGATGGGCAACCGCATCGAACGCGTGGCCGAAGGCTTCCATGCGCGCGTGGTGCAGCATGAGTGCGACCACCTGCAGGGGATCCTTTATCCGATGCGGATCAAGGATTTTTCGAACTTCGGGTTTACCGAGGTGCTGTTTCCGGACTTGCCGGCGAACAGCGACGATTGACGGGGCAGGGGGCACCGCCGGTTTGCTCCCCTCTGCCGCGCGCGGGAGAGGGGCCGGGGGAGAGGGCAGGCGCTGGCATACCGACGCCTGTCACTTCGTCGACATGCCGGCCCTCTCCCCAACCCTCTTCCGCAAGCGGGAGAGGGAGCGCGCAATCGGTACAGGGATGAGGCGGTGGCAATTGCCAAAACCCCCGAAAAAAAGCGGCCATTCCGGCCGCTTTTTCACATCAGAACTTCTCGAACTGCCCCAGGAACCGCCACTTGCCCGGCGGCAGGTCGCCCAGCACCACGCGTCCCATGCGCACGCGCTTGAGGCCCACCACCTGCAGCCCCACCTGTTCGCACATGCGGCGGATCTGGCGCTTGCGGCCCTCGCGCAGCACGAAGCGCAGTTGCTCTTCGTTCTGCCAGCTGACCTTGGCCGGCCTGAGCGGCACGCCGTCGAGCGACAGGCCGTGGCGCAGCAGTTCCAGGTCATCGGCCGGGAATTCGGCGCTGATGTTGCGCTCGACCGGCCCGTGCGGCGAGTGCCAGACCACGCGCACCAGGTATTCCTTCTCGACGGTCGAATCCTCGCCGATCAGCGCCCGCGCGACGCGGCCGTCCTGGGTCAGCACCAGCAGGCCGGTGGAGTCGATATCGAGGCGGCCGGCCGGCGCCAGGTTCTTGCGTTGCCACGGCGCGAAGCGCTTGCGCGTGGGGTCGCCTTCCCACTGGTTCTCGGGGGCAAACAGCGCCGCGGCGGGCTCGTAGCCGTCCTCGGCCTGGCCCGAAACGTAGCCCACCGGCTTGTTCAGCAGCACGGTGACGCGCTCGCCTTGCTCGGAGCGCGCTTCCTGCAGGATCTCGATCTCGGCGTCGGGGCGGATGCGGCTGCCGAGTTCGGTCACGGGCTTGCCGTCGACCAGCACCCAGCCGCGCGGAATCCATTCGTCCGCCTCGCGGCGCGAGCACAGGCCAAGTTCGGACATGCGCTTGGACAGGCGTACCAGGCCGTCGTCGTGGGTGGACTCGTCGCGGACCGGGGCGGGCTTTTCCGGGCGTGCGGCCGGTGCGTGCTCGCGTGCCGGGCCGGCGGTGCGGATACGGTCGGCCGCGTCGCTGAAGCGGCGCGCCGGCGCCATGCCTTCGCGGCGGCGCTCGCCCGACGGCGCGGGGCGCGGGCGCCTGTCGTCATCGCCATAGCGGCGCGGGCGCGAGTCGGCGCCTTCGAAGCGGCGGGGACGGTTCTCGTCGTCGCCAAAGCGGCGCGGGCGGGTGTCAGCGCCTTCGAAACGGCGCGGGCGTGCCTCGCCACGGTCTTCGCCAGTGCGGCGCGGGCGGTTGTCGTCGTCGCCATAGCGGCGCGGCGGGCGCGACTCGCTGCTTTCAAAGCGGCGCGGACGCGCTTCGCCGCGGTCATCGCCAGTGCGGCGCGGGCGGTTGTCGTCGTCGCCATAGCGGCGCGGCGGACGGGACTCGCCACCTTCGAAACGGCGCCGACGCGCTTCGCCGCGGTCGGTGCCAGTGCGGCGCGGACGGTTGTCGTCGTCGCCGAAACGTCGCGGCGGACGCGACTCGCCGCCTTCGAAGCGGCGCGGGCGGTTGTCGTCATCGCCGAAGCGACGCGGACGGCTTTCCTCTTCGCCGAAGCGGCGCGGGCGCGCCTCGCCGGCATCCGCACGGCGCGGACGCGCCTGGCGCTCGCCGTCGGCGGGGCGGGGCGCGCGCGGCTGGCGCGGCTGCGCCGGCGCTTCGCCCTGGGCCCCGCCGGCACCGGTCTTGCCGCCGGCACGCTGCTGCGCGCGCTTGATGCCCTCGGAAACGGACTGCACGCGCTTGCGGTTCAGGTCGGACACGCGCACCGGGCGGGTGCCGCCCTTGCGCGCGGGCGTGCCGGTATCGCTGGCGGCCTTGATGCCTAGCGTCTTGCGCTTCGGCGAATTGCTGTCGGTCATATGTTGATGCTGCCCGCCCGCCTCAGATGGCGAGGGCGGCGAGCAAGTCCTGTTCAAGCTGAATCTGCAATCGGTTGTCGGCGGCCAGGCGGCTGCCGTCTACCAGGAACACGTCTTCGACGCGTTCGCCCAGGGTGTTGATGCGTGCCGTGTGCACGGACACGCGATGCCGTGCCAGTACGCGGGCGATGGCGTACAGCAGGCCGGTGCGGTCGTTGGCGGACAGCGACAGCAGGTAATACTGGCCGCGCTCGTCCGGGCGCAGGTCGACGCGCGGCTTGATCGGGAAGCTGCGCGACTGGCGCGACAGCCGCCCCTGCGTCGGCTCGGGCAGCGCGCCCTGCAGGCGCAGCCGCTCGCACAGCTCGTGCTCGACCAGCGCGATGATGTCGCGGTAATTGCCGCCATCGCCGGCCATGCCGGGGTCGGTGACCTGGAACGTATCGAGCGCGTAGCCGTGGCGCGTGGTGTGGATCTTGGCGTCCTGGATCGAGAACGCCTTGCGCTCGAAATAGCCGCAGATGCGCGCGAACAGGTCAGGCTGGTCCTTGATGTAGACCGCCACCTGCAGCCCTTCGCCGGCCGGCGACACGCGCGCCTTGACCACCGGCACCGGGCTGTCGACCTTGTTGTACAGGTGGCGCGTCAGCCAGGCGATATCGTGCGAATCGTGGCGCAGGAAGAACGCCACGTCCAGCTGCGCCCACAGCGACTTGCCCAGCGCCGGGTCGAACGCCTTCAGGCGCAGTTCCGAGATGGTGTCTTGCTTGCGCTGCGCCCACAGCGAATGCGAGTCGACCCGCGCGCCGCCCAGCACGCGCAGCGTGATGTGGTACAGGTCTTCCAGCAGCTTGCCCTTCCACGCATTCCACACCTTGGGACTGGTGCCGCGGATGTCGGCCACGGTCAGCAGGTAGAGCGCGGTCAGGTAGCGTTCGCTGCCGACCACTTCGGCGAAGGCGTGGACCACGTCCGGATCGGTCAGGTCCTGCTTCTGCGCGACGTGGCTCATGGTGAGGTGGTGCTCGACCAGCCAGCAGATCAGGTCGGCATCCTCGCGCGCAATGCCGTGCTGCCGGCAGAAGCGGCGCGCATCGACGGTGCCGAGCCGCGAATGGTCGCCGCCGCGGCCCTTGGCGATATCGTGGAACAGCGCCGCCACCCACAGCACCCAGGGCTTGTCGAAGCTGGCCATCAGCTGGCTGCAGAACGGGAACTCGTGGGTGTGCTCGACGATGGCGAAGCGGCGCATGTTGCGCACCACCATCAGGATGTGCTGGTCCACGGTGTAGACGTGGAACAGGTCATGCTGCATCTGCCCGACGATGCGCCGGAAGTTGATCAGGTAGCGGCCCAGCACGCTGGTCTGGTTCATCAGCCGCAGCGCATGGGTGATGCCCTGCGGCTCCTGCACGATGGCCAAGAACAGCCGGCGGTTCTCGGGATCGTTGCGCCAGCGCGCGTCCATCACCGTGCGCGCGTTGTACAGGCCGCGCAGCGTGCGCGGCGCCAGACCCTTCACGCCGGGCGTGCGCTCGTACAGCAGGAAGGTTTCCAGGATGGCGTGCGGGTCGCGCTCGTAGACGTCGTCGCTGGTGATTTCCAGCATGCCCTGGCGCTCGACGAAGCGCTCGTTGAGCACGCGCGTCACCTGCGACTCGCTCGGGAACAGCATCGCCTCGATATTGAGCAGCAGCACGCTGTTGAGCTGGGTCACCGCCTTGGCGGCCCAGTAGTAGCGGCGCATCAGCTGCTCGCTGGCGCGCTTGTGGGCACTCTGGCGGTAGCCGAAGGCCTCGGCCAGCGCGGTCTGCAGGTCGAACACCAGCACGTCCTGGCGGCGCCCGGCGACCAGGTGCAGGCGCGCGCGGATGGTCTTCAGCAGGCGCTCGTTGCGGGCCAGTTCCTGCGCTTCGCGCTGCGTCAGCAGGCCCTTCTCGAACAATTCCTTCCAGCTGTCGCCCAGGCCCGCGGCCTTGGTCATCCACAGGATCACCTGCAGGTCGCGCAGGCCGCCCGGGCTTTCCTTGCAGTTGGGCTCGAGCGCGTAGGGCGTGTCCTGGTACTTGGCGTGGCGCTGGCGCATTTCCAGCAGCTTGGCCTGGAAGAACGCCGCCGGGTCGAGGTCGTCCTGGTAGCGGCTGCGCAGCGCCTCGAACAGCTTGCGGTTGCCCGTCAGCAGGCGCGCCTCGAGCAGCGAGGTCTGGATGGTGACGTCCTGGCGCGACTCACGGATGCAATCATCCACGGTGCGCACCGCCGAGCCGATCTCGAGCCCTAGGTCCCAGCACAGGCCGATAAAGCGTTCCAGCTTGCCCGCGGTATCCCGGTCGGGCTCGGCGGGCAGCAACAGCAGCACGTCGACATCCGAGTACGGGAACAGTTCGCCGCGGCCGTAGCCGCCCACCGCCACCAGTGCCGCGTCGGCGGGCATGGCCAGCCCGCGCCAGGCCTCGCCCAGTGCGGCATCGACGGCGCGGCGCAGCCGCGTGGTCAGCGTGGCGGCATTGGCGCTGGCGTTGAAGTCCGCAAACAGCGCCTGCTTGTCGGCTTTGAGCTGGTCGCGCACGCGCGCGGCCAGCAGCAGTTCCGGCGTGGTGTCCATGGAGAGGGCGGAAGGGTTCGTCGGCACGGCTGGAAAAAGAAGGGCGCCCGGTCAGGCGCCCTGGCTTCTGCGCGGCGTCAGGCCGCCACGGAATCGGTGATGAAGGCCGGCGGCGCCGGGGTGCCGGCGGACACCGTCAGCACCTCGTAGCCGGTCTCGGTGACCAGCACCGTGTGCTCCCACTGCGCCGACAGGCTGCGGTCGCGGGTCTTCACGGTCCACTGGTCGGGCATGGTGCGGATATCGCGCTTGCCGGCGTTGATCATCGGCTCCACCGTGAAGATCATGCCGGCCTTGATCTCGGCGCCGGTGCCGGGACGGCCGTAGTGCAGGATCTGCGGGTCTTCGTGGAAGTTCTTGCCGATGCCGTGGCCGCAGTATTCGCGCACCACGCTGTAGCCGGCGGCTTCGGCGTGCACCTGGATGGCGTGGCCGATATCGCCCAGGCGCGCGCCATGGCGCACTTGCGCGATGCCTTTCCACATGCACTCGTAGGTCACTTGCGCCAGGCGCTTGGCCAGGATCGAGCCCTCGCCGACGATGAACATGCGGCTGGTGTCGCCGTAGTAGCCGTCCTTGGTAATGACGGTGATGTCAAGATTGACGGCGTCGCCGCTCTTGAGCACGCGCTCGCCGGGAATGCCGTGGCAGATCACGTCGTTGACCGAGGTGCAGATCGCGCCGGGGAAGGGCGGGTAGCCCGGCGGCGCATAATTCAGCGGCGCCGGCACGGTGCCCTGCACGTCGCGCATGTAGGCATGGCACAGGCGGTCCAGTTCGCCGGTGGTGACGCCGGGCTGCACGAAGGGCGTGATGTAGTCGAGGACTTCGGAGGCAAGGCGGCAAGCCACGCGCATGTGGGCGATGTCTTCGGCGGTGTTCAGGTAAATGCTCATGCTGCGTCGCCAGAAAAAGTGATGGCGAGGCCACTGGCCGCGCCGGAATCGATGGATCAAAGTGGGATTATCGCACCATCGAGGCCGGATCGCAGCCTGTTCCGGGCCGCCCGCCAGCGGCCGCCAGAGGCGGAACAGCGCGCAGCGGCTTGAGCGGGATGTACTTTTGTTGCTAGAATAGCGGGCTGATCTGGTTGCGCCGCAGCAATTGCGCCGGCCAGGTCGGGTATTTTGGCAGGTTCCTTTCCTGTCGCTTGAAATCGCTGGCCCGCCTATCCGGGGTGTTCCTTTTCAGGAATGTCGGGGCGGGCTTCAGACCTAACCCTTTGGAGATCTACATGTCCGTGACCATGCGCGAAATGCTGGAAGCCGGTTGCCACTTCGGCCACCAGACCCGCTTCTGGAACCCGAAGATGGCCCCCTTCATCTTCGGCCATCGCAACAAGATCCACATCATCAACCTCGAAAAGACGCTGCCGATGTTCCAGGACGCCATGAAGTACGTGCGTCAGCTGGCGGCCAATCGCGGCACCATCCTTTTCGTGGGCACCAAGCGCCAGTCGCGCGAAATCCTGGCTGAAGAAGCTGGCCGTGCCGGCATGCCCTACGTCGACGCCCGCTGGCTCGGCGGCATGCTGACCAACTTCAAGACGGTCAAGACCTCGATCAAGCGCCTGAAGGACATGGAAGCCGCCAAGGAAGCCGGCGCGCTGGAAACCATGAGCAAGAAGGAAGCGCTGATGTTCGAGCGCGAGATGATCAAGCTGGAAAAGTCGATCGGCGGCATCAAGGAAATGGGCGGCGTGCCTGACGCGATCTTCGTGGTCGACGTCGGCTACCACAAGATTGCCGTGACCGAAGCCAACAAGCTGGGCATCCCCGTGATCGGCGTGGTCGATACCAACCACTCGCCGGAAGGCATCGATTACGTGATCCCGGGCAACGACGACTCGAGCAAGGCCGTGGCCCTGTACGTGCGCGGCGTGGCCGACGCCATCCTGGAAGGCCGTGCCAATGCCGTGCAGGAAGTCGTTGAAGCCGCCCGCGGCGACGACGAATTCGTCGAAGTGCAGGAAGGCTGATAGCCGCCCGGCCCGCTGCTGAAAGGAACCCGATAGCGCGCACGTCAACACACGACAGGCAGGCATCGCCTGCCGCCCGGCACGCCGGGCAGCGCGCAGGGCGCAAGCCGGGGTACTTCGGCAGCAGGGCAAAAAAAGGGGGCACATCTGGCGCCCCCTTTTTTCGAATTTGAATTGTTGTCATCCGCCGCAGGCAAGATCTGCCGCGGGTGCGCTGAAGACCCACCGACCGGGTGCCGCGGGCGACTGCCGGCAGCCGGCGCGAACCATTCAAGGAGTGACAAATGGCGGCAATTACCGCAAGCATGGTTGCAGAACTGCGCGCGAAGACCGACGCGCCGATGATGGAGTGCAAGAAGGCCCTGACCGAGGCCGACGGCGACCTGAACAAGGCCGAAGAGCTGCTGCGCGTCAAGCTGGGCAACAAGGCCAGCAAGGCCGCCTCGCGCGTGACCGCAGAAGGCGTGGTGGCATCGTTCATCGACGGCACCACCGGCGTGCTGGTCGAACTGAACTGCGAGACCGATTTCGTCTCCAAGAACGACGACTTCCTGGCCTTCTCGGCCAAGGTGGCTGAACTGATCGCCAAGCAGAACCCGGCCGACGTGGCCGCGCTGTCGGCGCTGGAAATCGACGGCGTCAGCGTCGAAGCCACCCGCGCTGCCCTGATCGGCAAGATCGGCGAGAACATGACGATCCGCCGCTTCGTGCGCTACGCCAACGGCGGCAAGCTGGTGTCGTACCTGCACGGCACCCGTATCGGCGTGATGGTCGAGTTCGACGGCGACGAAGCCGCCGCCAAGGACGTCGCCATGCACGTGGCCGCGATGAAGCCGGTGTCGCTGTCGGCCGAGCAGGTCCCCGCCGACCTGATCGCCAAGGAGCGCAGCATCGCCGAGCAGAAGGCCGCCGAGTCGGGCAAGCCGGCCGAGATCGCCGCCAAGATGGTCGAGGGTTCGGTGCAGAAGTACCTGAAGGAAGTCTCGCTGTTCAACCAGCCGTTCGTGAAGAACGACAAGCAGACCGTCGAGCAGATGCTGAAGGCCGCCAACACCACCGTGAAGGGCTTCACCCTGTACGTGGTGGGCGAAGGCATCGAGAAGAAGCAGGACGACTTCGCCGCTGAAGTGGCCGCCCAGGTGGCCGCTGCCCAGAAGGGCTGATGTCCGGGGCGCGCCGGGCTGGCCATCCGGGCCGGCGCGGGCGCCTATAATGCCGCAGGGGCGCCGCAAGGTGCCCCTCTGCATAAGTAGTGCAGCACGGCGCGGCCGGCGTTGCATTGCAGCAGTCTGTTTCCGCGGTGGTCCGGTCCCGGCCGGGGCACCCCGAAAACCGGCTTTCCTCCTGCCGGCGGCACCATGACCCGTGCCGCCGGTGCCAAAACATACGTCCCAGTGTCTCAACCGAGTCGTCTCGACCGAGCCGCCTCAACCGAGCGAACTGCTCCTTCCGAGGGTGAACATGCCAGCCTACAAGCGCGTCCTTCTGAAACTGTCCGGTGAAGCCCTGATGGGCGACGATGCCTTCGGCATCAACCGCTCCACCATCGAGGCCATGGTGAACGACATTGCCGAGATCGTGAAGCTCGGCGTGCAGGTGGCGGTGGTCATCGGCGGCGGCAATATCTTCCGCGGCGTCGCCGGCGGCGCTGCCGGCATGGACCGCGCCACCGCCGACTACATGGGCATGCTGGCCACCATGATGAACGCGCTGGCGCTGCAGGACGCGATGCGCCACGCCAATATCGAAGGCCGCGTGCAGTCGGCGCTGCGCATGGACCAGGTGGTCGAGCCCTATATCCGCCCGCGCGCGATCCGCCAGCTGGAAGAGGGCAAGGTGGTGATCTTCGCAGCCGGCACCGGCAACCCGTTCTTCACCACCGACACCGCGGCCGCGCTGCGCGGCTCGGAGATC
Organism: Cupriavidus phytorum; assembly: GCF_003254285.1. Lineage (NCBI taxonomy): Bacteria > Pseudomonadati > Pseudomonadota > Betaproteobacteria > Burkholderiales > Burkholderiaceae > Cupriavidus > Cupriavidus phytorum. The sequence goes on from NZ_QKZN01000002.1 coordinate 526,308, forward strand.
GGCGCCGAGATCGTGCTGAAGGCGACCAAGGTCGACGGCGTCTACACCGCCGACCCGAAGAAGGATCCGAGCGCCACGCGCTACACCACCATCAGCTTCGACGAGGCCATCTCGCGCAACCTGCAGGTGATGGACGCCACCGCGTTCGCGCTGTGCCGCGACCAGAAGCTGCCGATCAAGGTGTTCTCGATCGTGAAGCCCGGCGCGCTCAAGCGCGTCATCCTGGGCGAGGATGAGGGTACGCTGGTGCATGTGTGAGCTTGATCGCTGAGCCGCATCTGTGAGTCCGGTAACGGATGCCGCGCCGCGGCGCTGGTATCCAGCCGGGCAAAGAGTAGAATGATTCATTTTCGATCCCCACCAGAGGGGATCTTGGTTGGCTGATTTCCGGAGGTAAAAATGAGCGTCGCCGACACAAAGAAGAGCGTCGAGCAGAAAATGCAGAAGTCGATCGAAGCCTTCAAGGCCGATCTGGCTAAGATCCGCACCGGCCGTGCCCATACCGGCCTGCTCGACCACGTTCAGGTGGATTACTACGGCTCGATGGTGCCCATCAGCCAGGTGGCGGCGATCGGCCTGGCCGATGCCCGTACCATCACGGTGCAGCCGTGGGAAAAGAAAATGGTGGGCGCGGTCGAGAAGGCCATCCGCGATTGCGATCTGGGCCTGAACCCGGCCACCATGGGCGAAGTGATCCGTGTGCCGATGCCTGCACTGACCGAAGAGCGCCGCAAGGAGCTGACCAAGGTCGTGAAGGGCGAGGCCGAGGGTGCCAAGGTGGCGGTGCGCAACCTGCGCCGCGATGCCAACGAGCAGTTCAAGAAGCTGGTCAAGGACAAGACCATTTCCGAGGACGAAGAGCGCCGCGGCCAGGACGAGGTGCAGAAACTGACCGACAAGTACGTGGCCGAGATCGACAAGATGGTCGCCGAAAAAGAGAAGGAGATCATGACGGTCTGACGCCCGTCCCGGCCTGGCCGGGTCTGTCAGCGACCGTCTCACGCCCATGCAGCACATCAGCTCGACGCTTGCCGTACCCGATACTTCCTACGTGCCCAGGCATGTTGCCATCATCATGGACGGCAACGGCCGCTGGGCGACCCAGCGGCACCTGCCGCGCGTGGCGGGGCACAGCCGCGGGCTGGACGCTGTGCGCGCGGTGGTGGAAGCCTGCGCCGCCCGGGGCGTGCAGTACCTGACGCTGTTCGCGTTCAGCTCCGAGAACTGGCGCCGTCCGGCCGACGAGGTCTCGTTCCTGATGCGGCTGTTCATGATGTCGCTGCGGCGCGAAGTGGTGAAGATGCACGCCAACAACATCCGGCTGCGGGTGGTGGGCGACCTGAGCCGCTTCAGCCCGCGCATCCAGCGGCTGATCAAGGATGCCGAGGCGCGCACCGCCGGCAATACCGGCCTGACCGTCACCATAGCCGCCAACTACGGCGGACGCTGGGACCTGCTGCAGGCCATGCGCAAGATGCTGGCGCGCTCGCCCATGCTCGATCCCGAAACCATCGACGAATCGCTGCTGGCGCCGCACCTGGCGATGGCCTACGCGCCCGAGCCGGACCTGTTCATCCGCACTGGCGGCGAACAGCGCATCAGCAATTTCCTGCTGTGGCAGCTCGCTTATTCCGAGCTGTACTTCACCGACGTCTACTGGCCGGATTTCGACGCCGCGGAACTCGACAAGGCCTTCGCCTCGTACCGCCAGCGCGAGCGCCGCTTCGGCCGCACCAGCGCGCAGCTGGTCGCGCCCGGACTTTCCGGTACGGCCTGAGCCCGGCCACTCCAACTTTTCACGGGACCGCAGCGCATGCTCCTCACCCGCGTCATCACCGCCCTGTGCCTGTTGCTGCTGATCCTGCCGATCCTGTTCCTGGCGCCGCCGGCGGGCCTGGCGGGACTGCTCGGCGTGATCGTGCTGCTGGCCGGCTGGGAATTCGGCCGCCTGATCGGCCTGCGCGGGCCGTGGCCCTATGTCTATGCGCTGGCCTGCCTGATCGCCACCATCACCTGGCATGACCTGCCGCAGCGCCACGCCACCACCTGGCTGCTCGAGGCCGCGGTGGTGTGCTGGGGCGTGGCGGTGGTGCTGCTGGCGCGCGGTGTGCGCACCGCCACCCCGGCCTTCACCGCGCTGGGCGCGGTGCTGGGGCTGGTGATGCTGCCCGCGTTTGCCCATGCCACCATGATCCTGCGCGGTGCCGGCATCGGCGTGCTGCTGACCGCCGCGGTGCTGGTATGGGCCGCCGATATCGGCGCGTATTTCACCGGCAAGGCGATCGGCCGGCGCAAGCTGGCGCCCGGCATCAGCCCGGGCAAGTCGTGGGAAGGCGCCATCGGCGGCTGGGTGCTGGCGCTGGCGATCGGCCTCGCGCTGGCCGCCACCCATGCCTTTGCCCCGACCTGGTTCTCGGTGATGGGCGACCGCGGCGGGCTGGGCTTCGTCGCCGCGCTGACCACGCTGCTGGTCGCGGCCAGCGTGGTGGGCGACCTGTTCGAATCCCTGCTCAAGCGCCAGGTCGGCAAGAAGGACAGCAGCCGGCTGCTGCCCGGCCATGGCGGCGTGCTGGACCGCATCGACGCCTTGCTGCCGGTGTTCCCGCTGGCCGCACTGATGCTGATTTTTCTCTGAAGCCGTCTGCTATGCATCGCATCACCATCCTGGGCGCCACCGGCTCCATCGGAGAAAGCACGCTCGACGTGATCCGGCGCCATCCCGGCCGATACGCGGCGCATGCGCTCAGCGCCCATCGGCAGGTGCGCAAGCTGGCCGACCAGTGCATCGAGTTCCGCCCGGCGCGCGCCGTGGTCGGAACGGCCGAGGCGGCGCGCGAGCTGGAAACGCTGCTGCGCGCTGCCGGCGTGCCGACCGAGGTCAGCTACGGCGAAGCCGCGCTCGAATCCATCGCCGCCGATGCGCAAGCCGATGCCGTGATGGCCGCGATCGTCGGCGCGGCCGGCCTGCGCCCGACGCTGGCGGCGGCGCGCGCGGGCAAGCGCGTGCTGCTGGCCAACAAGGAAGCCCTGGTCATGTCCGGGCGCATCTTCATGGACGCGGTGCGCGAGCACGGCGCCACGCTGCTGCCGATCGACAGCGAACACAACGCCATCTTCCAGTGCCTGCCGGCCGACGACCCGCGCTACGGCCGCGGCGTGGCCAAGGTGCTGCTGACCGCGTCGGGCGGGCCGTTCCGCACGCGCGACCCGGCCACGCTGCACGATATCTCGCCCGACCAGGCCTGCGCCCATCCCAACTGGGTCATGGGCCGCAAAATCTCGGTCGACTCCGCCACCATGATGAACAAGGGCCTCGAGGTCATCGAGGCGCACTGGCTGTTCGGCGCCCCGGCCGAACGCATCGAGGTGCTGATCCACCCGCAGAGCATCGTGCATTCGATGGTGGCCTACGCCGACGGCTCGGTGCTGGCGCAGCTGGGCAACCCGGACATGCGCACGCCGATCGCCTATGGCCTGGCCTATCCGGAGCGGATCGACGCGGGCGTGACCCCGCTCGACCTGACCGCCGCCGGTGGCCTGCATTTCGAAAAGCCCGACCTGGTGCGGTTCCCGTGCCTGGGGCTGGCCTTCGACGCGCTGCACGCGGCGGGGGTGGCGCCTGCGGTGCTCAACGCCGCCAATGAAGTGGCGGTGGAGGCATTCCTGGCAACGCAGGTGCGCTTTACCGATATCGCCGGCATCGTGCGCCAGGTGCTGGAGGCAGCACCGAACGGCCCCGCCGATACGCTCGAGGCCGTGCTCTGTGCCGACGCGCTGGCGCGCGAGGCGGCCCGGGCCGCCGTCACCGCGCGGTCCGCGGCCCGCTGATCGGGCGGGGCGGTCTGCCGCATCTGCGACAATAGCGGCTGCGCCGGCCGGTCCCACGGGACCGCGCAGGCCGGCCCAGCGACCTTACCGACGTCCCGCACCATGCAAACCGTACTCGCTTTTATCGTTGCCCTGTGCGTGCTGATTTACGTGCACGAAATGGGTCACTACCTGGCCGCGCGCGCCTGCGGCGTGAAGGTGCTGCGTTTTTCCATCGGCTTCGGCCGGCCGCTGCTGCGATGGATCTCGAAGAGCCGCGACCGCACCGAATGGACCGTGGCGGCGATCCCGCTGGGCGGCTACGTCAAGATGCTCGACGAGCGCGAGCTCGATCCCGCGCGCGACACGCCCATCGACCCGGCCGATCTGCCGCGTGCCTTCAACCGCCAGCCGGTCGGCAAGCGCTTCGCCATCGTCGCGGCCGGCCCGCTGGCCAACTTCGCGCTGGCGATCGTGCTGTATTTCGCGCTGTTCGCCGGCGGCATGCGCGAGCCCGTGCCGGTGGTGGCGGCGCCCGCGGCCGGCACCATGGCGGCGCAGGCCGGCGTGCGCGAGGGCGACCGGGTGCTGTCGCTGACCGCCAACGGCCACACCGAGGCGGTCCGCTCCTGGAACGACCTGCGCATGGCGGTGTTCGCCGAAGGCTTCGGCGATGCGCGCGCGGTGCTGCGCGTGCGCGGCGCCGACGGTGCCGAGCGCGACGTCACGCTGCCGCGCCTGCCCAATACCGGCGGCAACCCCGAGCAGGATCCGCTCGCGACGCTCGGCCTGAACCTGAAGGGCGGGCCGGTGACGATCACCGAGGTGCTGCCCGATTCGGCCGCCGAACGCGCCGGCCTGCGCAAGGGCGACCGCATCGTGGCCTGGCAGGGCAGCCCGCTGACGCAGGCCAGCACGCTGATCAAGGCGGTGCGCAGCCAGCCGGGCCAGGCCGTGACGCTGGGCATCGAACGCGATGGCCAGCGCCTGGACGTGCCGGTCACGCTCGACACTGCCGCGGCGCGCGATGGCGCCACCGATGCCAGCGGCGCCGCGCCGGCGCCCGCGGGCAAGCTGGGCGCGGCGCTGAGCCAGGCGGTGCAGATGGAGACCGTGCGCTACCGGCCGGACCAGGCGCTGGCACGCGCGGCGGGGCAGGTCTGGGATACCAGCGCGCTGTCGCTCAAGCTGCTGGGCAAGATGCTGGTGGGGCAGGCTTCGCTGCAGAACCTGAGCGGTCCGCTGACCGTCGCGGACTACGCCGGACGTGCCGCAAACCTCGGCATACAGGCCTTTGTCAGCTTCCTGGCGCTGGTCAGCGTTAGTCTTGGCGTACTCAATTTGTTACCCATTCCGGTTCTGGATGGGGGGCATTTGCTGTATTATTGCGTGGAATTTTTGACTGGCCGGCCCGTCCCAGACCACTGGCAGGCAATGCTGCAGAAGGTTGGCATCGCCTGCATCTTGCTCCTGACTTCGCTCGCTTTGTTCAATGACGTCAGCCGAATGTTTCTGGCGAACGGCTAGAAACGTGTGTCGGCAAGGGGGTGGTGGTGTCGTCGGACACCGTCGCCGGGGACGCCATTTGCCAGGCGCAGTCCAATGAGGCATCGGAGCGCAATCCTGGATGGAATCAAAGAGGGGATCAACATTGATCAGACATAAGCGCATTTCGCTGGGCTTGCTGGCGAGTGCCGTTATTGCAGCCTGGAGCCCGGCGGGCTGGGCTGCCGATCCGTTCGTCGTCAGGGACATCCGCGTTGAGGGACTGCAACGCGTCGAACCGGGTACCGTGTTTGGCTACCTGCCGGTGCGCGTCGGTGAAACCTTCACCGATGACAAGGGCGCCGATGCCATCCGTGCCCTCTACAATACCGGCTTCTTCAAGGACGTGCAGATCCGCGCCGAGGAAGGCGTGCTGGTGGTGCAGGTCGAGGAACGCCCGGCGATCTCGCAGCTCGAGTTCGTCGGCATCAAGGAATTCGACAAGGACACGCTGCGCCGCTCGTTGCGCGCGGTCGGCGTGGCCGAGGCCCGCTACTACGACAAGGCCCTGATCGACAAGGCCGAGCAGGAGCTCAAGCGCCAGTACGTCGCGCGCGGCTACTATGCCGCCGACGTGCAGACCACGATCACGCCGGTGGACCGCAACCGCGTCTCGGTGGTGTTCAACGTCGACGAAGGCCCGGTCGCCAAGATCCGCCAGATCAATATCGTCGGCAACAAGGCCTTCAAGGAAAGCACGCTGCGCGACGAGATGCAGCTGTCCACCCCCAACTGGCTGTCGTGGTACACCAAGAACGACCTGTACTCGAAGCAGAAGCTGACCGCCGACCTGGAAGCGCTGCGCTCGTACTACCTGAACCGCGGCTACCTGGAATTCGCGATCGAATCGACCCAGGTCTCGATCACGCCCGACAAGAAAGACATCTTCCTGACGCTGAACATCAAGGAAGGCGAGCAGTACAAGGTTTCCGACGTGCGCCTGGCCGGCGAGCTGCTGGGCAAGCAGGAGGAAATGGAAAAGCTGCTGCAGCTGAAGAAGGGCGATATTTTCTCGTCCGAGAAGCTGACGCAGAGCACCAAGGCCATTACCGACCTGCTCGGCACCTATGGCTACGCGTTCACCACCATCAACCCGCAACCGCAGATCGACAAGGAAAAGCGTGAAGTCGCGCTGACGCTGATGGTCGATCCGGGCCGCCGCGTCTACGTGCGCCGCGTCAACGTGGTCGGCAACAGCAAGACCCGCGACGAAGTGGTGCGGCGCGAGATGCGCCAGATGGAAAGCTCGTGGTTCGACAGCGAAAAGCTGCAGCAGTCGCAGGCGCGCATCAACCGTACCGGCTACTTCACCGACACCAACATCACCACCGAGGACGTGCCGGGCGCGCCCGACCAGGTCGATGTGAACGTCAACGTGACCGAAAAGCCCACCGGCCAGATCAGCCTGGGCGTGGGCTTCTCGTCGACCGACAAGCTGGTGCTGCAGGCCGGCCTGCGCCAGGACAACGTGTTCGGCTCGGGTACCAGCCTGGGCCTGGACGTGAACACCGCCAAGTCGTTCCGCACCATTGCGCTGACGCAGTACGACCCGTACTTCACGGTCGACGGCATCAGCCGCTCGACCGATATCTACTACCGTACCTCGCGCCCGCTGTACTACACCGGCGACCAGGACTACAAGATCGTCTCGGCCGGCGGCGGCTTCAAGTTCGGCGTGCCGTTCTCGGAAGTCGATACCGTGTTCTTCGGCATCGGCTACGAACGCACCCAGGTGTACACCTCGGTCAACACGCCGACCCAGTACACCGACTGGCTCAACAAGATCGGCAAGAGTTCGGGCGACGGCATCAACAACTTCCCGTTCACGATCGGCTGGGCGCGTGACCGCCGCGACAGCGCGCTGGTCCCGACCAAGGGCCCGTACACCCAGGCCAACCTGGAAGTCGGCCTGCCGGGCGGCGATACGCAGTACTACCGCGCCAGCGTGCAGCAGCAGTACTTCTACCCGATCTCGAAGGCCTTCACGCTGGCACTGAACGGCGAGGTCGCCTACGGCCACGGCTACGGCAACACGCCGTTCCCGGTGTTCAAGTACTTCTACGCCGGCGGTATCGGCTCGGTGCGCGGTTACCAGACCAGCACGCTGGGTCCGAAGGACCAGAACGGCAACCCGGTGGGCGGCGCCTCCAAGATGATCGGCAACATCGAGTTCATCTTCCCGCTGCCGGGTTCGGGCGTGGACCGCACGCTGCGCCTGTTCACCTTCTTCGACTTCGGTAACGTCTATCAGGAAGGCGAGCCGCTGAGCTTCAGCGACCTGAAGTACTCGACCGGCTTCGGCATGTCGTGGCTGTCGCCGATCGGGCCGCTGAAGCTCAGCATGGGCTTCCCGCTCAGGCGCGACCCCAACGACAAGGTCCAGCGCTTCCAGTTCCAGATCGGCACAGCATTCTGATTCTGAAAAAGGATCTGTTTTCATGACTACAACATCCAAACTGGTCAAGTCCCTGGGCGCCGCCGCGCTCGCCACCGCGGCGCTGTGTGCCGCGCTGCCGGCCTCGGCCCAGGAAGCGCGCATCGCCGCGGTCAATTCCGAGCGCATCCTGCGCGATTCGCAGCCGGCCAAGGCGGCCCAGGTCAAGCTGGAGCAGGAGTTCTCCAAGCGCGACCGCGAGCTGCAGGACATGGCCCAGAAGATCAAGGGCATGGCCGACAAGCTGGACAAGGACACGGCCGTGCTGGCCGATTCCGACCGCCAGCGCCGCCAGCGCGAAGTGGCCGACCTGGACCGCGAGTTCCAGCGCAAGCAGCGCGAGTTCCGCGAGGACCTGAACCAGCGCCGCAACGAGGAACTGGCCCAGGTGCTGGAGCGCGCCAACCGCGTGATCCGCCAGCTCGCCGAACAGCGCAAGTACGACCTGATCGTGCAGGAAGCGGTGTACGTGAATCCGCGCATCGATATCACCGACGACGTGATGAAGGTGCTGAACGCCGGCAGCAAGTAAGCCGCAGCCGCTGCTTCGTTCCTTCGTTCGTTCCTTCGTTCTTTCATCAGGAAGTACCGCCATGCAGACACCCACACTGGGTCAGCTCGCCACCGAGAACGGCGCGCAGGTTGTGGGTGACCCCGACCTGGCGATCACCGGCCTGGCCCCCCTGGACCAGGCCGGACCGGGCGAGCTCTCGTTCCTGTCCAATCCGCTCTACCTGCAGCAGGCGCTGGATGCCAGGGCCGGCGCCGTGATCGTCTCGGCCGCCGACCTCGAGCGCGTGCGCGCCGAAGGCAAGGCCGACGGCCGCAACTGGCTGGTGGCGCGCAATCCCTACGTATGCTTTGCCCGCGTGGCCCAGCGTTTCGACCGCGCCGCCAATACCGACGCGCGCACCGGCATCGACGCGCGCGCCACGGTGGCGCCCGACGCGGTGGTGCCGGCCTCGTGCTACATCGGCCCCAACGTGGTCATCGAAGCCGGCGCGCGCCTGGGCGAGCGCGTGCGCATCCTGGCCAACGGCTATGTCGGCGCACATGCCGAGATCGGCGACGATTCACTGCTCTACGCCAATGTCTCGGTCTACCACCACTGCGTGGTCGGCGCCCGCGCCATCCTGCACAGCGGCGTGGTGATCGGTGCCGACGGCTTCGGCTTCGCGCCGGACATCAGCGCCACCGGCGTCGAATACGTGAAGATCCCGCAGACCGGGCGCGCGGTGCTGGGCCAGGACGTCGAGGTCGGCGCCAATACCGCGATCGACCGAGGCGCCATGGCCGACACCGTGATCGAGGACGGCTGCAAGATCGACAACCAGGTCCAGATCGCGCACAACGTGCGGGTCGGCGCGCACACGGTCATCGCCGGCTGCGCCGCGGTGTCGGGCAGCACGCGCATCGGCCGTTTCTGCGTGATCGGCGGCGCGGCCAACTTTGCCGGGCACCTGACCATTGCCGACCGCACCACGGTGTCGGGCGGCACCTCGATCACCAAATCCATTACCAAGCCCGGCGGCCATTTCACCAGCGTGTTCCCGTTCCTGCCGCACGGCGAGTGGGAGCGCAACGCAGCCATCGTGCGCGGCCTGAGCAAGCTGCGCGAACGCGTGGTCGCGCTGGAACGCCGCCTGCGCGGCCAGGCCGCCGGGTCCCAACCCTCACAAGACTAAAGAGAAATCATCATGAGCGCGGCCGAAATCGATATCCGCAAGATCCTCAAGCTGCTGCCGCACCGGTACCCGTTCCTGCTGGTCGACCGCGTGCTGGAGTTCGAGGCGCAGAAGCGGATCAAGACCCTGAAGAACGTCACCATCAACGAGCCGTACTTCCAGGGCCATTTCCCCGAGCAGCCGGTGATGCCGGGCGTGATGATCCTGGAAGCGCTGGCGCAGTCGGCCGGCCTGCTGACCTTCGGCGCCGACATGGAGCGCAAGGAAGGCGCGCTGTACTACTTCGTCGGCATCGACGGCGCCCGCTTCAAGCAGGTGGTGTACCCGGGCGACCAGCTGCACATGAACGTGACGGTCGAGCGCTATATCCGCGGCATCTGGAAGTTCAAGGCGTTCGCCACGGTCGACGACAAGGTGGCCTGCGAGGCGGAGCTGATGTGCACCGTGAAGCAGGCCGAGTGAGGCCGCCCGCGGCCCGCGGCGGCGCCGCGGGCTGACTGCCGCGCTCCCGCTTCGCGGGGGGCGGAGGCCCGGACGGGAACCTTTGCCCGGCGCATTGGCCCATCCTTCACCAGACCCATCACAGGACAGTACGCATGACGCAAATCCACCCCACCGCACTGGTCGACCCGAAGGCAGAGCTGGCCGCCGACGTGAGCGTCGGCCCGTTCTCCATCGTCGGCCCCAACGTGCGGATCGGCAGCGGCACCCGGATCGGCTCGCATACGACGGTCGAGGGCCATACCACGATCGGCGCGGGCAACACCATCGGCCCGTATGCCTCGGTCGGCGGCGTGCCGCAGGACATGAAGTACCGCAACGAGCCGACCCGGCTCGAGATCGGCGACCGCAACACCATCCGCGAATTCACCACGATCCACACCGGCACGGTGCAGGACCGCGGCCTGACCAGCATCGGCAACGACAACTGGATCATGGCCTACGTCCATATCGCCCATGACTGCATGGTCGGCAACCACACCGTGTTTTCCAGCAACGCGCAGATCGCCGGCCACGTCGAGGTCGGCGACTGGGCCATCCTGGGCGGCATGAGCGGCGTGCACCAGTTCGTGCGCATCGGCGCCCATGCGATGCTGGGCGGCGCCTCGGCGCTGGTGCAGGACGTGCCCCCGTTCGTGATCGCGGCCAGCGACAAGAGCGGCAACAAGGCCACGCCGCACGGCATCAACGTCGAAGGTCTGCGCCGCCGCGGCTTCGATGCCGGCCAGATCGCCGCGCTGCGCCAGGCCTACAAGCTGCTCTACAAGTCCGACCTCAGCTTCGACGAGGCGCGCAACGAGATTTCCGCATTGCTGGCGCAGGTGGATGCCGGCACCGCGGCGCCGCTGCAGGCCTTTGTCGACTTCCTTGCCGCGACCCAGCGCGGCATCGTGCGCTGAGACCGGACCCACATGGCTGACGCCGCGATTCGGAAGGACCTGCCCGCGGGCAACGGCAGTGCCGCGGGCAAGCGCGGCACCATCGCCATGGTGGCCGGCGAGGCCTCGGGCGACCTGCTGGCTTCGCTGATGATGGGCGGGCTGAAGGCCCGCCTGGCCGAGACCGGCGACGTGGTCGACTACGCCGGCATCGGCGGCAAGCGCATGATGGCGCAGGGCTTCACCTCGCGCTGGCCGATGGAAACGCTGTCGGTCAATGGCTATGTCGAGGTGCTGGGCTCGCTGCGCGAGATCCTCGCCACGCGGCGCGCGGTGCGCGAATGGCTGCTGGCCGAGCCGCCGCTGTGCTTTATCGGGGTCGATGCGCCGGACTTCAATTTCGGCCTGGAAGTGCCGCTGCGCCGCGCCGGGATCCCGGTGGTGCATTTCGTCAGCCCGTCGATCTGGGCCTGGCGTGGCGGGCGCATCCGCACCATCGCACGCGCGGTCGACCACATCCTGTGCCTGTTCCCGTTCGAGCCCGAGATCTACGCCAGGGCCGGCATTCCGGCCACCTACGTGGGCCATCCGCTCGCCGACGTGATCCCGATGGTGCCCGACGTGGCCGGCGCGCGCGCGGCGCTGAAGCTGCCGCCCGGGCACCGCGTGGTGGCGGTGCTGCCGGGCAGCCGCCAGTCCGAGGTGCGCAACCTCGGCGCCACCTTTTTCGCGGCGATGGCTCGCATGCAGCGCATGGACCCGAAGCTGGCGTTCGTGCTGCCGGCGGCCAGTGCGCCGCTGCGCGCCATCGTCGAAGACCTGCACCACCAGCATCCGGAACTGTGCCTCACCATTGTCGACGGCAAGTCGCACCTGGCCATGGAAGCCGCCGACGTGGTGCTGCTGGCGAGCGGCACCGCCACGCTCGAGGCGGCGCTGTACAAGAAGCCGATGGTGATCTCGTACAAGGTGCCCTGGCTGACCGCGCAGATCATGAAGCGCCAGGGTTATCTGCCTTACGTGGGATTGCCTAATATCCTTTCAGGGCGCTTTGTCGTGCCCGAGCTGCTGCAGGACGACGCCACGCCCGAGGCGCTGGCGCGCGAGACCCTGCTGCAGCTCAACGACGAGGGCAATACCGCCTTCCTGTACGAGCATTTCACGCGCATGCACGAGACGCTCAAGTGCAACACCGCGCAACTGGCGGCCGATGTCGTGGTCGACCTGATGCGCAGCCGGGGGACCGTCTGATGGCACGGCGCAATGCTGCATCACCGCAGCTGGGACTGGACCTGGCGCCGGCTGCCAGCGCCATCCAGCGCCTGTGCGGCGTCGACGAGGCGGGCCGCGGCCCGCTCGCGGGGCCGGTCTATGCCGCCGCGGTGGTGCTGGACCCGAAACGCCCGATCCGTGGCCTGGCCGACTCCAAGATCCTGACCGCTGCCAGGCGCGAGGCGCTGTACGAGAAGATCTGCGAGCGCGCGCTGGGCTGGCATATCGCCTTCGCCACGGTCGAGGAGATCGATACCATCAACATCCTGCACGCCAGCATGCTGGCGATGCAGCGTGCCGTGCAGGGCCTGGCCGCCAGCGGCGTGGTGCCGGACCTGGTGCAGGTCGATGGCAATCGCTGCCCGCAGGTCGCGTACCCGGTCGAAGCCATCGTCAAGGGCGATGCGCTGGTCAAGGCGATCTCGGCGGCGTCGATCCTGGCCAAGGTGGCGCGCGACCGCGCCCTGATGGAACTGCACGCGGCCTACCCCCAATACGGCTTCGATTCGCACGTCGGCTACGGCACGCCGCAGCATATGGCGGCGCTGGCCGAATTCGGCGCGACCCCGCACCACCGCCGCTCGTTCGCGCCCGTGCGCGAGGCGCTGGCGCAGCGGCCGCTGTTTACCGCCATGGTCGCCGCCGCGCCGGTCATCGAAAACATTGCCGACATTGAAGCCGACGCCGACGCAGCCGCCTTCGCTGGTGCCGCAACCGAAGCCGTCACCCAGCTCGGCACCTTCCTGCCACCCGAAGCATCGTGAAGCACGTCACCTCGCGCGACAACGCGCTGTTCAAGCACCTGAAGGCGCTTGCCGGATCCACGCACCAGCGCCGCAAGGCCGGCCAGTCGCTGCTCGACGGCGTGCACCTGGCGCAGGCCTACGTGGCCGCGCGTGGCCAGCCCGTGACCTGCCTGGTGTCGGAGCGCCACTACGACCACGCCGAAGTGGCGCCGCTGCTGGCCCAGGTGGACAGCGAGCGCGTGGTGGTGCTGGCCGATGCGCTGTTCACGCAGATCAGCGGCGTGGTCAACGGCATCGACCTGATGCTGGTGATCGAGACCCCGGCGGGCCACCTGCCGGCGCGCATCGAGCAGGACTGCATTATCCTGGACGGGGTGCAGGACGCCGGCAACGTCGGCTCGATCCTGCGCAGCGCGGCCGCGGCGGGCATCCGCGATGCCTTCCTCGCCACTGGCTGCGCCTTCGCGTGGTCGGTCAAGACCCTGCGCGCCGGCATGGGGGCGAACTTCCACCTGAATATCGTCGAGCATTGCACGCTCGAGTCCCTGGCGCCGCGGCTGGCGATCCCGCTGCTGGCGACCTCGTCGCACGCCGAGGCCGCGGTATTCGATACCGACCTGCGCGCGCCGGTGGCGTGGGTGGTCGGCAACGAAGGGGCAGGGGTCAGCGAGGGCTGGATGGCGCATGTCACGCGCAAGGTCGGCATTCCGCAACCGGGCGGGATGGAGTCGCTGAACGTGGCCGCGGCGACGGCGATCTGCCTGTTCGAGGCAGTGCGCCAGCGGCGCGCCGGCTGAGCGCGCCGGCTCGGCTACAAAAAAGCGGCCCGGGCGGCCGCTTTCTTTTTTTTCTGCTTCAGTAGTTGTCGCGATCGACCTTGATCTCCTGCAGGATCGTGGTCGCGATCTCTTCGATCGACTTGTGCGTCGACGACAGCCACTTGATGCCTTCGCGGCGCATCATCGCCTCGGCCTCGTTGACCTCGTAGCGGCAGTTTTCCAGCGCGGCGTACTTGCTGCCGGGGCGGCGCTCGTTGCGGATCTCGGTCAGCCGCTGTGGGTCGATCGACAGGCCGAAGATCTTTGGCTTGAACGCATAGAGTGCCGACGGCAGCCTGCCGCGCTCGAAGTCGTCGGGAATCAGCGGATAGTTGGCCGCCTTCAGCCCGTACTGCATCGCCAGGTAGAGGCTGGTCGGGGTCTTGCCGCTGCGCGACACGCCCACCAGGATCACGTCGGCTTCTTCCAGGTTCTTGTGTGACTGGCCGTCATCATGCGCCAGCGAGAAGTTGATCGCCTCGATCCGGTTCTTGTAGGCCTCGGTGTCCGCATTCTGGTGGAAGCGGCCGATGGCGTGGGTGGACTTCAGGCCCAGTTCCTTCTCGAGCGGCTCGATAAAGGTCTGGAACATGTCCAGGATCATCGCCTTGGCGCGGCGCAGTGCCTTGTTCGCTTCCTGGTTGACCAGCGTGGTGAAGACGATCGGCGGCACGCCTTCGTTGTGGAACGCCTCGTTGATTTTGCCCACGGCGATATGTGCCTTTTCCGGGGTATCGACGAAGGGCATGCGCACCTTGCGGAAGCGCATCTCGAACTGGGCCAGGATGGAGTGGCTGAAGGTCTCGGCGGTGATGCCGGTGCCATCCGAGACGATAAACACGGTGCGCACCGCGGGGCGCTCGGCCGCCTGCGGCGCCGGCGCCGCAGGGGTTTCGGCTTGCGTTCCAGGCTGGGACCCGGGTGTCGCCGTTCCGGGCGCTTCTGGCTGGGACATGGGGAGGGTGGAATAAATAGATTGAATCTTCCGCAGAAAAGTGCGGCGCAGCACGGTAGAATAGCGGCGATCTTTTCGCTAAGCAATTCCATAGGGTGGCCGGCTCGGCAACATGCCCGCGCCACAAACCGCGCCCGGAATTGTCGACAATGCGCGCTACGCGATGAGAGCCGTAGCGCCAGGTCCGCAGCGCCAGTTCGGGGTTGCTTAGCCAAGCGATCCGCCCGGGAACAGAACATCAACAACATACCGGGAATGCGCAACCAGTTTTCTACTTTGTTTTGAGGCTCTCATGACTAACCAGGCAGATAACGGCGCCTATGTGCTGCCGTTCGAGCAGTTGCGCATGGCTGACGTGGAAATCGTCGGCGGCAAGAATTCGTCGCTGGGGGAGATGATCTCCCAGCTGGCGGAAGCCGGCGTCCGGGTTCCGGGCGGCTTTGCCACCACCGCGCTCGCCTTCCGCGACTTCCTTGCCCACAACAACCTGACCGAGCGCATCTCGCAGCGCCTGAAGACCCTGAACGTCGACGACGTCAAGGCCCTGGCCGAGGCCGGCGCCGAGATCCGCGACTGGGTCGCGACCGCACCGTTCCAGCCGCGCCTGGAACAGGAAATCCGCGAGTTCTATGCCCGCGTGGCCGAGCGCGAAGGCGCCGAGGCCTCGTTCGCGGTGCGTTCGTCCGCCACCGCCGAAGACCTCCCCGACGCCTCGTTCGCCGGCCAGCAGGAGTCCTACCTGAACGTCAGCGGCATCGACGACGTGCTCGACAAGATCAAGCACGTGTTCGCCTCGCTGTACAACGACCGCGCCATCTCCTACCGCGTGCACAAGGGCTTTGCCCATGACGTGGTGGCGCTGTCCGCCGGCATCCAGCGCATGGTGCGCTCGGACCTGGCCGCTTCCGGCGTGATGTTCACCATCGACACCGAATCGGGCTTCCCCGACGTGGTCTTCATCACCTCCAGCTACGGCCTGGGCGAAACCGTGGTGCAGGGCGCGGTCAACCCGGACGAGTTCTACGTCTTCAAGCCGACGCTGCAAGCCGGCAAGTACCCGATCATCCGCCGCTCGATCGGCTCCAAGCTGATCAAGATGGAATTCACCAAGCCGGGCGAAGCCGGCCGCGTGAAGACCGTCGACGTGCCCGCCGAACTGCGCAACCGCTACTCGATCACCGACGAGGACGTGACCGAACTGGCGCGCTACGCGATGATCATCGAGAAGCACTATGGCCGCCCGATGGACATCGAGTGGGGCAAGGACGGCAAGGATGGCAAGATCTACATCCTGCAGGCCCGCCCGGAAACCGTGAAGAGCCAGTCGGCCGGCAAGGCCGAGCAGCGCTTCAAGCTCAAGGGCACGGCCCCGGTGCTGACCAGCGGCCGCGCCATCGGCCAGAAGATCGGCACCGGCCCGGTGCGCGTGATCAACGACCCGTCCGAGATGGAACGCGTGCAGCCCGGCGACGTGCTGGTGGCCGACATGACCGACCCGAACTGGGAACCGGTGATGAAGCGCGCCTCGGCCATCGTCACCAACCGTGGCGGCCGTACCTGCCACGCCGCCATCATCGCGCGTGAACTGGGCGTGCCGGCGGTGGTCGGCTGCGGCGATGCCACCGACGTGCTCAAGGACGGCACGCTGGTGACGGTGTCGTGCGCCGAGGGCGACGAAGGCCGCATCTACGACGGCCTGCTGGAAACCGAAGTGACCGAGGTCCAGCGCGGCGAGATGCCGGAAATCGACGTCAAGCTGATGATGAATGTCGGCAACCCGCAGCTGGCGTTCGACTTCGCGCAGATCCCGAACAACGGCGTCGGCCTGGCGCGCCTGGAATTCATCATCAACAACAATATCGGCGTCCACCCGAAGGCCATCCTCGACTACCCGCAAGTCGACGCCGACCTGAAGAAGGCCGTCGAAAGCGTGGCCCGCGGCCATGCCAGCCCGCGCGCGTTCTATGTCGACAAGCTGGCCGAGGGCATCGCCACCATCGGCGCGGCCTTCTACCCGAAGCCCGTGATCGTGCGCCTGTCGGACTTCAAGTCCAACGAGTACAAGAAGCTGATCGGCGGCTCGCGCTACGAGCCGGATGAAGAAAACCCGATGCTAGGCTTCCGTGGCGCCTCGCGCTACATCGCCGAAGACTTCGCCGAAGCCTTCGAGATGGAATGCAAGGCCATGAAGCGCGTGCGCGACGAAATGGGCCTGACCAACGTCGAGATCATGGTGCCGTTCGTGCGCACGCTCGGCCAGGCCGAGAAGGTAATCGAGCTGCTGGCCAAGCATGGCCTGAAGCGCGGCGAGAACGGCCTGCGCATCATCATGATGTGCGAAGTGCCGTCCAACGCGATCCTGGCCGAAGAGTTCCTGCAATTCTTCGACGGCTTCTCGATCGGTTCGAACGACCTGACCCAGCTGACGCTGGGCCTGGACCGCGACTCGGGCATGGAGCTGCTGGCCAAGGACTTCGACGAGCGCGATCCGGCGGTGTGCTTCATGCTGTCGCGCGCGATCTCGGCGTGCATCCGCCTGGACAAGTACGTCGGCATCTGCGGCCAGGGTCCTTCGGACCATCCGGACTTTGCCGCCTGGCTGGCCAAGGAAGGCATCAAGTCGATCTCGCTGAACCCGGACTCGGTGGTCGAGACCTGGCAAAAGCTGGCTTCCTGAGGCATTTGACGTCACAATAACGATTGCCGGCGCCCTCGGGCAGCCGGCGTAGGCACCGGCCCTGCGTCAGGTGTTGCAAAGCCCCGCAGACGCTGTATGGCGCTGCGGGGTTTTTTACTTTTTCGGGAAATCCGTGGTCGAACGGGAGCTTGGATGGCGTACTACATCTGGTTCGTGGCGGCGGTGCTGCTGGTGATCGTCGAACTGAACACCGGCACCTTCTATCTGCTGATGGTGGCGGTGGGCCTGGCCGCCGCCGGGGTGGCGGCCTTGCTGGGCGCCTCGCCCGCGGCGCAGACCCTGGTCGGGGCGCTGGTGGCGGCGGTGCTGATCGCCGGGCTGCGCCGCACCCGCTTCGGCAAGCTGCGGCGCGGCAATGCCGCGGCCGATCCCAACGTCAACCTCGATATCGGCCAGGAGCTCGACGTGCCCGCGTGGGACGCCAACCGGCGCGCGCGCGTGCCGTATCGCGGCGCCGACTGGACCGTCGAGCTGGCGCCCGATTGTCCCCCCGATCGCGCCGTCGCGCCGGGGCGCTACCGCATCGTCGCGGTACGTGGCAGCACGCTGGTGGTCTCGCCCCGCTGAAGCCCTGACTTCCGAATCCTTTGCGCATCGCGGCCGCGGCCGCGGTGTGTTCCGCCTGCCGCCGACCGGCGGCGCCGTACCGATGTGTTCTGCCTGGAGGGTCGTTACATGCTTGCTTTTCAGCTTGGTTTGCTGCCGCTGATCATCCTTATCGCCGTTATCGTGCTGATCGCCAAGGGCATCAAGATCGTGCCGCAGCAGCACGCCTGGGTGCTGGAGCGCCTGGGCCGCTATCACGCGACCCTGACGCCGGGGCTGTCGATCGTGGTGCCGTTCGTCGACCGCGTCGCCTACAAGCATGTGCTCAAGGAAATCCCGCTGGATGTGCCCAGCCAGGTCTGCATCACCAAGGACAACACGCAGCTGCAGGTCGACGGCGTGCTGTACTTCCAGGTCACCGACCCGATGAAGGCGTCTTACGGCTCGAGCAATTTCGTGGTCGCGATCACGCAGCTGTCGCAGACCACGCTGCGCTCGGTGATCGGCAAGCTGGAACTGGACAAGACCTTCGAGGAGCGCGAGTTCATCAACCACAGCGTGGTCAACGCGCTGGACGAGGCTGCCTCCAACTGGGGCGTGAAGGTGCTGCGCTACGAGATCAAGGACCTGACCCCGCCCAAGGAGATCCTGCATGCGATGCAGGCGCAGATCACCGCCGAGCGCGAGAAGCGCGCGCTGATCGCGGCGTCCGAAGGCAAGCGCCAGGAGCAGATCAACCTCGCCACCGGCGCGCGCGAGGCGGCGATCCAGAAGTCGGAGGGTGAGCGCCAGGCGGCGATCAACAAGGCCCAGGGCGAGGCCAGCGCGATCCTGGCGGTGGCCGAGGCCAATGCGCAGGCGATCCAGAAGATCGGCAATGCGATCCGCACGGAAGGCGGCATGGATGCGGTCAACCTGAAGGTGGCCGAGGAATACGTGGCGGCGTTCGGCAACCTCGCCAAGCAGGGCAATACGCTGATCGTGCCGGGCAATATGGGCGAGATGAGCAGCATGATCGCCACGGCGCTGCAGATCGTGAAGGGCCAGCAGAAGGCCGCTTGAAGTGGGGCTGAATGAAGGGGGGCTGAACGAAGGGCGCGCGGCGCGGCGGTTCAGTCCTTGTTGTCGCCCTTCATGATGCGGGCCTTCTCGCGCTGCCAGTCGCGCTGTTTTTCGGTCTCGCGCTTGTCGAACTGCTTCTTGCCCTTGGCCAGGCCGATCTCGCATTTCACGCGGCCGCGCGTGTAATGCAGGTTCAGCGGCACCAGCGTGTAGCCGCGCTGCTCGACCTTGCCGATCAGCTTCTTGATTTCGTCGGCCTTGAGCAACAGCTTGCGCGTGCGCACCGGATCGGGCTTGACGTGGGTGGAGGCGCTCTGCAGCGGGCTGATATGGGCGCCGATCAGGAACATCTCGGCGTCGCGCACGACCACGTAGCCTTCCTTGATCTGCACTCGCCCGGCGCGGATCGCCTTGACCTCCCAGCCTTCCAGCACGATCCCGGCCTCGTATCGTTCCTCGATGAAATAGTCGAAGAAGGCCTTCTTGTTATCTGCAATGGTCATGCGTGCTGGTAGGGTGCGGTAGGGTGGATGCTGGCCGGTTCGCTGCAGCGCCGCATGGCGGGATGCCGCGGGGCGCGCGGGTCGGCTAAAATCGGGATTCTAGCAAACCAGCCCCCGGCACAGGCGCATGCCTGCCGCGCAGAGCGCGCGGCAGGGCCGCAAGCCAGATTTCCCCTTACATGGCAGACGTCCATAAATCCGTCCTGCTCGGTTACTCCGCCGCGCAGATGTATGACCTGGTCACCCGCGTGGAGGACTATCCCAAGTTCCTGCCATGGTGCGGCGGCGTGGAGGTGTTCGAGCAGACCGAGACCAAGCTCGACGCCAAGATCCATATCCACTTCAAGGGCATCCAGCAGTTCTTCCATACGCGCAATACCCAGGAACGCCCCACGCGTATCGACATGAGCTTTGCCGACGGGCCGTTCAAGACCTTCAACGGGTCATGGCGCTTTACGCCGCTGCGCGAGGACGCGTGCAAGATCGAGTTCCACCTGCACTACGAGTTTTCCAGCCTGCTGCTGGAGAAGCTGATCGGCCCGGTCTTCAGCATGATCGCCAATACCTTTGTCGATGCCTTCGTCAAGCGCGCCGAGGTGGTCTATGGCACCAGCTGACCCTGGCGCCGGCACGGTGCATGTCGCGGTCTGCTACGCGCGTCCGGATGCCGTGTTCCTGAAGGCGATCGACGTGCCCGCCGGCACCACGATCGCCGCCGCCATCGTCGGCTCGGGCCTGCAGCAGGCTTGCCCGGAAGTCGATCCGGCCACCATGCGCGTGGGCATCTTCGGCAAGCTCAAGACCCCGGAGACGGTGGTGCGCGACGGCGATCGCATCGAGGTCTACCGGCCGCTGACGGCGGATCCGAAGCAGGCGCGCCGCAAGCGGGTACAGAAGCAGCGCGCCAGCGGCACGCGCGAGGGCCAGAAATGGTTGCGCGGCAACGGCTGAGCCGCGCATTGCCGCCAAAGCAGACGGGGCCCGTGCGGCCCCGTTTTGCAGGGCTTCAGCTGCAGTGCTTTTCCAGGTTGGCGCTGGTCTTGAGGATTTCCGCCTGGCGCTGCTCGCTGTTCAGGTGCTGCAGCGAACCATCGGGTCCGGCGACCGCGGCGCGCATGCCCTGCTGCAGGCCCGTGGCGTAGTTGCGCAGCTGCGCGCAACGGGCGGCGCGCTCGGTCGCTTCGGTTTCCCTACGGGCTTCTTCGGCGGCGGCTTTCAGGCTGGCTTCGCGGCGCTCCTGGAACGCTTCCTCGGGCGTCGGTGCGGTGGGGGGCTTGGCCGATGCCTTGGCCGGAGCCGGTGCGGCTATGGCGGTGTCCGCTGCCTGGGCCGCCTGGACCGGCTGGAAGTCGCCGGCATGCCGCCCCGGTGCACGCAGTACCCTGGCCGCGGCCGTGGACGGCGGCACGTCGCTGTAGACCATGTGGCCGTTGGCGTCGCGCCACTGCCAGTAGGCGAGGGCCGGCGCAGGCGCGGCCAGAAGGGCGGCAAGAGCAGCGGCAAGCAGGCACGGCGCGGACGATGGTTGCATGGCGGGACGTCTCAAAGTGGCTCTGGAAGCACGGGCCGCCGGCTGCATGGATGGCGAGGCCGCGGCAAGGACCGCCGCGGCGATAGCGCGGGCGCCCCGCCTGCATGGCAATGCGTAGCGCCGGTTTGACCCTGGAACTGCGTTGTATTTTTAACTGACGCGTGTGACCCCCGCGCCATGGTTCGCTAGTCTACGCAGACTTGTCGGTGGCGTGCAAGCGCACCGACCAGGCCACGCCGATCATCAGCAACACGATCGCGGCGATTTCCAGCGGGCGCGGCCAGCGCTGGTCGAAGACAAAGCCATAGGCCAGCGCGAACAGCGTTTCGAACACGATCATCTGGCCCGACAGCGTCAGCGGCAGGCGCCGGCTGGCGATATTCCACAGGTTGTTGCCGATCAGCGAAGCGCCCAGCGCCACCGCGGCGTTGACCATCCAGAACCACTGCCAGTCGCGGCCGCTGTCGGCGGCGCTCAGGGTGTCGCCGGCGATGACCCAGCCGACCAGCGCCAGCACCGCCGACACCGCGCCGGTCGACAGCCCGTACAGTGCCGACCATTCATTGCCGCTGTAATGCGGGTTGCGCTGCAGGTAGCGCGCGTTGTCGACCGCGTAGAGCGTCCAGCAGACCAGCGCGCCGGCGGCGCAGCCGACCCCGGCCAGCTTCTGCCATACCGGCCGCGCCACGGCGCCGGCCGCCGCCGCATGGGCGCCCTGGCCGCCGCCGAACAGGTCGATGTTGATGCAGGCAATGCCCGCGGCCACCACCAGCAGCGGCCACAGCAGCCGCGCCAGCGGCACCGCGCCGTGGTCGCGCCGGCCCATGATGGTGACCGAGATCGGCAGGATGCCGATGATCAGCGAGGTCGGGCCGACCCCGGCCAGCTGCACGCCGAAGGCCAGCAGCACGTAGTAGAGCAGGTTGCCGGTAAATGCCTGGCGCAGCAGCGCCACGCAGTCGGCCCGGGTCAGCTTGCGCGCGATGCGTCGCAGCAGCGGCAGCGCGGCCACGCAGGCCACCAGCCCGTAGGCCAGGTAGCGGCCGATGGCCAGTTCCCACGGCGAAAACGCGGGCAGCAGCTTGGGGGCGATGAACACCATGCCCCAGAACGCGCCAGCCAGCAGCCCGCACAATACGCCGATTCCCATACTTCGCCGTGCCCGGATAAAAAGACAACGAGCATAGCAGACGGCACCTGGGAAAGGCCGTTGCCGGGCATCAGCAAATCGCGCATTCCTGTATAATTCGGTTTTGCGCCTAGAGGATTTGCTATGCGTCTTGTCCAGAAAGCACTCACATTCGATGACGTGCTGCTCGTCCCGGCCTATTCGGCCGTCCTTCCCCGGGATGTTTCCCTCCGCACCCGCCTGACCCGCTCCATCGAACTGAACATCCCGCTGGTCTCCGCGGCGATGGACACCGTGACGGAAGCGCGCCTGGCAATTTCCATGGCGCAGGCCGGCGGCATCGGCATCATCCACAAGAACCTGAAGCCCGCCGACCAGGCCCGCGAAGTCGCGCGCGTCAAGCGCTACGAGTCGGGCGTGCTGCGTGACCCGATCACCATTTCGCCGGACATGAAGATCCGCGATGTGATCGCGCTGTCGCAGCAGCATGGCATTTCCGGGTTCCCGGTGGTCGAGGGCAAGGCCGTGGTCGGCATCATCACCAACCGCGACCTGCGCTTCGAGGAAGAGCTCGACGCCCCGGTGCGCGCCAAGATGACGCCGCGCGACAAGCTGGTGACGGTGGCCGAGGACGCGCCGCTGGAAGAAGCCAAGCGGCTGATGAACCGCCACCGCCTCGAGCGCGTTGTGGTGGTGAACCAGGCCTTCGA
The DNA here is from genome assembly GCF_003254285.1 of Cupriavidus phytorum. Classification (NCBI taxonomy): domain Bacteria; kingdom Pseudomonadati; phylum Pseudomonadota; class Betaproteobacteria; order Burkholderiales; family Burkholderiaceae; genus Cupriavidus; species Cupriavidus phytorum. The sequence goes on from NZ_QKZN01000002.1 coordinate 549,128, forward strand.
GCTGCGCGGCCTGATCACGGTGAAGGACATCCAGAAGGCGGTGGACAACCCGCTCGCCAGCAAGGACGACCATGGCCAGCTGCGCGTCGGCGCCGCGGTCGGCGTGGGCCCGGACAACGACGAGCGCGTCGAACTGCTGGTCAAGGCCGGTGTCGACGTGATTGTGGTCGATACGGCGCACGGCCACAGCCAGGGCGTGCTGGACCGCGTGCGCTGGGTCAAGCAGAACTTCCCGCAGGTGCAGGTGGTCGGCGGCAACATCGCCACCGGCGACGCCGCGCGCGCGCTGGTCGAGCATGGCGCCGACGGCGTCAAGGTCGGCATCGGCCCGGGCTCGATCTGCACCACGCGTATCGTTGCCGGCGTCGGCGTGCCGCAGATCACTGCCGTCTCCAACGTGGCCGAAGCGCTCAAGGGCACCGGCGTGCCGCTGATCGCCGACGGTGGCGTGCGCTACTCGGGCGATGTCGCCAAGGCCCTCGCGGCCGGCGCGCACACCGTGATGATGGGCGGCATGTTCTCGGGCACCGAGGAAGCGCCGGGCGAGACCTTCCTGTTCCAGGGCCGCTCGTTCAAGAGCTACCGCGGCATGGGTTCGGTGGGCGCGATGAAGGACGGCGCGGCCGACCGCTACTTCCAGGAAGACAACACCGCCAACGTCGACAAGCTGGTGCCCGAAGGCATCGAAGGGCGCGTGCCGTACAAGGGCTCGGTGATGGCCATCATCCACCAGCTGACCGGCGGCGTGCGCGCCTCGATGGGGTATTGCGGCAGCAAGTCGATTGCCGACTGGCACGACAGCGCCCAGTTCGTCCAGATCACGGCAGCCGGCATGCGTGAATCGCACGTGCACGACGTGCAGATCACCAAGGAAGCGCCGAACTACCATATCGACTGATGCCCCGCGGCCGCGCACCGTCCCTGCAGGCGGTGCGCGGCCGCCGGCATCGGGGCGAGGGCGCGCCGCCGCGTGCCCGCGCCGGACCCGCCATCCCATCCGAACCTGGCCGCGCGCCATGCAGGCGTTGTCCTGATGCCCGCCGCACCGCCGGCCGGGGCCAAGACGAGGAGCGCCAATGAAGGTGTTGCTGCGAGCCGTGCTGTTTTTCGATGCCCTGGTGGACCTGCTGCTGGGCATCCTGCTGCTGATGTCCCCGTTCACCACGCTGTACGCGGCGCTGCAGTTGCCGCAGCCGCAGCCTGCGCTGTTCGGGCAGCTGCTGGGCGTGGCACTGGTGGGGCTGTCGGTGCTGCTGTGGCAGGCCGCCTTCAACGGCCAGCTGACGGTGCCGGTGGCGCGCACGGCAGGCTATGTGAACCTGGCCAGCGCGGTGCTCATCATCGGCTGGATGGTGTTCCTGGAGCTGCCGCTGGAAGGCGCCGGCAAGATCTGGCTGCCGACCATGGCGGTGGTGCTGCTGTTCTTTGCCGTGGTGCAGATCCCGGCGGCCAAGCGCGTGCGCGTGCGCGAACAGCAACGGAAGATGGAACGCGCGCTGCAGGAACAGGAAAGCAGGAAGGAACCCGGCGTTGCCCCCGCGGCGCGCCCCACGAATACCCCAGAATACCGGCGCGAGCCGGTCATCACGCCGCCGCCGGGCTATGGCCCCGGCACGGAAGTCGTGACCGAGCCCATCCCGGAAGACACGCCATCGGCCCATCATGCACGACAAAATCCTCATTCTTGATTTCGGCTCGCAGGTCACGCAGCTGATCGCCCGCCGCGTCCGCGAGGCGCACGTCTATTGCGAAATCCACCCGAACGACGTCAGCGACGCGTTCGTGCGCGAATTCGCCCCCAAGGCGATCATCCTGTCCGGCAGCCACGCCAGCACCTACGAAGACCACCAGCTGCGCGCGCCGCAGGCGGTGTGGGACCTGGGCGTGCCGGTGCTGGGCATCTGCTACGGCATGCAGACCATGGCGGTGCAGCTGGGCGGCAAGGTCGAGTGGAGCGACCAGCGTGAATTCGGCTACGCCGAGATGCGCGCCCATGGCCATACCGAACTGCTCAAGGACATCGAGGACTTCCGCACGCCGGATGGCCACGGCATGCTCAAGGTGTGGATGAGCCATGGCGACAAGGTCACCGGCCTGCCGCCCGGCTTCAAGCTGATGGCCTCCACGCCGAGCTGCCCGATCGCCGGCATGGCCGACGAAACGCGCCACTACTACGCCGTGCAGTTCCACCCGGAGGTCACGCATACGGTCAAGGGCCGCCAGATGCTGGAGCGCTTCGTGCTGCAGATCGCCGGCTGCAAGCCTGACTGGGTCATGCGCGACCATATCGAGGAAGCGGTCGCCAAGATCCGCGAGCAGGTCGGCGATGAGGAAGTCATCCTGGGCCTGTCCGGCGGCGTCGATTCGTCGGTGGCCGCGGCGCTGATCCATCGCGCCATCGGCGACCAGCTGACCTGCGTGTTCGTCGACCACGGCCTGCTGCGCCAGGACGAAGGCAAGCTGGTGATGGAGATGTTCGTCGGCCGCCTGCACGCCAAGGTGGTCCATGTCGACGCCTCCGAGCAGTTCCTCGGCCACCTGGCCGGCGTCACCGATCCCGAGCAGAAGCGCAAGATCATCGGCCGCGAGTTCGTCGAGGTGTTCCAGGCCGAGGCGCGCAAGCTGACCAACGCCAAGTGGCTGGCGCAGGGCACCATCTACCCGGACGTGGTGGAGTCGGGCGGCACCAAGACCAAGAAGGCCACCACCATCAAGAGCCACCACAACGTCGGCGGCCTGCCCGAAACGCTGGGCCTGAAGCTGCTCGAGCCGCTGCGCGACCTGTTCAAGGACGAAGTGCGCGAGCTCGGCGTGGAGCTGGGCCTGCCGCCCGAAATGGTCTACCGCCACCCGTTCCCGGGCCCGGGCCTGGGCGTGCGCATCCTCGGCGAAGTCAAGCGCGACTACGCCGACCTGCTGCGCCGCGCCGATGCCATCTTCATCGAAGAACTGCGCAAGACCATCGCCACCGAACACGACGCCGCCGCCGGACTGTGCGAGCCCGATCAGGTCGGCAAGAGCTGGTACGACCTGACCAGCCAGGCCTTCGCCGTGTTCCTGCCGGTCAAGTCCGTCGGCGTGATGGGCGACGGCCGCACCTACGACTACGTCGTCGCGCTGCGCGCGGTGCAGACCACCGACTTCATGACCGCGCACTGGGCGCACCTGCCGTATGCGCTGCTGGGCCGCTGCTCGAACCGGATCATTAATGAAGTGCGGGGTTTGAACCGGGTCGTGTATGACGTGTCGGGGAAGCCGCCGGCTACGATCGAGTGGGAATGATCCCGCGGCCGGCATCAGCCGGCACCAAATAGCACCTCCAAGCCCGCGAAAATGCGGGCTTTTTTCATTCTTGGTTGGCTCTGCCGCCGCCTGGATTCCGTCGGGCGTGATGCCCATTGTTGATCCGAAATCAAGACAGTTTGGTTCATAAGCTACTTTTTTAGCAAAAGTTAAGCGGGCACACTGCGATCCATCGCTTGATATTTCACGCCTTCGCAGGAGACCAGCCATGAACGCACCAACCCATCGCCCGCCGTTTGCCGGCAAGACGTTCGAAGTCCGCTACGCCGGGCTGACCGCGATCAACGCCTATGCCGAAGATGGCATCCACATGCGCTACGAGATCACCGAAGGCGACTTCGCCGGTGCCACGGGCGAAGTCGCCTACAGCTGGCAGCACGTTGCCGGCGAGATCTATGCGATCTCATGGCAGGAAGCCGACCGGGCCACGGTCGTCCACCTCGACGACTTTGCCGCCGGCACTTCGCGTTCGTTCTTCACCGCGCCCTCGCTGGACTTCCACCGGCTCGAAGGCAGCCTGCGCGCCCTCTGAACGGCGCCCGCTGCGCCTGATGCCTGAACCAGACCCGGAGATCGATGATGAAGACGACTTTCGCGAAACTTGCTCTGGCCGCCATGCTGCCGCTTGCCATGCACGCTGCCTCCGCGGCGGACTGGCAGCCGTCCGCCTACGGCCCGACCGACGAAATCGGTGCGGCAAACTTGCTGACCCCCGATGTAGTCAGGCAGGCTGTCACGCTGGTGAAGACCGGCAAGACCTATCCGCTGGCCGTACCGGTGAACAAGGACCTGCCCGCGTTCCGCCACCGCAGCTTCCGGCTCTACAACGTGCAGGTGGGCCAGCAGGCCGGCAAGTCGCTGGGGCACAACAAGTTCACCTTCAACGACGAACTCGTGAACGCCTGGACGGGTGTCGGCACGCAGCTCAATGGCATCGGCCACATCGGCATCGACAACGTCTATTACAACGGCAACAAGGCGGCAGACTTTGTCACCGTCGACGGCGTGAAGAAGCTCGGCGTCGAGAAGGTGCCGCCGATCGTCACCCGCGGCGTGGTGCTCGACATGACCGCGCACTATGGCAAGGCGATCGTCCCCGGCGGTACCGAGTTCACCGTCGCCGACATCCAGGCCGTCCTCAGGAAAGAAGGGCTGACCCTGCGCAAAGGAGATGTGGTGCTGTTCAACACGGGGTGGCTGGAGCTGATCGGCAAGGACAACAAGCAGTTCCTGGAAGTGGAACCCGGTATCGGCATGGAAGCCGCGCAGTGGCTGGCCGACCAGGGCATCGTTGCGTTCGGCGGCGACACGTGGGCGTCCGAAGTCTATCCGAACCCGCGCGGCAATGAGGAGTTCCCGGTAAACCAGTACATGCTCGCCAAGCGCGGCATCTACAACCTGGAATTGATCGACAGCCGCGCACTCGTACGTGACAAGGCGTGGGAGTTTCTCTTTGTACTGGGTCAGCCGCTGTACGTGGGTTCCACACAAGTCAACGTCAATCCGGTCGCCATCCGATGACCACGAATACGGCTTCCAGAAGCCGCTGCGGCGAGTCCTGAGGACGCGCCGCACTGCGGTGGAGGTCAGGCTTGCCCTTTGCATCTGCCAAGCCGTACAGGAGAGTCCTTAGTGCGTATCGTGCAATCCAAGCACATTGGCACCGATACGCGGATCGGTCGCACGTTCCAGTAGCTGTGGATGCGTGATGACCGTCACCTCCAGTGATCCGGTGCCGACCTCCATCGACAGGATATGGCCGCCGTACGTGTCGAAACTGCTGTCGCCGGCCACGCCGTGCGCATGGATCGACGGCTTGTCTTCCTTCCACGCCAGGCTGCCGACGATGCTGGCCATCTCCACGTTGCGGAAGGTGCGCGGGTTGAACTGCTTCTTCGCGGCATCCCAGAAGCCGAACGTGACATTGGCGAAGCCGATCGCCGACAGGCTCGCGCTCGGCACCTTCTCGCAGATGGCAAAGGCCTCGATCTGCTCGAACACGTTGTCGCCCATGCGCAGCACCAGCAGGTAGCCGGTGAGGGTCTTGATGTAGCGCGGCACGCTGTCGCGCGGGTAGTTGGGGTTCTGGGCACGGGCGTCCAGTGCCGCCTTGCATTCGGCGGAAGGCGCCGGCTGCGCCGCGGCTGGCGCGGGCGTCAGGGCGACGGCGCCGACGGCGGTGGCCGCTGCAAACGTGGCGAGCGCCTGGCGGGCGCGCAGGGTTTGGCGAAGGATGAGCATCTGTTGTCTCCTGTCTGGTTTGATTGCGTCTGGGTTTGTCGCTACAGCAAGAAAACTACGAGGCGGGCGGATGCGGCGGCAGCAGGATGTCCGTGCCGACCGCGCGGATGTCGGTGTGGCCGCAGAAGGCCATGGTCAGGTCGAGCTCCTTGCGGATGATCTCCAGCGCGCGCGTCACGCCGGCCTGTCCCATGGCGCCCAGTCCATACAGCATCGGCCGGCCGATATAGACGCCTTTGGCGCCAAGGGCGACCGCCTTGAGCACGTCCTGCCCAGAACGGATGCCGCCGTCCATATGGACTTCGATGCGCTCGCCCACGGCTTCGGCGATGGCTGGCAGAGCGCGGATCGATGCCGGCGCGCCGTCGAGCTGGCGGCCGCCGTGGTTGGACACGATCAGCGCGTCCGCGCCCGACTGGCACGCCAGCCGCGCATCCTCGACATCCTGGATGCCCTTGAGCACCAGCTTGCCGGGCCAGCGTCGGCGGATCCACGCCACGTCGTCCCAGTCCAGCGTCGGGTCGTACTGGCGGCTCGACCAGTCAGCCAGCGAGGTCATGTCGTCTACGCCCTGCACATGGCCGATGATGTTGCCGAAGGTGCGGCGGCGCGTGCCCAGCATGCCCAGGCACCAGCGCGGCTTGCCCATCATGTTGAGCAGGTTCCACGGCGTCAGGCGCGGCGGCGCCGACAGGCCGTTGCGCAGGTCCTTGTGGCGCTGCGCGCTGACCGGCAGGTCCAGCGTCAGCACCAGCGCCGGGCAGCCCGCGGCGCGGGCGCGGTCCATCAGGCGTTCGACGAAGGCGCGGTCGCGCATCACATAGAGCTGGAACCAGAACGGATGGCCGCCGGTGGCCTCGGCCACGTCCTCGATCGAGCAGATGCTGACCGTGGACAGCGTGAACGGCACGCCGAAATCGCGCGCGGCGCGGGCGGCCAGGATCTCGCCGTCGGCGTGCTGCATGCCGGCCAGCCCGGTCGGGGCGATCGCCACCGGCATGGCGACGTCCTGGTCCAGCATCCGCGTGGCGACGCGGCGCTCGCCGATATCCACGGCCACGCGCTGGCGCAGCAGGAGGTTGCCGAACTCGCGCTGGTTGGCGCGGTAGGTGGACTCGGTCCACGAACCGGAGTCGGCGTACTCATAGAACATGCGCGGCACCCGCCGCCGGGCGAGCCGGCGCAAGTCCTCGATCTCGTTGATGGATGACATCCTGTGTCCTGCAAGGAGAAGAAGCGTAACGATGGGGGGCTCAATGCAGCCATGCGGCCGGCACGAGGATCAGCTGCGGGAACAGCACGAACAGGAACATCAGCGCGGTCAGGCTCAGCAGGAACGGCCAGACCCCGCCGATCACGCTGTCCAGGCTGCAGCGCGCAGTGCCTGCCACGACGTTGAGCACCGTGCCTACCGGCGGCGTCAGCAGGCCGATGGCGTTGTTGAGCACGAACATCACGCCGAAGTACACCGGGTCGATGCCTGCCTTGGTGATCACCGGCATCAGGATCGGGGTCATGATCAGCACCGTCGGCATCAGGTCGAGCGCGGTGCCCACCACGATCACCAGGATCATGATGACCAGCATCAGCAGGATCTTGTTGTCGATGAACGGCTCGAGCAGGTCGGTCACCTGCGCCGGGATATTGGCGATGGTGATCAGCCATGCCGACACCAGCGCGCAGGCCACCAGGAACAGCACCGTGGCGGAGGTCTTGGCCGCGGTGACGATCAGTTCCGGCAGCGCGCGCAGCTTCAGTTCGCCGTAGACGAAGCGGCCGACTACCATGGCGTAGACCACGGCGACCACCGCCGCCTCGGTCGGCGTGAACGCGCCGATCTTCATGCCGCCGATAATCACCATCGGCAGCACCAGGGCCCAGATGCCGTCGAGCGCGGCCCGGGCCAGGCGGCGGCCATTGAACGGCTCGGTGGGCGCGAGCTTTTCCTTGCGTGCGCAGAAGTGCCAGGTAACGGCAAGTGTCAGCGCCATCATCGCGCCGGGGGCGATGCCGGCGAGGAACAGCTTGGTGATCGACACCTGCGCCACTACGCCGAACACGACGATGGCGATCGACGGCGGGATCACCGGCGCGATGATGCCGCCCGCCGCGATCAGGCCCGCCGCGCGCGGCACGTTGTAGCCGGCATTGCGCATCATCGGGATCAGCAGCGCGGCGACCGCGGCGGTATCGGCCACCGCCGAGCCTGAAATGCTGGCCACCACCGTCGCCGCGATGATCGCCACGTAGCCCAGCCCGCCACGGACGTGCCCGACCGCAGCGTCGGCGACGCGGACGATGCGCCGCGACAGCCCGCCAGCGTTCATCAGCTCGCCCGCCAGCATGAAGAATGGCACCGCCATCAGCGGATAGTTGTTGACACCCTCGAGCATGTTCTGCGCGAGGATCTGCGTATCGAAGCTGCCCAGGTGCAGCATCAGCGCAACCCCGGACGCCAGCAGCGCGAAGGCGATGGGCATGCCGAGCGACATCGCGCCCAGCAGCGAGCCGACAAAGACAAAGATGGTCATGACAGGCTCCCTGTGCTTATTCGCCGGAGGCGCCGGACTGCGGCACCAGTTCATGCTGCGCCATGCGGCCGCTGGCGAGGCGCCACAGTCCGTGCAGCAGCATCGCCGCCATGCCGACGCTGCACACCAGCAGGCAGGCATAGACCACGCCCAGCGGCACGCCGGTGACAGGCGCGCGGTCGTCCATGCCGATCGCCACCAGTTGCCACGCGCCATGGGCCAGCAGCAGGCAGCAGACCAGCGCGCCCGCGTCGGCGAGCAGGCGGCACGCACGCTGGCCGGTCTCGCCCAGCCGCGCTACCACGGTGGACATGCCCAGGTGGGCCTTGTCATGCATCACCAGCAGGGCGCCGGTCAGCGTCAGCCACATGAAGATGAAGCGCGAGGCTTCCTCGGAGAAGGCAATGCCGGAATTGAAGACGTAGCGCAGCACCACGTTGCCAAAGACCAGCACGATCATGGCGGCCATCATGGCGACCATCGCGCCCTGGATCAGGCGCAGCGTAATTCGGTTCATGATTGAGGACTCCTCGGTGGACGGGGTTCAGCGCAGGCTCGCCCCGGGCGTCCCGATCCGGTAAAAGCGCATGGCGTTGTCGTGCCACACCGCCTGCGCGGCGGCGCCGGGCAGGCCTTCGAGCGCGGCGGCGACGGTATTGACGATTTCATGCAGCGATGCGCGCAGCCCCGACACGGGCAGGTTGCTGGCGAACATGCAGCGCTGCCAGCCGAAGATCTCCAGCGCCTGGCGGATGACGGCGACATTGCCGGCGCGATCCCATGCCGCGCCCGGCAAGCCGAACTCGGACAGCTTCAGGTGCACCCCGGGCAGGCTGGCCAGGGCCGCCAGCCCGCGGCGCCAGCCGGACAGGCCCGTTTCGGTGCGATCCCACGGCAGGCCGGTGTGTTCGACCACCACGGCCAGGCCGGGCACCGCCGCGATCGCCTCGGCGGCTTCCTCCAGGTGCCACCATGGCACCCGCAGGTCCCACGCCAGGCCGTGCTCGGCCAGCCGCTGCAGGCCGGACCGCCAGCGCGGATCCTGCAGCGTGCCGGGCTGGCCGCGCACGCTGCCAGCCGCGGTCCGGCTGGTGCGCGGCTTGCATCGCACGCCCCGCACCAGCGGGAAGGCCTGGTGCGCGCGCAGCTGGTCCGCCAGCGTGTCGCTGTTGAAATCGGCATGCGCTACCACCGCGTTGGGAAAGCCATGGCGCGCGTGGACCTGGTGCAGCCACGCGGTCTCGGCCACCGATTCGTCGGCATGACGTTCGGCTTCCACGTGGACGCTGGCGGCCAGGGGCAGGCCGTCCCACTGGCGCAGGTAGTCGGCCGGATCGAAGTCCTGCCGCAGCGCGGTGTAGTCGCCAAGAAAAAACGCTGCGGCGTCATACCGCTCCTGCAGCCAGGGATAACGTGCCGGGCCAAGCCGCCAGAGGTGGTGGTGGGCATCGACGATGGCAGCTGGCAATGTGCACGATGCGGACATGGCCTGCCTCCTAGCGCTGAGCGTCCATGGCGCGCAGCACGGCGTCGCCGTTCTTCTGCACGAACAGTTGGCGCGTTTCCTCGCGCACCACCTTGCGGATGCTGGCGTTGTCGGGATGCTCGTTGACCTGCACGCCCCTGGCCCGCAACGTGGCGATGGCCGCGGCCTCGTTGTCGGCGTTGAGCTTGCGCTGGTAGGTGGCGGCGGCAGCGGCCTCTTCCAGCAGCACCTTCTGGTACTCGGGCCTGAGCGCGTCGAACTTCGCCTTATTCATCAGCACCACCAGCGCGGTATAGGCGTGGCGCGTCATCGACACGTACTTCTGCACCTCGTACATCTTGGCCGAGACCATCAGCGTGGGCGGATTCTCCTGGCCGTCGACCGCGCCGGATTCCAGCGCGCCGAAGACCTCGGCGAACGGCATCGGCTGCGGACTCGCGCCCAGCAGCTGGAAGGCCTTGATATGCGACGGGTTGGGCGTGGTGCGGATCTTCAGGCCGCGGATGTCCTCGGCCTTGTTGACCGGGCGCTTGTTGTTGCCCAGGCTGCGGAAGCCGATCTCCCAGAAGGCCAGGCCCTTGATGCGGTGGGCGCCCAGCTCGTCGAGCAGCGAGCGGCCGATCGCGCCGTCCAGCACCTTGTACGCCGAGGGGCCGTCCTCGAACTGGTAGGGCAGGTCGAGCACGTTCAGGCGCGGTGCCAGGCCGGTGACAAAGGGATTGCCGGTGGCGCCGATGTCGATGGTGCCGCTGCGCACGCCGGTGACCAGCGTGGTGTCGTTGCCGAGCTGGCTGTTGGCGAAGACCTGGATCTCGACGCCGCCCTGGGTGCGCTGCCTGACCTTCTTGCTGAAGGCGAGCGCGGCAAGGTGCTGCGAGTCGGTTTCCGGAACGGTATGGGCGAAGCGAAGCTTTACCGGTGTCGCGGCCTGTGTCTGTGTCTGTGCCTGTGCCTGTGCCGGTGCCACGCCGGCGACGGACAATAGCGCTGCCAGCACGATATGCGGGATAACGTGTTTCATGGTGTCTCCTGGATTTGTGATGCGGCCCGGTCGAGGTGTGCCGGGCTCTGGGGCGCCCTGTGCGGGGCGGTTATCAGGGCGGCGGATGCAACAGCCCGCGCCGGGCCAGGCTGGCCATCAGCGCGCCGATGCCGAAGGTCCACGGCGGCAGCGCGTCGCTGCTGCCGACCCAGTTCACCAGGCCGCCGAGGCGCGGCGCGGAGATGCTGACGCGGTCGCCGAGGTGATGGGTAAAGCCGGCGCCGGGTGCGTCGCGGTCCTGCACCGGCGCGAACAGCGTGCCGCAGAACAGCATCATGCCGTCGGGATACTGGTGGTGCGCGCCCATCGCATGCGCCACCAGTTCCTGCGGCGAACGGCTGATCTGCGTCATCGCGCTGGCGCCATGCAGCACGAAGCCATCCTCGCCCTCGATGGTCAGGCCGATCTCGGTGCGCGCGATCTCGTCGATGCCGAAATGCGCATCGCACAGCCGGATCCACGGACCGATGCCGCAGGACGCGTTGTTGTCCTTGGCCTTGCCCAGCAGCAGCGCGCTGCGGCCTTCGAAGTCGCGCAGGTTGACGTCGTTGCCCAGCGCCGCGCCGACGATCTCGCCGCGCGGCGAGACTGCCAGCACCACCTCCGGCTCGGGGTTGTTCCAGGTCGATGCCGGATGCAGGCCGACATCCACGCCGGTGCCCACCGATGACAGCGGCGCGGCCTTGGTGAAGATCTCCGCGTCCGGGCCGATGCCGACTTCCAGGTATTGCGACCACAACCCCTGCGCGACCAGTACCTCCTTGATGCGCATGGCCTCGGGCGAGCCCGGGCGGATGGCGGCAAAGCCGGTCCCGACGATGGCGCCGACACTCTCGCGCACGGCGGCGGCACTGGCCGCGTCGCCGCGCGCGCGCTCCTCGATCACGCGCTCGACCAGGCTGGCGGCAAAGGTCACGCCGGCTGCCTTTACCACCTGCAGGTCGTTCGGCGCCAGCAGGTGGCGGTGTTCGGGGTCCGGCCCATGCGCGCAGGTCGCGTCGAGCCAGTCTTGCAGCGGCCCCAGCGAAGCCCCGGTGGCCTGCCGCACGCGTTCGGCGCAGTCAGGCAGCGCGAGCAGGCCGGCAATGGTGGGCGCGGTGGCCGTGATATCGAACAGTTCCGCGCCGCGCACCACCACCGTCACGGGACCGCCGTGCGCGCCCGGCAGCCAGGCGCGTCCCACCAGCAAGGCGCGCTCGGCGTCGCGCGGCAGGGTTTCTTCAACCGAGATGCGTCGTGTCATGTCACACCTTGACGTTGGCGTCCTTGACCACGCGCGCCCACTTGGCGCGCTCCGTGGCGATGAACTGCGCGAAGCGCGCCGCGCTGCCGCCACCGTCCTCGGCACCGAAGCCGGCCAGCTTGCCCGCCACGTCGGGCAGCGCCAGCACCTTGTTCAGGTCCGCATTCATGCGCTGGACCATCGGCGCGGGCAGGCCGGCGGGGCCGACCAGCCCGTACCAGGTGCCGGCATCGAAGCCGGGAAAGCCCGATTCCGCCAGCGTCGGCACGTTGGGATAGCTGGCCGCGCGGCGCGTGCGCGTCTGCGCGATCGCCACCACCTTGCCGCCCTGGATCTGCGGCGTGGCCGAGGTCATGGTCTCGAAGCTGAAATCGATCTGGCCGCCGATCAGGTCGGTCAGCATCGGCGCCGAGCCGCGATACGGCACGTGCAGCGCATCCACGCCGGCGCGCAGCTTGAACATCTCCAGCGCCAGGTGCTGCGCCGCGCCGGCGCCGGACGAGCCGAAGGTGATCTTGCCCGGCTGACTGCGGCACAGCGCGACCACGTCGGCCACCGAGCGCGCGCGCCCGCCGGTCTGGCAGATCAGCAGGTTGGGCGTGACGCCGACCAGCATGACCGGGGTGAAGTCCTTCTCCACCGAGTAGCCCAGCTTCGGGTACAGGCTCGGCGCGATGGCATGGTTGCTGATGTTGGTCATCAGCAGCGTGGCGCCGTCCGGCGCCTGGCGCGCGGTGTACTCGGCGGCGACCACGCCGGCGGCGCCGGGCCGGTTCTCGACGATGACCGACACCCGCCACAGCGCCGACAGCTGCTGCGCGATCACGCGCGCCATCACATCGGTGCCGCCGCCGGGAGGGAACCCCACGATGATGCGGATCGGGCCGGTCGGCAGTGCCTGGGACCAGGCTGCCAGCGGCGTGGCCAAGGTGGCCGCGCCCGCGCACAGGAAGGTGCGACGTCGCATGTGTTGTCTCCTGATGTTGTTGTTCGGAATGCGCCGGTATTACAGCGAGGCCTCGAGCAGCGCGAGGTAGTCCTCGGCGCTGGCCTCGCGCGGGTTGGTCTTGTGGCAGTGGTCGGCCAGCGCGTAGTCGATGACGCGCGGCAACAGGGCCGCGTCGACGCCCATCTCGCGCAGGCCCGAGGGCAGGCCCAGGCGCTGGTTCATGCCGGTGATGGCCGGAGCGACAGCGTCCGCATCGGCCAGTCCCATCGCCTGCGCGATGCGGGCCAGCTTGTCGTCGGCGCGCATCGACGGCGCCTCGGCGTTGAAGCGGATCACCGCGGGCAGCAGCACGGCGTTCAGGGTGCCGTGGTGCAGCGTCGGCATCAGCCCGCCCAGCGCGTGGCTCAGGCTGTGCACGCAGCCCAGCCCCTTCTGGAACGCAAGCGCGCCCTGCATCGATGCGCTCATCATGGCCAGGCGCGCGGCACGGTCCTGCGGATCGCGGCGCGCGCGCTCGATATGCAGCCAGGCGCGGCGCAGGCCATCGAGCGCGATGCCGTCGGCGGGCGGGTTGAAGGCCGGTGCCATGAAGGTTTCCAGGCAATGGGCGATGGCATCCATGCCGGTGGCCGCGGTCAGCATCGGCGGCAGTCCCAGCGTCAGTTCCGGATCGCAGATTGCCACGCGCGGCACCAGGTAGGGCGACAGCACGCCGACCTTGCGGCCGTCGTCGAGGATCAGCACCGCGCCGCGGCCGACTTCGCTGCCGGTGCCGGCCGTGGTGGGGATCGCGATCACCGGTGCGGTGGCCGCCGTGATGCGTGCCACGCCGCCCTCGATCGCGGCGAACTGGCGCAGCGGGCCGTCGTGGGTGGCACAGACCGCGACCCCCTTGGCCAGGTCGATCGGCGAACCGCCGCCGACCGCGATGATGCCGTCGCAACGATACTCGCCATAGAGGCGCATGGCCTCGCGCATGGCGGCTTCGGTCGGGTTGGACGGCGTGCCGTCGAAGATCACTGCCTCGCAGCCGGGGCGCAGCTGCTCCAGCACGCGCTGCACGATGCCGGCGGCCTTGACGCCGGCGTCGGTGACCACCAGCGGGCGCGTGATGCCGATGCGCTCGCATTCCTGCGCCAGCAGCCCGATCGCGCCGAAGTCGATCTGGATCTGGGTGATGTAGTTGATCAGGGCCATCTTGTCTCCATGCTGTGTGGGGTGCGCCGTGTTCCCGCGGGGGGCGGGCCGGCCGCATTGGTGACGAAGTCTAGGAACAAGCTTCGCGGGTCACAACGTGGAATTACTTGAAGACAGACCAAGAAAATCTCACAGCAGCGAACGCCTAGTTTTTCTTGAAGCGGCGCTGAGATTTTCTCGTTTTGCGGCGCGCGGCGCGGGCCCTAGACTGGCGCAGACCGGCCGGACTCCGGACCACTGCCCGCTGCCGGGCCTCCTACACACCAACGACAACCATGAGACAACCGATCCTGATCGAGCGCGACGCCCAGGTCGCCACCATCACGCTGAACAACCCGGACAAGCTCAATGCCATGGACCTGTCCATGTGGCAGGGCCTGACCGACGCCATCCAGGGCCTGTCGGCCGACGACACGCTGCGCTGCGTGGTGCTGCGCGGCGCCGGCGACAAGGCCTTCGCCGCCGGCGCCGACATCGCCGAGTTCGACACCATGCGCGCCAACGCCGCGCAGGCGCAGCAGTATGGCGAGATCACCAACGCCACCATGCGCGCCATCGCCGCATGCCGGCATCCGACCGTCGCGCTGATCCAGGGCGCCTGCGTCGGCGGCGGGCTGGAAATCGCGTCGATGTGCGACCTGCGCATCTGCGGCAAGTCGAGCCGCTTCGGCGTGCCGGTCAACCGGCTCGGGCTGGTGATGTCGTATGGCGAACTGGGCGGGCTGGTGGCGCTGGCGGGGCCGGCGACCGCGCTCGAGATCGTGCTGGAAGGCCGCGTGTTCGACGCCGACGAGGCCCTGCACAAGCGCCTGGTCAACCGCGTGGTGGCGGACGAGGCCGTGCCCGACGAAGCCTACGCGGCGGCACGGCGCATCGCCGCCGGCGCGCCGCTGGTGGCGCGCTGGCACAAGCAGTTCGTGCGCAGGCTGCTCGATCCCGCGCCGCTGCGCCCGGAAGAGCATGCCGAGTCCTATGCCTGCTTCGATACCGAGGATTTCAGGATCGGGCACCGCGCCTTTCTCGACAAGACCCGGCCGCAGTTCGTGGGCCGTTGACCGCACCCTAGTTCCAGACACCGCGGCGCCGCCAAGCCAAGGCGGCCGCCCCAACCACAGGTGGTATCCATGAATTTGCCGTTATCGAAAATCAAGGTCCTGGACGTCAGCCAGATCATGGCCGGTCCGTTCTGCTGCATGCTGCTGGGCGACATGGGCGCCGACGTCATCAAGGTCGAGGCGCCGGGCGCCGGCGACCAGACCCGCAAGTCGATGGGCTTCCGGCTCAAGGGCGATGACAGCGGCGGCTTCCTGGCGCTGAACCGCAACAAGCGCAGCGTCGAGATCGACCTGAAGAACCCGGCCGGCCTCGAGGCCTTCTATGAACTGGTGCGCGGCGCCGACGTGCTGGTGGAGAACAACCGCCCGGGCGTGGCCGCGCGCCTGAAGATCGACTACGCGGTGCTGCGCGAGATCAATCCGCGCCTGGTCTATGCCAGCATCTCCGGCTTCGGCCAGACCGGGCCGTGGTCGCGGCGCCCGGGGCTGGACCTGATCGCGCAGGCGATGTCCGGCGTGATGAGCGTGATGGGCCATCCGGACGCGCCGCCGGTCAAGTCCAGCGTGCCGATCGCCGACCTGGGAGCCGGGCTGTTTACGGCTTATGGCGTCCTCAGCGCGCTGATGGGGCGCGAGCATACCGGGCAGGGGCAATACGTCGATGCGTCGCTGTTCGAGACGGCGCTGGGGTTGTCGGTGTGGGAGTCGGCTGAGTACTGGGGCACCGGCGAGGTGCCGGTGCCGATCGGCAGCGCCAACCGCATGAGCGCGCCGTACCAGGCGGTGCGGGCCGCCGACCGGCACTTTGTCATCGGCGCGGCCAATCCCAAGCTGTGGGCCGCGCTGTGCGAGGTGATCGGGCGGCCGGACCTGCTTGCCGATCCGCGCTTTACCGACAACGCCGCTCGCATCCGCAACCGCGCCGCGCTGATCCCTGAAATTGAGGCAGAATTCGCGCGCAAGCCGGCGGCGCAGTGGGTCGATGCGCTGCTGGCGGCCGGTGTGCCGGCGGCACCGATCTTCACCTACGACGAAGCGCTGGCCAGCGAACAGGCGGTGGCGCGCGACATGGTGCTGGAGATCGACCACCCGGTCGAAGGGCGGGTCAAGGCACTCGGCTTTCCGGTCAAGCTGAGCGGCACGCCGCAGCAGGTGCGCTATCCAGCGCCGCTGCTGGGCCAGCATACCGATGAAGTGCTGGGGGAGTTCGGCCTGGACGCCGCCACCGTCACGCGGCTGCGTGCGCAGGGGGCGTTCGGTGCGCCGGCGCGCGCACAGGAACTGGAACGCGGCGCCGCCTGAGCGCAGCCGCGGTCATCATCTATACCGATAAAAGACAGGAGACAACCATGACGATTGCACGTTCGCTGATGCGGCGCTGGGCGATGCCCGTAGCCGTGGTGCTGGGGCTGCCGGCCCTGCTGGGCGGCGCGGCCACGGCGAAGGCGGAAACCTACCCCAGCCGGCGCATCGAGCTGATCGTGCCGTGGCAGGCAGGCGGCGGGGCCGATGTGGTGGCGCGCGCGCTGTCCGCCGCGGCCGCGAAACACCTGCCGCAGCCGATCGTCGTCATCAACAAGCCGGGTGCCACCGGCTCGGTGGGCCTGGGCGAAGTGGTCAACGCGAAGCCGGACGGGTACAAGCTGGTGCTGTCGTCCAGCGAGCTGACCTTCCTGAATTACCTCGGGCTGGCCAAGTTCACCTACCAGGACCTGATCCCCATCGCACGGCTGAACGCGGACCCGGCCGCCGTGGCGGTCCGGGCCGATGCGCCGTGGACCACGATCGAGCAGTTTGTCGCCGATGCGCGCAAGCCGGACGCCAATATCCGCGTGGGTAACGCGGGGCAGGGCTCGGCCTGGCATATGGCCGCGGCCGCGCTGGCCGACAAGACCGGCGCGAAGTTCAACCATATCCCCTATGCCGGCGGCGCTCCCGCCACGCTCGCGCTGCTGGGCGGGCATATCGATGCGGTCACGGTCAGCACGGCGGAGGTCTTCACGCATGTCGCCGCGGGCAAGCTAAAGGTGCTGGCGGTGATGGCCGACAAGCGGGTCAGCGGCTTCGACAACGTGCCGACGCTGAAGGAACGCAAGATCGACCTGTCGATGGGAATCTGGCGCGGCATCTCGGCGCCGAAGGGCACGCCGCCCGAGGTGATCGCGGTCCTGAAGACGGCGATCGCGAAATCGGTGCAGGAGCCGGTGATGCGCCAGACGCTGGAGAAGCTGCACTTCAGCACCGATACCTATGCCGATGACGTGACGCTGCAGGCCGCCATGGTGAAGGAGTCGGCGCAGTTCAAGCAGCTCGCCAGCCGCATCAGCGTCAAGGAGTAGGCCCATGCGCGACACACCCGCGGCGGGCGCGGCGTCCGTCGAGCCCTTTATCGACGCGCACCAGCATTTCTGGGACCTGCAGCGCAACCCGTACCCGTGGCTGCAGGACGAGACGGTGCCGAACTTCCGCTATGGCGATTACTCGGCATTGCGCCGGAATTACCTTCCGGAGGACCTGGCGCGCGACACGGAAGGCTGCGCGCCGGTCAAGACGGTGCATGTCGAAGCCGAATGGGCACGCGCCAATCCCGTCGACGAGACCGCGTGGCTGGCGCAGCTCGCCGCGCGGACGGGACGGCCAACGGCGATCGTCGGCCATGCCCAGCTTGACCGCGGCGATGCCGACGAAGTGCTGGCGGGCCATGCCGCCTGCGCGATGATGCGCGGCATCCGCAACAAGCCGGTGACCGCGGCGCGGCGCGAGGATGCGCGGCGCGGCGTGCCGGGCTCGATGGACGACGAGCGCTGGCGGTGTGGCTATGCCTTGCTGGCCCGGCATGGCATGTCGTTCGACCTGCAGGCGCCGTGGTGGAACCTGGATCAGGCCGCTGCGCTGGCGCGGGATTTTCCGGGCACGCAGCTGATTCTGAACCATACCGGGCTGCCGGCCGACCGCAGTGAAACAGGCCTCGCCGGCTGGCGTGCCGCGATGGCCGGGCTGGCCGGGCAGCCCAATGTCGCTGTGAAGATCTCTGGCCTGGGTTTGCCGGGCAAGCCGTGGACGCAGGCCGACAATGTGCCCGTGATCCGCGACGCCATCGCCATTTTCGGCACGGAACGCTGCATGTTCGCCAGCAACTATCCTGTGGACAGCCTGGTGGCCAGCTACGACACCATCGTGGCGGGTTTCCGCGCCGCCATCGCGATCTATTCGCCCGCACAGCAGCGCGCGCTGTGGCACGACAACGCGGCGCGCTTCTATCGCCTGTAGCAATCGACAACGATCCGCCACCCACCTGGCTCGCGCCGGGGCGGGGCGGGCGGCTTCGCCCCAAGACTTGAAAGGAACCCATGATGAAGAACGGATTGCAAACCGGCGCCGCCTGCGCGCGCACGCTGACGGTCGACCGCCAGCGCACCATCGATTTTCTCGGCGAAAGCCTGCGCATCTACGCCACGCCCGAGCTGGTCCGCGATATCGAACAGACGTGCCTCGATTTCCTGCAAGCCTTTCTCGAGGATGGTGAAAGCTCGGTGGGCGCGGAGGTATCGGTGCAACACACCGGTGCCACCCCGCTGGGCGGCGAGGTGCGCATCCACGCCGAGATCACGGCCATCGATGGCCGCAGCGTCACCTTCAGCGTGACTGCCGACGATGCAGTGGAGCGGGTATGCAGCGGCACCCATCGCCGCTTCGTGGTCGATGTCGAGCGCTTGCGCGCCCGCGTGCAGAAGAAGGCGGCATCGATGCCCGCCGCCGCCTGAAGCCGCGCAGCAGGACGCGCCCCGCAAGCCGCCCTCAGACGGGGGCCGGCTGCCGCTGGTCCGACGACACTTCCGCGCGAATCCAGTCAGTGAAGCAGCGGATGCGGCGATCCTCCAGCCGCTCCTTCGGGAACACCACGAAGTAAGAGAACTCGACCGGCAGCCGGATCGATTCGAACAGGCGCACCAGCCGGCCTTCGGCCAGGTCCTGCTCGATCCAGTTCTTCTTGACCAGCGCCACGCCCAGGCCATTGAGCGCGGCGTTGATGACCAGGTGGCTCGGCCAGAACGACGGCCCGCGGCTGGCGTCGACATCGGTTACGCCGGCATGCTCGAGCCACATCGCCCAGTCAGGGTTGCTGACGTCCGTATAGGTGCTGTCGTCGTGCAGCAGCGTATGGTGCTTCAGGTCGGACGGCGTTTCGAGCGGCTGCGGACCTTGCAGCAGCGCCGGGCTGCATACGGGAATGACCTCGACCGCCATGCACAGCTCGCAGTGCAGGCCGGGGTAATCGCCACGGCCATAGCGGATCGCCATGTCGAAATCGTCGCGCTCGAAATCGATGCGATGGTTCGACGTGGATACCTTCAGGTCGATGTCCGGGTGCGCCTTCATGAAGCGGTCCATGCGCGGGATCAGCCATTTGACCGCGAACGTGGGCGGCATGTTGACCTTCAGCGCCGGGCGGTCCTTGCTGTGCAGGCGGTGCGTGGCATCGGCGAGTTGCTTGAAGGCCAGCTGCACGCTGGGCAGGTAGGCGTTGCCGGCCGGTGTCAGCACCAGCGCCTTGGCCTCGCGGATAAACAGCTGCACGCCCAGGCTTTCTTCCAGTGCCTTGATCTGGTGGCTGACCGCCGACGGTGTGACGAACAATTCCTCCGCGGCCCGCGTGAAGCTCAGATGCCGGGCAGCCACTTCGAACGCCCTGAGCGGGTTGAGTGGGGGAATCTGTCTCGACATAGCGGGGGGTACGCAATCCTTTAAGCGACTTGCCGGCGTGGTCGCGTTGGCATCGGCAGGCGCTGCACGATAGCATCCGTGTCAAGCTATGGGAATAGGGCCGGCCCCCATGTAGGTGAATGAAAGCCACGGTAAATGCCCACGTCGATCATCGCAACTCCCTTTAGTCACATGGGTCTGCCAGATTTGGTGCCTTCGCCATCCTGCACGGCGAGAAGGTGGACAACCCGGCTGACGACGTGGGAGCCGCCTCGATTGCGACGTGCGTGCCGACGGATCGCTTCGGCACGGTTCAAAGCTGCGAGGCGCGCATGCCGCCGCGCGGCAGGCAGCCGAGCAGCCTGTCGAAGGCCGCCGCGATGTCTTCCTCCGGCACGCAGGCATACCCCAGCAGCAGGCCTCGCTGCACGGCGTCGCCGATGAAATAGCGCGACAGCGGCCGCACCACGATGCCACGCTCGCGGGCTGCAGCGGTGATGGCTACGTCGTCGGCATCGTCGGGCAGGCGCAGCACCAAGTGCAGGCCGGCATTGCTGCCGTGCTCGTGCAGCGCGTTGGGGCCGAGATAGCGCTCGATCAACGCGGCCAGGATGGCGCGCCGCCTGGCATACAGCGGCCGCATGCGGCGGATGTGGGCGGCATAGTCGCCCGCCTGCATGAATTCGGCGACGGTTGCCTGCGTCATCAGGTGGCCGGCCCGGTATAGCTCGGCGTGCGCGGTCTGGAAGGCGCCGGCCAGGCTGCGCGGCAGCACCAGGTAGCCCATGCGCAAGCCCGGGTAGAGAGTCTTGCTGAAGGTGCCGACATAGATCACCGGCGCATCCGGTTCCATGCCCTGCAACGACGGGATCGGTTGCCCGGAAAAACGGAACTCGCTGTCGTAGTCGTCCTCCACGATCCAGCTGCCGCGCTGGCGGGCGTACTCCAGCAGCGCGCGCCGGCGCTTCAGGCTCATCACGGCGCCAAGCGGGTACTGGTGCGAGGGCGTGACGAAGATGAACCGCGGCGCGGGCATCTCGCTGCCTGCTTCGGTGTCGGGCAGCGTCAGGCCCTCATCGTCCACCAGCTTCGGCACCATGCCGATATCGCTGACCTGCAGCACGCCGCGGATGCCCCAATAGCTGGGTTCCTCCACCCACGCCTGGTCGCCGGGCGAGCCCAGCATCCTCACCACTAGGTCGATGGCCTGGTGAATGCCTTCGGTGATCAGCACCTGGTCCGGATCGCAGCGCACCGAGCGCGCGACCCGCAGATGCGCAGCCAGGGCTTCGCGCAGCGCCGGCAGTCCGCCGCCATGGCTGTAGCTCAGCCATTCCGGGTGCGGCTGGCGCCAAAGGCGGGCCGAAATCTGGGCGTAGCGGCGATGCGGGAAGCGCGTCACGTCGGGAACGCCCGGCATGAATGCGCCCCACTGCGTGGGCGAGGCCGAGGCGTTGGCCAGCAGCCGCTGCCCGCGCGGCGACAGCCCGGGCATGGCCTGCGGGCCGCCCCCGGTCGCTGGGACCGCGGCGGCGTTCAGGTAGCGCTCCGGCGCGGTGGCGGCAACGAAGGTGCCGCTGCCGGTGCGCGCGTACAGGTATCCCTCGGCCAGCAGCTGGTCGTAGGCAAACATCACCGTATTGCGCGACAGCCCCAGTTCGGCGGCCAGGTCGCGCTGTGGCGGCAGGCGCGTGGCCGGCGCAAGGCTGCCGTCCTGGATCGCGCCGCGGATGCATTCGTAGAGGCCGCGGTTGAGCGGCTTACCCAGTGCCGCCGTGCCTTCGGGGCCCAGGCGCTGGAGCAGCTGGTCGCCGCAGATCGATTTCAAATTGGCACCATCGGAATTGCGAAAGCGGTACTGGATTATAGGGCCAAGGCCGGTTGAAATGGCTGGCATCGCTGGGCCCCTGCCAGCGGTGCCCGTTTCGCGAGTCGGCCCGTGCCGACAGTCCTTACCGCACAAAGACCATGAAAAACCTCGAACTGAACCAACGCCGTACCCTCGCGACGCCGCGCGGCGTGGGCGTGATGTGCGACTTCTACGCCGACCGCGCCGAGAACGCCACGCTGTGGGATGTGGAAGGCCGCGCTTACACGGACTTCGCCGCCGGCATCGCCGTGCTCAACACGGGCCACCGCCACCCGCGCGTGATGCAGGCCATCGCCGCGCAGCTGGAGCGTTTCACGCATACGGCCTACCAGATCGTGCCCTACCAGGGCTATGTCACGCTGGCCGAGCGTATCAACGCGCTGGTGCCGATCCAGGGCCTGAACAAGACGGCCCTGTTCACCACCGGCGCAGAGGCCGTCGAGAACGCCATCAAGATCGCCCGTGCGCATACCGGCCGCCCCGGCGTGATCGCATTCTCTGGCGCCTTCCATGGCCGCACGCTGCTGGGCATGGCGCTCACCGGCAAGGTGGCGCCGTACAAGATCGGGTTTGGCCCGTTCCCCTCCGACATCTACCACGCCCCGTTCCCCAGCGCGCTGCATGGCGTCAGCACTGAGCGGGCGCTGCAGGCGCTTGAAGGCCTGTTCAAGACCGATATCGATCCGGGCCGCGTGGCCGCGATCATCGTTGAGCCGGTGCAAGGCGAGGGCGGATTCCAGGCGGCGCCGGCCGATTTCATGCGGGGCTTGCGGGCGGTGTGCGACCAGCACGGCATCGTGCTGATTGCCGATGAAGTGCAGACCGGCTTTGGCCGTACCGGCAAGATGTTCGCGATGTCGCACCATGACGTTGAGCCTGACCTGATCACCATGGCCAAGAGCCTGGCCGGCGGCATGCCGCTGTCGGCGGTCAGCGGCCGTGCCGCAATCATGGATGCGCCGCTGCCCGGCGGCCTCGGTGGCACCTATGCCGGCAATCCGCTGGCGGTGGCGGCGGCGCACGCGGTCATCGATGTCATCGAGGAAGAAAAGCTGTGCGAGCGCTCCGCCAGCCTTGGCCAGCAGTTGCGCGAGCACCTGCTAGCACAGCGCAAGCACTGCCCCGCAATGGCCGAAGTACGCGGGCTGGGTTCGATGGTCGCCGCCGAATTCTGCGATCCCGCCACGGGCCAGCCCAGTGGCGAGCATGCCAAGCGCGTACAGACGCGTGCGCTGGAAGCCGGCTTGGTGCTGTTGACCTGCGGCACCTACGGCAATGTCATCCGCTTCCTCTATCCGCTCACCATCCCGCAGGCGCAGTTCGACGCGGCGTTGGCGGTGCTGGCCCAGGCGCTGGCCGAATAAGGGGAACACATGGAACTCCAACATACCGCACTGTTGCGTAGCCATTGCCTGATCGACGGCGAATGGACCGGAGCGCAAAGCGGCGCAGAACTCGCTGTCTTCAACCCGGCGACTCAGGAACAGATTGGCTCGGTGCCGCTGGCCGGCGCGGCTGAAGCCGAACAGGCGGTGCGCGCCGCCGAGCGTGCTCTGCCGGCATGGCGCGCGCAGACGGGCAAGGCGCGTGCCGCCGTGCTGCGCCGCTGGGCCGACCTGATGCTGGCACACCAGGAAGACCTGGCCCGGCTGATGACCGCCGAGCAAGGCAAGCCGCTGGCCGAGGCGCGTGGCGAGGTGGCCTACGCCGCGAGCTTTCTCGAGTGGTTTGGCGAGGAAGCCAAGCGGGTCGATGGCGAGGTGCTGGCCAGCCCGCGCAGCAGCCAGAAGATGCTGGTGCTGCGCGAGCCGGTGGGTGTGTGCGCGGCCGTTACGCCGTGGAACTTCCCCGCGGCGATGATCACGCGCAAGGTCGGCCCGGCGCTCGCCGCCGGCTGCACCATCATCGTCAAGCCCGCAGAGCAGACGCCGCTCACGGCACTGGCGCTAGCCGTGCTGGGCGAACAGGCCGGCGTGCCGCGTGGCGTGCTGCAGGTGGTGACCGGCGACGCCGTGCAGATCGGCGGCGTGCTGTGCACCAGTCCGGTGGTGCGCAAGCTCAGCTTTACCGGCTCGACCGCGATCGGCAAGCTGCTGATGGCGCAGTGCGCCGGCACCGTGAAGAAGCTTTCGCTGGAACTGGGTGGCAACGCGCCGCTGATCATCTTCGACGACGCGAACCTCGATCGCGCGGTCGAGGGCATCCTTGCCTCCAAGTTCCGCAACAGCGGCCAGACCTGTGTCTGCGCCAACCGCATCTATGTGCACGACCGCGTCTACGATGAGGTCGCGCGCCGGCTGGTCAGCGCGGTCGAACAACTGCGGCCGGGCCATGGCGCCGACAGCGGGGTCACGCAAGGCCCGCTCATCGACGCCGATGCGGTGGCCAAGGTCGAAGCGCATATCGCCGACGCGCTCGCGCACGGCGCCACGGTGCTGACGGGCGGCCAGCGTCATGCGCTCGGTGGCACCTTTTTCGCGCCGACGGTGCTGGCCAATGCGACTTCGTCGATGCGGGTTGCGCGCGAGGAGACCTTCGGCCCGCTGGCACCGCTGTTCCGCTTCACCAGCGAAGAAGAAGTGGTGGCAATGGCCAACGACACCGAATCGGGGCTGGCCGCTTACTTCTTCTCGTGCGACATGGCGAAGATCTGGCGCGTGGCACAGGCGCTCGAGTACGGCATGGTCGGCATCAATACCGGGCTGATCTCCAACGAGGTGGCGCCGTTCGGCGGCGTCAAGCAATCGGGGCTGGGCCGCGAAGGCTCACGCCATGGCATCGACGAGTATCTGGAGACGAAGTACCTCTGCATGGAAGTCGAATAACAGCGATGGGGTAAAGCACACCCCACCACCAGGGCGGGGCATGGCGCACCCACGCAGTGCGCTGGCCCCATGGAGACAAGACAGTCCGGCAAATGCCGGTGCCAGGCGGGCGATGGCGGTGCAAAGACCTGCGCAAACTTCCAGCAACGGAAGGGGGCGGACAGGACGCGCGCCGGGATCGGCCCAACGCCAATGGCACGCATATTGCGGACTGGGAAGTGCCATCCGTTGCTGTCAGCGGATGCCATTTCTTCTATCGATGAGGGTACAAAGATGCGTTCCACTGCTATCCGCAGCCTGCTTGCAGTCACCATGCTGGCGGCCTCTTCACTGGCACTTGCGCAAGGCGCCCGCGACTGGCCCAGCCAGCCGGTGCGTATTGTCGTGCCGTTCCAGGCCGGCTCGGCCACCGACCTGATCTCGCGCCAGATCGGCCTTGGCCTCGGCAAGGAATACGGCCAGACCTTTGTGGTTGAAAACCGGCCGGGCGCCGCCGCGATGATCGGCAGCGAAGTGGCCGCGCGCGCGCCGGCCGATGGCTATACGCTGCTGATGTCCGGGCCGGCGTCGATGGTGACCAACCGGTTCCTGTACAAGAAGCTCAGCTATGACCCGGATGCGTTCGAGAAGGTGGCAGTGGTCGCGGTCACGCCGAATATCCTGTTGTCCAACCCGTCGCTGCCGTTCAAGACGCTGCCCGAGATGGTGGCGTATGCCAAGGCCAATCCGGGCAAGCTGACCTATGCCTCGTTCGGTACCGGCACCACCTCGCATATCGCCGGCGAGATGCTGAAGGCCGCGGCCGGCATCGATATCGTCCATGTGCCGTACAAGGGCGCCGGCGAAGCGATCCCGGCGCTGCTGTCGGGGCAGGTGTCGATGTATTTCGACACCATCATGACCGGCCTGCCGTATGTGAAGGCAGGCAAGCTGCGCGCGCTCGGCATGTCCACCGCAAAGCGCTCGCCCAACGCGCCGGAGATCCCGACGATCGCCGAACAGGGCTATGCCGGTTTCGATATCGCGCCCTGGTACGGCATTGTCGCGCCCAAAGGCACGCCGGCCGACGTGGTCAGCAAGCTCAATGTCTCGATCAACAAGCTGCTCAAGGCCCCTGAGTTCCGCGAGCGCCTGGCTGCCACCGGCGCCGAGCCGCGCGGTGGCAGCGTCGGCGATTTCAGCGCGATGGTCAGCGCCGAGATTCCGCGCACCGAGAAGCTGGTCAAGCAGTCCGGCGTGACTTTGCAATAAGCCGCGTGCAGTAACCCTGGGGCGCGCCCGCGCGCCCTTTCCTCTGTTCTGAATGGAGTTCCCGATGTTGCCTTTCGACTGGACCTTTCCCTACCCGTCGCAAAAGATGCCGCTGCTGGCCGCTAACGCGGTCAGCACCAGTCAGCCGCTCGCCGCGCAGGCGGGGCTGCGCATGCTGTACGAAGGCGGCAATGCCATCGACAGCGCCATTGCCAGCGCGATTGCGCTGACCGTGGTGGAGCCGGTCATGAACGGCATTGGCGGGGACATGTTCGCGCTGGTCTGGCATGAGGGGCAACTGTACGGGCTCAACTCCAGCGGCCGGGCGCCGGCGCGCTGGACCCTGGATCGTTTCGCCGGGCACGACAGCATGCCCCAGGTTGGCTGGGATACGGTCACCGTGCCGGGCCAGGTCGCGGGCTGGAAGGCGCTGTCGGCCCGCTTCGGCAAGCTGCCGTTCGCGCGGCTGTTCGCACCGGCCATCGAGTACGCTGAACAGGGCTTCCTGGTGTCGCCGCAGATCGCGCGGCAATGGGCCGCGCAGGTGCCGGTGCTGGCCGGGCAGCCTGGCTTTGCCAAGGCGTTCCTGCGCGACGGCAGGGCACCGCAGGCGGGCGAGCGCTGGCGCTTCCCGGAGCAGGCCGCCACGCTGCAGCGCATTGCCGAGAGCGATGGCGAGAGCTTCTACACGGGTGAACTCGCCGCGCGCATCGTCGCGTTCGCCGAGGAGACCGGAGGCGCCATCCGCGCCGACGACCTGGCAGGGCATCGGGCCGCCTGGGTCCAGCCGATGGCGCAGCAGTTCCGCGGCTATACGCTCCATGAAATTCCCCCGAACGGCCAGGGCATCGCCGCGCTGATCGGCCTTGGCATCCTGGACCGCTTCGACGTGGAAAGCATGGGCTGCGACAGCCCTGGCTTCTACCACGTCAGCATCGAGGCGATGAAGCTGGCCTTTGCCGACCTGCACCGCCACGTGTCGGACCCTGCCACGATGCAGCACGCTCCGTCCGCCTTCCTCGATCCGGCCTATCTTGCCGAGCGCGCGGCGCTGATCGATATGAAGCGCGCAGGCACACCCACCGCTGGCGTCCCGAAGAGCGGCGGCACTGTCTACCTTTCCAGCGCGGATGCCGCGGGTTCGATGGTGTCGTATATCCAGTCCAACTACCGCGGCTTCGGCTCCGGCGTGGTGGTGCCCGGAACCGGCATCGCGCTGCATAACCGCGGCGCGGGCTTCAATTTGAAGCCCGCCCATGCCAACTGTGTGGCGCCGGGCAAGCAGCCAATGCACACCATCATCCCGGGCTTCGTCACCCGCAATGGCGAGCCGGTGATGTCATTCGGCGTGATGGGCGGCTCGATGCAGGCGCAGGGCCATGTGCAGATGATGGCGCGGCTGGCTGCCTTCGGCCAGAATCCGCAGGCTATGAGCGATGCCCCGCGCTTCCGCGTGGAGCACGGGCCGGTGGTGAATGTCGAGGCGCATCTGCCGCCGGACGTGGCCTCCACGCTGCGCGGCATGGGTCATCGCGTTGAAGTGGCGCCGCGCGACAGCCTGGAGTTCGGCTCGGCGCAGCTCATCTACAAGGCGCCGGACGGCTATATCGCAGCCTCGGACTCGCGGCGCGACGGGCAGGCAGTGGGGTTTTAAGTGGGCGTCGATGGCTTGGCGGGATTCTCCAAGTATTGATGCAGGTTCAGACCATGCCGCCGTTAGCGCGGATCACCTGGCCATTAATCCAGCCACCCGGCGAACTGGCGA
This sequence comes from Cupriavidus phytorum, assembly GCF_003254285.1. NCBI lineage: Bacteria > Pseudomonadati > Pseudomonadota > Betaproteobacteria > Burkholderiales > Burkholderiaceae > Cupriavidus > Cupriavidus phytorum. The sequence goes on from NZ_QKZN01000002.1 coordinate 576,590, forward strand.
GGAAGGACACGACGGCGGCGATGTCTGCTGGCGTGCCAAGGCGCTCGAGCGGGTTCATCCTGGACATCCGATCGATCAGCTCAGGCGCTTTGCCTTCCAGGAACAGATCGGTAGCAGTGGGGCCCGGCGCTACCGCATTGACGGTGATCGAGCGGCCGCGCAGTTCCTTGGAAAGGATGGCGGTCATGGTTTCCACCGCCGCCTTCGTCGCGGCATAGACGCCGTACGTTTCCAGCTTGGTGCCCACCAGGCTGGTTGAGAGATTGACGATGCGGCCGCCGTCGCGCAGGCGGCGCGCCGCTTCACGCATGCCGTTGAACGCGCCCTTGAGGTTGATGGCAACCAACCGATCAAAGACGGCATCGTCCAACTCGGCGATAGGGGCGAGATTCATGATGCCGGCGTTGTTGACCAGCACATCGACACCGCCGTAGCGGGCTTCGGTGGCATCAAACAGTCGCTGCACCGCGTGCGGGTCGCTGACATCGGCCTGCAGGGCGATAGCTTCGCCGCCTAGGGCAGTGAGGCGGCTCGCCAAGGCCTCGGCATCATCGCGCCGGCCTGCGTAGTTGATGACCACCGCGTGACCGTCGGTAGCCAGGCGTTCGGCGATGGCGGCGCCAATGCCGCGTGAGCTGCCGGTGACGATGGCAACCGGGCGGGGGTTTGTTTGCGTGTTCATGAAGGGGCTCTCGATAGAACCGCTGAATTGCGGTGGAGACAGCTTATCTATCCGCCAACGGGAGATAATCTGGCAAAATCCGCGAACATAATTCGAAAATCCGAACAATGGACCGCTTTGAAGCCATGCGGGTCTTTGCCAGGATCGCGGAGCGCCGCAGCTTCACCCAGGCCGCCCACGATCTATCCCTGCCGAGGGCGACCGTCACCGATGCCATCAAGGCGCTGGAATCGCGGCTGGGTGTACGCCTGCTGCAGCGGACCACCCGCCAGGTCACCCTCACGCTCGAAGGCGAGGTTTTCTACGGCCGCTGCCTGCGCCTGATCTCCGACATGGAGGACGCCGAAGGCGCCTTCCGCGATACGCCACCGCGTGGCCCATTGCGCATCGAAGTGCATGGAACTCTGGCGCGCAATCTGCTGTTCCCCCGGCTTCCCGCGTTCCTGGATGCCTATCCGGATATCGAGTTGGATGTCAGCGAGGGCGATCGCTATGTCGATCTGGTGCGTGAAGGCGTCGACTGCGCCATCCGCGTGGGCGAACTGCCCGACAGCGACCTGATCGCGCGCCGGCTGACGCTGCTGGCCGAGGCCACAGCGGCATCGCCGGACTACTGCAAACGACATGGCACGCCAACCAGCATCGATGCCCTCGAAGGAGGTCACGTGATGGTTGGCTTCAAATCGACGGCTATCAGCGGGCTGCTGCCCCTGGAGTTCCAACAGGATGGGCATGTCCGCCGCATCACGCTGCCCACGCGTGTGCGGGTCAGCGGCGCGGATTCCTATGTGGGCGCGGCCTTTGCCGGCTTCGGCATCATCCAGGCCCCACGCTACCGGCTGGACCATTATTTTGCGGCCGGCAAGCTGCTTCCGTTGCTGGAGCCATTTCCGCCAGTGCCCCGCCCGGTCAATATCGTGTACGCACGCACCCGGCTGCCATCCCCGCGGTTGCGTGCATTCATCGAATGGGCAAGCAGGACCTTTGTTTCGGAGGCAGCGTCGGTACTTTCGAGAGAGTCGTAAGGTGACGAAACGGCTTCATCATCAGTCGCCTGTCCGGCGGCACTGATCATTGTCCATTTTCGCTACTCTCCGCATCCGACATCGCATGTGAAGTCAGCAACTCGATCATGGCGCGCACAGCGGCCGACTGGTGTCGCGGAATATCCGGGGCGCGACAACCCTTGGGAGCACCGATAGTAAAGGGTGCAGCCATTCGTCCCGAGTGCCCCCACTCAAACCGACCACCCCAGACTCACCACCCCAATCACCACCCCCAACCCGATCCGATACCACGCAAACACCCGCAGCGAATGCCGCGCCACCAGCCGCACCAGCGCATTGACGACGAAGAGGGCGGAGACGAAGGCGGCGGTGAAGCCGGCGGCAATGGACCAGATGTCCTGCAGGCTGAGCAGGTGGTAGTGCCGCATGGCGTCGTAGCTGGCGGCGCCGAGCATGGTGGGGATGGCGAGGAAGAAGGAGAACTCGGTCGCTGCCTGGCGCGATACGCCTGACAGCATGCCGCCGATGATGGTGGCGCCCGAGCGGGACGTGCCGGGGATCATCGCCACGCACTGGGCGAAGCCGATGCCGATGGCCTGTTTCCAGCCGAAATCTTCGATGGCGTGGATACGCGGCACGGCGCTGCGGCGCTCGACCCAGAGGATGACCAGGCCGCCCGCGATCAGTGCGGCGGCGACCACGGCCGGATCGAAGAGGTGGTGTTTGATCGGGCCGATCAGTAGCGCGCCGATGACCGCGGCGGGCAGGAAGGCGACCAGCACCGCGGTGGCGAAGCGCAGTGCGTCGGGGTCGCGCCGCACCACGCCTTCGCACAGGTCGGTGATCTTGGCACGGTACAGCCAGCACACGGCGAGGATCGCGCCCAGCTGGATCACTACGTCGAACACGCGCGCCTCGTGCGAGGTGAAGTCGATCCAGTCGCCGACCAGGATCAGGTGCCCGGTGCTGGAAACGGGCAGGAATTCCGTCAGGCCTTCGAGCAGGCCGAGAAAGAATGCCTTGCCCAGGTGGATCCAGTCGATCATGTGGCGGCTGCCTCGTGGTTGCTTTGTGGTTGCCTTGCGGTTCGGAGAAGCGTGGAGCAGGGGGCCGTCAGGCTGCCAGGCTGTGGAGCAGCTGGGGCTCGCGCTCCTCCAGGTAGCGGCGGAACTGCGCGCCGGTCTCGTGGTGCTTGAGCGCGTATTCGACGGTCGCCTTCAGGTAGCCCAGCTTGCTGCCGCAGTCATAGCGCGTGCCCTGGTAGCGATAGGCCAGCACCTGTTCCTGGCTCAGCAGCGACTGGATCGCGTCGGTGAGCTGGAACTCGCCGCCGGCACCGGGTTTCAGTGCGCGCAGGTGGTCGAAGATGCGCGGCGTCAGGATGTAGCGGCCGACCACGCCGAGGTTGGACGGCGCTTCTTCCGGCGCGGGCTTTTCGACGATGCCGGATACCTTGATCACGCCTTCGCCCCACTCGCGGCCCTCGACCACGCCGTAGGAGCGGCTCTGCTCCGGCAGGATCTCTTCGACGCCCAGCACCGAGCAGTTGTAGTGGTCGTACGCATCGACCATCTGCTTCATCACCGGCGGGTTGCCGTCGATCAGGTCGTCGGCCAGCATTACCGCGAACGGGGCGTCGCCCACCAGCTTGGCCGCGCACAGCACCGCATGGCCCAGGCCCAGCGCTTCGGACTGGCGCACGTAGAAGCATTCGACGTTGGCCGGCTTGATCGAGCGCACCACGTCCAGCAGGGCGCGCTTGTTCTTGGCTTCGAGTTCCACCTCGAGTTCGAAGGCCTTGTCGAAGTGGTCCTCGATGGCGCGCTTCGAACGGCCGGTGACAAAGATCATCTCGGTGATGCCGGCGGCCATGGCTTCCTCCACGGCGTACTGGATCAGCGGCTTGTCCACCACCGGCAGCATTTCCTTGGGGCTGGCCTTGGTGGCCGGCAGGAAGCGGGTGCCCAGGCCTGCGACCGGGAAGACGGCCTTGCTAACGCGACTTGTCATTTCAGTGGTTCCCTTCAAAGGTTTGGCAATGCCCGGTGCGATGGCGGCGAGGCTGCCGTCATTCGCCGGCAAAGAAAGAGGGTGTAGGCGCAACAGGGAATCAATCGCCTACACCCTTAAGTCGGCACGGGGTGCCACCCGCGATTGTGCTGCGTCGCACCAACCGCGGTACCCCTCAGGCGTTGGGACGGAATTCGTTTCCACTCTGATGGGGGGATCGGAAACTTGGCAAAAACGCCGGCCGCGCCTTGAAGATGTAGTCCCGCGAGCCATAAACTTCGCCGGTCATTTACGGATGACGCAGTGCAGAAAAGAGCGCGCCCAGCGCGCCGGGCACAACCAGTCAACACCGCCAGGTTCAGTTCCGCAGCCGTGCAGACAAGCGGACAGGCACCCCCGGTGCCATGCCGGACCAGCGGGGTCACCGCTGTGCATTACGACAGGGTGGCGGCGGGCCATGCGGGTCTTCTTGCAAACAAGGGAATCATCGAGAGTGCTAAAGCTTTCAAGCAGCTTGAGGTTTGGCAGGGCCGTCACGTGCCTGGGGATCGTTCCGTTGCTGGCATCGTGCGCGCTGGCGCCGGGCATGCGCTTCGACCCGCAGCGCCCGCTGGATCCGGAGGACCCGCAGTCGGTGCCCAAGGTCACGCAGATCACGCCGGCGCTGGTGCGCACGCTGAAGGCCGCCACGCCGCCCGCGAACGCCGGCGTCGAGGCCTTGTTCGGCGAGCCCGGGCCCTATACCGTAGGCGTCGGCGACATCCTCTCTATCGTGGTGTGGGACCACCCGGAACTGGTGTTCCCCACGCAGACCTACTCGATCGGCGCCGCCTACGAGATTCCCAGCTACAGCGGCGCGGCCAACATTCCAGGCTACGTGGTCAGCCCGGCCGGTACCATCCAGTTTCCCTATGCCGGCGTGCTCAAGGTGCTTGGCCAGACGCCGGACCAGATCCGCGGGCAGCTGAGCACCCAGCTCAAGCCGGTGGTGACGATGCCGCAAGTCACGGTGCGCGTGCTGGCGTTTCGCAGCAAGCGTGTCTACCTCGACGGCGAGGTGAAGACGCCGGGTCCGCAGAATATCGACGACGTGCCGATGACGCTGGTCGAGGCGCTCAACCGCGCCGGCGGCATCAACGTGCTGACCGGCGACAACAGCCGCATCCGCATCTCGCGCGAGGGCAAGATCTACTACGTCAGCCTGCCGGCGCTGCTGCAGCAAGGCATCGATCCGGCGCGCATCCTGCTGCGCAACGGCGACATCGTGCGCGTGGAGCAGCGCGAGGACAGCAAGGTCTTCGTCACCGGCGAAGTCGTCAAGCCGACGCCGGTGATGCCGCGCAACGGCCGGCTCACGCTGAGCGAAGCGATCGGTGAAGCCGGCGGCCTGAATCCCAATTCGGCCAACGCCAAGGAGCTCTACGTCATCCGCAAGGCCGCCGACGGCGAGGCCGAGGTGTTCCACCTCGACGGCAAGTCGCCGGTCGCGTTCGCCCTGGCCGAGGCCTTCGAGCTGAAGCCGCGCGACGTGGTCTATGTCGATGCCGCGGGCGTGGTGCGCTGGAGCCGCGTGATCAACCAGCTGGTGCCGAGCGGCAACTTCTTCACCTCCACCGCGAACGCAGTCAAATGATCAAGACCGTACTCGTGGTCTGCATCGGCAATATCTGCCGCAGCCCGATGGCACAGGGCCTGCTCAGGCAGGCGCTGCCCGAGGGCGAGGTGGTCTCCGCCGGCCTCGGCGCGCTGTCCGGGCACGCGGCGGATCCGCATGCGGTGGACCTGATGAGCCGCCAGGGCGTGGATATTTCCGGGCACCGGGCGCAGCAGCTCAATCACGTGCTGATCCGGCGCGCGGACCTGATCCTGGTGATGGATGCCGCGCAGCGGCAGGAGATCCAGCGCCTGCACCCTGCCACCACCGGACGGGTGTTCCGCCTGGGCGAGCTGGAGAAGTTCGATGTGCCAGACCCTTACCGCCAGCCCCGTGCGGCATTCGAGAGCGCGCTGCAGCTGATCCAGCGCGGCGTGGAGTCCTGGGTGCCGCGCATTCGGGCCCTGGGTTAAACCGATACTGTCCTGCCTGCCATGAACCAGTCCACTTATGTTCCCGTCGCGGCGCCGGCCCAGTCGGACGAGATTGCCGTGGTCCGCTACCTCGACGTGCTGGTGGCAAACCGCTGGCTGATCGCGGCCATTGCCCTTGCCGTCCTGACGCTCGGGGTTGCCTACGCGTTCCTGGCGCGCCCGGTGTACGAAGCCAACATCCTGGTGCAGGTCGAGGACAGCCAGAACAGTCCCAACGGCCTGCTGGGCGATGTCTCGTCGCTGTTCGACGTCAAGACCCAGGCGACTGCCGAAATCGAGATCCTGCGCTCGCGCATGGTGGTCGGCAAGGCGGTCGACAACCTGCGGCTCTATATCGATGCCAAGCCCAAATACTTTCCGCTGGTCGGGCCGTGGCTCGCCAGCCAGTCGAAGGGCCTGTCGGAACCCGGCCTGTTCGGCATGGGCGGCTATGCCTGGGCCGGTGAATCGATCGAGGTGCCGACCTTCGACGTGCCCGAGGCGCTGCAAGGCGAGAATTTCGTGCTGGTGAGCCTGGGCGATGGCCGCTACCGGCTCGAGCAGGGCAGCCTGGACCAGCCCATCGTCGGCCGTGTCGGCGAAGCGGTCGAGGCCAGCCATGCGGTCGGCGAAATCAGGCTGCTGGTGACGGCGCTGAAGGCCAAGCCCGGCATTGCCTTCAACCTGGTGCGCCAGTCGCGCCTGAAAACGCTGGAGCAGCTGCAGCAGCAGCTGAACATCGCCGAGAAGGGCAAGCAGAGCGGCGTGATCGGGGCCTCGCTGGAAGGCAACGACGCCAGGCTGACGGCGGCGATCCTGAACGAGATCGGCGACGAGTACGTGGCGCAGAACATCAACCGCAAGGCTGCGGAAGCGGAGAAGTCGCTGCTGTTCCTCAACAACCTGCTGCCGCAACTGAAGGGCGAGCTCGAGCGCGCGGAAGTGAAGTACAACGCCATGCGCAACGAGCGCGGCACCTTCAACCTGAGCGAAGAGGGCAAGGCCTTCCTGCAGGAGAGCGTGACCGCTGAAACCTCGCTGCTGGAACTCAAGCAGAAGCGCGCCGAGCTGGTGACGCGCTTCGCGCCCGGCCACCCGTCGATGCAGGCGATCGACAAGCAGATTGCCGCGCTGGCCGCCAAGGCGGGGGCGGTTGCCGGACGGGTCAAGACCCTGCCGAACCTGGAGCAGGACACCGTGCGCCTGATGCGCGACGTGCAGGTCAACAACGACCTCTATGTCGGCATGCTGAACAATATGCAGCAGCTTAAGCTGGTGAAGGCCGGCAAGGTCGGCAGCGTGCGCCTGGTCGACACCTCGCCGGTGCCCGAGGAACCGGTCAAGCCGAAGAAGGCGCTGGTGATCGTGCTGGCGGCGGTGCTCGGTGTGCTGGGCGGTGCGGTGGTGGCCTTTGTCCGCAATGCCCTGTACGGCGGCATCACCGACCCCAAGGACATCGAGGAACACACCGGGCTCAACGTCTATGCGACGGTGCCCCAGTCCGAACACCAGCTCACCATCAGCAAGGACATCCAGGCGCGCAAGCGCGGCCACTACCTGCTGGCCGACCGCTTCCCCAACGAGCCCTCGGTGGAAAGCCTGCGCAGCCTGCGCACGTCGCTGCAGTTCGCCATGCTGGATGCGCCCAACAACCGCGTGCTGCTGACCGGTGCCACCGCCGGCGTGGGCAAGTCCTTCGTCTCGGTCAACCTGGCCGCGTTGATGGCCTCGGGCGGCAAGCGCGTGCTGCTGGTCGACGCCGACATGCGCAAGGGCTACCTGAACCAGTACTTCGGCAAGGACCGCGAGCCGGGCTTGTCCGACGTGCTGGCCGGCAAGCTGGCGCTGGAAGACGTGATCCACCGCGATGTGGTGCAGGGACTGGACTTCATCGGCACCGGCACGATCCCGCCGAATCCCGCCGAGCTGATGCTGAAGGAACGCATGGTCACGCTGCTGGAGGAACTCAGCGCGCGCTACGACATGCTGATGGTCGACACGCCGCCGGTGCTGGCCGTTGCCGATGCCGCGATCCTGGCCGAGCGTTGCGCCACGGTATTCCTGGTGACGCGCTTCGGCAAGAGTTCGATCGGCGAGATCTCGGAATGCGCCAAGCAGCTGGCGCAGGTCAACGTAAGCGTGAAGGGGGTGATCTTCAACGGCCTCGACCCCAACGCCTTCCGCTACGGCTATGGCTCCAAGTACGGCCGCTATCGCTATGCCTACTACGGCTACTCGCAGAGCGAGAAGGCGTAAGCCATGCAAGCCGCGCGACTGGACCGCGACTGGGTGCTGGCCGAGCGCGGGCTGGCCACGGTGGCGAGCCTGGTGCTGAGCCTGCTCTACCTGGTGATCTACTTCTTCGGGCGCGACGCGCTGCCGGAGAAATGGGTCACCGATTCCAACAAGATGCTGGAATTCCTGGTCAGCGGCTCGACCGACCTCGACGATTCGTTCGCCGCCACCGCCAAAGTGTTCTCGGTGTTCGGGGCCGAGTATGTGAATGTCGTCACCGCGACGGTCGGCGTGGCCTATCTTGCGCTGGCGTCGAGCCGGGTGGCGAGCCTGCGCGACCTCGCCACGCGCTGGCTGTTCGTGCTGCCCTGCATGCTGCTGAACCTGCTGTCGCCGGGCAAGGAGACCGTGGTGATCGCCATGTCGATCGTGCTGGTCATGGGCGGGATGTCGCGCGGCGTGTCGTTCCGCGCGCTGGTCATCATGACCATGGTGCTGTACGGCTGCTACGCGCTCTTCATCCGCAACTACTACGCGATGATCCTGGTGCTGGCGCTCGGCATCCGCGCAACGGCGCGGCTGAGCCCGGCATGGAAGGCCATCGTGCTTGCCTGCGTGGTGGGCGCGATCCTGGTGGCGCCGTCCGAGATCCTGTATATCCTGCAGTCGCCGCGGGATATCTCGAACAACTATGCGCTGAGCATCGGCAGCGACAACCGCACCATGATCTGGAACCTGTATCCGCCCACGTCCGGTGTGAATTTCATCGTCAACTACCTGTATGCAGCGATCATGTTCGTGCTGCCGGTGATCAGCTTCCGCGCGCCGGTCGACCTGGCCATGATGCTGATGCATGCGGCGATCCTGCGCGTGGCGCTGCGCGGCCTGTCCGGCACGCCGGCGGCGACGGAAGCCGGGCGCAAGCGCCGCTGGTTTGCCACGCTGGTCGTTGCGCATATCCTGGTGCAGTTTATCTTCGAGCCTGACCTGGGCAGCTATGTTCGCCATCTCACCTCGGTCAGCCTGTTCCTCATCCCTTTGCTAACTGCCTTGCCGGCCAAACAAGATGAAGCACGTCGTCATATGCGCGGTGCCATACAGTGACAACCTCGGCGATGCGGTGATCGCCGAAACGCTGGGCCACCTGATCCGCCAGGCCGTGCCGGATTGCCGGGTCAGCTACCTGGACATCGCCGGGCGCACCCGGCTCGGGGAAAACTCGCTGAAGAAGGGCCGCCTGATGCGGATCTTCTCGCGGCTGCCGGGGTGGGCCCGGGTGCCGGTGCTGACCGCTGCCATCTGGCTGAAATACCGGCGGCAGTGGCGCACGCGCTGGCAGCAGCAACTGGCCGATGCCGACATGGTGGTGGTCGGCGGCGGCCAGTTGCTGTGCGACGTGGACCTGAACTTCCCGCTCAAGCTCTACCTGCTGGCCCGCTGCCTTGGCAACAATGCGAAGGTCGCGCTGGTGTCGGTGGGCGTGGCGGCCGGCTGGTCGCGCCTGGGGCGCTACCTGGTGTCGCGCTTCTTCGCGCTGGCGGCGCCGCAGTTCGTCTCGGTGCGGGATGAAGGCTCGCGCCGCAATATCGTCGGCCTCGGCGCGGGCGAGGCTTGCGATGTCGCCATCATTCCCGATCCCGCCATCCTCAGTGCGTCGCTGTATGCCGAGCAAGGGCTGGAGAAGCGCTGGGACGTCGGGATCTGTGTCTCGGACGTCGAATCGCTGCACTACAACGCGGACCTCGTCGCGGTATCGGAGCAGGGCGCGGGGCTGGGCATGTTCGTCGAGCTGGTGCACAAGCTGCGGCAGGGCGGGCAGCGCGTGGTGCTGTTCACCAATGGTGCGGAGGAAGACAATCTCGCCGCGGCCACGGTCAGGAGCCGGCTGGGCGCGGAGGTTGCGGACGGCGTGGATTACATGCTGCCGAAGTCGCCGGCGGAGCTGGCATCGATCATCGCCGGCTGCCACAGCATGGTCGGGCACCGCATGCACGCCAACATCATCGCCTTCAGCTTCGGCGTGCCTTCCGTCGGCATCGTCTGGGACACCAAGGTCGCGTCGTTCTTCAAGCTGAGCGGGCGCGGCGATTTCGCGGTGCGGCAAAGCGCCGGCGCCGACGACGTGATCGAACGGCTCACCTACGCGCGCTCGCTGGGCGCGGCGCAGTTCAAGCGTTCGGCGCGGCTGGGCCGCGAGATTACGCAGGGCCTGGCGCAGCTGTTCAGCCAGAAGCTGCCGCTGCCGGCTGCGCCGGCGCCGCTCAAGGCGGCGCCTTCGCTCGAGGGGACGCCATGATGCGCCGCATGCTGCCGGCGCTGGGCGCGGTGTTCGAACAGGCCGCGTATACGGCGGTGCAGTTCGGCATCAACGTGGCGCTGGCCCGCTCGATGGATGTGGCGGGCTATGGGCTGGTGGCGGTGGTGCTGTCGCTGGTGGTGTTCATCAACATCTTCTACGTCTCGTTCCTGCACGAGCCGGCGCTGATCGAGGGGATCAAGCTGCGCGTGCGCTTCTCGGCCGAGGTCGCGGTGCTGACGGTGTTTCCGGTCGCTGCCGGGTCCATCCTCTACCTGTACGGGCATGGCCTGAGCACGTCGGCCTGTGCGGCGGCGGCGGTGCTGTTTGCCAGCTACACCGCTTACTGGGTGCTCAGGACCGTGGGCGCGAAGACGCGCGGCTATGCCGGGCTGCTGGTGTGCCACGCGCTGATCGGCGGCGGCGTGGCGATGATCGGCCTGGCCTCCGGCACGCAGCCGGCGCCCGCGGCGATGCTGATGCTCGCGGCCGCGATCCTGCTGCCGACCGTGGTCGCGGCCGCCACGCTGCGCCGCCGCGGCCGCATCGAATTGATCCCGGGCCGGCCGGAATCGCCGCGCCAGTGGCTGGGCTTCGGTGCCAGCTCGGCCAGCGCCCAGCTGATGAGCTGGCTGGTCGGGCCGGGACTGGTGGTGCTGCTCGGTTCGCTCGGACACTTCGCCGATTCGGCCAAGTTCCGCATCCTGCTGACGGTGCTGCTGCCGGCCCAGTATGTCCTGATGGCGCTGGGCTACCACCTGATGCCGAGGTTCGCGGCATCGTTCCGGCAGGACGACACGCTGACGCTGGCCCGGAACGCGGCCGGCTTCGTGCTGGGCGGCGTGGTGCTGTCCGGTGCGCTGAGCGTGCTGCTGCTGCTTTTTGGCGACCAGCTCGTGGTCATGCTGTTCGGCGCAGCCTATGGGGATCTCGACGTGCGCTTCTTTTCGCTGTTTCCGATCGTGTTTGCGGTGGTGATGTGCCTGCGCACCTTGCTGAAGTCGTTCGGCATGGCGCGGGCGATCTTCCTGGCAGCGGGCATCGGCCTGCTGGCCGGCATCGCGCTGGGGGCATGGCGTTATCCGCAGCTCGACTACCTCGTGGCGGCGCAGATCATGCTGGTGTCGTTCCTCGTCATCGCGCTGTTCCAGACCGGTGCGCTCGCCATGGGCGTACTGCGCAGGCATGTCGCGGCATAGCGTCCCACCGCCTCGCCGCGGGGCGCGGACGCGCGCGCTGGCGCTGGCGGCGCTGATCGCGGTCTCGGGCTGGTGGCCCGCCCGGCAGGGGCATGCCGCGGACGGGCAGACCTCGGGCCGGATTGCGTCGATGCCGGCCTTTGCCGTGCAGATCGATCCGGCCACGGTGTCGGCGCGCGACTTCGCCGAGATCCGGCGCCTGGGCTTTTCGCACGTGCGTTTCGGCGTGCGGCCCGAGGTGGTGCGCGGACACCTGGCGCCGCAGCGCTACGCGCAGGTCATTGCGCAGGCGCGCCAGGCCGGCCTGCAGATGCTGGTTACGCTGTATGGCGGGCGGTATATCTGGGGCGATGGGGGCGAGGACGGTGGCAGCGATGCCAGCGAGTCCAGCTTCGCCGCGTTCGCCAGCCAGTTCATGCAGCGCAACGCGGGGCCAGACCTGTCGTACGAGATCTGGAACGAGCCCGACAACAAGACCTTCCTGCATCCATCGGTCCCTATTTCCCGGCTGCTCTCGACCGCCGGCAAGATCTGCGACGCGCTGGCGCAGGCCGGCACGGCGCCGCTGCCATCGGTTTACCTGTTCGGGCTGGCGCGGCTGCCCGGGCCGGCGAATCCCGTGGCGGAACAGTCTTTGTCGCGCCTGCTGACCGATCCGCGCCTGGGCTGCATTAAGGGGCTCAGCATCCATCCGTACCGCGCCACGCCCGAGACGCTGCTGCGCGACTATCGGCAGCTGGGCGGCCGCATCCGCAATTCGCCGCGCCCGGGGGCGCAGCTGATCGTCAGCGAATGGGGCTATGCCTCGTACCTGCCGGTGCGTAGCGAAGCCACGCAGGCGACGCTGGTCGCCAGGCAGGTGCTCGCCGGCGTCATGGCGCAAGCGCCCATGCTCGGCATCTACGCGTGGCGCGACCGCGGCCAGGCCAGATGGGATCGCGAGGCGAACTTCGGCCTGCTCAGGAACGATGGCTCGGAGAAGCCGGTCATCGCCATGTTGCGCGACCTGCTGGGCCTGTTGTCCGGGGCGCAGGACGCGCAATGGCGCCAGCGCCAGGACAGTTTCGTACTGTCGCTGCGCAAGGACGGCGCGGTGCATCGCATCTACTGGGGGCCGCAAGGCCGGGCGCTGTTGCGCGAGGCGCTGGCGCAGGGGGGGAGCGCGGGGGGGGCGGATGGCTGCAAGGTGAGGGCGCTGGGCACTGCCGCAGGCGCGCGCCCGTGTGCGGCGCTGCTGCAGGACGGCACCGCGCTTGCCGATGCGGAGATGCTGCTGGCGAGCTGGCCGGGCGGCAACGCGCCGCCCTGACCAGCGCCGTCGGTGCGGGGCTAGGCGAGCAGCGCGCGCGAGTAGAACGACTCGAACTTCTTGGCCTGGGTCACGATGTTGAACTCGGACGCGGCGCGTGTCACGGCGTGCTCGGACATGGTCTGCCACAGCGTGGCGTCGCCGACGATGGCTTCGATCGAACTGGCCATGGAAGGGGCGTCGTCCACCGGCACGATAAAGCCGTTGTTGCCATCGACGATGATGTCCTTGATGCCGTCGACGTCGGTGCCGACCACCGGGATCGCCAGCGCATTGGCTTCCGCCAGCACGTAGCCGAAGCTTTCGTAGTGCGAGGTCAGCACCACGACCGCGGCATGCGCCAGCAGTTCCAGCAGCTCGGCGCGGCTCATCCACGCGATCGCGGTGATGTCCTTGCCCTCGACCAGGCCGCGTTCCTGCAGCATGGCATCGAGCGTGGCGCGGTCGTTCTCGTAGTGGCCGTAGCCGACCAGCATGAACTCGACGTCGGCACGGCCCTGGAACAGCCTGGCCACGTCCAGGAACATGGGGATGTTCTTCTGCGGGCTGATCCGCGCCACCATGATCACGCGCTTGACGCCGGCGCCCAGCTGCCGTTCCACCGGTACGGAGCGCGGCTCGACGGCATTCAGGATGGAATGCGCGCGCTCGCGCGGCAGGCCCACCTCATGGATGGCGCGGTCGCGTTCCGACGGCGAGGTTGCCAGCACCGCGTCGGTCAGCCGGTGCAGGAAGCGCTCCGCCATCAGGAACACGCGCCGCTTGATGCCGCGCAGCCCCAGGTAATAGTAGGCATGCGGGGTGTAGACCACGCGCACGTTCAGGCCGATGCAGGCCAGCCGTCCCACCAGCCCCGCCTTGGAGCTGTGCAGGTGGACGATCTGCGGCGCCACGCGCTTCACCAGCGCGCGCAGGATTAGTGCCGCCTTCAGGTCGTTGAGCGGATCGAGCTTGCGCGGAATCGGCAGGTAGCTGACGCCGAAATTGCGCGCATCGGCAACCGCCGAGACCGAGCATTGCTTCGGCAGCGCGAAGTGGAAGCTGATGTGCTCGTCGTTGATATGGGAGGCCAGCAGGTGCAGGTAGGTCTCGACCCCTCCCAGGCACTCGGTGACATGCAGGACTTTGATCATTGGCTTGCGGTTCGATGGCGTCACGGGAAGCGGATAGCGGTGGCTCAGTAGGCGTTGCTGCCCATCCAGCCGCGGAACGCGGTCCAGAAAATGATGCGCAGGTCGAGCCAGAACGACCAGTTGCGGATGTAGAAGATGTCGTGCTCGACCCGCTTGGCCATCTTGTCCAGGGTGTCGGTCTCGCCGCGGTAGCCGTTGATCTGCGCCCAGCCGGTGATGCCCGGCTTGACGCGGTGGCGCAGCATGTAGAAGTCGAGCTGCTCCTTGTACATGTTGTTGTGCGCCATCGCGTGCGGACGCGGGCCCACCACGCTCATTTCGCCCTTCAGCACGTTGATGAACTGCGGCAGCTCGTCGAGGCTGGTGCGGCGCAGGAAGGCGCCGATCGGCGTGATGCGGCTGTCGCCCTTGGTCGCCTGCGTGACCACGCCGTGCTCGGCATGCACCTTCATGCTGCGGAACTTGTAGACGTGGATCACGCGTCCGTCCAGGCCGAGACGTTCCTGCTTGAAGAACACCGGCCCGGGCGAGTCGCGCTTGATCAGTACCGCGATCAGCAGGAACAGCGGCGACAGCGCCACCAGCACCAGCGCGGCAAAGGTGCGGTCGAAGATGGCCTTGATGGTGCCGCGCACGCCCAGCGAAGGCGGCTTGTTCATCTCCACCGCGGGCATGCCCAGGAAGTTGCCGACGTTGTGGTTGAGCAGGTCGAAGTCGAGCACGCTCGGCATCCACTTGATGTCGATGAAGTCATTGCGCAGCGAGAAGGCAATCTCCTGCATCAGCCGGTGCTCGCTCATCGGCAGCGTCAGCCAGATTTCGGCAATGCCGTGCTCGCGTGCGAACGCGGCGATGTCGGCGCTATCGTTGATGCGGCGGCGTCCTTCCGGCGTGGGCTCGCCTTCGGCGGCATAGATGCCGCTGATCTTGTAGCCGGTGGTGTGGCTGGCGGTGGCGCGGCGGTACATCTCCTGGCCGGTGCGGCCGAAGCCGACGATGACGACGCGCTTGTTGTTGGCGCCGGCAACGCGCAGCAGGTTGAGCACGGCCCGGCTGACCACGCGCAGCGCCACCAGTCCCGCCAGCGCGAACAGGTACCAGTACACCATCCACAGCCGCGACAGCGAGTCGGTCTGGTGCAGCAGGTAGGTCAGCAGCAGGCTCACCAGCCAGACCAGGCTCCACGCCGACAGCAGCCGCGCGGCGAGCGAGAACAGGCTGCGCCCGCGCCACGACGTGTACACGTCGAAGCCCGGCAGCACGATGAAGGCGATGGCACAGGCAAAGTACTGGATGAACTGGTGGATTGGCGCCTGCGCGGTGTCGAACCGCACTTCACTGGCCAGGATTGCCGCCACCCAGATGGTGCCGGCGTCGAGCAGGCGAGCCATCAGCGCGAGCTGATCGTGGTGCCTGGCAAACATATCGCGATAGATACCCAATTGCTTCTCCCAGAAGCGTTGAGTAATGGGCGCTCATGCGAGTGCCCACGCCCTTGTTGTCTCCTCCGAACTCCCGGTCCGCGCGAAGTGGCGGCCAGGCTCGTCGCATGGCATGCATCTGCCTGTGCATGCTCATGGCGTGATCAAGCAGAGTCGTGCGGGGCTGCCTTGCGGCAGCGGTTCCATGGTGTGGCGACGGTCAGCGCGTGACCTGCCACGGGCCGCATCGGTGAGGGCCGTCCATGCAACTGCAACGCTCTCGTTCTGCCGGTGCGCTGAAGGCCCCGGCGTGCTCCGTGTTTTCAGGAGCGAATAGTGCGATGCGGCCAAAAGCGTCGGTACCCTGCATCGGAAGGGAAACTCCGGACGCGTGCGAAGCGGCCTCGCGCCGGTGCATGCAGCGCAAATCGTGGGGGACGTGACCGACTTTCGCGCGTTTTTTCGCGCGCGAAAATGCCGTCATTCGCGCTTGCGCGTTACCCCGCGCAAGGAGGGAAACGACAGGGCAGCGCACCCCTCGCTGCGGGGGTGAGAATAAAAAGCGATGACGAGCAGGTCCGGAACCGCCGGCCCGGTGCGAGGCACCGACACGGCGGATGCGGTGCAGCGTCCGGGCATCCTTCACTCCACCGCGGTAGAGGAATGAGAAAGAACACAGAGCCACTGACGGTCTTCACGCGCGAACAGCTGGATTCGTATTTCGCGTCGTACGTAGGGATGGAAGGCGGCAATCCAGGCGCTGCGGTCTGGTTCTGCGACAGCTCTCCGCTTCCCGGCGTGGCGCCGCTGGCGGGCCCGCTGGTTCCGCATGCGCGGCCCACCGCCTGGGATGCCGCCTACCGCTACAAGTACCGGCACCACATGGAGCGCTGGCAATCGCACCAGAGGATCGCGCGCATCATGGCCGCCGCGCGCGCCAGGGTGTTCAAGACCACCATGGGCGAGCAGGACTGGAAGCATTACTTCGATCATCACCTGTACGGCCCGCAGGGCGCCGAGTTCAAGCTCAGCCTGTTTCCGCTGCCGGCGCGGGTGACCGAAGAAATCCCGTGGTCGAAGGCGTTTCGCGGCCAGCCGGAACTGTTTCCGCGGCGGCGCTATCTCGACCTGTGCCGCGAAGGCCGGCGCTTTGCCTTTATCGACGGGATTCGCCGGTTGTGGAAGCCGAAGGTGGTGATCTGCCTGGGCGAGCGCCATGCCGACGATTTCGCGCAGGCCTTCGGCCTGGCGCAGGCGCACGCCACCGACCACGTGCTGCAGCCCGCCGACCAGCCCAAGACGCTGCGCGTGCTGGAACGCGACGGCACTACGTGGCTGATCTGTCCGCCGCTGGCCGGGGCCGGAGGAATGATGTCCGACGTACTGCTCGACGCGATGGGGCAGTACCTGTCGCGCTGGCTGCGCCCGGACGATTTCTCCGGACACGTCATCGGCATGGCGCAGGAGCCGGTGAGCCAGCCATGAACCCTCGCCAGCGAGCGTCATGGACACCCTCACCATGTTTCGTCGTAGCGATGTATTGATCTCAGGAGAGCAGCGTGCAAACTAAAACCCGGAACATCTTCATGCTTGGCATCATGGCAGGCGCGGCGGCAACGCTCGTGGCTTGCGGCGGCGGCGACGATTCGCCAGCGCCTTCCCAGCCGTCCCAGCCCTCTGCCACGGTAAGCGGCAAGGCGGTGGACTTCTACCTGTCGGGCTCGACCGTGACCTTCCTCGATTGCGAGAACAAGACCGCGGTCACCAATGCCACCGGCGACTTCACCTTCCCGGCAGGCTGCACCAAGAGCGCGCTGAAGCTGACCGGCGGCACCGATGTCGGCACCAACCTGCCGTTCGCCGGCGTGCTGCAGGCCCCGGCGATCGATTACCGGGAGGGCGTGACCCAGGTGGTCTCGCCGCTGACCACGCTGGCGGTGCAGCTGGGCGCAGGCCAGGTCGCGCCGCTGGCGACGGGACTGGGCCTGGCAGGCAAGGACCTGGCCACGCTTGACCCGATGCAGGATGCGCAGGCGCTGCGCGCGGCGGTCGTGGTGCAGCAACTGGTCGACCACGTCTCCAAGACCCTGACGGGCCTGGGCGCGGGCGGCACGCTGACGCCGGCGGATTCGGCCGCGGCGGCGTCGAAGGCAGTTGCCACCGCGGTGGCGAGCGCGCAGGGCACGGCGGATCTGAGCAGCGGTGCGCTGGTGGCGGGCGTGGTGTCCAGCGCCGTGCAGAACGCGCAAGCGGGGCTGCCCACCAGCCTGCAGTCGAACATCGGCGCCGTGGCCACCAATGTGGCCGCACTGGCCGCGCCGGTGATCGCCAGCGAAGTGGATAGCGTCAGCACCGCGCTGGAAGCGATCGACGTCAGCAGCAGCCCCACCGAAACGCTGTCGGCCCTGATCGAGGGCGGTTCGATCAACATCGTCACGCAGAGCGCCCAGACGGCCACGACCACGGCGCTGGTGCAGGCGGTCCCGGCTGGCGCACTGGCCAACGCGGCAAACGCGGCGGGGCTGGCGCAACTCGGCGACGCGGTATCGAGCGGCAGTGCCGCACAGATCCAGCAGGTCGCCGCGAACCTCGGCGGCGTGGTGGACGCGGGCGCCATCAACAGCGTGGCAGACGCGGTCCGGCTGAAGAACTCGCTGGTGCTGTCGAACCTGACCATCAACGGTGTGACGCAGCCGATCACCGACACCATCACCGCCACCGGCGGCTCGCTTAATGCGATCCAGGTCGGCGTGGCGCAGAATGGCGACGCCTTCAACGGCGGGCCGACGCAGGTGCGCGCGGGGCTGAGCTACACCTATAACGGCAACCAGGTCGATGTCATCATCGAGAACGTCACGCTGACCTTCAACGGCTCGCAACTGGTCGATGCGGTGGTGCCGGCCAACACCGCGTATTCGTTCCGTGTCAGCGGCAACCTCTCGGTCGCGGCAAGCCTGACCAATGCCGCTGCCGACAGCCTGTTCTCCAGCGCCAACGGCGGCTCGCTCAACCTGCCGTTCACCACCTTCCTGGGCAAGCTGCGCTCCTCCGGCGCACTCAGCCAGGCGCAGGTCGACGCGCTCACGCCGAGGGCGACCAGCACCTTCCCGGTGACCTTCGCCACCACTACCGGCCGCCCCGGCAGGGACGTGCGCGTGGGCATGCTGGTCAACAACGACGTCGCCTTCGCCAAGACCGCCCTGGTCAAGACCGACGCCGAGATGGTGGTCGGCGACGGCCTCAAGACCACGGTCACGCTCAACCCGTGAGCGGCGCTTAGCGCCGTAGCAAAGGCCTTCCGCCGGCACGGGGAAGGCCACCGCCCCCGGTCATGCGGGCGCGTGGCGGGTGTTGCCTGCCGCGCGCCGGCGATGACTGGGTCATGTTGTGTCTGCGTCGGGCGCTTCCGTGGAGCGCGCCGCGCATGAGGCTCGCCCAGTGGCCTCGGAGTTTCCTATGCAGCTGCTTCGAAAGCGCCGGCTGGACCAGGCCTGCGCCCTGATGCTGGGGCTGTGCGCCGTCGGTACGGCCAGGGCCGCCCCGGACGATGTGTTCATGCAAGCCGAGCCCGCCACCGGCGAGTTTACTTCGGTGCGGGTGGAGGCCAGCTACGACATGGTCAACCGCAGCGTCGATGTGTTCAACCTGCGCGGGCGCCAGGGCCCGGTGTCGGACAATGCGGGCGACTACCGCGGCGGCAAGCTGATGCTCGGCTACAAGTTCTCGCCGCACTGGTCGGGATCGGCCACCTACTGGCGCCGCGGCATCGACTACGGGCAGGACCGCAACCATATCGATACCTGGATGCTGGCGATGCACTACGACCCGCTCGCCGAGGCCGGCGCGCGCGATCGCATCATGCTGCGCTTCTCGCTGTGGGGCGACCACGCCGGCAGCCTGAACCGCTCGTCGCCGGTGATGGTCCGCAACACCACGTTCAACAGCCTCACCGTGAACAACGCCAATGATGTCCAGGCCCAGGCCGACGTGATCTTCTCCGGCGAGCTGAGCGAGCGCAACCAGCTTACCGGCTTTGTCGGGCTCGGCATCAGCCGCGTCACGGTGGGCAGCCTCAATACCCGGGTGCAGCGCGGCAACTGCAATTTCAATGTTGCCATCGGCTCCGACAATCTCGCCAACGGCCAGCTGGCGGCGCCGTGCAACGTCGGCAACGTCACGCTGCAGTCGGCCTCGTTTTCGGTCAATGCCAGCCAGTTCGGGCTCGATTTCAACGACGATTTCAACTACACCGCCGGCTACCTGAACCTGGGCGGGTCGTGGCGCTGGAAATACGAGCGCTTCGCCGCGCGCCTGGGCTACCAGTTCCAGTACCTGCTGCGCAGCAATGTCGACAGCCGCGCCGAAACCTATGGCCATGCGCCGATCCGCTCCAACCATACGCTGGGGCTGGAGCTGTCGTACGGGGTGGCCAAGAACGTGGAGGTGTTCCTGCGCGGGCAGGCCTCGCTGTACAACTTCGTCGGCACCATCCCGTTTCTCTACAACGCGACCACCGCCGGCAAGCTGGACCGCTACTACGGCTACGGCTCGATCGGCATCCGCTTTTCCGGATTCTGAGCCGCACGCGCGCGGCGGGGCCGCTTCCGGTAATCCGTCAGCTGTTTTTTATCCCCTCCGGCGAGGGGATGGAAAATCGCAACCAAAATATATTGCGGCGCAGCAGATTGCTTATTTCAGACCTTAGAAGATTGAAATTCCTATATCCAGGGGTATTGGATAAAATCATCTCAATCGAGAAAGGGCCAGAGAGCCCAATATCAGTCGAACCGGCACCGGCATGGTGCATTTGGCGAACCGCGGCCCTGATTATCCAGCGTGGAAGGCCAATGCCAGGTTTGAAACATTTGTAATTTTTTGTATTTACTGGGGGGAAGTAAAATAATGAATATGCTTCGGCCTGTTTAAAAGCCCAGACGCATTGTGTCTTGTCGCGCGCCAGCAGTGGCGCGCGAGATTCCCGCCACCGGAGCGCGTGCCAGGGCGTCCGCGCCGGGACACGCCTGTTCCAATCACGCCGGCAGGCAGTTCAGGACATTATAAAAACCGATGGATGCATGCCGCTCGGGGGAGGGGCATTGCGCGTCCGTCTATTTCCCTGCCTGAAACAGAATTTGCTTATGACCATGGCAGTACGTACGCCCGTTGCGGCGGCGGCATGCTGCGGCATTAAATATTGGGGGTCCCACCAAGCAGCAAGGGATAAAATGCAGCATTCACGGATGTTCACGCGCCAGGAACTGGACCGCTATTTTGCCTCCTACGTCGGCATGGAAGGAGGCAATCCCAGGGCCGCCGTCTGGATATGCGACCGCAGCCCGGCGTGGTCCGAGCCCATCGTCGCACCGCTTCATCCACACCTGGCACCACCGGCATGGGATGCCGTGTTCCGCCAGCAGCATCGACAGGACATGGCCAGGTGGTTCGGCCACCAGTGCGTGGCGCGCATCATGGCCGCCGCGCGGGCCGAGGCGCTTGGGGTGCGCCTCGGCGACAACGACTGGGAACATTACTACTGGAGCCATCTGTATTCGCCGGCGGGCGCGGAATTCAGGCTCAGCCTGTTTCCGCTGCCCGCGCATGTCGACGGCAGAACCACATGGTCCAAGGCGTTCCGGGGCCAGCCGGAACTGATTCCGCAGAAGCGCTATGTCGCGTTGTGCCGGGAAGGCGAGCGCTTCCGCTTTATCGCCAGGACCTGCGAGCGCTGGCGCCCGAAGGTGGTCATCTGCCTGAGCCACCGCCATACGGACGAATATGTCGAAGCCTTTTCGCTCGACGACGTCGCCGGCGAAGAGCACGCGCTGCGGCCGGCGGACCAGGCCCGGCGCCTGCACCTGTTCACCCGGGGCGACACCACGTGGATCATCTGCCCGGCGATCGGCGGCAGCGCCGGCATGACCTCGCAGGTCCAGCTCGATGCGTTTGGCAAGTTCATCGGCGCGCGCCTGGCAGCGAGCGACTTCAAGCACTGCCTCGAGCTGGCAGCGCACGAGGCACCGGCGCGGCCGGAGCACGTGCCCGAGCCGTATGCCGCGAGCGTGGTGCCTGTCGCGGCCGCTGGACGCGATCCTGGCCATCGCATCCCACCCGGCTTCGGCTGGGGTGAGCCCGTGCGGGCCGGCAATTGCGAATCCTTCGCCTAGGCATTTCGCCGGTTCCGGGAAGGCGCCGCTAGCGGCGCCTTTTTTTATTGGCCGGCGCGCGGGCAGCGCGTGCGTGGCCGCTGCCGACGTGCGCCTGCATGCAGGCCACCAGCGCATCGAACACGACCCGGCAACGGCGGCTGCCGCGCAGGTCGCCATGCATCGTGACCCACGTGTCGAGCGAAAAGGAGAACGCATCGGGCAGCACGCGCAGCAAGTAAGGATCGCGTGCGGCCAGCGCCGCCTGGCAGATGCCGATGCCGCAGCCTGCGCGCAGCATCGCCAGCTGGGCCAGGTCGCTGTCGCTGCGCAGTGCGAAGGCCTCGCGGCGCCAGGCCGGAAACCTTGCGCTGGCGGCGCGCAGGAACGGGGTTTCCTCATCAAAGCCGATCAGCGCATGCGCGGCCAGGCCGGCGACGGTGGCCGGCATGCCGTGCTCGGCGACGTAGTCGGCATGGGCGAACAAGCCCAGCTCGACGGCGCCGATGCGTCGTGCCACCAGCGCCTCTTGCCGCGGCGGCGACATGCGGATGGCGAGGTCGGCTTCGCGCTGGAGCAGATCCTGCACGCGGTTGGTTGCCACCAGTTCCACGCGCAGCAAAGGGTGCTCGCGCCGCAGCCGCGCCAGCACCGGCGGCAACACTTCGATGGCGATGACCTCGCTGGCCGAGACCCGCACCGTGCCCTGGATGCCCTGGCCCTGGCTGAACGCCTCGCGCTCCAGCGCGGCCGCGGTGCTGTGCATGGCCTGCGCGTACCCCTGCAGCGCCGTGGCGGCGTCGGTGGGCACCAGTCCGGTCGGGGTCCGGGTGAACAATGCCTGCGCGAACGCCGCTTCCAGCGCGCACACATGCCGCCCCACCGTGGGTTGGGTCAGTCCCAGCTTGCGCGCGGCGCCGGACAGCGAACCCTCCGTCAGCACGGCGAGGAAGCTGCGGTAGTACTCCCATCCGATGTTGTGTCCCATACAAAAACGTATAGCAGATAGCCTTCGATCGATAATTGCAGTTTAGCCCGGCGCGCGTGACCATGTCTCCAATTTGATGGAGAGGCCCGATGCCCGAACACAATGACGAAGCGATGCACGCACTGGTGCTGGGCGCCAGCGGCGGCATCGGTGGCGAAGTCGCCCGCCAGCTGCGCGACGCCGGCTGGCAGGTGCGGACACTCAAGCGCGACCTGGCCGACGGCAGTGAATACCGCGACGGCATCAGCTGGCGGCGCGGCGATGCCATGAACCGGCACGACGTGCTAGAGGTGGCGCGGGGGTGCCAGGTCATCGTCCATGCGGTCAACCCGCCCGGCTATCGCCACTGGGCCCAGCGCGTGCTGCCGATGGCGGACAACACCATCGCCGCGGCCATCGCGGAGCGTGCCACCATCGTGTTGCCCGGCACGGTCTACAACTACGGGCCCGATGCATTTCCGGAGCCGAACGAAGATGCGCCACAACACCCGCAAACCCGCAAGGGCCGCATCCGGGTCTTGCTCGAGCAGCGCTTGCGCGATGCCACCGCGCACGGCGCGCGCGTGATCGTGGTGCGTGCCGGCGATTTCTTTGGCCCGCGTGCCGGCAACAGCTGGTTTTCGCAGGGCCTGGTCCGGCCCGGCCGACCGTTGCGCAAGATCCTGCAGCCAGGCAAGCCTGGCGTGGGGCACCAGTGGGCGTACCTGCCTGATGTCGCGCGCACCATGGTGCGCCTGATCGAGCAGCGTGCCGGGCTCGAGCCGTTCGCAAGCTTCCACCTGGCAGGGCATTGGGATGCCGATGGCACCGCGATGACCGGCGCGATCCGCCGCGTGGCGCTACGGCATGGGCTTGCTCCTTCGATCGCGGCCTTCCCCTGGTGGCTGACGGCACTGGCGGCGCCGTTCGTGCCCACGCTGCGCGAACTGCGCGAAATGCGCTACCTGTGGAGTCAGCCGGTACGCATGGACGCCTCGCGCCTGGCGCAGTTTCTCGGCGAAGAACCGCACACGCCGCTGGACCAGGCGGTGGAAGCAACGCTGGCCGGACTGGGTTGCCTGTAGCCGGAACGTCCGGCGCCGATGAAGGCGACGAGCGGGTTCAGCGCAGCTGCCTGGTGGTGCGCCCGGGTTCAGGCTGCTGCGGCTCGTTCGCTTCGTTCGCGGTCAGCAGTTCGATCATGGCCCGCGCGGCCGCGGATTGTTGGCGGTGGGGTGCATAAACCACGGAGAACGGCCGCGAGCGGCCTCGCAACTGCGGCAGCAACTCCACCAGCCGTCCGCGCCCGATCCGCTCGCGCACGATGAATTCATAACTCTGGCAAATGCCGACCCCTTGTTCGGCCAGCGACACCACGCCCAGCACGTCATCCGAGACGGCCAGCGATGCATCCGGCAGCCAGTCGAGGTCGCGGTCGTCGTCGCGAAATACCCATGGTGCGAGCCGGCCCGTGCGCGGCATCACGAAGGGCAGGCACTGGTGTTGCCGCAACGCGTCCAGCGTCTGCGGCATGCCCATGCGTTCGATGTAGTCGGGCGATGCCACCAGCAGCAGGGCGGCGTCTTCCAGCTTTCGCGCCACCAGGCCGCTATCCGGCAGATGGCCAAGGCGGATGGCGAGATCGAAGCCTTCCGCCGCCAGGTCGACATTGCGGTTGGTGATGTTCAGTTCCACCTGGACGCGCGGGTAAAGCCGGGTAAAACGCGCCAGCAAGGGCGGCAGGCGGTAATGCCCATAGGTGGTCGGCACGCTCAGCCGTACGCGCCCGGCCAGTTCGCCCTCCTGGCCCTGCACCTCGCGCTCGGCATCGTCGAGCAGGGAGAAGGCTGAGCGCGTCTGCTCGAAGTACAGCCGGCCGGCGTCGGTCAGGCCCAGGCGGCGCGTGGTTCGCCGCAGCAGCTGCCGGCCCAGGCGCGCTTCCAGCCGTGCGATGGCGCGACTCAGTACCGACGGCGTGGTCGAAAGCTTCACGGCGCCCGCGGTGAACGAGCCCTGCTCGACCACGGCAATAAAGGCTTCCACATCTCCCAGGTAGTCGAATTTGCGGCTCATTTTGTCTTCAAAAGAACAAATGTTTTCTCGGGTGGCTAGTTTATCTCCTCGTGAGCGATGAATACAGTGCAGTGGCTGGCCCGGTACGCCACTGCCATCCCTTGAACCGATTAACCCTACGAGCCTCTCCATGAAGCCGATGCACCAACTCGTGGCCGCGATGGCCATGGCCTTGAGCCTCGCGGCCACCGCCGCTCACGCGGGCAACGTTCTGGTCGTGTTGTCCGACGCCGATCGCCTGGACCTGAAAGACGGCAAGGTCTTGCCGACCGGTTTCTACCTCAATGAACTGATGCAGCCGGTCAAGCTGCTGCGCGATGCCGGCCACCAGGTCACGTTCGCGACCCCCACGGGCAAGGCGCCGGCGGTCGACGCGGCCTCGATCAAGCCGATCTATTTCGGCAATGACGCCGCCAGCCTGAAGGTGCACCAGGAGCTGCTCGACCAGCTTGCGCTCACGTCGAAAGAGACCTCGCCGGTTGTGAGCCTGGCGCGCATCGAGCAGATCGGCTATGACCGCTTCGATGCGGTCTATCTGCCCGGCGGCCACGCGCCGATGCAGGACTTGCTGAAGAGCCGGGCTCTGGGCCGCCTGCTTGCCGATTTCCATCGCCGCGGCAAGGCCACGGCGCTGGTGTGCCACGGGCCCATTGCCTTGCTGTCGACGTTGCCGCACGCCAATGGTTTTGTGACCGCGATGGCATCGGGCCAGGCCAGGCGCGTGCCGCAGTGGATCTACAGCGGCTACCAGGTCACCGTCATCAGCAACCAGGAAGAAGAACTGGCCCGGCCGCAACTGGGCGGCGGCGAGATGAAGTTCTATCCGCAGTCCGCGCTGCAGCGGGCCGGCGTGCAGTACCGCGCCCATGACACGCCGTGGGCTCCCAACGTGGTCGTGGATCGCGAGCTGATCACCGGCCAGAACCCGGCCTCGGCGCTCGGCGTGGCGCAGGAACTGCTCAAGCGCCTGAAGTAGGCGGCGCCGCGCCGCCGCGACATGCACCGCCGGCGCGCCGTGCCGCGCCGGACTTTGCTAAGCGATGGCGGGCCCCGCGGTGCACGCGGACACGCCATCGGTTCAACTCAAGGAAACCCAATGGATCTTCAACTCAACGGCAAGACTGCCCTCGTCACCGGCGCCACCGCGGGCATTGGCCTGGCCATTGCCCGAACCCTGGCGCGCGAAGGCGTCGCCGTTACCCTGGCCGGGCGCGACCCCGAAAAGCTGGCAGGCGCCGCCGCTGGGATCGCCGCGGCGGCCCCCGGCAGCCAGGTTGCGACGACGGTCGCGGACCTCGGCGGCGCCGCGGGCGCCGCTGCCTTGATCGAGGCCCACCCGGACACCGACATCCTGGTCAACAATCTTGGCTATTACGAGGCCAGGCCCTTCGCCGAGATAACCGACGAGGACTGGCTGCGCATGCTCGAGGTCAACCTGATGTCCGGGGTCCGGCTGTCGCGCCACTACTTCCCGCGCATGCTGCAACGGAACTGGGGCAGGGTGATCTTCATTTCCAGCGAGGTGGGCGCGTTCACGCCGCCGGACATGGTGCATTACGGCGTCAGCAAGTCGGCGCAGCTGGCGGTCTCGCGGGGCATGGCCGAGCTGACCAAGGGCACCGGCGTTACCGTCAACAGCGTGCTGCCGTCGGCGACGCGCTCCGACGGCATCATCGACTACCTGCGCCAGACCGCGCCGCGGCCCGGCATGACCGATGCGGAAATCGAGGCGCACTTCTTCCAGACCTATCGCCCCAGCTCGCTGATCGCGCGCATGATCGAAGCCGACGAGATCGCCGCCATGGTCGCGTTGCTGGCGAGCCCGCTGGGCGCCGCGTCCAATGGGGCCGCGGTGCGGGTCGAGGGCGGTACCTTCCGCTCCATCCTCTGACCCAACGGGCGGCGCGCCAATTTTGTATCGCCGTATGGGATCGTGCCGGTCGGATACACGGCGATACAGATGGCGCGATTTCAGACACATGCCGCTTGCAACGGCCTCCTAGACTTGCGTTCGGATTCACACCACGCATACAGGAGAACAACATGTCGAACGCCATCAATCTGCCCCGTCGGGGCTTTCTCGGTGCCGCCGCGGTGACGCTGGCGGCCGGTTCGCTGGGCCTGGCGGGCGCGGCGCACGCACAGGCCAGTGTGTCGCCGGCGGACGCGCTGCCGACCATCGCGCCGGGCACGCATACCAGCTTTGCCTCGATCCGGCAGGTCGATGCCGGCGTGCTCAACGTCGGCTACGCCGAGGCCGGCCCGGCCGACGGGCCGGTGGCCTTGCTGCTGCACGGCTGGCCCTATGACATCCACAGCTTTGCCGACGTCGCGCCGCTGCTGGCGGCGCGCGGCTATCGCGTGATCGTGCCTTACCTGCGCGGCTATGGCTCGACCACCTTCCTGTCGGCCGACACGCTGCGCAACGGCCAGCCTTCGGCGATCGCCGCCGACATGATCGCGCTGATGGATGCGCTCAAGATTCAGAACGCCGTGGTCGCGGGCTTCGACTGGGGTGCGCGTACCGCCGACATCATGGCGGCGCTGTGGCCCGAGCGCGTGCGCGCGCTGGTCTCGGTCAGCGGCTACCTGATCGGCAGCCAGGCCGCCGGCCGGCAGCCGCTGGCGCCGGAGGCCGAGCTGCAGTGGTGGTACCAGTTCTATTTCGCCACCGACCGGGGCCAGGCTGGCTACCAACAATACACGCACCAGTTTGCCAAACTGATCTGGAAACTGGCGTCGCCGCAGTGGAACTTCGACGACGCCACCTTCGCGCGCAGTGCCGCGGCGCTCGACAACCCCGACCACGTCGCCATCACCATTCACAACTACCGCTGGCGGCAAGGCCTCGCTGCCGGCGAGGCCCGGTTCGATGCGATCGAGCAGCGGCTTGCCACGGCACCGACCATCGGCGTGCCGACCATCACCATCGAGGGCGATGCCAACGGCGCGCCGCATCCGAAGCCGAGTGCCTATGCCAGCAAGTTCACCGGCTGGTACCAGCATCGGACCCTGAGCGGCGGGGTGGGCCACAATCCGCCGCAGGAGGCGCCCACCGCGTTTGCGCAGGCCGTGATCGACGTCGACCGGCATGCGCCGGGGCGTGGCGGGCGCGGCGCGGCGTGAGCGCCGGCGCGGACCCCGGAAGCAACGCTGCAAAAGCTTTCAAAACGGGGCTTTCAATTCGGCGCAATGATGTTGTAGAATTCGCGCTTCGCTGAACGGCGATATGTTCCCTGATAGCTCAGTCGGTAGAGCGACGGACTGTTAATCCGCAGGTCCCTGGTTCGAGCCCAGGTCGGGGAGCCAGCATGCGGGAGTAGCTCAGTTGGTAGAGCGCAACCTTGCCAAGGTTGAGGTCGCGAGTTCGAGACTCGTCTCCCGCTCCATTTGATTCCGCGTGGTTCCACGCCGGAACACCCGCCCATGTGGCTCAGTGGCAGAGCACTCCCTTGGTAAGGGAGAGGTCGGCAGTTCGATCCTGCCCATGGGCACCATTTCCCTTCCGCTTTATTTCGCTTCGGTCGATCGATGCCTGCGCTGGCATCCGCCCGCGTTCACAGGTCCGCCTCGGTCCGCGCCGCCAGCCTGCGGTTGTGCCGGCGCATGCCGTCGAAGATCGCGTCGGCCACATCCAGCGGAAAGTCCGCCGGCAATCCCGACGCAACCTTGTCGATGACCTGTGCGGTCTGCCCGGTCACGTGGTCCAGGATGGCCTCCACCTCGGCGGGAGCAAAGCCGATACGCTGACCCTGTGCAAACCAGTGGCGCGCGCGGATCTCATGGATGGCGTAGTGGGTGTTCCGGCCATGCAGCGCCATCGCCAGCCGCGCCTTCTGCGGCGCCAGCTGGTTGCGACCGCGGCCGATCACCGGATGTGCCGACAACACGTCGTACAGCGGCGTCGCCTCATACTGGCTGCCCGGCAGGTGGCTGATGCTGAAGTTCTTGGCATGGCCGTCGGTTGCGGCCAGCAGCCAGAACACCACCTGCGCCGTGAAGAAATGCCGGCGGTCGGCCGCCGCCGCGCGCGAGCCGGACAGGATCTCGGCAATCTGCCGGATGCCAGGTCCGCCGTCGGATTCGTATTTCTGCAGGGCCGAGGTGCCGGTGGCCTGGCACATGTCTTCCTGCGGCAGGCGCAGCAGCCACGTGCCGCGACTCGACGGCCTGCGGTCGAAGCGTTCGACCACCAGCGCCTTGGTGCCGGCGAAGCGGGCGATCTCGCACTGCGCCACCGGCAGGCCATACGCCGCGACGATCTGGGCGCACAGCCATTCGTTTTCGACCGAGGTGCGCATGTCGGCGCGCATATTGCCCACCAGTCCGAGCGGCAGCTTGAAGATGTGCGTGGTCGGCGTGCTGCCCTGGGGCAGCTGCCATTGTCCGCGCCAGCGCAGCAACGCGGTTTTCTCCTGCGCGCCGGCGATCGACAGCCGCAGGTCGTCGATGGGCTCGCGATGGCCCAGCACGGGCGCCGACGTGGTTTCG
The DNA here is from genome assembly GCF_003254285.1 of Cupriavidus phytorum. Lineage (NCBI taxonomy): Bacteria > Pseudomonadati > Pseudomonadota > Betaproteobacteria > Burkholderiales > Burkholderiaceae > Cupriavidus > Cupriavidus phytorum. Next base: position 605,623 of record NZ_QKZN01000002.1, read on the forward strand.
TGCAGCAGCGTGGCAATGTCTTCGTCGCCGAGCGCGCGGCCGCTGACCGTCTGCAGCGCCTCGGGCGTTTCGCCGGGCGGCAGCATCTGGATGGCGCCGACGCAGTCGCGTCCCACCCTGGCCAGCAGCGCGAAGGCGTCGGTGCCGCCGGCCCGATAGCGCGCCGCGATGCGGCGGCGGATGACATCGCTGTCGGGCAGCAGGTTGTCGAAATAGTTGGCCACCGCCGGTCCGCGATGCGGCTGGTTGCCGGGCGTGAACGGCAGCGACAGCGACAGCGGGCGCCCCTGCGGGTCGGCGATCCAGTCTTCGCGATAGACCAGCCGGTCACCGCCGGCGCCGGTTTCCCAATGGCCGACCGGGATGCCGTTCATCCACAGGTCGAGGCGGTTGCCTTGCCGCGCGCGCGCCATGGTCACCAGTCCTCGCGCGGGCGCCGGCCGGTCGCGGGCCGGGCCGGCGCGGTCTTGCCTGCCGGCGTACCGGGCTTGGCACGGGGGCGGGCGGGCGCGGGCTGCGCGGTAGTGCCAGCCTCCGCCTGCGACAGCACGAGTTCGACGCCGAGCACGCGCAGCACCCGCAACAGGCGTTCGACGCTCACGGCAGCGGGGTTGGCTTCCAGTTCGGCATAGGTCTGTTGCGTAACCCCGAGGTGCTCGGCCATCACGGCCTGTGTCATGCCGCGCGACTTGCGGAATCCCTGCAGAATCGGACGCAACTGGTGGACGGTCTTGATGGCGTAGTGCATGGCGCGTTCCCGGACCCGGCCGGCGGCCGGACAGATACAGGATATTGCCTGTTACGCGGATTTACAAGCTTTGGCCTGTTATTTGTAAAAACAGGCTATTTCCTGTATTAGTGGATTATCGGGCGAAACCTGTGAGGCGCCGGGCGCAGCCGAGCGGCCGCGGTGGCGCCAACGCCCCGCATACCAGTCTTGTCAGCGCTGCGGCAGGCGGCGGGTGCGGTGCTTGCGCGCACGCAGCGCCAGGCCGGCCGCGACCGCCACCACTCCGAGGACCGCCACGGCGACCAGGAAGTGCAGGGGCTGGTCGATGGCCAGGCTTTCGCCCGCGACGACGATGCCGAACGCATAGACGGCTTCGGCGAGGGCCATGGCGGCGAGGAATTTCAGGAAGGGGTAGTGCATGGTGCCGAACAGGTAGCCGGGGATTTCCGAAGGCACCGCGATGCAGAACAGCAGCACCGCCCAGAACTTCATCCGCTTCGACACATAGCCCCGGTATTTCTCCAGCTTGTCCGCGTAGCCGATACGGGCGAGCAGCGGACCGGCCAGGCGACCGATGCCGAAGGCCGCGCACGCGCCCACCAGCCAGCCGCCCCACAGCAGCAGCACCGTCAGCGGCTTGCCCCATACTTCGCTGGCCACCGGCACCAGCACCACGCTCGAGGCAAAGGCCAGCATCGCCGAAACGGCCGAGAACACGAAGAACACCAGCGCCCCCGCGCCTGGGTGCCGTGCCATGATCTCGCGCGCCCAGTCGACCGCCTGATCGATCAGGTCCTTGAAGGCGGGCGACATCGCGACCGCGACCCCCAGCACGGCCACGGTGCCGACCGCCAGCCAGAACCAGAGCGCGCGCCGGAGGGTGTGCCGCTTCCCAGACAATGTGGCAGACAATTTGCTCAGCATATGAAAATTTAGAACGCCGGGCCGGGGGCAAAGTTTCGGCACAGGCTGCCGTCGACGCGGGTGGTGGCCGCAGGCGGGCGGGTTGAAGCGCACTCGCGTGACGCCGCCGCATGTCGCCGCCGCGTGCGGCACGCTACAATCCGACGGTCTGGCATTTTCATCATTCTTGTCGTTACCCTTGTGCCGCCGCAGGCGAAAGGCAAGCATGCGCCCCTCACCGACCGCCCTGACGTCAGAGGACAAGAAGCTGCAGGCATTCCGGGATGAAGTGATCTCCCTGTACGAGCACGAGCCCGACCTGCTGGCGCTGCCGGACGTGCTGTTCCCCAGCGTAGCCAGGCTGACCGACGGCGACGTCGTCGCCTATGCCGAATTCCACCATCGCAGCCAGGCGTTCCGCGCGCTGGTCTCGGTGGACGATGACCCCGCCGCGCGGGCGCGCGGCATGCAGGCCTTCGCCAGGCACCGCCTCACCCATCCGTTCTGGCAGTACGACCCGGCGTTCTATGGCGAACGCGCCTTGCGCGAATCCGATTTCTTCAGCGATGACGAGTTCATGGCGCTGCCGATGGCGCGGGAAGCCTTGCTGCCGTCGAATGCGCGGCGGCTGCTGGCGATCGTGTTCGAGCACGAGGGCTATGTGGTCACCGTGGTGAGCCTTCGCGTCAGCGGCAGCCCGCCGTTCAGCGACGGCGACCGCGACCGCCTGCAGGCGCTGCGCCCGCACTTGCTGCGCTGCTATCGCCAGGCGCAGCAGCGCACCGTCGCCAGGCTGGGGCCGGCCGAGCGCCTGCGGCTGGCATTTCCGACGCTGACGCCGCGCCAGCTCGAGGTGTGCGGATGGCTGGCGCAAGGCAAGTCGAACGAGGACATCGCGGCCATCCTCGGTGTCAGCGTCGACACCGTGAAGGTGCATGCGCGCGTGATCTACGACAAGGTCGGCGCGGGCGGCCGGCACGGCGTGGCGGCGATTGCGCACACCGTGCCGCCGTTCTCGCAATGGCCGCCGCTGTGGACCCTGCAGGCGGCCGCCCGCGCGCGAGGCGCAGCCGCCTGAGCGTGGCGCTGGCGGTGGCTGGGCGCTGCGCTACAGCCTGAGCGACGGCCGCGCCGTGCTCGCCTTGCCGGCCAGCGGGCTGGTCCCGGTCTTCAGCGTGCGCTGGCTTTGCGGCGGATAGACCGTCGCGGTGATCTCCGGCAGCGGGTCCTGCACGCTGGCGCCGACCGTGTTCATGTTGTTGACCACCTGGAACGTGGTGAGGGTCGGCACGGCTTGCCACCAGATTCCGGTGGTGGCCACGTCGGGCTTGTCGATGTCGAACCGCTTGGCGATGGTGGTGGCTTCGGTGATCGACAATTCCTCGGTGAACGAGACCGAATAGGACAGCGTCAGGTTGACCTTGGCGCTGAACACGCCGATATCGAAACCCGACTCCAGCCCCAGGCTGACGCCGAGGGTTTGCGTTTCGCTGTCGGTGATGCTGACGCCGGTGGTCACGTCGACCTCGTAGCCGGTGTCCAGGCCGGGCTGTCCGGTCAGCTCCACCAACTGCTGCCACACCTGGCTGATGCCGAGGATGGTGTAGGTGCTGCTGTCCGTACCCGGCACCAGCATGGCGAACGGCGTGCTGGACGTGACGGTGGCCGGCATCTGCTCGCCGACGTAGGTGGGCGCGGGCGGTTGGTCCGGTGCGCCGTAGGGCGTCGCCGGCGGCGTGTCGAGCGTCACGGTGCTGGCGCCGCCGATAAACACCGGGCCGCTCGGTCCCCAGTTGCTGATCGCGCCCGACGGCTGCAGCGCAAAGCCCTGCGTGGCGGTCTGGTCGGCGCCGTTGGTCAGCAGCACCGACTGCACCATGCCGCAGAACGGATACGAGTAGCTGTCCCAGAACGCGCCCACATAGCTGGTGCCGTCGGCAACCGGTGGCTGCAGCGGATTGTCTGACACCGGCACCGATTGCACCTGCACCCCGTTGACCAGCCCCACCAGGCTCTGGCCCTGGGTCCAGATCATTTCCACCAGGCTCCACTGGTCAGTCGGGATCTGCCCGGCCTGGAAGGTGTAGCGGTTGCCGGCGTTGTCCCACACCTCCGGATAGAGCAGCGGCACGTCGCCACCGGCGGTGCCGACGCCCAGGATCAGCGATTGGGAGAGCGAAAACACTTTCTGGTCGGCGGGCAGTCCCGCGCTGTCCACATAGATCCAGGCCAGCACGTGCACGGTGCTGGCGTTCAGGATGATGCCTGGCGCACCGGCATTGAACTGCACGGCGCCGGGCGATGAAAAGTCGAATGCACTGACGGTTGGAGCGTTCATGGTGTTACCCCTCGGATCTCGAATCGTTCATGAAGCAACGGGAACGGCATTTACCCCTGCAACAACGTGCCGCCTTATTGATCGGGATGCGGAACGGAAGCGCGGCTGGCGGCTGAGTCGTTGCTGTGGCCCGCGCTCCGTGCAGCGATGTCGCATTGCGTCGCGCGGTGCGCGTTGCGCCGGACATGCATGCTGCTGGGGCAATATAGGATCGCGCCATGCCGGTCGCCATTACTCATCGGGATTAGGGGGAGCGGGCAGGGCGGCATGACGGCCGCTGGCAGCAAGCGGCGTTTGACTCAGGCCTGCGCGGGCCCTTCGGCAATGGAGCGGGGATCGTCCCAGACCATCCGTCGATAGATGCCGTCGTCGTGCACCGTCCGGAAACCGAGCCGCCGGTACAGCGCCTGCGCACGGTTGTGCCGTTCCACATGCAGCACGACGATCTTGCCCGCGTTGCCGGCCAGCGCCTGCACCGCCGCCAGCACGCTGCCGCCGACGCCACGGTTCTGGTGTTCGGGCAGCAAGGACAGGTCGATCACGCGCAACGCGCGGGCGTTGTGCTGCAGGTAGAGGCGCCCGATGGTCTCGCCGTGACGCAGCATCAGCAGCAACTCGGCATCCGGGTAGGCCTGATAGGCGCGCTGCTGGGCATAGAACTGCATGGCGAGGAAGCTGGCGCGCTGCGCCTCGTTCCACCCGGTGCGGTGCATTTCGGCGTCCCGGGTGGTGGCGTACAGGCGTGCCAGGAAGGCTTCATCGGTCGCGACGACCGGCCGCAGCGCGATGCCGGGCACGGCGATGGTGGTCATCGGCGGTCATCGGCGGTCATCGGGGGGCTATGGACGCGGCGGATAGGCGCCCGTCAGCGCGATGCAGTACATCAGCGCGGTGCAGGGCTGCATGTTCTCGTGCGGCTGGCTGGCGCCGGCCGTGCCCACGGCCTGCGGCGACAACGTGGTCATGACCGGTGCCGGCGAGGCGTCGACGGGGATGCAGCTCTGGTTGTTGGGCAGCATGAAGCGGGCGGGCAGCCTGGCGCTGGCCTCGGTGGACACCGCGCGCGCGGTATCGCCGTAGACCAGGTGGTTGTGCGCGGGCATTTCCGCCGCGGTGAGCGTGACCGTGGCCGTGCCCTGCGGATTGCCCGGCTGGTTGTCGACCGGCCCGGTCACCGCGCGGCCGCGCAGGTCGGGCAGGGCGAAGTTGGTGGTGCCGTTGCCGCCGTACTGGGTGCCGAGCAGCGAGAACAGCGCCGGGTTCTGCTGGATCGCCAGCAACTGGCCGTCGCACGCGGCCCAGCCGGCCGGCGGGTAGGCGCAGCCGAAGATGCGGATTTCTCCCAGGTACTGGTCTGACATATGGCCTCCGTTGTCCAGGTTGGCTTGCGCCCGGTGCTCAGCTTTGCGACGGATAGATGCCATCCGTGGCGATGATGTAGTTCAGCGACAGCGTCGGCATCTGGTTGCTGTGCGGCTGGGTGCCGCCGCTCATGCCGACGGTGCCGGCCGCAAAGGCGTTCTTGCCGGGCGGGTTGGCGGTGCCGGCGTCGTAGAACGCGTTGGGCGACGGCGTGGTGCCAGGCAGCACGTCCGGTCCCGGCGTCACCGTCGAGGCCATGGTGTTGGTCGCCTGGATCGGATGGGTGTGCCCGGGGATCTGGCCCGGCAGCAGCGTTATGTTGGGGCTGCCGAAGGCCTGGCCGATGGTGCGTGCGCTCAGTCCCGGTCCTGTGCCCTGGCCCAGCGGCAGGTTGCCGCGCAGGTCGGGCAGCCTGAAGGTGGTGGTGCCGTCGCCGCCGTAGATAGTGCCCAGCAGCGAGAACAGCATCTCGTACTGGGCAATGCTGAGCGTCTGGCCAGCGCAGAACTGCCATCCCGCCGGTGCAAAGTTGCCTGCAAACATGCGGATCTCACCCACGAACGGTTGCGCCATGATGTCTCCTCAACCCCGGCTCGGGTAGATGCCGGCCAGCGAAATGATGTAGTTCAGCACCAGCGACGGCTGCATGTTGTCGTGAGGCTGTCCGCCGCCGGTGCTGCCGCAGGCCTCGTCCAGCCATGGCGTGAGCGAGTCAGGCGTGCCGTACAACAGTTCGCCGGGGCCGGACACCGACGGATCGTTGGGGTTGTAGAGGTTGCTGGCCGCCAGCATGCGGTCTTGCGATACGCCGACATTCAGCGCCGTCGCCGGGCTGGAAGAGACGTTGAACGGATGGCTGTGGGCTGGCACCTGCGCGGTGGTCAGCGTGACCGCCTCGGCCCCCGCCATCTGGCCCTGTGCGATGCCGTCGGGATCGCGGTGCAGCGGCGTGCGGCCGCGCAGGTCGGGCAAGGCGAAATTGGTGGTGCCGTTGCCGCCGTATTGCGTGCCGAGCAGGCTGAACAGCGCCTGGTTCTGCGCGATGGGCAACAAGGCGCCGTCGCACAGCGCCCAGCCCTTCGGCGCAAACGCGAACGCGCACAGCCGGATTTCCCCCAGATACTGTTCCAAGATCTGCCTCCCCGGTTGAACAACACCCAAAAGACGCGGCGCCTCCCTGCCAACGGCGTCGCATCGATACTGATTTAATTAAATTTGATATCTGTTATCAAATTTGATCAATTACGTATTGATCGATTTGACGTATTTTCTGCACCGGGCCGCATCACGATTGCGGCCCGTTCCGCAGCCCATCCCGCGCGATTCACAGACAGACCGAAGTGTTGGCGATGCCAGCGGAAAGTCAACAAAAATAACAACGCCCGTCCCGAGCCGCGCCCGGCCAAGCATCGGCGCGCCGCGCTCGACGACGGCAATGGCAACCCGCCGCAAGCCGCGGGTGTCGGGAGAAATCGGGTGTCAAGACAAGCCAGGGGTTGCGCCAGCGCTGAGCGCGCGGAGCGGACGGTGGGGGCCGTCGTACGAGTCCATCGGTGGTGGCGGGGCTGGCGTTGCGGGTTCGGATCGGTGCTGGTGGCACTGTGTCTGGGTTTGCTGCTGGGGTCGCCGGCGCCGGCATTTGCCGTCTCGTGCACGCTGAACATCGCCGCCACGTCCAACCAGCAGAAGGTCTATGCCTTCACCGCCGCGGATTACACCGCCTGCGATCCGAACCAGTTCGGCATCGCCTATGACGCCATCGGCAACGGCAACTTCGGCGCCCCGATGCAAACCACCCCGACTGCCCAGAGCGGCACGCTCTATGTCTACAACGGCAACCTGCCGAACGGGCAGAACGAGAACGGCTTTGTCTACACGCCGCCCGCCGGTTTCACCGGCATCGACAGCGCCGTCTTCTATACCAGCGACAATGGCGCGACCTGGTCGCCCGCCGGCACGGTGTACTTCAACGTCGCGGCCGGCCCGCCGACCGTGACCGGCGTGACGCCTCCGTCCGGCCCGGCCAGCGGTGGCACCGCTGTGACCGTTACCGGCACAAACTTTGTCGGCGTGACCGCGGTCAGGTTCGGCGCCGCGGCCGCATCGTTCGTGGTCAACAGCCCGACCTCGCTGAGCGCCACCGCGCCGGCGGGCGCGGCCGGCACCGTAGACGTGACCGTGACCACCACCGCCGGCACCAGCGCCACCAGCGCCGCCGGCCGGTTCACCTATGTCTCGGCGCCCCCGGTGGCCAACAACGTCAGCGCCACGGTGGCGTATGGCAGCGCCGGCAACCCCATCACGCTGAACCTCACCGGCGGCGCGGCCGCCAGCGTCAGCGTGGCGTCGCCGCCTGGCCACGGCACGGCGATCGCCAGCGGTACGTCGATCACCTATACGCCGATCTCGTCCTACGCCGGACCGGACAGCTTCACCTATACGGCCACCAACGCTTCCGGCACGTCCGCTCCCGCCACCGTGACGATCACGGTGACGAACCCGAATCTCATCTACGCGCCGGCATCGCCGCCGCCGGGCTCGGTGGGCGGGGCCTACAGCCACTCGCTGGCAGCAGCCACGGGCGGAACCGGGCCGTACACCTATGCGGTGGCGTCGGGTTCGTTGCCGCCCGGCATGACGCTGTCTGCTTCGGGTTTGCTGGTGGGTACGCCGACGGCTGGCGGCACCTTCAACTTCACCGTGCGAGCCACGGACAGCAGCACGGGAACCGGGCCGTTCAGCGTCACCAGCGGCATGCTGTCGCTGGTGCTGGGCGGGGCCGCGATGAGCCTGTCGCCGGCGCCCGGCGTGCTGAGCGCGGCGGCAGGCACGCCGTTCAGCCAGGCCTTCACCGCGAGCGGCGGCACCGGCCCGTATTCCTACTCGATCACGGTCAATGGCGGCACCATGCCGTCCGGACTGGCATTCAACAGCGCGAGTGGCGTGCTGTCCGGTACGCCGCGCACGGCGGGCACCGTGTCGTTCACCATCCAGGCCAACGACAGCAGCACGGGAACTGGGCCGTACAGCGTGGCCGGCGCCTATGCGCTGACCATCGCCGCGCCAACGGTCACGCTGGCACCCGCGACGCTGGCCAATCCCGCGCTGGGCGTCGCGTACAGCCAGAGCGTGACGGCGACCGGCGGCACCGCGCCCTACACCTACAGCCTGGTCGCGGGCGCCTTGCCGCCCGGCCTGACGCTGAACAGCAGTACCGGCGCTATTGCCGGTACCGCGGTGGCCGGCGGCACCTACAACTTCACCGTCCAGGCGACCGACAGCCAGGGCTTTACGGGAAGCCGCGCGTACAGCCTTGCGATCGGTGCGCCGACCATCGTCATCAATCCGGCCACGCTGCCGCAGGCGACCGTCGCCGCGGCCTACAGCCAGGCCCTCACGGCCGCCAGCGGCACGGCGCCGTACACGTTTGCGATCACGGCGGGCGCCTTGCCCGCCGGCATGTCGCTGTCGGCAGGCGGCGTGCTGTCGGGCACGCCGACCGCCGGCGGCACCTACAACTTCACCGTGCGCGCCACCGACAGCAGCACCGGCACCGGCCCCTATACCGGCAGCCAGGCCTACACGCTGACCGTCAGCGCGCCGGCGCTGAGCCTGTCGCCCGCGTCGCTGCAGGCTCCAGTGGCAGGGGTGGCGTACAGCCAGGCGTTTACGGCGGGCGGCGGCACCGCGCCTTACACCTTTGCCGTGGCGGCCGGCACGCTGCCCGCGGGCCTGTCGTTGAACCCGTCCACCGGTGTGCTCAGCGGTACGCCGCCGACGGCCGGCACGCATACCTTCACGGTGCGCGTGACCGACAGCAGCACCGGCACCGGCGCCCCGTACAGCATCAGCCGCGTCTATACGCTGGCAACGGGACAGGGCATGCCTTCGGCGCCGCCGGTGGCGGTGACCACGCTGTCGAATGCGCCGGTGACGATCCATGCCGCCGCCAACGCCGCCAACGGTCCCTTCTCCGGCGTCAGCATCGTCACGCCACCGGGCAGCGGCAGCGCCGTGGTGAACGGACTGGACATCATCTATACGCCGGTGCCGACCGCGTCGGGACCGATCACGTTCACGTATGCGCTGGTCAACAGCGCGGGGACCTCGGCGCCGGTGCCGGTTACCATCACGGTCAACGCGGTGCCGGTGCCGGTGGCGCAGAAGCAGGTGTCGACGCTGGCGGGCCGGCCCGTCGATGTCGACGTGACCGAGGGTGCCAGCGGCGGGCCGTTTATCGGCGCCGCGATCGTATCGGTGGTGCCCGCCGACGCCGGCACCGCCACCGTCGGCAGTGCCGCGCCGAAGACGCCGGCGGTCGACGGCAGGCAGCCCGCCGCCACCGCCTACACCGTAAACTTCGCCCCGGCGGCCACCTTCGCCGGCACCGCGGTGGTGACCTATACCCTCAGCAATGCCGTGGCGACGTCGTCGCCGGCGCTGATCCAGGTGGCCGTGGCGGCGCGCCGGGATCCGTCCACCGACCCTGACGTGGTGGGGCTGGTCAATGCCCAGATCCAGGCGGCACGGCGCTTCGCCACCGCGCAGATCGCCAATTACAACCAGCGCCTGGAGGCGCTGCACGGCAAGGGCAGGGCGCCGTCAGGCAACCAGATCTCGGTGGTGATGCCGCGCGCCCAGGCGGACCCGGAGCGCTGCCAGGCGGTCGAAGGCTTCGCCGCGCGCGATGCCTGCCTGCGCGGCACGGCCTCGACAGGCCAGCGCGGAAGCGGGCCCGGCCCCGCGACCAGCTCCCGTACCGCGCGCGCGACCGCCGAGGCCAGCGCTGGCACCGGCAACGCCCCGGACCTGCCCGGCGGCGCGGACCCCGGCAGCGGCGCCGACGCGGCTGGCGCGGACGACACCGACGACGCGCGCCTGGCGTTCTGGACCGCGGGCACCGTAGATTTCGGCTTCGCCAACGCGGCGACGCAGCGCTCGGGCTTCCGCTTCACCACGGGTGGCGTGACCGCCGGGGCTGACTACCGCTTCTCCGACCAGCTCACACTCGGCATCGGCTTCGGCTATGGCCGCGACAGCACCGACGTGGGCTCGGCCGGCACGCGCAGCACGGCGGATAGTTTCAGTGCCGCGCTGTACGGCAGCTACCGGCCGCAGCCGTCGCTGTTTATCGACGGTGTCGCCGGCTACGGCTCGCTCAGTTTCGATTCGCGCCGCTGGGTCGGCGACGAAAGCGCGTTCGCCTACGGCGAGCGCGACGGGCACCAGATCTTTGCCTCGCTGTCGGCGGGATACGAGTATCGGAGCGAGGCCTGGCTGGTCTCGCCGTACGGACGGCTGTCGGTGTCCGACAGCACGCTCGATCCGTTCACCGAGACCGGCGCCGGCTTCAGCGCGCTGAAGTATTTCGGCCAGACCGTGACCACGGTGTCCGGCACGCTCGGGCTGCGCACGGAATACGCTACGGCGACGCGATGGGGGCTGTTCCTGCCGTTCGCGCGGCTGGAGTACCAGCATGACTTCAGCGGCCAGAGCGGGGCCGGGCTGGCGTACGCCGACCTTGCCGGCACCGGCCCCGCTTACACGGTGGTCAACGCGCCATACGGGCGCGACCGCCTGCAGCTGGGGCTGGGCGGCAAGCTGCGCACGCGCTCGATGACGTTTGGGCTCGACTACAACGTGATGGTCGGTATGGGCGGGGTGCAGCAGGGCGTGCGGCTGACGTTCGCGGCGCCGTTCTAGACGGAGGCGCCGCGCCCGTGCTGCTGTCCCGTTAGTTGGCGCGCTCAGTCAGCGCGCTCAGTCAGCGCGCTCAGCGGCCCATGCCGGTTCCAGGCGCGCCGCCCGACGGTCCGGTGGTGCCGGTACCGCCCGTGCCTGTGCTGGGCGCGTCCAGTCCGCCGCCACGCGTGGTCCCCGAGCCGGTCACCGACGGCGAACCGGTCGAGCCCGAGGGCGCGGCCACGCCCGATGCCCCCGCCGCGCGGCCGGCGCCGGCGTCGGTGCCATGCCGCTTGCCGGCCGACGAGCGCGAGCTGCCGTGCGTGTCGCCGCTGGCGGCCTTGCCGCCGCCGTCGGTCATGCTGGTGCCGGTGCCGGGCGTGCCCGGGCTGCCCGGCGTGCCGGTCGTTCCCGACGGACCCGTGCCGGCGCTGCCGCCGCCGGAGCTGCCGCCCGAGCCACCGCCAGCACCGCCAGCACCGCCGGCGCCCTGCGCCACTGCCGCACCGCTTGCCAGCGCCGTGCAGGCCAGCCACACCATCATCCATGTCCGAGCTTTCATCGTCGTCTCCTTGCGTTGGAAGCACCGTAGCCGCAAGGGGCGTTCCAGCCCGGCGCGCATGCTGGCGCGCACACCGTTGCAAGGTTTGCCGGGGTGCGGCGGCAATAGTTACCTGAGGCCACATCGGCCGGTGTGCGCGGCAGCAGGCAGCGGCATATCGCTGCGCATGGCGCAACCCGGGCGACCGGCATGCGGATTGCTTATCAGAGATAGAAGTCATCTCCGCAGCGGCGGTATCTCGGGAGCACACGATGGACGCGCCGGCAACCACCTTCAAGAAATTCGGCCGCCTGGACGGCCGCATGCTGATCGTCGGTTTCGGCAGCATCGCGCGTTCCGCGCTGCCGGTGCTGCTGCGCCATCTCGACATCACGCCGGGGCAGATCACCGTGATCTGTCCGGCGGGCAACGATCTCTCGATCGCGCAGGGTTATGGCATCCGGGTGTTGACCAAGGCGCTGACCGAAGAGAACCACAAGCAAGTGCTGCAGGACCTCGTCGGCCAGGGCGACTTCCTGCTGAACCTGTCGGTCAATGTCTCGAGCGAGGCGCTGGTGCGCTATTGCTGGGAGCACGGCGCGCTGTACCTGGATACCTCGATCGAGCCGTGGGCAGGGGCGGCCACGGACCCGGCCGCGCCGCTGTCACGCCGCAGCAACTATGCGCTGCGCGAAGGCGTGCTGGCGTTCCGCCTCGACAAGCGCGACGGGCCCACCGCGATCCTGACGCAGGGCGCCAACCCCGGCCTGGTGTCGGCACTGGTGAAGCAGGCGCTGGTCAATATCGCGGCGGACAATGACGTCGACCATGAGCGGCCGGCAAGCTTCGAGGACTGGGCGGCACTGGCGCGGCAGCTGGATATCCGCGCCATCCATATCGCCGAGCAGGACACTCAGGTGGGCGACCGGCGCAAGGTTGCCAACGAGTTCATCAATACCTGGTCGGTCGACGCCTTCATCGAGGAAGGAATGCAGCCGGCCGAGCTCGGCTGGGGCACGCACGAGCGGCACTGGCCCGCGGACGCGAAGCGGCACGGGTTCGGCTCGGATGCGGCGGTGTACCTGACGCGGCCGGGATTCGGCACGCGCGTGCGCAGCTGGACGCCGCTGGGCGGCCCTTTCCACGGCTACCTGATCACGCACGGCGAATCGATCTCGATTGCCGACCACCTGACCCTGCGCGACAACGGCGAAGTCGTCTACCGGCCGACCGTGCACTATGCCTACCGTCCCTGCGACGACGCGCTGCTGTCGATCGAGGAGCTGATGGGCAACGGCGGGCGCAAGCAGGACCACCAGCGCATCCTGCGCGACGACATCGTCGCCGGCATGGACGAGCTCGGGGTGTTGCTGATGGGCAATGCGCGCGGCGCCTACTGGTACGGCTCCAGGCTGACCACGGAGCAGGCCCGGCAGCTGGTGGAACACAACACCGCCACCAGCCTGCAGGTGGTTGCGGGCATCCTGGGCGGCATGGTGTGGGCGCTGGAGCATCCGCGCGCGGGCGTGGTCGAGCCCGATGACCTGGATTACGAAGCCGTGCTGCGCGTCGCGCGGCCCTACCTGGGCGAACTGGTCGGCGTCTATGGCGAATGGACGCCGCTGGCACAGCACTCGCGGCTGTATCCGGAACCGGGCGACGAAGACCCCTGGCAGTTCGTCAACGTGCGCGTGCCGTAGGCGCAGGCCGGGTGCAACCGGAGCCGAAGGCGATGTCGGGGCTGCTGCAAAAAGAACTGGGCGTCATCGAAAACTCGTACTACGAGGCGAGCGTCGCGCGGCCCGCGCCGAGCCCGCCGTTGCAGGGACGCACGGAGGCCGAGGTGTGCGTGGTGGGCGGCGGCTATGCCGGCCTGTCGTGCGCGCTGGAACTGGCCGCACGCGGTTTCCATGTCGCGCTGCTCGAGGCGCAGCGGATCGGCTGGGGCGCTTCCGGGCGCAATGGCGGCCAGGCCATCGTCGGCTTCGGCGCCGAGGGGGAGGGCGCGATCGAGCGCCAGTGCCCGGCCGAGGTCGCGCAGGCGGCCTGGAACGCATCGGTCGAGGGCATGCGCCTGCTGGAGCAGCGCATCGCCACCTACGGCATCGACTGCGACCACGTGCGCGGCTACATGACGCTGGCGCCAAGGGCGCACAAGGTCGACGGCCTGCGCCGCTGGGTGCGCCATATGCGCGAGCGCTATGACTATCCGCTCGAATGGGTCGAACGTCCGCACCTTGGCCGCCATGTCGCCAGCGACCGCTTTGTCGCCGGGGCGTATGACCCGCACTCGGGCCACCTGCATCCGCTCAAGTACTGCCTGGGGCTGGGCGATGCGGCGCGCCGGCAGGGTGTCGAGGTATTCGAGAATTCGGCTGCGTATCGCGTCGAGCGCGACCAGGCGCCGGTGGTGAAGACCGCCGAGGGCGAAGTGCGGTGCCGGCAGGTAGTGCTGGCGGGCAACGTCTACCTGGGCGAGTTCGGCGACCATCTGGCGCCGGAAATCGCCGCGCGCATCATGCCGGTGGGCACGTACATGATCGCGACCGAGCCGATGGAGGCGCACCGTGCCGCCGCGCTGATGCCGAGCCGGGTCGCGGTATCCGACAACAACCTGATCGTCGACTATTTCCGTCTCAGCGCCGACAACCGCCTGCTGTTCGGGGCCGGCGAGACCTTCAGCGCGCGCCCGCCGGGCAACCTGGTGCAGCGCATCCGCGCGCGCATGCTGCAGGTCTTTCCGCAGACCGCGGACCTGAATATCGATTATTCCTGGGGCGGCTTCGTCGATATCACCATGAACCGGGCGCCGGACCTGGGCCGCATCGGCAGCAACCTCTACTATGCGCAGGGATTCTCCGGCCACGGGCTGTCGTTTGCCGGCATGGCCGGCAAACTGATCGCCGAGGCGATGAGCGGCGATGCGTCGAGATTCGATGTCTTTACCCGCATCCGGCATCACCGCTTCCCGGGCGGCGCGATGTTCAGGACCCCCGCGCTGGTGCTGGGGATGTGGTACTACAAGCTTCGCGACCTGCTGTAGGGGCCAGCTTCGTCACCGCAGCGGTGCCGGCGGCGTCTGCACGCCCACGCCATGGACATGCACCATCTTCCCGCCCAGCCAGCCGGATACCGCCAGCAGGCCGATGGCAATCGCCGACAGCACGATGGCGCCGGCGCCGGCTCCGCGCATGCGCCACCAGGCGTTGATCACATAGAGCGCGACCACGGTCAGGTTGATGCCCATGTGCAGCAGCGCAATGCGGCGGATGCCGCTGGGCAGCGACAGCAGGTCGATCAGGCCGGGCAGCGCCGCGAGCAGCGCGCCGATGATGCCGCCGACCATGGCATAGAGTGCCACCACCGGCCAGTTGGGACTGTCGCCGCCGAAATAGCGGATCAGGTCGCAGGCAAAGGAAAAGATCCACAAGCCGATGGGGATGGTGATCAGCATCGGATGGATCGGGTGCTTGGCAATGCTGGCGGGAGTGAGCATGGCGACTCCTTTGACGTTCAGGGCGCATTTATGGCGCAGGGCGCGCGAGGGCCCTTACGGTTCGCCGCTCAGGCGCGGCGTGCCTCCCCGTTCAATGATGGCGCTGGTCGTCCCGTGTCACGTCGACGGGTTCCAGGCCACCTTTCGCCGGACCATGCAGCACCGAGCCATCGACGCCGAAGCGCGAGCCATGGCAAGGGCAATCGAAGGATTGCTCCAGGCTGTTCCACTGGACCAGGCATTTCAGGTGCGGGCAGGTGGCGTCGAAGGTGTGCAGGCCGCCATCCGCATCGCGGAACGCGGCCACGTGGCGGCCGCCGGCCTTGACCACATGCCCTGTGCCCGGCGCGATGGCGTCCAGCGCGACGCCGTCGTCCTTGCCGAGCCAGTCGGCGTACTGGACCACCACATTGGCGTTCTCGCGCGCATACTCGACCACCGCGGTCACCGACTTGCGCGACGGGTCGTAAAGGTCGGCCCAGTCGTTGGTGCGGTCGGTGACCTGGTCGCGGATCAGCATGCCGGCGATCGCGCCGTGGGTCATGCCGTTGCCGGAATCGCCGGTGACGACATAGACGTTGGTATCGCCGGGGTTGCGGCCGATAAAGGCGACCCCGTCGACCGGCTCCATCACCTGGCCCGACCACGCGAACACGGGTTCGTCCACCACCGGGAAGCGCTGGCGGGTCCAGTCGACCAGCCTGGCGAAGCGTTGCCCGGCATCGTCGGCCTGGCCGACCTTGTGGTCTTCGCCGCCGCTGATCAGCAACTGGTAGCCGTCGTCGAGGTCGCCGGCGATGCGCACGTAATGGTAGGGATCGAGCGTGTCCCAGAACTGGCACAGCGGCATGCTGCCGCGCGGCACCTTCATGCCCACCACGAAGGTCCGGTACGCGGCCTGCTTGGTATGGATGGCGAAGCGGTCGATAAACGGCGTATTGGTGGCGACGATGACGCTGCCGGCCTCGATGCGCGCTCCGCTGGCGGTGCGCACGGTGGCGGGCCGGCCGTCTTCGACCTCCATGGCGCGGGTCTTGCCGTAGATCTTGCCGCCGCGGCGCTGGATCGCTTCGACCAGGCCGCCCAGGTACTTCAGCGGATGGAGCTGCCCTTGCCGCGGGAACCGCAGCGCCGAGCGCAGCGCCACCTTGCCGGTCGGCACGTCGCTGGCCCGCTCGACGTCGTCGAGGCCGGCCCGGTGCGCGGCATCCAGTTCTTTCGACAGCAGCTCCTCGCCATCGGACGATTCGGCAAAGAGAAAGCCGTCGACGCGCCGGAAGTCGCAGTCGATGGATTCGGCTGCGCAGATCGACTCGATCCGCGACACTGCCGCCGCATGGCTCTGGGCCACCTGCCGTGCCGCCTGATGCCCGAGGTGGCGTTCGATGTAGAAAAAATAATCGTCGAAGGCCGTCATCAGGTGCGCGGTGGTCCTGCCGGTCTCGCCCGCGCCAGGCCCGTCCGCGTCGATCACGATCACGGCCTGTCCGGCCGCAGCGAGTTCATAGGCGACCGACAACCCGGCGATGCCCGCGCCAATGACGCAGGCATCGCAGGTCGCATCGCCGTCCAGGGGCGGGCTGGAAAGGGTTGTCCCGGCTGTCCAGTATGAAATCGTCATGCCGCCCGACCTCCGCTTGTTCTTGCCTATGTCTCAGTGATAGGTCAGTGATGCCGGCGCAGGTATCGGGCGCGGTCCTACACCCGGACGACCGGTCGAATAAATTACCCGGGTAATATTGACTTCCTATTTTATCCGGGTAATATTTGGCGATGTTCCTGTTTCTCTTTCGCAGAGCTGCCATGACCGCGCCGACGCCTCACCACTTCACCACTTTCGACGGCCACCGCCGCATCGCCTCGGGTCCGCTGCCGGACAACGCGCTGGCGCTGAGACGCGCCCTGGACCACGGCGCGGCCGGGCCGGTGCTGGTATTCGACGACAGCACCGGCCGCTCGATCGACCTGGATACCAGCGGCACCGAAGACGAGATCGTCGAACGGTCGGCAGTGCGCGCGGCGCAGCTGGCCGCGCTGCAGCCGGCTGCCGGCGAGGGCAGCGATGCCCTGGAAGCGGCCGAACCGCGCGGCCGTGGCCGGCCAAAGCTCGGCGTGGTGTCGCGCGAGGTGACGCTGCTGCCGCGCCACTGGGAATGGCTGGCCGCGCAGCCCGGCGGCGCCTCGGTGGCGCTGCGCAAGCTGGTCGAGCAGGCCCGCCGCGAACACGCCGGCAAGGACCGCAGCCGCGCCGCCAGCGAGCGCGCCTATCACTTCATGGTGGCGATTGCCGGCGACCTGGCCGGCTTCGAGGAGGCGAGCCGGGCGCTGTTCGCCAACGACCTGCAAGGGTTCGCCCGGCAGATCGCGGACTGGCCGGCGGATGTGCGCGAGCACGCGCTGCGGCTGGCCGACAGCAACGGCTGAGCGGCGCGCTCAGGCTCCGCCCAGCAGGTCGTGCGCATCGACGATCGCGTAGGCGATCTCGGGATGCGCCTCCATGCTGCGCCGGATCGCGGACGGGATCGACTGGCGGATCTTGCGGCACAGGCCGGGCTGCTCCAGCACCTGGATGTTGATGCCGCGCACGGTGCGCACGCCGCGCGCGCTGGGCGTGATGCTCAGCACGATGCCGAGCTGGGCCTGCATCAGGCCCTCCATCCGTTGCAGCTCGGCCAGGCTGGTCAGGTTCTCGAGGCGTTCGACCAGCCGCTTTTCCTCGGCGCGCGTCAGGCGCAGCACGCGCAGGTCGGCATCGGGGTCGCTCAGCAGCGCTTCGCGCCCGCAGATGCAGGCACCGGGCGGGCATTCCGTGCGGAGAGGGAACGGCGCGTTCATGTCGGGCGCGGGCTGGGCAGGGCAGCAGGATTGCAAGATTGCGGGGGCGGTGGCTGGCTATGTTAAAGCAGGTTGCCCGCCAGCGGCGCACGGTCCGGCACCGAAGGCCGATCCGGTCTATGCTCGCGGCTGCGGTCCGCATGCCCAAGGGGCCGCAAGACAAGAAACCCGCCCCCTGCACAGGAGACCCTCCATGGCACTTTCGATGTACGACGTTTCGATCCCTCCGTTTATCCGCGCGCTGGGCCACCTCGACGCGATCCTCGCCAAGGGCGCGGCGCACGCCCAGGCGCAGGGGATGGACCCGGCCGACCTGATCCAGACCCGCCTGATCGCCGACATGGACCCGCTGCCGGCGCAGGTGCAGCGCGCCAGCGATGCCGCCAAGGGCTGCGCCGCGCGGCTGGCCGGGATCGAGGTGCCGTCCTTCGCCGATACCGAAACGACCTTTGCGGAACTGCAGGACCGCATCGGCCGCACCATCGTGTTCCTGGAGCAGATCACGCCGGCGCAGCTAGAAGGCAGCGAACAGCGCGTGGTCGAACTGAAGCTGCCGCAGGGCCCGCTGCGCTTCGACGGCAAGTCCTACCTGCTCGGCTTTGCCTTGCCCAATTTCTATTTCCACGTGACCACCGCCTACGACATCCTGCGCCACAAGGGCGTGCAAATCGGCAAGCGCGACTACCTCGGGCTGAAGTAAGCCCGCACCGGGCCGGGCCGGCGGGAGCACCGCGCTTCACCTTTGGCGCGCCGCCGGCCGTGGCGCTCAAGCGAGAACCCCGGGGCCTCTGGTATACTTGCGGCACGTCCGGCCAATGCCGGGCGCAGCCTGCGACAGGCCAGGACAGCCCCACCCCGGCAGCACCCGCGCTGCCAGCACAGCCGCCCAGTTCGATACGTTTCGGTCCACATCGAGGGCGCGACCACGCGCCAGTGCGACCACGCAGCGCGAGGTCCGGCTCCGGCCCTGCCCATCCTTTACTGAACCCCGGCCAGCAAATGCTGCCGAACTGCTGCGAACCGCTGTTTACGGTCCAAGAGAGACCTCACGCATGACTTACGCCGTCAAGGAAATCTTCTATACGCTGCAGGGCGAAGGCGCCAACGCCGGCCGCGCCGCGGTGTTCTGCCGCTTTGCCGGCTGCAACCTGTGGAGCGGCCGCGAACAGGACCGCGCCAGCGCGGTGTGCCAGTTCTGCGACACGGATTTCGTCGGCACCGATGGCACGCGTGGCGGCAAATACCGCAGCGCCGGGGAACTGGCCGCGGTGGTCGCGTCGGAGTGGCCGCAGGGCGCCGGCGGCAAGCCGCTGGTGGTCTGCACCGGCGGCGAGCCGCTGCTGCAGCTCGACGCGCCGCTGATCGACGCGCTGCACGCACAAGGGTTCGAGATCGCGATCGAGACCAACGGCACCATCGCCGTGCCGCCCGGCATCGACTGGGTCTGCGTCAGTCCCAAGATGGGTTCGGAGCTGGTGGTCACGCACGGCGATGAGCTGAAGGTGGTGATCCCGCAGGAAGGGCAGGACTTCGCCGCATACGAGAAGCTTGATTTCCGCCATTTCCTGGTGCAGGCCATGGACGGTCCGCTGGCGCGCGAAAATACCGCCGCCGCGGTGGCCTTCTGCCAGCGCCACCCGCGCTGGCGGCTGTCGCTGCAGACCCACAAGCTGCTGGGCATCCGCTGAACGGTCGGGGCGGCCGCTCGCCCCGCGGGCGGCAGCGGGCTTACAAGGCCATCACCACCCACGCAATTCAGTCCACAATAGAGGCTTCGGACGCACGCGCGGCGTCCGCTTCAACGCAGGCCGCCGGCACCGGCGCCGGTACACATGAGCAAACAAGTTTCCATCACCCGCCGGCTGGAGTTCGACTCCGGCCACCGCATCCCCAACCACTGCGGGCAGTGCCGCAATATCCACGGCCACCGCTATCGACTGGACCTGACGCTGTCGGGCGAGGTGCTGCATCGCGAGGGCGCGTCGGATGACGGCATGATCCTGGATTTCGGCGACATCAAGGCGCTCGCCAACGAGCACCTGGTCAGCCAGTGGGACCACGCCTTCCTGATCTACCGCGGCGACACCGCGCTGCTGAACTTCCTGCAATCGATGGAAGGGCACAAGACCGTGGTGCTGGACGCGATCCCTACGGTCGAGAACCTGGCCCAGGTGGCCTTCGACATCCTGGCGCCGGTGTTCAAGGACTGCTTCGGCCACCAGCTGCAACTGACCCGGCTGGTGCTGTTCGAAACGCCCAACTGCTGGGCCGAAGTCAGCGCGCCGGCGGTGCTGCCCGCGCAGGACTGAGCGGGCGACGAATGACCCAGCCGCCTTCACCGGCTTCGCCGCCACCGCTGCCGCTGCGCGCCCCACGCGCGCTGCCGGACGATCCGGCGCAGGCCGCCGAGCGCGACGCGCGCTACATGCGCGCCGCGCTGGAAGAGGCCCGCCTGGCCGAAGCCGCTGGCGAGGTGCCGGTCGGTGCGGTGGTGGTCTGGAACGACACCATCATCGCGCGCGGCCACAACCTGCCGATCCGCTCGGTCGACCCCTCGGCGCACGCCGAAATGCAGGCCCTGCGCGCCGCCGCGCAGGTGGTTGGCAACTACCGCATGCCCGAGTGCGAGCTCTACGTGACGCTGGAGCCGTGCGCCATGTGCAGCGGCGCGATCCTGCATGCGCGGCTGCGCCATGTGGTGTTCGGGGCCAGCGACCCCAAGACCGGCGCCGCTGGCAGCGTGGTCAACCTGTTCGAGCAGGCCCAGCTCAACCACCAGACCAGCATCACCGGCGGCGTGCTGGCCGACTCATGCGGCCAGATGCTGAAGGACTTCTTCGGCGCCCGCCGCCGCGCGCAGAAGGCCGCGCGCCAGCCGGCGCCGGCCGCCGCACCCGACCAGAACCACGACACCGAAGCATGAGCACGCCGAACAGCAGGCCGCATACCGAAGTCCGACTGATCGCCTCGTCCGGGTATCCGCACGATGTCGCCACCGCCGCGCGCGGCTGTGCCTGGCTCAAGCACCATGGCTACCACATGACCAACCCCGACGTGCTGGCGCGGCGCTACCTGCGCTTCGGCGGCACCGACGCGGAGCGGCTGGCCGACCTGCACGCGATCGGCACCGGCGTGCCGCATGAACTGACGCTGGCGGTGCGCGGGGGCTACGGCATCGCGCGCCTGCTGGCACAGGTCGACTTTGCCCGCATCGCCGGGCAGGCGCGCGCCAGCGGCACGCCCATCGTCGGCCACAGCGACTTCACCGCGTTCCAGCTGGCCTACCTGGCGGCCACCGGCGGCGTCACCTTTGCCGGACCGATGCTGCTGGCAGACTTCGGTGCCGAGGGCGTCGACCCCTACATGTGGGAGCACTTCGAGGGCATCCTGCGCAATCCGGCCTACCGCGTCGACATCGCCGCGCCGCAGTCCGGCGGCCAGCCGTTCTCCGGCAGCGTCGAGGGCACGCTGTGGGGCGGCAACCTGGCGATGCTGTGCAGCCTGCTGGGCACGCCGTTCATGCCGCAGGTGCAGGGCGGGGTGCTGTTTCTGGAAGACATCAACGAGCCCCCTTACCGGGTCGAGCGCATGCTGGTCCAGCTGCAGCAGGCCGGCGTGCTGGGCGCGCAGCGCGCCATCGTGCTGGGCGATTTCTCCAACTACCGCGTCACCGACTACGACAACGGCTACGACATGGACGCCGTGGTGGCCTACCTGCGCGAGCAGCTGCAGGTGCCGGTGCTGACCGGCCTGCCGTTCGGGCATTGCGCGCGCAAGCTGACGCTGCCGGTCGGTGCCCAGGTGCGGCTGTCGGCACGCGCCGACGGTTTCAGCATGGCATTCTCCGGCTACCCGGTACTGCCGCCGCTGGCCTGAGCCCGCAGCTCGCCTCCGGTCGCAAGGAATGCGTCCGGATGATAGAATGCGCGGTTATTTCCTGATTTCCTGCCGGGTTCTCGCATGAGCCCGGCGTGGCCCGTGCCGCAACGCCGGCCATGGCTGCCGGAATCCTTCCGGCCCGCGCCGCGGCGCCACAATCTCCAGACAAGGTTCCAGACGTGCTTTCTACCGCAAACATCACCATGCAGTTCGGCCCCAAGCCGTTGTTCGAGAATATCTCGGTCAAGTTCGGCGAGGGCAACCGCTACGGCCTGATCGGCGCGAACGGCTGCGGCAAGTCCACCTTCATGAAGATCCTGGGCGGCGACCTCGAGCCGTCGTCGGGCAACGTCATGCTGGAGCCGGGCATCCGCCTGGGCAAGCTGCGCCAGGACCAGTTCGCCTATGAAGACATGCGCGTGCTGGATGTGGTGATGATGGGCCACACCGAGATGTGGGCCGCCGCACAGGAGCGCGACGCCATCTACGCCAACCCGGAAGCGACCGACGAAGACTACATGAAGGCCGCCGAGCTCGAGGCCAAGTACGCCGAATACGACGGCTACACCGCGGAGGCGCGCGCCGGCGAGCTGCTGCTGGGCGTGGGCATCCCCACCGCGCAGCACCAGGGCCCGATGAGCGACGTGGCACCGGGCTGGAAGCTGCGCGTGCTGCTGGCGCAGGCACTGTTCTCGAACCCGGACGTGCTGCTGCTGGACGAGCCCACCAACAACCTTGACATCAACACCATCCGCTGGCTGGAGACCGTGCTCAACGAGCGCAACTCCACCATGATCATCATCTCGCACGATCGCCACTTCCTGAACTCGGTCTGCACCCACATGGCCGACATGGACTACGGCACGCTCAAGGTCTACCCGGGCAACTACGACGAGTACATGGAAGCGTCGATGCAGGCCCGCGAGCGCCAGATGGCCGCCAACGCGCGCGCCAAGGAGCGCATCAGCGAGCTGCAGGACTTCGTGCGCCGCTTCTCGGCCAACAAGTCCAAGGCCCGCCAGGCGACCTCGCGCGCCAAGCAGATCGAGAAGATCAAGGTCGAGGACATCAAGCCGTCGTCGCGCCAGAACCCGTTCATCCGCTTCGAGTTCGAGAAAAAGCTGCACAACCTGGCGGTCGAGGTCGAAGGCATCACCAAGAGCTACGACCGCAAGATCATCGACAACCTGTCGCTGGCGATCCAGGCCGGCGAGCGCGTGGCGATCATCGGCGAGAACGGCGCGGGCAAGACCACGCTGCTGCGCAGCCTGCTCAACGGCGCGGTGCAGACCGGCGTGCAGCGCGGCGTCGAGGTCGACCGCGGCACGGTCAAGTGGGCCGAGAACGCCAACGTCGGCTACATGCCGCAGGACACCTACGAGGAGTTCCCGGAAGACCGCGACGTGATGGACTGGATGAGCCAGTGGACGCAGGCCGGCGACGACGAGACCTCGCTGCGCGGCACGCTGGGCCGCCTGCTGTTCTCGGCCGACGACATCAAGAAGAACGTCAAGGTGCTGTCCGGCGGCGAGAAGGGCCGCATGATCTGGGGCAAGCTGATGCTGGGCCGCCACAACGTGCTGGCGCTGGACGAGCCCACCAACCACATGGACATGGAATCGATCGAGTCGATGCAGATCGCGCTCGACAAGTTCCAGGGCACGCTGATCTTCGTCTCGCACGACCGCGAGTTCGTCAGCGGCCTGGCCACGCGCATCATCGAAGTCCGCACCGACGGCACGCTGACCGACTACCTGGGCACGTACGACGAGTACCTGCAGTCGCAGGGCATCGACGGCTGAGCGCCGCGTCCCTATGCTTGCTGAAGGCCGCCTGCGGGCGGCCTTTTTGCTGTCCGCACCGGCGTGTCAGGCGGCGCTGCCGTCGCGGACCTGGTCCAGCTGCGCCATGATGGCGCGCGCGGTGAGGTCGCCCCGCGCCTTGAGCAGCGCCGCGTGCAGCGGCTCGCGCAGCGCCATCAGCGCGGGCAGGTCGGCGGCCTTCTCCACCTTCACCTGCAGCATGTAGCCGCGCAGCCCGAGATGCTGCCCGATCACGTCGGTATAGAAGTGGTAGACGCGCTGGTACGCCTGGATCTCGGCGGGCGAGTGGGCGGCGGCTGTACTGGTGGGCGGCGGCGCCGCTACCTCCGCCACCGGCGCATGGCGCATGGCATAAACCGAGAACAGGTTGGTGTCTGCAGCCGGTGGCGCGACACGTGCGGGTTCTTGCGGCGCGGTGACGGGCGGCTGCGCCGCTTCGGCGACGGCTTCGACCAGCCCCTGGGCCAGCAGCGTTGCCATGGCGTCCGGGCCGATCCCCATGCCCGCCACCTGCGCCAGCAATGCCTGCTCGCGGCGCTCGCCGTTGACCATCAGCAGCAGCGCGCGCAGCTTGTGGTCCAGCTTGCGCGCGCGGCTGCGGATTTCGTCCTGCCCCGCCTCCGTCTTGCGGTAGATCGGATCGACCATGCCTCGCCCCCTTTGTCTTGTTATGTGCGCGCGCCGTGGCGAGTCTTCCTCGTCCCCGCGTCGCGTGTCTCCCGTCTGTCACCCGCGGCCGATTATCGCCAGGTTCTTGTGCGGAGCGGCAGGCGCGGCCGGCGCCATTTCCCGCAGCGCCATAACATGGGCCGGAATCCGCTCTACAATGTGCCTGCACCATAAAAGTAACAAAAAATTGCAATCGCCAATTCACCAAACCGAGAACTGTGGCCATGCAACAACGAGACAAACTCTTCATTAACGGCAAGTGGGTCGCACCCCACGGCACCGGCAAGATCGATGTCATCCATTCCGCCACCGAAGCGGTGATGGGGACCATTCCGGAAGGCTCGGCCCGCGACGCCGAAGACGCCATCCAGGCCGCGCGGGCGGCCTTCGACGGCTGGTCGGCCACGCCGCCGGAAGTGCGGGCCGGCTATATCGCCAGGATCGCCGAAGGACTGAAGGCGCGCAGCGAAGAACTGGCCCAGCTGATCGCCGGCGAAGTCGGCATGCCGATCAAGCTGGCACGCGCGATCCAGGTGGGCGGGCCGGTCTACAACTGGGGCCAGGCTGCCAAGCTGCTGGAAGGCTTCCACTTCGAGGAAGAAGTCGGCAATTCGCTGGTGGTGCGCGAGCCGGTTGGCGTGGTCGGCGCGATCACGCCGTGGAACTACCCGCTCAACCAGATCACGCTGAAGGTGGCGCCGGCGCTGGCGGCGGGATGCACCGTGGTGCTCAAGCCGTCCGAGGTGGCGCCGCTCAATGCCTTCGTGCTGGCCGAGGTGATCGAGGCCGCGGGGCTCCCGCCCGGCGTGTTCAACCTGGTGACCGGCTATGGACCGGTGGTGGGCGAGGTGCTGGCCAGCCATCCGGAAGTCGACATGGTGTCGTTCACCGGCTCGACCCGGGCCGGCAAGCGCGTGTCCGAGCTGGCCGCGCAGACCGTCAAGCGCGTCGCGCTGGAGCTGGGCGGCAAGTCGGCCTCGGTGATCCTGGACGATGCCGACCTGCCGGCGGCGGTCAAGGGCACCATCAATGCCTGCTTCCTCAACTCCGGCCAGACCTGCTCAGCGCACACGCGCATGCTGGTGCCGCGCGCCCGCTACGACGAAGTCAAGGCGATCGCGCAGAAGGTGGTGGCCGGCTTTACCGTGGGCGATCCGCTGCAGGAAACCAGCAAGCTGGGCCCGCTGATCTCCGCGGTGCAGAAGGACCGCGTGACCGGGTATATCCGCCGCGGCCTGGAAGAGGGCGCCGAGCTGGTGGCCGGCGGCCCCGAGACTCCGGAAGGGCTGGACCAGGGCTTCTACGTCAAGCCGACCGTGCTCGGCAACGTCGAGCCGCGTGCGACGGTGGCGCAGGAAGAGATCTTCGGGCCGGTGCTGTCGATCATCTGCTACGACACCGAGGACGACGCGGTGCGCATCGCCAACGACAGCATCTATGGCCTGGGCGGCGGCGTGTGGTCCGGCGACGAGGCGCGCGCGATCCGCGTGGCGCGCCGCATCCGCACCGGGCAGGTCGATATCAACGGCGGGCCGTTCAACATGCAGGCGCCGTTCGGCGGCTACAAGCAGTCCGGCAACGGCCGCGAAGCCGGCAAGTACGGGCTGGAGGAATTCCTCGAGTACAAGTCGCTGCAGCTGAAGAAGTCCGCCGCCTGACGGGCGCGCGGGCAAGCAGGCCATCAGCGAGGAAATGCCCGGCTGGTCCGGGCATTTTTTCGTGCGGAAAATGCGCGGATAATGCGCGAACAACATGACAAGGACAAAGGGGGAGCAACGATGCGCGGGATCGGTCGGCTGGCCAGGTGGCTGGTAGTGCTGCTCGGGCTTGCAGTGGCCGGCGCCGCCGGCGCGTTGGTCTGGTATCGCCACGCGGCGCAGCCGCCGGTGTCGGGCAACGAGGTGCTGGCGGGGTTGCGCGAAGCGGTCACGGTGGTGCGCGACAGCCATGGCGTGCCGCATATCCGCGCCGCCAGCAAGGCCGATGCATGGTTCGCGCTGGGCTACGTGCACGCGCAGGACCGGCTGTGGCAGATGCAGATGAACAAGCGCATCGTCGCCGGCCGGCTCGCCGAAATCCTTGGCCCGTCCGCGGTCGATAACGACAAGTTCCTGCGCACGCTGGGCGTGCGGCGCAACGCCGAGGCCATCTTCGCGCAGGCCTCGCCCGAGGCGCGCGCGGCGCTGCAGGCCTATGCCGACGGCGTCAACGCATGGATCGACCAGCGCCGGGGCCCGCTGCCGCCGGAGTTCCTGCTGCTGCGCACCCGGCCGGAGCGCTGGGAACCGGCCGACACGCTGGGCTGGCAGACCATGATGGCATGGGACCTGGGCGGCAACTGGACCCAGGAGACGCTGCGCATGCGGCTGGCGCAGGTGCTGCCCGTGGCCCGCATCAGCGAACTGCTGGCGCCGTATCCGGGCGAGCAGCCGGTACGCACCATGGACTATGGCCATCTGTACCGCCAGCTGGCGCCGCTGGCGAGCGCGATGGCCAGCGTCGGCGACAAGGCGCCGCCGGGCTATGTCGAGGGCATGGGCTCGAACAACTGGGTGGTGTCGGGCGCGCACACGCAATCGGGCAAGCCGATGCTGGCCAACGACCCGCACCTGGGGCTGCAGGCGCCGGCGCTGTGGTACTTCGCGCGCCTGAGCGCGCCCGGGCTGGAAGTGGCTGGCGCCACGCTGCCCGGCATGCCGCTGGTGGTGCTGGGGCACAACGACCGCATCGCCTGGGGACTGACCAATACCGCGCCCGACGTGCAGGACCTGTATCTCGAGCGCGTGCGACCGGGCAACGACACCCAGTACCAGACGCCGCAGGGCTGGGCCGTGTTCGAGACCCGCACCGAGACCATCCGCGTCAAGGGCGCCGCCGACGTGACGATGAAGGTCCGCAGCACGCGCCACGGCCCGGTGATTTCCGATGTGGCCGAGTCGCTCGCCAGCGCCGCGGCGCCGCTGGGCGCGCAATACGTGGTGGCGTTCCAGTGGACCGCGCTGCGCCCGGACGACGGCACCTTCCTGGCGGGGCTGCGGCTGAACCAGGCGCGCGACTGGAACAGCTTCACCGCCGCGCTGCGCGACTTCCACTCGCCGCAGCAGAACATCGTCTATGCCGACGTCGACGGCAATATCGGCTTCTATGCGCCGGGCCGCGTGCCGCTGCGCCGCGCCGACAACGACCTCAAGGGCCTGGCGCCTGCCCCGGGCTGGGACGCGCGCTACGACTGGACCGGCTTTATCCCGTTCGAGGCGCTGCCGCACCAGTACAACCCCGCCGAGGGCGTGATCGTGACGGCCAACCAGCGCATCGTCGCGCCCGACTACCCGTACTTCATCACCAGCGAATGGACGGTGCCGTATCGCTTCGACCGCATCCGTACGCTGCTGGCGGCCACGCCGAAGCACAGCTTCGACAGCTTCGCCGCGATCCAGAAGGACGTGGTCTCGCTGGCGGTGCGCGATGTCCTGCCGCTGCTGCTGGCCGCGCCGGTCAGCAACGACGCCGCGCGCCCGGCGCGCGAACGCGCCTTGCTGCAGGCATTGCGCCAGTGGGACGGCACCATGGATCCGGATCGCGCCGAGCCGCTGGTGGTCACCGCATGGCTGCGCGAGCTGTCGCGCCGGCTGTTCGAGGAGAAGACTGGCGAGGCGATCTTCGTGCGCCTGTGGGACCAGCGCAACGTGCAGCAGCCCATGCTCAACATCCTGCGCGATCCGCGCAAGCTGGGCGCGTTCTGGTGCGACCGGCCCCATACCGGCCCGGCCGAGAGCTGCGACGATGCCGTGGCCGACGCCTGGACCCAGGCCATGGCGGACCTGTCGCGCCGCTATGGCGACGACCCCGCGCGCTGGCGCTGGGGCGAGGCGCACGCGGCGCGGCTGGAGCACCGGCCCTTCGGCAAGGTCGGCTACCTGGCACCGCTGTTCAACCTGCGCGTGCCGACCGGCGGCGACACCTACACGGTCAACGTCGGCCGGCACAACCTGCGCGACGACAAGGCGCCGTTCGAAAACACCCATGCGGCCAGCGTGCGTGCGCTCTACGCCCTGTCCGACCTGGCGGCGTCGCGCTTCATGGACTCCACCGGGCAGTCCGGCAATGCGCTGCTGCCGCGCTACCGCGACTGGATCGGCAAGTGGGCGGCGGTGGAGTACATCACCATGCCGCCGGCGGCAGCCCACGGTCCGCAGGGCGCGGCAGGCTCCCTGGTGCTGGCGCCTGCGACAAAATAGCGCGGAACACGCATGTCTCGCCGGGAAGGTTCTCAAACTGGCGAGGTCATGCCCGGGTCGTCCTCCGGGAGTTGGCGCCAGGCGCTAACATGAGGGCCTTTCTCTCCCTCAGTCCCGGCAGGAGCCCCTGATGACAACGCGTACTACCCATGTGATCCAGCACGTCGCCGTCGAACACGCGGGTGTGATCGGCAACGCCCTGCGCGCGCGCGGACACACGCTGCGCGTGTTCCAGGCCGGCGTCGACGACCTTGGCCCCATCGCCAGCGAGCCGGCCGACCTGCTGCTGGTGCTCGGCGGCCCCATCGGCGTCTACGAGACCGACGCCTATCCGTGGCTCGAGGCGGAAATCGCGCTGATCCGCGAGCGCCTGGCCGCCGGCGGCAAGCTCATCGGCGTCTGCCTGGGCGCGCAGCTGATCGCGCGCGCCGCCGGCGCCAGCGTCTACCCCGGCCCGCGCGAGATCGGCTGGGCGCCGATCTCGCCGACGCCGGCTGGGCAGGATTCGGCGCTGGCCGAGCTGGCCGCGGCGCAATGGGAAGTCCTGCACTGGCACGGCGACACCTTCGACCTGCCCGCCGGCGCGCAGTTGCTGGCCTCGACCGCGGCGGTACCGAACCAGGCCTATGCCATCGGCAACCAGGTGCTGGCGCTGCAGTTCCACCCCGAAGTCATGCCGCGCGATATCGAGGCCTGGCTGATCGGCCATACCGTCGAACTCGGCAAGGCCGGCATCGATCCGCGCACCATCCGCGCGCGCACCGCGCAAGTCGGTGCCACCGTGGCGGCGGCGGGAGAGCGCATGTTCGCGCGCTGGCTGGAGCAGGCCGGACTATGAGCCAGTACGTAACTCCCCTGCGCGTGCCGCTCGCTGCGGTGCTGACCGGCGCCGTGCGCCCGTTCGGGCCCAAGGGCGTACCCAGCGGCATTGCCAAGGCCGCAACGCGCGCGCGCCTGCGCGTGACCGCGACCGGGCTCGAGGGCGACGGGCAGGGCGATCCGCGCCACCACGGCGGCCCGGAAAAGTCGCTGCACCACTATGCCTTCGACCACTACCCGGCGTGGCGCCTGACGCTGCGGGAACAGGGGGCGTCGGCCGATGGCGTCCTCGACGCGCCTGGCGCCTTCGGCGAGAACCTGAGCACCACGGGCCTGACCGAAGCCGATGTCTGCATCGGCGATCGCTTCCGGCTCGGCACGGCGCTGGTCGAGGTGTCGCAGGCGCGCCAGCCGTGCTGGAAGCTCAATCACCGCTTCGGCTATGCGGGCATGTCGCGCGCCGTGCAGCAGAGCCTGCGCACGGGCTGGTACTACCGCGTGCTGGAAACCGGCGACGTGGCCGCGGGCGATATGCTGGAACTGGTGGCGCGGCCCTGTCCCGAGTGGTCGCTGCACCGTCTGCTGCAGGTGCTGTATGTCGACCGGCTCGACTATGCCGCGCTGGCGGAAATGGCCGCGCTGGCGCCACTGGCCGAGAACTGGCGCAAGCTGGCGCGGCAGCGGCTGGAACGGCGCGAAGTCGAAGCGATGGAGCGGCGCCTGTCCGGGGAATGACCCCGCTGCGGGCGAAGGCGCCTCAGCCCTGGCGGAAACGCTTGCCGGTGCCTTCGCGCGTGATGCGTTCCCACACCCGCTGCTTTTCCTCGTCGCTGAAAAATACCCAGTTGCTGACCTCGGCCGCGGTGCGGCCGCAGCCCTGGCACACCTCGTCGAACAAGGTCGAGCAGATGCCGATGCAGGGGCTGTCCGGGCGCTCGGACAGCGTGGAATCCGTGGTGCCGTGGTCCGGTTCGGGGCGGAGCGGGGCGGATTCGGAAGGTGACGGCATGGTGGCGGGAAGGTGGAGCGTGAAACGGCCGCCCATTATATCGGGTGCGCAAGTGCGGCTCGTCCAAGGCCGTGCCGCGGGGCCGGGATTACCTCGCAGGTCATTGAGCCGCAAGGCCACCGCCGTTACGCTGCCTCAAGCCTCGAACCTTCACCGGAGTCCAGCCATGCCCCAGACCATCGCCGCCGTGCCCCTTTCCCACGACCGCCGCGCCGCCGGCGTCGACCCGCGCATGCGCGCCATGGTCGATAACGTGCTGCTGGGGTCTCCCGTGGCGCGCGCACTCGGCGTGCGGCTGGCCAGCCTGGCGCCTGACCATGTCGAACTGGAGATGCCGTTCCTGCCGACCAACGTGACCCACGGCAGCATCGTGCACGGCGGTGTCATTGCCACGCTGATCGACATCGCCGGCGCGGCCGCGGCGGCGTCGGGCGCCAATGCCGACGACGTCAAGGGCGGAGCGACCGGTTCGCTGTCGATCCAGTACCTGGCGCCGGCACAGGGGGCCGCGCTGCGGGCGGTGGCGTCGGTGGCCCGGCGTGGCCGTCGGCAGGTGGTGACCGATGTCTCGGTGTATGCCGAAGCGCCCGACGAAGGCGTGCTGGTTGCCAGGGCCTTGATAAGCAGCGCCATGTTCTGAGCCGGCCGGGATGGAGCCCGCGCTGCTCGCTTCTATTAACGCAATTAACCGCCATTAATCACCCTCAAAGCCGCGCGCGCCAGTTGCACTGGCGCGACCTGCTCGCAGTTGTTGAGCCCGCCTGTTCCGGCCCGGCCACCAGGCAGGCAGATATCACGCATCCCGTCTGTGCGGTGGACCACATACGTGCGCGGTCCTATGTGCATCGGCCAGGCATCGGCGCGCCACAACGCTGCCTAAACTGATTTTATGCTCACCACCGGATGTGTAAAAAAGCGGTGCAATGCCGCACGCCAATAACATTTATGCATTTAAAGAAAAGCCATAAAAATTGAAAAAATCCGGGTCTTTGGGGCAATGGTCTCGAAGGAGGTGTGGCATGAAGACCGTGCAAAAAACTTTCGCGGCGGCAGTGGCGGGCTCGTGCTCGTTATGGCTGTTGGTCGTGCCGGCAAGCCCCGCGCGGGCGGCCGTTGAGTGTCCCGAAGCCGGTCCGGCGGTATGTGGAGAAAAGAGCGGCCTGGTGCCGGCTCACAAGGATTTTATCCATGCCACGCTGATATGGAACAAGAAATATTCGGCTTGTCCCAATATGCTGGTCTGGATGCGGCCGTCGGAATATAAGCCAAAACATTATCTCAATGCGCCGGTTCCCGGCAGCAATGTATTTCCGGGATTCAACCAGAAATACATCAGCCTGGTACAGGGCGGGTTCGGCCTGGGCCAGCTCGACGAGAGCGGCTGGTCGCGCTACGGCCCGGATCTCGAGCGCGAAAACGCGCAGATTCTCGATGTGTGCGGGCTGCAGTCGATGATCGATACCGGCGTCTTCACCAAGAACGCGATCGCCGACCTGACTAGCGCGGAGATCAGCAGCACCGACCGGTTCTTCACGGATGCCGGCTTTTCCAGGGGCCTGGGCTATAACCTGTTCTGCAATGGGCATGTGTCCGGCGTGGATGGCCGCATCTACGTGGTCGGGCTGCACGACAAGGGCGGCAACAACGGCGGCAGGAAGGTCAATATATTCGACCCGAAAACCGAGTCATGGATACCAAGGCCGATGCCCTGCGTCAGGATCGGCTATGAAATGGATCCGACCGGCGTGCTGTCTCACTGCGATCCGCTCAACGAAAACAACACCGATCCGCCGACGCCGTCAGACCTGAAATACCAGCGCTGGTACCCGACCGCGGTGACCTTGCCGGATGGCAGGATCCTGGTCCTGTCCGGCTCCGACCAGGACACCAGCGTGGGGCCGGCCAATGCCGGCAGCACCAAGGTGCGCCAGGGCGTGCCCGAAGTCTACGACCCGAAGACCGACACGACGGTCGCGCTGGAAAACGCGTGGAAGCAGTTGCCGATGTATCCGCGCGCCTTTGTCGTCCAGACCGGCCCGAACGAGAAGGACTGGAAGGTCGCGGTCACGGCCGAGGTGGTGCCGCCGCTGCCGGGCCAGCCAGGCGGCCTCAATATCGGGGGATACGACCCGTTCTTCTACAGCGGCAATACCTATCTGCTCGATGTCCAGGGCGCGCTTGCCGATCCGCTGATCGCCACGCGCGCGCAGAATCACTGGACCTTCGTCGACACCGCCCAGAATGGCCACGACAGCGGCGCCGGCGTGCTGATGGTGACGATCCGTGCCGACGGCACCTGGTCGCAGGAGGTCTTCCTGTTCGGCGGCTCCAGCGGGGGCAACACGCCCGAATCGGCGGTCGCGGAAACGATCGATTTTTCCAGCGCGACGCCGAAATGGAAGCCGCTCGCCAGTCTTATCCAGCCGGCCACGCAAAACAATGTGGTGGCGCTGCCGGACGGGAAACTGCTGGTGGTCGGTGGCGCGAGCGGAAGCGCGAACAGCCTGCGCTACCAGATGTTCAACCCGGCGGATGGCAGCCGGACCGATCTCGTGTCGTCTCCCGTACCCAGGCACGATCACTCCACCGCGCTGCTGATGCCCAATGGGGCGGTGTGGGTCATGGGCGGCAACCGCGTCAACCTGATTCCGGGTTCGCCGCAGACGCAGGCGCAGCGGGATGCCGCCGTCCCGGTGATCGAGCAGTACAAGCCGCCTTACTTCTTCAAGGGGGCGAAGCCGGTCATCGACAATGCGCCGTCCAGCATCCGTCACGGCAACAAGTTCAAGCTGGAGGTCACCGGCACCGAGGTGGCAGCGGTAACGATGATCCGCACCGGCCCGGTCACGCACAACTGGACCTGGGGCAACCGGTATGTGAAGTTGCCGTTCGCGCAGCAGGGCGGCAAGCTCGAGGTCACCGCGCCGCCGCTGCCGGGGCTGGCGATCGCCGGCGATTACCTGCTTTACGTGGTCGGCACGAACGGTGCGGTCAGCGACGGACGGCATCTGGTGCTCAAGCTCATGAGCGATCCTGAGCCGGATTGATGGCGCCGCTCGGCTTCCCGGCCCGGCCGCGGGTCGGGAAGCGCCCGGGTTTCGGGATCGACCAGGCCATGGCGCTGGACGACCCCGGTGCTGCCCTGGATCAGTACTTCCAGAACACCTGCTGCAGCGCCTTGCTGTCGTTGGTCTGCGTCAGCGCCAGCGCCATCAGGATGCGCGCCTTCTGCGGCAGCTGGTCATCGGTGACGATCCAGTCGTACTTGTCGTCCGGCTGCTCGGCGTTACGCACCACCACGCCGCTGCCGGTGCGCGACGCGCGCACGATCTGCACGCCCTTGGCGCGCGCGGCCTTGAGCGACTCGACCATGTAGTCGCCGACGCTGCCGTTGCCGGTGGCGGCGTAGATGATGGCCTTGGCGCCGCTCTTCACCGCCGCCTCGACCGCGGCCGGGTTGGCGTTGCCGTAGGCATAGACCACCGCCACTTCGGGCAGCTTGTCGATCTTGTCGATGTCCCACTGCGTCTGCAGCGTGTGCGGACGCGCCGGCAGGCGGTAGAACAGGGTGCGGCCCTCGACCACGTAGCCCAGCGGGCCGAACGGAGAGCGGAAGGTCTCGGTCTTGAAGGTGTTGGTCTTGGAGACGTCGCGGCCGGTGTGGATTTCGTCGTTCAGCACCGCCAGCGTGCCCTTGCCCTTGGAAGCGGGGTTGGAGGCGACCAGCACGGCGTCGTAGAGGTTCAGTGCGCCGTCCGCACCTAGCGCGGTGCCCGGGCGCATCGAGCCGACCACCACCACCGGCTTGTCGCTCTTCAGCGTCAGGTTGAGGAAGTAGGCCGTTTCCTCGATGGTGTCGGTGCCGTGCGTGATCACGATGCCGTCGACGTCAGGCTGCTTGAGCAGTTCCGACACGCGCTTGGCCAGCTTGAGCAGGCGTTCGTTGTTGAAGCTTTCCGAGCCGATCTGGAAGATCTGCTCGCCCTTGACGTTGGCGACCTTGGAGATTTCCGGCACCGAGGCGATGATCTTGTCGACCGGGACCACGGCGGACTGGTAGGCGGCGGTGTTGGTCGCCGCCGCGCCGGCGCCGGCAATGGTGCCGCCGGTGCCGATGATGACGATGTTGGCCTTGCGCGCTTCGGCCGGGGCCGTGGCAGCGGCGGCGGCAGGCTGCGTCGCGGGCGCGAGCTGGGCGTGCGCGGTGCCGGTGATCAGGCTCGCCGACAGCAGGGCAGCGGCCAGCGTGGTGACGCGGGCGGAATGTTTCATGGTTCTCCTCGGTATCTATACGAACGTGTGGCCCGTACTGGAAGCGGCACGACATACCTTATGGGTGGAATGGTGCCGTCCGTGTTCAGTCGGTGGCTGCCGGCGGCCGGGCCTGTGGTGCAGGGTCCGGTTCAGGCAGCGGCAGAGACTATACGTGAGGAGAAATTCGCGGTGGAAGGGCGGCGCAAGGGTTATGCCGATTCGGCATAAAACCGCCTTTCCCATAACTTCAGGCGCATACATTGCCGGGCCGGCCGAGTGTCGCCGGCACCGGCGTTTTCGCTTGCAACCGGCTCAGAACGCGTCGCCGGGCACGCGCACCCAGCCTTCCATCAGCACCCGCGCGCTGCGGCTCATGATGGCCTTCCTGACCACCCATTCGCCGTCGACCAGTTGCGCCTCGGCGCCGACGCGCAGCGTGCCGGACGGATGCCCGAACCGGACCGCATTGCGTTCGCCGCCGCCGGCCGCCAGGTTGACCAGCGTGCCGGGGATGGCGGCGGCAGTGCCGATCGCCACCGCGGCCGTGCCCATCATGGCGTGGTGCAGCTTGCCCATCGACAGCGCACGCACCAGCAGGTCGACGTCGGCCGCGGCCACCTGCTTGCCGCTGGAGGCGGTGTAGTCCACCGGCCTGGCCACGAAGGCGACCTTGGGCGTGTGCTGGCGCCTGGCCGCCTCGTCGACGTTCTTGATCAGGCCCATGCGCAGCGCGCCGTAGGCACGGATGGTTTCGAACATCGCCAGCGCCTTGGTGTCGCTATTGATGGCGTCCTGCAGCTCGGTGCCGGTGTAGCCGATGCTGTCCGCATTGACGAAGATGGTCGGGATGCCGGCGTTGATCATGGTGGCCTTGAGCGTGCCGACTCCCGGCACCTCCAGATCGTCGACCACGTTGCCGGTCGGGAACATCGCACCGCCGGCGCCTTCCTCCTCGGCGGCCGGGTCCATGAACTCGAGCTGGACTTCGGCGGCTGGGAAGGTCACGCCGTCCAGTTCGAAATCGCCGGTTTCCTGCACTTCACCGTTGCTGATGGGCACATGGCCGATGATGGTCTTGCCGATATTGGCCTGCCAGATGCGCACCACGGCCACGCCGTTGTGCGGCACGCGGCCCGGGTCGACCAGGCCGGCGCTGATGGCGAACGGGCCGACCGCGGCCGACAGGTTGCCGCAGTTGCCGCTCCAGTCGACAAAGGGCTGGTCGATCGAGACCTGGCCGAACAGGTAGTCGACATCGTGGTCCGGACGCGTGCTCTTCGACAGGATCACGGTCTTGCTGGTGCTGGAGGTGGCAGCGCCCATGCCGTCGATCTGCTTGCCATAGGGATCGGGGCTGCCGATCACGCGCAGCAGCAGCGCGTCGCGCGCCGGGCCGGGCACGCGGGCGCGCTCGGGCAGGTCTTGCAGGCGGAAGAACACGCCCTTGCTGGTGCCGCCACGGATGTAGGTGGCGGGGATCTTGATCTGGGGTACGTGGGCCATGGGAATGAATGTCGTGGTTAGGCCTGGGGCCTGGTGACAGCTTAGGAATCCATTTGCGGGGAAGCAAAGCCTGGCGCTTGTTTGCTCCCCTCTCCCTCTGGGAGAGGGGCGGGGGAGAGGGGAGCACACCACCGGCTTCCGTAGCAGCTCGAGCTTACGCCGCCGCCTTGTTCGACTCCAAGAAGTCCTGCGCAAACCGCTGCAGCACGCCGCCGGCCTCGTAGATCGAGACTTCCTCGTCGCTGTCGAGGCGGCACGTCACCGGAACTTCCACGCGCTCGCCGTTCTTGCGATGGACCACCAGCGTCAGCGTCGCGCGCGGCTGGCGCTCGCCGATCACGTCATAGGTCTCGGTGCCGTCCAGCCCCAGCGTCAGCCGGTTCACGCCCGGCTTGAACTCCAGCGGCAGCACGCCCATGCCGATCAGGTTGGTGCGGTGGATGCGCTCGAAGCCTTCGGCGACGATGGCTTCCACGCCGGCCAGGCGCACGCCCTTGGCGGCCCAGTCGCGCGACGAGCCCTGGCCATAGTCCGCGCCGGCGATAATGATCAGCGGCTGCTTGCGGTCCATATAGGTCTCGATCGCTTCCCACATGCGCACGACCTTGCCTTCCGGCTCGATGCGCGCCAGCGAACCCTTCTTGACCTGGCCGTCGACCACCGCCATTTCATTGACCAGCGTCGGGTTGGCGAAAGTGGCGCGCTGGGCGGTCAGGTGGTCGCCGCGGTGCGTCGCGTACGAGTTGAAGTCCTCTTCCGGCAGGCCCATCTTCGCCAGGTACTCGCCCGCCGCGCTGTCGAGCAGAATGGCGTTGGACGGCGACAGGTGGTCGGTGGTGATGTTGTCGCCCAGCACCGCGAGCGGACGCAGGCCCTGCAGCGTGCGCGCGCCGGCCAGCGCGCCTTCCCAGTACGGCGGACGGCGGATATAGGTGCTTTGCGGGCGCCAGTCGTACAGCGGCGCGGCGCTCTCGCCGGTGTCGACGGTCAGCGCGAACATCGGCTCGTAGACCTTGCGGAACTGCTCGGGCTTGACGCTCTGCTTGACGATGGCGTCGATCTCTTCGTCGCTCGGCCAGATGTCCTTCAGGTATACCGGCTTGCCGTCCTGGTCGGTGCCCAGCACGTCCTTCTCGATATCGAAGCGGATGGTGCCGGCAATGGCGTAGGCCACCACCAGCGGCGGCGAGGCCAGGAAGGCCTGCTTGGCGTACGGGTGGATGCGGCCGTCGAAGTTGCGGTTGCCGGACAGCACCGCGGTGGCGTACAGGTCGCGGTCGATGATTTCCTGCTGGATCTTCGGATCGAGCGCGCCCGACATGCCGTTGCAGGTGGTGCAGGCGAAGGCGACGATGCCGAAGCCGAGCTTTTCCAGGTCAGGCAGCAGGTTGGCTTCTTCCAGGTACAGCTCGACTGCCTTCGATCCGGGCGCCAGCGACGACTTGACCCACGGCTTGCGCGTCAGCCCGCGCGCGTTGGCGTTGCGTGCCAGCAGCGCGGCGGCGATCACGTTGCGCGGGTTGCTGGTGTTGGTGCAGCTGGTGATGGCGGCGATGATCACCGCGCCATCGGGCATCAGCCCTTCGGCCTCCTGCGCGCGCGCCTTGTCCAGGTCCACGGCGA
Source organism: Cupriavidus phytorum (assembly GCF_003254285.1). Lineage (NCBI taxonomy): Bacteria > Pseudomonadati > Pseudomonadota > Betaproteobacteria > Burkholderiales > Burkholderiaceae > Cupriavidus > Cupriavidus phytorum. The sequence continues at coordinate 643,327 of NZ_QKZN01000002.1, forward strand.
TGCCGCGCTCGGCCAGCGCCGAGGTCGGCAGGCGCTTGTGCGGGTTCGACGGGCCGGCCATGTTGCGCACCACGCTCGACAGGTCGAACTTCAGCACGCGCTCGTATTCGGCATGCTGCAGCGCATCCGCCCACAGGCCGGCGGTCTTGGCATAGGTCTCGACCAGCTTGAGCTGCTCGTCGGTGCGGCCGGTCAGGCGCAGGTATTCGATGGTCTGTTCGTCGATGAAGAACATCGCCGCGGTGGCGCCGTATTCGGGGGCCATGTTGGAGATGGTGGCGCGGTCGCCGAGCGTCAGGCTCGACGCGCCTTCGCCGCGGAATTCCAGGTAGGCGCCGACCACCTTTTCCTTGCGCAGGAACTCGGTCAGGGCCAGCACGATATCGGTGGCGGTGATGCCGGGCTGGCGCTTGCCAGTCAGCTCGACGCCGACAATATCCGGCAGGCGCATCCACGAGGCGCGGCCGAGCATCACGTTCTCGGCTTCCAGGCCGCCCACGCCGATGGCGATCACGCCCAGCGCATCGACGTGCGGGGTGTGGCTGTCGGTGCCGACGCAGGTGTCGGGGTAGGCCACGCCGTTGTCGGCGTGGATCACCGGCGACATCTTCTCCAGGTTGATCTGGTGCATGATGCCGTTGCCCGGCGGGATCACGTCGACGTTCTTGAACGCCTTCTTGGTCCAGTCGATGAAATGGAAGCGGTCTTCGTTGCGGCGGTCTTCGATGGCGCGGTTCTTCTCGAACGCCTGCGGGTCGAAGCCACCGCACTCCACCGCCAGCGAGTGGTCGACGATCAGCTGCACCGGCACCACCGGGTTGACCTTGGCAGGGTCGCCGCCTTGGTCGGCAATGGCGTCGCGCAGGCCGGCCAGGTCCACCAGCGCAGTCTGGCCCAGGATGTCGTGGCACACCACGCGTGCCGGGAACCACGGGAAGTCGAGGTCGCGCTTGCGCTCGATCAGCTGCTTCAGCGAATCCGTCAGCGTGGCGGGGTCGCAGCGGCGCACCAGGTTTTCTGCCAGCACGCGCGACGTGTACGGCAGCTTGTCGTAGGCACCCGGCTGGATCGCCTCGACCGCGGCGCGCGCGTCGAAGTAATCCAGCTTGGTGCCCGGTAGCGGTTTGCGGTTTGCAGAATTCATGGTGTAGGGAAATCGATATAGGTATGAAAAAGGGGTAGTGGCCCTGTGTCAGCGACCAGCTACCCCTTTGCCCGCAGGCTCGGATTCAACGCAACCCGACGCAGGGCAATCCGGCAGCCGGTCTTACTTGCGATCCTTGATCGGCACGAACTTCAGGTTCTCCGGCCCGGTGTAGTTGGCGCTCGGGCGGATGATCTTGTTGTCGATGCGCTGCTCGATGATGTGCGCGGCCC